>CAIRNX010000042.1 GCA_903880095.1 uncultured Micrococcales bacterium | reverse complement strand
TCGTCAACCCGACCCCGCGTGGCACAGCTAGAGCAGACCGCGCAAAACTCAATGCCACTCACGACGCGACTTACGTCGCCAAGACCCTTGGCGGCGAAAACTCGGAGTGGTATTACAAGAGCAAAAAGACGGCCGCGGCCGGTTTCGCGATGTTTCGCGGCACCATCCGTGCTGTCGAGCTGATCTTGACCGGCAAAGCAAACGTGGTGTTCAACCCGCAAGGCGCAAAACATCATGCCCGCTTTAACCGCGCTAGTGGCTTCTGTGTTTTCAACGACATGGCATATGCGGCCGTGGCGTTTAAAGAAGCTGGCCTCAAGCCGCTCTATATCGACTGGGACATCCACGCTGGCGACGGCGTATATCACATGCTCAAAGGCGCGGGAATCCCGACTATCAGCATTCACCACGGGGGCATCTACCCCGGCGACCGAGCGCTGCAAAGCCTCGACGGCACCAGGCGCGAAGTCGTTGACGAAGAGAACCACGCCTATGGCATCAACGTGCTCGGTGGCGATGGCGACAGCGTCTTTATGGCCGCAATCGATCGAGCAGCCGAAATCATCGACCTCTACAGGCCCGATGTGATTCTGCTCGCCGCGGGAGCCGATGGTCACGAGGGCGTTGGCAACCTCGGTGCCCTCGCGAACTACACAAAAGCTGGGTTCAAATACGCAGCCGAAATGATTGCGTGTAAGGCCAACGAATACTGTGAAGGGCGCGTCCTGATCGGTGGAGCCGGCGGCTACCAACCACTGAAAGAGACCCCAGAAACCTGGGCTCTCGTAGTCGAAACGATTTATAACAACACTAAGAAAGGGGCATAAGCCCATGAACCAGAACCGCTACCCACACGCTCTCTGGAGCGAAGTGCTCCCAGGCCTTTGGCAGGGCGGCACCGACGACTACGACGTAATCGGCGCACCCGGCCACAGCCCGAATCGCGTCACCACCAATCACTTCGACGCCGTCTACACCCTCTTTGCGAGAGCTAACGCAGCGAGCTGGAACGTCAAAGAGATTCGTTTCGGATTCGCCGATGGCGACATGACCGATTTCGACCCTGAGCGCGACCTCTACTTCGCTGTTCGCGAAGCCCATGCCGACTGGAAGGCCGGCAAGCGCGTGCTCATTCGTTGCCAGGCCGGGCTCAACCGCTCTGGCCTAGTGATGGCCCTCGTTCTCATTCGCGAAGGCTACACACCGCACGAAGCCGTAGAGCTGATTCGCGCCACCCGCGGCGACATCGCGCTCTGCAACAACACCTTCGTTCGCTGGCTCACCAGCCGAGCCGACGTCGACTTTTGGCGCGAAAAGGTGGCTGTCTAGACTCAGAGGTCGCCGCCAAATCCCACACGTCGCCTTTCGGGCGCTGCGGGTGGAGGAGCGGGTAGGTCTTCGGGAACCAGGTTTGTGAAAACCTTGATATCCATCTGACCGGCGCCAGCCTCGCGAGCTGCTCGAGTTGCCGCGTTCGCAAAGGCGCTTTCGAAAAGCGTTCTTGCGAACCGAGCGTTTCCGGCGTCGCCACTGGTTTTGACGCCCTCCAAAAAGCGCCGAAGCGCCGCCGTGAATTCGTCTGAGAGTTTAACCCCTGAAGATTTTGCGATCCCTGAAAAGATTTTAACCAGTTCGTCTTTGCTGTAGTTCGGAAAGAAAACCTCTTCGGTGCGCGAACGCATTCCCGGGTTCGCAGCGACAAACGCAGCCATCTCGTCTTTGTAGCCAGCAAAAATCACTGCGAATTGACCTCGTCGGCTTTCCATCGCATCGATAAGCGTTGCAATTGCTTCGGCCCCAAAATCATTTTCACTTTTAGGTGTGAGTGCATAGGCTTCGTCGACGAAAAGGATTCCACCCATAGATTCGTCAATCTTCGCTTTCACTTTCGGTGAAGTCTGACCAACATAACTGGCGACCAAACTTTCGCGATTTGCGATCACAAGGTGTCCGCTCGGCAAAACTCCAAGTGCTCGATAGATCTTCGCGACTATGTGGGCAACCGTGGTTTTACCTGTCCCTGGGTCACCCGTGAACACGAGGTGCAAGTTAGCTGGAACAGGGCGCTTTCCGGCTTTCTCCATCGCCTGGTTTGCGCGCAAGAGGTTAACCAAGGTTTCTACCTTCGTCTTCACCTCGTTCAGGCCGGTGAGTGCGTTTAGCTCTGCCAGCGCTGACTCGAGGGTTGGTACCTCCGAAGTCGACTCACCAGCTACCACTTGAGCAGCTCTGAAGTTGAGGCTACGTGGCACATCCTCCGGTTCGATCAACGTGATTTCGAGCGAAGTCTTGTCGTTTGAGTTCATAACGCGCTGTGCGAGCAGCTCGCAAATTTTCTCGAAGAGCTTTCGGGCGTAGCGACCGTTACCTTCAGTTCCTGAGGTCACATTTTCGTTCATGTGTTTGAGAACCGCGGCCTTTGCTCGCTCCCTCATTTGGAGGCCAGAGTCGCGGCACACCAGCTCAACAATCTCGACCATCTCGGCAGCCGAATAGTTCTCGAAGTAGACCTGCTTATTAATTCTCGACTTCAACCCTGGGTCCGAGTCAATCAATTGCGCCATGTTGTCGGTGTAGCCGGCGAGGATCACAGCGAATTGCCCACGGCGTTCTTCCATGAGTTTCACCAACTCCGAGAGTGCCTCGTGGCCGTAGTCGTTGGCTCCGGCTGGGTAAAGCGAATGCGCTTCATCGATGAAAAGCACGCCGCCCATAGCCCTGTCGACAGCTGCAATCACCTTCGGTGCGGTTTGGCCGATGTATTGGCCTACCAGGTCGCCGCGAGTAACTTCAACCGTGTGCCCGTTGGTTAGGAGTCCTAACTCTTTGTAAATTCGGGCGTAAAGCTTTGCAACCGTCGTCTTCCCGGTTCCCGGGTCACCCACGAAAGCTAGGTGCAAACCAACTGGCACGACGGCGCCGGCTCTTTCCGCCTTCTCGCGAAACTTTATGAGATTAACCATGTTGTGAACGTGCTCTTTGACCTCTCCTAAGCCAACCAAGTTGTCTATGACGAGCATGGACTTCTCTAACTCGGTCAAAACAGGTACCTCTGCCCGAACCGGTTCTGGAACAACAGGTACTTGAGTGATACTCGAACTTTCGCTCTCTGGCCCAGCCAAAGCAGGAGGGTCAGAAGGAGTTAGGTGGTACTTCAAGGCCTCAATCATCTCGCGCAAAAGTGGTTCAGACCCAGGCGTTTGATTGATTCGGTCTAGCCAAGCCTCTGCTTGCGGCGTGGTCTCGACATCTTGCCCTTGAATTCGCTCGACGAAACCCATGTCCCAAAGTTGCTGGATTTCTTTTCTGACGTTGATTTTCAAAAGGTCTCTGTCTGGAAGTTGCGACCAAGCGCCGATCTTCAGCCATGCCGCGAGCACGTGTTCGGCTGTGATGCGGTCGTGCCCAAACAGGCGTGCAAGCTGAGTAGCCTCCATCCAAAGTGGCGTAATTACTACCATCTTGAGCCTCGAATGCGCTGTGAAGCTTCGATCATAAGGGGCTTGACTGACTCGAAGAAATGACCGTTATTCATCGAAAAATATGCTGCTAGCAGAGCTTCGCAGATCTCGTCGTCGTTAAGTCGTCGAACCGCTTCGCCGATTGCTTGATGGTCGTGACCAAACTGCTCGAAACTCTGAAGCGTTTTTAGTGCCCTCTTTGCTCTGCGATCAATTTCGTTTTTTCCGAGCTGGTCCATTGGGTAAAGGTCAGGCCAAAAGGTGAACTTGTTCGAAATCCTAAAGTCAACCTCGGCTTGAACTATCTCCAAGTTTGGGTAGGGGAATTGACCAACAAAACCCTCATAAACCCGAGCGGACCGCATTTCTTCAAAGAAGCACGCGACAAACGCAGCCATAGCCAACTCGTCGTCGCGCATTCCTTTGGGCATTCTGAACGTGGTTTCCACCTGGCTAGGAACCTTTTCCATGTCGAAACCCGGAGGCATGGACGCCAAATTCACTCGCTTAGGCAAACCACCCCGGGGCGGCACATCTAGAGCTCGAATCGAAGGATACTGCTCTAAAACGTTTCGGTAAATTCTCTTTAGTTCTCGCACCTTGCTGAAATATTCGCACTTGGTGTCAAGAAGGCGCCATCGCTGTGCCCCTCCTCGTCCATAGATCGACCGTGGATCAGGCAAGTGAATGACTTTGAGGTCTGGGCTAACAAAGAAAATCGTGTCTTCAGGGCTGTAGTGGGCAAGCGGCATGGCGTCCAGCTCGGTAGAAAGATCTTGACTCATGCCAAAAAGGTTTCCTCGAGCGCTCTCAATTTCGAAATTAAACCAAACCGCCGCTTCGTAGTTGAAAACCTTGTGATCGGCGATGATACAAATTGCCTCTTCGCGACTGGCTGAAACCACAAAAAATTGGCCCTGATATTGCTTGCCGCCCGCGTAAGTAAATTCGCCGTTCGCGCAGAACTGCTCGGTAAACATTGAAACCCCTCTTGCAATCAACCTCCGTTAAGTATGCCTGCAATCAGGCGATAAAAGGTCGGCGGGTAGCTTTAGGTTAGGACCCGAAGCAAGCCAAATGGTGCGCCTTTCTCGCTCGATCATCGAGGCTGACAAAACTAACACGAAGGGGATTTTTTGATTAGCGACAACCCGTTACTCGGCCCCGATTGGGAGCCACTCGGCCATGTCATCGTCAAACTGCTCGAAGACTATGCCAAAGGAGGCACCTTTTGCCTGCGAACTTGCCTTCTGTACTATGGCAACAACAGCGTTACTTCTCCCCAGTTTGATGCGGTCTTCGACGAACCGGGCAAGTTCGTTCTAGAACTAACCGGCAACCTCTACCTCCGGCCCCAGATTAGCGAACAGATGGTTGAAACCCTTGAGTTCTATGGGTGGACCAAGCCCGACATCGAACCTGAAGACTGGAACGAGAGCGAAGAACCTGTAGGTCGACCAGACTTTAGTCGCAGCTACATCACCAAATCCGACCCGAGCGAGATCGCCGAATTCATCGTGACTACCCTTGTTGGCGTATTCGGAATGCAGCTGACTGACTTCATTGCCTTCGCCGACAAAGCCTCAGCAACCAAAGTCGACGCCATGAAGAAGCTCGGCCGTCTAAAACGCTACGAGAACAACACCGAGGCATTGATTTTCGCGATGCCAGGGCAGCACCTAGCTTCCATTAGGATCACGAGAAATTCCAATGGAGTTCAACTTTAGCGAATACAGTGAATCCAAATGCATCGAGATTGTGCAGGGGGAGTGATTAGTAGTTGAAGGTTTCCAACTCAGCCTGGCGTTACGCGAGCCGCGATCTTTTCAAGGTCGCCTGCTCCCATTGCACAACCCTCGAGATGTCGGTGGCAGCGAAGGTCCCCGAGGCTCTAGCCATCGACGAGAAATACAAAGAGGACCTCACCCAGGTGTTGCCGGTGATTCAAGGCATCGAGTACGAAGCCATGGTCTTCGAATGGCTCAAGCAAGACCTGGGGGACGACTTCGTTGAGTTAGATCGACCCACCATGGCAGAAACTCTCGAGAAACTAAACGTCGGTGTGCCGGTTGTGGCTCAGGGCTTCTTTGAGAGCTGGAGCAACGGCCACCTCTGGTCTGGCTATGCCGACCTCCTAATTCGCGAGGACTACGACGTGCGTGGCACGGCCGAAGGCAAGATCGAAGTCGTCAAGTCCGACAGAACCACCTCGTCGCCCAAATATGTTGTCTGGGACGTCAAGTGCTCAAAGACCTTCAAGGACTACTACTGGATCCAAGTTGCATCCTATGCGGAGGTCCTCGCCGAGCACGGCTTGGCGTCGGAACTTGATCTCGGAATCATCGGCGTCCGTGGCATCACAGCTCGTCACCCTCAAGCCGATGGTTTGGCCGCGCTCGACTCTGCCCGCGTGGCTCTGTTCAAAACTCTCGACTCTATTTCGCCGGCTGAGATGACATTTGCGAAGGTAACCTCAATGCACTGTGAAACCACGGGTGTGTGCAAAGAACTTCATTGCCCTTACCCAAAGCATTGCAAGATCGGCATCTTGGCCGAAGACCCACTTAGCCAGCTCTACAATTTCAGAAACCTAAAAGACTACGAAGCAGCCGGGTTCACGACCCTTCACCAACTTGCTACTACCGAAGGTGATCTTGAGGTTGGCAAACTCTCGAAAGAGAAGATTGCTGAACACCGAGCTTGGGCAAAGGTAATCGAAGCCGAGCGCGCCACTGGCAAACCACAGGTTGAGATCCTTGACGAAGCCAATTGGCTACCTTTGCCAACCCCCGACTCGAACGACCTATTCTTTGACATCGAATGGTTTACCGAAGTCAACGCACCTGGTGATGCCGTGTTCATGTTTGGTGCAGTTGATGCCAACGAAGACTTCACGGTTTTTGAAAGCCTCGACCTCACAACCGAGAGGCACCTTTTCGAGAAGTTCGTGCTCTTTGCAACTGAGCGGATGAAGCTCTCGCAAGGTGCCCACATTTATCACTACTACAACCCCGAACCCAGGTATCTAAAAGCGCTCGCCGAACGTTATGAAACGTTTAGTGAAGAAGTCGAGTTTCTTGTCTCACGAATGATCGACCTTCGAGACATCGCGATGTCTCGCGTTCGCCCAGGAGCCGGCGGCTACTCAATCAAGCAGCTCGAGCACTATTACGACGCCGACACCAAACTAAACCGCAAAGGCCTTGTAGCCGGTGGCGACCAAGCCCTTCTCTATTTCGACCTCGCCGCAAAAGCCAAAGCCCAAGGCGACGAAACAGAAACCACACGCCTACTGCAGGTAATCAGCTCCTACAACCGAGATGACTGCCTGTCGACGAAGTTGCTCAGAGATTGGCTGAATTCGCTCATTTGACTCAAAGCAGGCCTGTCGACTGTCAGACTTTCCGCAAATTCGAAACTTATTTTCAGAACCTATAGCGATGAGTCACTGCCTCACTTCAAACCTCGAATGCTTTGGTTTTCCGTGATTATCTAGTTGAAGTAACCAAAAAAGGCGGACGGGTCTGTTGTGTCACCGACCAGAAGTGCACGGTCCAATGCTTGATTGAAGTGGTCGCAAGCTGTTTCTGGCAATAGGCAGCAGTTATGGCAAGCGGCCAGGTTAGTCCCGAGGTTGCCTTGACCTTCTTTACCCAACTCCATACAGACCGGATCATTCGAGCACCACATTGCTTTTTCTATCGCATTAGAAAATACTTTTTCCAAGGCATCAGGTCTGGCCATTTCAACTAAACCGCCCATTGTTCCATCGGCATCAGGTGAAGACGTGTAGATCAGAATTCCTGCAGATTTTTCGTCTGAATAGATGCGCTCCGACAGCGACGCGGCAATGTATCCACATTCAAGGACCAGCTCTTGAATGAGAACGTGTGCCAACGTGTGTAAAAGCACTCTTCTCGCGGTGGTTGGCTCATCTGGATTTTCACGGCCGAAGCGTTCTAGGTTTGCTTTGATCTTGGCAACGCGTTGTTTGACCGCGAGCTGGGCTTCCCATCCGGCAAGTTTCTCGTCATCTAGCTTGATGAAAATGCCTTCACCAACATATTGCACAGCGGGCAACCAGTTCGCTTTTCTCGGGTTCTTAGTCGCACGTCGCAGCATCGACTTCGAATCGCCTATGGATTGCGCCTTTGGAAGCAGTCTGCTGAATCCGGCGAGGGCCGTTGTCTTTACTAAAGTTGGCACGGCGTGGATTGTGTCAACCCCAGCGATGCTTTGCGCGTAGCCAACGTCTCGAACTCTCAAACTTTCATTTTCTTGAATTCGGTTTAGAGCCTCCCACTCTGGATTTTTTATCGAGGACTTGATCTGGTCTTCAGGGGTTGAAACCGCCCCACCTGCTTGCGGGAGTCGAGCCCGTAATCGAGCCTCGATTTCGGAAACATCAAAGCCGCCAAAATCAGGGTCCTCGAACTTCAGATAATTTGCGAATGCACCATAGTTATACGCGTATGGAATCAGCAGCTTGGTCCGGAGCTGAATGCTCTTTTGGTCGATAACCTCGTCAATAGGGCTCTCAGGTTCCGTCTGAATGGGTACAAATATGGAACTGTATTGGTTCGTGTAGTAGAGGTTCGAGGCACTCCGCAGAACCATTCGCACTTGCAAATCGCAGGAATCCGATTCTTCAAGCCACGGTTTTCGCCCAGTGCAAGTAAACAGGTGGTCCTTACCGCCGTAGAGGTTCTTACTTAGATAAGTAGAACCTTCCTCAGCAGAGTTCGTGTTAGCTAAATTCCGTGACGAATTGCACTTCGTGCAGACGACCTTTTGACCCTTCAGATCTCCCGATCCAGCCGTGTACATCTCAAGGCGTGAGTCTTTGCATTCAAGGCGCTCACCTTTATGCACCCACATGCGCCAAGGAAATTCATCGATATGCCCGTTCTCGCAAGCAATAACGAAATTTGTTTGAACTACTTTTCTCTTTTTGTTTCCGACTGAGGCACAGTACTTGCAGTTCGGAAGGAGTTGTTCGACTGATTCTATTTTTTCAAGCGCACGGCAGTTGTAGCAGATAGTCCAGCAAGGAAAGACCGTCACTGGTATTGCCTCACTGTGTTTGGCTTCAGAATCGACCCCCACGGCTGGTGGTACAGCGAAGAACTCAACCTGCAAGGTGTTTTCAAGTTTGGGGTCGCTTAGTCTGCACTTTTTTGGGATGTCCGTTTTGTAGATAAGTTGTGCTAGCCCGTCGTCTTTCGAGGCTGGAATGGTAACCGGCAGCTTGTACCAGGCATCGAGTCCGGAGATCATCACTGACATACCTTCTTGAAGCACTGTTAGCGAGCCAGGCCCCGAGCCTTGGATTACGCTCGACTGTCGAATCTCGTTTGTTGCCATTAGTCTTCCTGTTCCTCAAAAGCGTACGGATTCATAATTTCGAGCCGCGTTTGCCCATCAACATTTCGCATTGATGTCGGAACCATGAAACTCTTATCGTTTGGAATTTGGTCCATAGGTTCTCTGCGCTTTCTCATTAGTGCTGGAACCGAGTCCTCATCAGGACCGATGTTTTCTTCTTTATAGCTGTAATCCCATTCGGTCGGGTTGTAAATTCCCCAGTAATTCCTTAGCCGCTGGCAAAGTAGGTCGAAGTCCTTAAGATTCTGTCCATCTCCACCTAGGTGCACAAGACGACCCCTAAGGACAGCTACGGCGTCATCAAATTTGCCCCAATCTGCTGCATTTGGTTTTGAATCCAAAATGCTGGTCATTCGATACTGTGAAATTAGCGCGCCTTTTAGACCGTGATTAAGCGCCTGTATAGCGAATGGAGTCAGGCTAATCGGTTCGACCTGTGCGTAAAGGGTTTCGTGGTGAGGCTGAAACCTCTCATAAATGCTTCGATCACGCGCTCTTGTTGTGTTGTAGAGCATCACAACGAGGCCAGGCCCGGCATCTCCAGATCGCCCAACGCGACCAGAAACCTGAATGTACTGGGAAGTCGTTTTTGGTTGCGACATGATCGTCAAAAGCCCCAAACGAGGAACATCCACGCCCACCTCCATAATGCTCGAGGCTAGGCAGGTGTCGAAAGACTTTGGATCCCAACTGGGTCGTGCAAGAGCAGCGAGCGAACTCGACACCTTATTTGAGTCGATTCGACTCGTAAGCTCCAATATTTTGTGCGGATAGCTCGCCTTTGGGGCCGGTAGTCGATTTGCCACTCTCATACCGGCGATAAGGTCTCTCACCGTTGATTGCATCAACGTGAGTGTCATTCCTAGTTCACGAAGGCTATTGAAGAACCATAGTGATGTTCTGTAATAGTCCATGTCCTGATTATTTGGATCCGGCTCCATGTTTGGGGCCTGCTTGAGAATAGCTGCAACTCGAGCTGCCGAGAGTTGGCCGTTCATGTAAGTTGCGGGATTGACGCCAAGGTAAAGGCTTCCTTTTTTCTTGGTGAACCCATCCGCTTCGTATAGAACTTTGGAGAAGAAGGATTCATTTGCGCGAGAAATCGCTTGCGGGAACAACATGACTTTGTCACGGCCGTAAAGGGTTTTGATTTGCGACTCATATTTACGGGTTGTTGCCGTAGACGCGATAATCTTTGGCCTAATTGGCGTGGGCGTGCGTCGATCTGTGCACAACTCCTCAATAACAGGTTCGTAAAGGCCAACCATAGAGCCGAGCGGTCCCGAAATTAGGTGGAGCTCGTCTTGAATTACTAGAGCTGGTGGATCGGAAACTCGAGATCCATCCGGCCCGATTCCGAACAACTTTCGAGCTCTTTCTTGCCAAGCCATTTGGGCAAACTTATCGACCGTTCCGAGAACAAAAGTTGGCCTTTGAATGTACACGTCCTCGTCGGTAATCCAAATCGGCAAAGCGTTGTCTGGATCTCCAAAGTGACAGTTAAAGTCCGGGCAGACAAATCGAAGAGTTGAATCTTTACCTTTCTTTGGCACAGCCTCGTAGCCGCGCCAATATTTGCCATCCCAACCAAATTCAGCGGCGCAGATGGGGCAGCGATTCAGAACAAATGGATTGGGGTCGTCGGCCTTTCTGTTCTTGATGTCCTTGAGTTGCTCGAGGGCTTTCTCTCTCCAGTTTGGTGTTGTTTTGTTTCCGAGCCATACGCCAATAGAAATCGGCGTCTGCCCCAATCTTTCTGGCATGGATTGGCGCATTTGTTCCAACACACAGATCAATCCCGAGCTTCGTTCAAACTGCTGAATAGTCAGTAGCCGAAGTGTGTAACGCATCAAAACGTTGACGCCGTAATCGGTATCTTTCCCGCCGCGTAACCTTTGAAGAATTATCGAAAGAGCGCTTGCCCCTAGATAGGCTTCTGTTTTGCCTCCACCTGTAGGAAAGAAAATGAGGTCAACTTCTTCCCGGGACTCATCTTGCGGATCTACTAAGCCCGGAAGTGCAGCAAGGAGAAACGCTAGCTGAAAAGGTCTCCATCGGCCAAACTTGCCGGTTGGTTCGGTTGAAGGCACTAGTTTGAATGGTTCAGCGGCCAAATAGCTCTTCTTTGAGTCGCGCGCCCACTCACGCAAGGGGCGACGACCATTCTTTTGCTGTTCGAACATGGCTTTGTTAGCAAGGATGAACGCCTCGAACACCTGTTCGTCGTGAACCAAAAGGTCAAAGCCCTTTTTGATTCGGTCCAAGATGTGAGTTGCACGGCTGGCCAATCTTTCGGTCACTTCGGCGTCTCCACCGTTGGCCAAAGAAACGGATTGCTCGTTTGATATCCACCGTTCAAATTCGACAATGATTGGGTTTAGCGCTTCTGCAAGTTCAGCCTGAGAAGCCGCCGCCAATTTGTCCATTGATGCTGTTGGGGCGCCTTCAAAATCCAGTACCTCTTGGTAAAAAATCGGCAGCGAAGTGGTTTTGATTTCCTTTAATTTCTCACCCGGCGCTACCTGAGGCCAATTCACAGAGGTACCGTGACCCACTGCGTAATTTGAGGTGTGGCGGTAAAGATGGTCGAGCTCTCGCTGTTCGACATCTGCACTATCCGAGTGTTTTGAACTTCTTATGTACCCGTCCCCGACCAGACTCATTTTGAGAGTTGATTGGAAAATGTCGACCTCATGTGGGTCCAGCGTTTGGTTCTTGACGACGAGAGTTGCAATAAGACCGACTCCAGAATCTGCGCCGATCGCAGCCTTGCGGAATCGAATTTTCGCAGAAACCAACTCTGCGTGATCGCCCGTTAGCACGACGGGGGTCAAGCTGTTCAGCTCAACTTTTGTGGGCTCCCAGACTAAATTTCCAGTTAGAGAAAATGCCTTGCGGCGCCACCCCTGTAATGTTCTGCCGTCAAACTTGAGTTTGATTTCGTCGTAAATAGCCCCATCAAATTGGATGTGCAAAGCATCGCCGTCTGCAAGCACTAGCTCACTCGTGAAACCCATTGCACTTGGTTTCCTTTTTTGGCTTTGATCCAGTGAAATCGAGTCCTGTTCTTCGTCATCGCCACCACCAAAATGGTTATCCACAACTACGTCGGGAGCGTCATCCGGGTCCGGAGTAATAACTTCGTCCCCGGCATCATTCGACTCTTTTGCCTCCGGCGCGTCCCACGCTTCTTGAGCGTGCAAAACACCAGTGCCGTAAAACATCTTTGGCGCAGCGCCAGTGACGATTAGATCACCAGAAGCCTTGTCCAATATTTTCGGCAAGTTACCATCGCCCGGTATCTCGAACGAACCGTCAGGTCCAGGAGTGGGAAGTTCAATGGCGTCAACATCGGAGGTAGCAAGGACAGGCCCCCAAATCTCATTTATTAGGTAGTCGACTACCTTTTCACGTGCAACATTTACCACAATCGCTCCTTAGAAGACTTTGGCTAAAAGGCTGGATGGATACACAAATACAAACTCTGAAAGGGTTCTTGTAGCTGCCACATAGAAGGTTTCTTTAGAAGCTCCGTACCCAGGTTCAAACTCAACCAAGAGCACAGCTAAAGCTTCAAGTCCCTTGAAGGATTGAACCGAGCCCCAGCGTATTTTCCCGGTAGCAGGCTTTCCCAGTTCAGTGCGCGCGACGTTTTTTGAAGCTAAGACCTGTTCAAGCATCGTCTTGTTTGAACTTAGGACGACTATATTTTCGCTCTTATAAAGCTTGGTTAGTCGATCCAGTTCGCTAAACAAGATTGAAGAGATTTCCGCGTTATTTTGGGCAATGCCAGGGCTTGGGGGCAGGCCTTCATCTTTTCTTAGGTACCCGCTGTACGCGTTTGGTTCACCAATGTAGTCCATCACCTGGTCACCAAGCGCCTTTGTGTTCCTGCAGTTTTTTGACAGCGGATTTAGAACACTCAAATTCTTGATGGAGGTCCTGTAATTTCCAAGGGCGGCAGACCCATCTAGGTAGATCCCTTGATGTTGGAAATCTCCTGTGAACAACACATAGGAATTCTCGAGCCCCTTTTCAAGGGAGAAGTCCATAACTTCTAAGTAAGTTGCTAGCCCCAAATCTTGGGCCTCGTCGACAATCAATGTGTCATATCTTTCAGAAAGTGGCAGTTCGACCAACTTTTCGATAGCCAATTTTGGCAAAGTCTCGCTCCACCAGGCTCGGTCATCTTCTGGAATGTTTTCAGTGCCCACCAAGTCAGTCATGAACTTATGGAAGTGTTTCACTTCAACTCTGGCGTAGCCAGATAGTTCTGATTTCAAGTACTCCGCTAGAAGTGAGTTGTAACAGGTGAGGAGTGTTCGCTCGCCTCGCATGTGGGCCTGCTTGGCTTCGTGTATGGCGATGTGCGTTTTTCCAGTTCCGGCGATGCCTTGAAGAAGAAAAGGTTTGGTTAAACCGCGGATAGCTTCGACAATGTCTAGCTGTTGCTCAACCGCTGATTTGGCCCATCCCGCTATTTCGGCTACGCGCATTTCTGCCGTTTTCTCGATCACGATTTCGGGCCTAAGTGCTTTTGCAATGGCCTCAAGTTTCTGGACGGGTGCCCGCTGAGATGAAAAGCGTAGCTTCCCCTTTTCGAAGGTTGAAATCGCCCCGGCAAAAACTCCCTCAATAGTTTTGTGCAGTGGCTTAGGCATGTCTTTTGCATATAAGAGCATCCAGTTCTCCCACTGGATCGATGGCTCAACATCTTCATTGTTTGCGTTTGTAAACCAAACGCATGCGGCGATCGGGACATCGTAAATGTCCACTTTTTGATTTTGTAGATAATTTCTTATTGCATGAGCCGCATTCCATGCTTGCCTTACTGGCCCACGGTTGGAAGGCTTGTCGTTACCAAGGGTCCAGACACCACCTTTTGCTTTGATTTTGGTGTGTGACTTGACTTCAATTACGAGCACTCCTTGACCTGGGACAAGTAGGACAAAGTCTGCCTCACCCTGTCCATTGGGTATGTCGCCGAATATATCGAGCGAATGAAGCACAATCCAGTTTTCGGCACCTTGTAACTCTTCAAACTTTTGGAAAAGTAACTTTTCGCCGGGGGGTGAGTCCGACGCGATGATTGGTGGGCGCATCCTGACCATGACTAAAGTCTCCTGACTTTGCGTAAATCATTTGGGTGACACTTGACTGTCGCATCTCCGATGTCAGTTACCGTCGAAAGCAAGAATTCAGCATCACCATACTCGGCAAGTTTCTTAGACACCACTTTGCCTTCGCGAATTAGGTCCCACTCTGAGGCATCGATTGAGTCGGCCATGGCAGATCTGGCGCTCTGGCCAATTGAAATGAGGTGCGAGCGCAATTTAGAGCTTAGGTTTGTCAAGCTCTTAACTTCTACGATCGTGAATTCAAGGGCTTTCAATAGATTGGCCCAGTCGGACTTCGCTCGGGGGCTTACGAAGTCGTCATCGTCGAGCCAGTCCTTCAAGTAATGAGCTGTGCTCACCCCACCGGCTTTCAATTTCGATACGGCTTGATCGTAGCCGTGGGCTTCAATCATGTTATGTGCCCGCGACTTCCAAAGCAGTCGCCCGCTCGCAAAGGATCGGAATTCTTGGCCCATGGCCATAACGGCCAAGTCCATCAAGAAATCATCTTCCGCGCCATCGCGAAGATTGAAAACAACATCGCCGACCGCTAATCCATCGAAAGGGTCTCGAAATTCCACCTTTAGGAGTCCGTCGTCTTGGCGTTCAAGAATGCTGATTCGCGCGGCATCGTCTTCGACCGGGATAACCAAACCTTCATTCAGGTGAACATAGCGGCAATCAATGTCACCGACCGTCATGAGCTTTTCAATGTCAGCCGGGTTCGTGTAGTCCTTCAATTCAACTGTCTCTACGGGAACTTCAGTTACAGGCCTGTCAAATTGGGGACCGACAACATGGACCTTAGGTAAAGGCGCAACTTTTAAGGTTGGCGCCAGTTCTTGCCGGATGGTGCTTGGTTCGTTGCCGATTAACCAGTTAGGGGCCAAGAAGCTGAACTTACCCGCTATGCCACCAAGCGTTATTGCTCGCATGAAGTTGTCAGATATCTTCCTAGGCGCAGCCAAAACGACAACTTGCTTGAACTCTGTGGGAGGAAATGATACAAATCTGCCTAGGTTAAATACCTGGTAGCTGGGCTCGGCTGTGCTCGCAACCAAAAGCGCATCGACTTCTGCACGTTGTCTTGGTTTTTCAACAATGAAGACGGTTTCTGGCTCACGCTCGAGCAGGTTTAGGATCTGCTCCGAGTACACCGAATCCTTTTCGGCAAGGGCGTTCAGTCTCAAGATCAGTTCTTTTCCTGCCCCCAGCTCTTCAGTTGAAAGGACTTGGACGTTTATACCAAGTTCATTTTGAAGCGAAACTCGGCGAGCAAACCAGCCCGCTTCTGGGCGTTCAGGGTTAGGAATATGGCCGCGGAGATCCCAGTAAATGTATTTCAATGTGGTTTCGAGACCTTCAAGGTCCTTCCCGGTAACTGCACCGAGCAATTTATTGGTCAGCTCGAAAGCAACTGCCCGACTTTCATCTTCGAAAGTTTGAAGAGTAATTCCAGCAGACCAAACCTCAGAGAGGTTCCTGAATGCTAGGTCTGGTGAACTAATTGTCATTATCTCCACCCCCAAATCTGTACGCCCGCTGGTGGCGTCCAACCCAAAGCCCCAGCAAAATCCGGCACGGGCGTGTTTTGGCTAGCAGCTTTAGCGAATGTTCTCAATGCAACATCTTGATGCTGGTTGCCTGTTGCTTCCCAAAGGGCGATCAGGGTCTTGTCTTGGAAAATTCTTTTCTCTGAAAGGTTCAATATCGCATCATTCCCATCGAGACAAACAAATGGGAATCTTTTCAAGGACTCAAAGGCGGGGGACCCATTAGTTGGAAATTGAGAAATCTGCTCCACGGCATTGACGAAGTGTGGATTTACATCATTACTCAACCTGTCCAGGCGAGCGAGATTGAATAGGGAGTCTGACTCGATCATTAGCTTGCCGTGAATCTCTTCGTCTCTAACAAGAGGCTTCTTGTAGTCATCAAGCCGTCCCGTTGGCCCGAAAATAACTAGGGTCGGGCAAATCTGATAGTCCCAACTTTCAAAGAACTCCTTATTTTCACGAGTCCTTGGCGAGTCATCAACTACTTCTCTGCTCTTCCTGGTTTGCTCCGGTCGCTGCGGTGTTCCTAAAGGGACCGAAAAGAGCCGCGGAAGTTTCGTGCGGTCGTCGGCTGATAATGCTTTGTTGAAATTACGTTTCTCAGCAACCGCCCCGGTGTCGAAAGTGAAGTGAATCTCAGTTAAGTTTCCAGATCCAGACTTGATTGCGGAAACTAAACCGACGCTACTTCTTGGTAGTCGGCTAACCCCTGGCTCTGGCTGACTCCACGCACCTCTGAAGGCAATTACTTCGCCAACCTTTACATCATCGAGAGAGACTTCCTTAGAGAAGTCCGTTCCCTCTTTATAAGCAGCACGACTGAAACCGATAGCCATGGCTAAAGCGACGAAAGGACTTTTAGGGACGCCGATAGCTACTTTTTTATAAACATGACCCATTTTTCTAGCGTTATATAGCTTGAAACCTAAGTCGACAAAAGAGTCGAACCACGGATCAAATCGCCCCCACTCGGCATCTTTGTCTAACTTCACCAGGTATTCCACGTCTAACCTCCCCATGGGTTACCCCAAGAATACCTTCGTACGCCGACATTCTCTTGATCGGGCGACGAATAAAAATAAGCCACCTTCAGCTACTTTGAAATAAATGAAGAACAACTACTTAACAGCTCATCCATAAGGACGAGCAAAAGTGAGAAATAGTCCAAGTCATGAGAAACCAGCTACTAACAAACAGCTGGAACTGATCACAACTTTGTTCGAAGAACTCGATTCAAACCTGGAAGCCAATCTGGCGGTCTCAGAACAAGGGAACCTGTCGAGGTACGACGCTGACAACCTGATCAATGAATTGAAAGTCATGAAATTTAGACAAGAATGCTATGGATGACCCTAGACGAATACCCTCCCCACCCACCTAGTTGCAATCGGTGCGATTAGCAGGTACACCTATCCGCGCAACGCAACAGGGGTATCCCAAGATAAAAATGGTGATCCGTAACTCTAAACAAGTCCCGATTCAATCTGGGTGTTGCCGACTTTATTCATCACCTAAATGAGAGAATAAGGGTCTAGGTTCGTGTGTCTGACGTATTTCAATGTCGGCGGTCAAAGATAACATTTCTCTAAATAAGTCGAGCCAGGATGGAATTTCGCAAAGTGACTGTAAACCAGGAGAATACCGAGCCAGCGTCAAAGCCGAAACGCCTGGGATTCAACGGACTTACAGCTACCGAGTGGGCAAGCCTGAGCACGAATGTCTGGTCAGATTTGTCATCTCCTCGCCAGGCTAGGCATAAGGAACATGGTGCCGTATTTCCCCTGAAGTTGGCAGATCGCCTTGTAAAGATGTACTCAGCACCGGGCGACATAGTCTTCGACCCATTCAATGGTATCGGTACGACAATTCTTGCCTCCAAGAGACTAGGTCGTAACGGTGTTGGCATCGAGCTAAACCCTAGGTTTGTCGAAATGACCAACGAGTGGCTAACCGAAATCGATAGCGAACTGATTACAAGTTCCGGAAGCGCTCTCGTTCACCACGATGATTGTCGGAACATGTCAAAGTATTTAGAGCCAGGTTCGGTGGCGCTAACCGTCACCTCACCGCCTTACGCAAATTTCATCCAGCGGAGCATTGCTGATAGAGAAAAAACTCACAAGAAAAGTCGAATCGTTCTCGAAAACAAAAGTGTCGTCAAGCAGTACTCTGAACACGAGAGTGATTTTGGGAATTTGGACTATGACTTGTTCTTGGATGAGAGCAGAGATCTATTTGCCACCTTGTTCGAAGTAACGAAGCCCGACGGTTATGCAGTCTGGGTCGTCAAGGACTATCGTCTTCCTCCAGACCGCCCCTATATTTCTATGCACAGCGACTTGGCCAAGGCTGCACAAGACGCAGGCTGGCTTTGGCACGACCTTATCGTTTGGGATCAGAATGCCCAACGCCGGCTAGTTTTATTGGGATTCCCCACTAGGTTTTATACGAATCAAAACTGCTCTTTCTTGGTTGTTCTGAGGAAGAAGAAATGATCGAAAGAGACATCATTGCAATCGACAAGCAATTACATTCGATTCATCCTTACCCATGTAAGTTTCCTAGCTCAATTGTCAGGGAGCACTTAGACGAATCAGGGCTATCGGTACTCGATCCATTCTGCGGCAGTGGAACAACACTTTTGGAATCAGCAATGCTCGGAAATTCCGTGGTTGGAATCGATGTCAATCCAATTGCTGTTCTGATTTCCCGAGCAAAGTTAGCACCTATAACTGACGAGAATCTAGCAACTTTAAGCTCTTTGGTTGCACAGGTTCGGGGGTGGAAAGGCCAATCTGATTCTAAATTAGATAGCTTTCATGGCCTCGATCATTGGTTTTCACCAGGAGCCCAGTTAGCGTTCGGCTACCTCAGGAATGAGATAGATAGATTTGGACGAGAGTCTGACCTGTGGAATATTTCAGCAGTGGCTTTGTCGTCCATCGTAAATAGGTTCTCCAATCAAGACACTGAGACTCGGTATGCTCGCGTTGAACGCACCCCAGACCCTATCGACATTGCTTCAGCATTTGCCGCAAAGTTGGAAACACTATCCAAGGGCCTGCAGGCGAGAGGGACATTTGCTGAGGGGGTAACGCGTCAAATAGTGCTTGGTGATATCAGGACCGATGACTCTATCCCGCTCGGAAGCATCGACAGAGTAATCACTTCTCCGCCATATGCCAACACGATGGACTACTACCTTTACCATAAGCAGCGAATGAATGTGTTGGGGTTCGATTTCAAGGCAGCTCAAGGTTCGGAAATTGGTTCTCGTTATGAGTTCTCATCCAAAAAGGCACCAAAACAAAAATGGGACGAAGACTATAAGAGCGCCCTAGAAAATGTCCATGCAAAACTTAAAGTGGGCGGCGTAGCGATTTATGTCATTGGTGACAGTCAAATTGCAGGCGAACTTGTTGATGGTGGCGAAATGACAATTCGCATCGCCATGGACATTGGATTCGAAGCCGAGATTCTAGATTCCACCTCTATGAGTGGAAAGAGCAAACTTTTCAACCACAGTTTTCAAAGTAAAAATAAACAAGAACACGTAGTGCAAATGATAAAGGTCTAGCGGGGGAGCTTAGATGATACGAATATATTTTGAGGCGATTGAGCAGGGGCTATTTTTTCTCAAACCGGCTGTAACAAAAGCCCTCGGTGAGAATGTCGACATACAATTCGTGAGGCTTTCAAGGATGGGTCGCACAAGCGAGGTAGCTCGCAACTTGATGCCATCATTGGGATTCAAAGATCCCGATGCCATAATAACCACTGTTTTGGATGGGGTCGAAATACCACTTTTGTGGATAGAAATCAGCACCTCCGTTGAAACCCAAGACCATGTTTTACAACGGTTTGATTCACAGGTGGCATCAGGACTTGCCAGGATTCCATTTGTTAAGGTTCAGGCAAGGCGCGTAGCTCGAGCAGACCACGGAGGTCAAACCAGCTTTGATTTCAAGGAAACTTTCCAGATTCTTTTCCGTGAGTTCGGCATAGCATCAGCTCAGTTAGAGTGGCCAATAACCCATGATGGTCTTTTAGCGATTCGCCATGACGAATTTAAAGCTTGCCCAGCTAGTGACCTGGGGCTTTCCGATTTAATTGCCGCCACGCACGCGGGGGTATTGCAAGGGAAAGATGCAAACAAAGCCCTGCTTGATTGGGCAACTAGTAACAAAGAAAACAACGTAGCCCAAGAAATTTTGGAAAACACTTCTGAGTTAGGCGATTTTATTGAATCGCGCAGATCGACCCGCTTCTTCAGAGCAGGAAATGGCTGGACTTTAAAGTTCAATCGTTGGGGACACGCCATGGATCCTGAAAGGGGAATGGCTTGGTACTACTCAAAACGACTTGGCGTGAAGCTACTTGGCAGACTCAATGACAAGGAAGCAAAAACGGCCGAACAGGCCATAAACAATTTTAGACTTGCAACCGGAATTCAAGTTAAGTTCAATGGCGAAGCCGCGGGCGCAACTTTGGACATTACGGATTTGGTCCAGCTGAAGAAATATAACCGCTCCGGCTTAGCGATTGTTGCAAATTGCTCCGAGTTTACTGTTGCGAACGAACACGGGCTTGACCTAGTCCGTCTAACTTGGGAAGAACTTTCTAATCCAATTCCAGAGTCTCTAGCTTCTCTTGGTGAAGAAACAAAACTGTATGAATATGAGGGTTTTGGCGAAGACGAGGTTACGTTTGTCGCCGCAACGCAGATTTTCCCAAAAAACGACATCGAAGTGCAGAGTGTCAGTTACCCTGGTGCTCAAGGAGACTTTGCCCTAATGCAGGGATCTGGTCGCGCAGCCCTTAGGACTTATATAGATTTGATTGGTTTCAAGCACTTCGACGACAAAACCACAGTTGTCTTGGTAGAAAGCAAGGGTACAAACTCTGCTGACCGAGTTGGTCAGGATACCGCCAAGATTCTAGCTTGGAGAGATGAGCCTGACAAACGTGCACTTCTAGATAGATTTCTACCCATAACTCAAAAGGCCGATTATGTGGCGGGAACGGCTTACCCAGGGCAAAAACTCGTGAACGTGCCCAGGGCAAATGAGCTCGACTTTGTTTTCTTAACATCGAGGCTTAAATGGTCTGTGTGGGCAGAAATTGGAAGCACGGCGGGGGACATCTTTAAAGTTTCATCAGGGGAAACGCAATTGCCCGAGATTTATGAATACTGAATCAAGTCAGTGAATTAGTCAGTCCCTTTGTGACGGTGGTCATCGATATTTAGTCTCAAAGTAGGCCCAGAGAGCTTAGTATCCAAGGGCAGCCAAGCAGCTAGAACCCGGGACTAGAACTATGGATCAAAAGGTTTCTAGGCGAAAAGCTCAGGCAGCTTGTTCGCGTGGGCGTTTACGAGGTTGGTGCCGTCAGTAACTCCCATGCGGTGATTGGGGGTCTCTCTTACTTCGCAGAGGCCTACGAACATGATGTCAGTCTCTATGGCTCTAGAGAAACCGAGTGTGAGTGGATTCTTCAATGTCCGATCACTACTCGCCAACTGGTTTCGCATGGATAACGCCCAAGCACCACTGGTTTCTTGCAGACGGTGGTGTTATCGGTCTTACTTGGAACTCACAGACCTAATCCAGTCGGCGATGTGAAACTTCGTGATTGCGCTTGTCCACGGGTTAGGCAGGTTCACCGAGAAGCCCACGGCCTTGCTTCGGCCGATTGTGCCGGTCACGAACGTGCGGGATTTCTCGTGGACTTTGCGAACTTCTGATGTTGTGACTTTCAGAATGCCGAATTCAACGAGCGTGCCGATAGCGAGCGAGCCGTTGATGATTATTACGTCCCAGGTTTTCAAGGCGAAAAGTTCGCGGAGGTATTCGATGTCTGATTCGATCAGTGCGCGTTTAACCTCAGGATCAGCGATGTCTGACCAGACAGGGTCTGTTGCCCACTGCACGAGGTCAACATGGGCGGCTGAGCCTGTTTCGTAGAAAGCGCCAATTGGGGCGAGCGCATAAGAAGCGATTGATTTGAACCAGCTGTAGGGGTTGGCGTTTTCGCCGGTGAAGTACTTTTTGTTGCCTTCTAAAACTAGTTGAGCAACTTCTTCAGTAAGTGGGGTGCCTGGATAGTAGCCAAGAGTTTGCGAGTCGATGAAACGCTTCTTGCCAGGCTCAAGTAGCGGGCGACCTTTTTTGCGTGAGTGGAACTCATCGATGCTGGGGTTGATGCCAACGGTTAGTACTCGCGCGCGTTCAGGGTCACCGAAGCTAGTCACAGGGTAGGAGGCCGCGACTATCTCTTTGAAGTCGGGCCTTGGGGCGCGAAGGCGAGCTACAGCCAGTTGGTCAAAGCGGTTAGTCATTTGTGTGCCTTTTAGTTTTTATTGGGGTCGTTACACTTTGGAATGCCAAGTAACACCGTCGCGCAGATCTACTGTCGCAAGAATTACCTCACCACCAACGGTTGAAGGCCCACGCGAGTTCAATGTTGCAAGGACCTCTAGTTCAACTAAGGCTTTGGCGATCTTCGCTAAGTCACCTGGGCCCATGAAATCCAGTCGATCTGTGAGACCTGACTTGTTCTTGATCCTAAAGTCAGAGATGTAGTTCTGTAGTTTCTCGAAGACATCGTTTCCCATGCCTTTCCATATTTCGTAGGAATCATCATCTTGGTTATCGGGCGAGTCATCCCATAGGCGACTCGCGTCCGCTACAGCCGTTGGCACAATCGCTTTAAGATTCTGAAGGAAATTTGGGTGCACACCGTCGAGGAAGTTGCTGATGGCTGAGGTTTGAGCCATCAAGTAAATTTCGCTTCGTCGCTCCTCGGTGTCTACGGTCGACTTGCCCAAGCCGCGCCACCTGACTATGTTTCGGAACTTAGTCTCAAGACCCAGCTCGTAGACACTGGGGTAAACCTCATCGCTTCCAAAGCCGACGAAGGTAAGCCTGCAAAGACTGTCATGCCGTTCGAGAGGGTGTCGGCCTATCGACTTGTGTATCTCGCGGAGAAGTTTTGCCTTAGTGCTGGTCGAAATAACAGCATCCGGGAACCAAAGATCAATCATGGATTTCACATCAGCTGCGTCGCAGGCGTTTTTTTGTCTCGCTAATTGATCTTCCGGTGAAAACTTGTCGTCCACTAGTTTGAGATCTGGAAGGGCATTGAGGTTTTTAAGGTAGAGATTAACCTCTTTGCCCACTCGGGACTTATATACCCTGGCGAAAGTGGGATCTGATTCTGCTCTTAATGATGTATCTGAATTGAAAGGTCGCAATCCATCGCAAGCGGCAGCTATGCGCTCCGAAATCGGCCTTAGTTGTTCGTAAATAAAACCTCGGAAAAGCGATTCCATGTCTGGGAAGAGGTCGTCTTTTTGGGATTCGAGCCAGTCAAGAAAATTTTCTAGGTAATCCCAGACAGTGGGTAGCGGTTCAGCCAATGTGCGGGTCCAAGCTGCGATAAGTACATCAATCGGTGCTCCACTTAGCCAGGTGTTATCGCTATTGAGTAAAACAATTTTGTGCCCCGCGCCTATATCAAAGACCTTACTTGCACTCACGGTTGCGACGTAATTTCCATCTGCATCCGAAATAGTAGCGATTGAGTCTGAAGCTACTGCGACACCTAGCCTATTCAAGGCAATAATCTGCGACGTCATTAAACGGCCCCCAATTCGTGGAATTGCACCAATTCTAGAGTGACGTAATGGGTAATCGCCAGAAAGTTATCAGCAATTGGAACCAACTCTGATTCGCACCACGACAGTCGCTTTCGAGCGGCCTATTTGGTTTTAGGCAAAAAGCTCAGGCAGCGTGTTCGCGTGGGCGTTTGCTAGGTTCTCTAGTTCCCAGTTGGCGATGCCTTGGATCTCTAGGTTGGTGCCGTCGGTGACTCCGATGCGGTGGACGGGGATTCCTCGGGCTTCGCAGAGGCCGACGAACTTGACGTCGTCTTCGCGGCCTACGCTCACTAGGACTCGTGCTGTGCTCTCTGAGAAGAGGGCGGCGGTGTCGTCGATGGCGTAGTCGGCTTTGAGTTCGTTGAGGAAGATTCGTGCTCCGACGCCGAATCGTAGGCAGCTTTCGAGCACTGCTTGGGCAAGGCCGCCTTCGCTGAGGTCGTGGGCTGAGGCGAGGAGGCCTTGTTCGCTGGCCGCGTTTAGGGCTTCGGCGAGGGCTTTCTCTTTAGCGAGGTCGACTACCGGGGGCAGGCCGCCGAGGTGGTCGTGGATTACGCCGGCCCAGACAGAGCCGTCCATTTCGTCTTTGGTTTCGCCGAGTAGGTAGATGTTATGGCCCTGGTCTTGCCAGCCGCTCGGGATTCTTCTTGCCACGTTGTCGATAACGCCTAGGACGCCGACAACAGGGGTCGGGTGAATGGCTACGTCGCCGGTTTGGTTGTAGAACGATACGTTGCCGCCGGTGACGGGGATTCCTAGTTCGAGGCAGCCGTCGGCGAGGCCCGCGGTTGCTTCTTTGAACTGCCACATGACTTCTGGGTTTTCTGGTGAACCAAAGTTGAGGCAGTTGGTTACGGCGAGAGGCTTGGCGCCTGAGGCGGCTACGTTACGGTAAGCCTCGGCGAGGGCGAGCTTGGCGCCTTCGTAAGGGTTGAGGTAGCCGTAGCGACCGTTGGCGTCGGTGGCTAGGGCAACGCCGAGGCCAGACTTCTCATCGATTCGAACCATGCCTGAGTCGTCTGGCATTGCTAGCGCAGTGTTTCCGCCAACGTAGTGGTCGTATTGGTCGGTGATCCAGCTCTTTGAGGCCTGGTTTGGGCTGGTTACGATCTCAACGAACTGGGTTGCAAGTTCGTCTGCGGTCTCTGCTCGCTTGAGGTTTGCCGTGGTGTCTTTGTTGAGGGCGGTGATCCAGGTTGGCTTCTTTACAGGGCGCTCATAGACTGGGCCGTCGTGGGCAACCGAGCGTGGTGGCACGTTGACGATTTCTTCGTCGCCCCAGTTGATGTAGAGGCGAGGTTCTTTGATTACTTCGCCGAGCACCGAGTACTCGACCTCCCACTTGTTGACGATCGCTTCGAAAGCTGCGAGGTCTTTCTTTGGAACGACGGCCATCATGCGCTCCTGTGATTCGCTCATCAGAATCTCTTCTGGGGTTAGCGAGTCGTCGCGCAGTAGAACGTTTTTGAGCTGGATTCTCATGCCGGCGTTGCCGTTTGAGGCGAGCTCAGAGGTTGCGCAGCTCAAGCCAGCGCCACCGAGGTCTTGAATGCCCGCAACAACCTTGGCTGCGTAGAGCTCGAGGCAGCACTCGATGAGCACCTTCTCGGCGAATGGGTCGCCAACCTGAACGGCTGGGCGCTTGGCTGGGCCGGTTGAGTCGAAGGTTTCTGAGGCGAGGACGCTCACTCCACCGATACCGTCGGCGCCGGTTCGTGCACCAAACAAAATTACTTGGTCGCCAGGGTTGTTGGCGCTGGCGAGGTGAAGGTCTTCGTGGCGCAGTGCGCCGATGCTTAGGGCGTTAACCAGCGGGTTGCCCTGGTAAACCTTGTCGAAGACGGTTTCGCCACCGATGTTTGGCAGGCCTAGGCAGTTGCCATAGAAGCTGATGCCGGCAACGACGCCGTCGACCACGCGTCGGGTGTCTGGGTTTGAAACGTCACCGAATCGAAGCTGATCCATTACGGCGATTGGTCTTGCGCCCATGCTCAAGATGTCGCGCACGATGCCGCCAACGCCGGTTGCGGCCCCCTGGAACGGCTCGATGTAGCTAGGGTGGTTGTGGCTTTCGACCTTGAACGTGACGGCCCAGCCCTCGCCGATGTCGACAACACCGGCGTTTTCGCCCATGCCGACCATGAGGTGCTTCTTCATTTCGTCGGTGACCTTTTCGCCAAACTGGCGAAGGTAAATCTTTGACGACTTGTAGCTGCAGTGCTCAGACCACATCACCGAATACATGGCGAGTTCGCCAGAGGTTGGGCGGCGGCCGAGAATGCTCTTGATCTCTAGGTACTCGTCCTCTTTGAGTCCGAGTTCCTTCCAGGGCTGGTGCTTGTCTGGGGTGGCCTTGGCCTCTTTGGTGGTGTCAATGGTGATGCTCATGCTTTAGGCCTCGACTAGCGACTTGAGAACAGATGTGAAGAACTTGAGGCCGTCAACGCCCGAGCGCATGGCGACCTTGGTGTCTGGGCCGAAGCCTGGCTCGACCGCGTGCTCTGGGTGAGGCATTAGGCCTACGACGTTGCCGCGGGCGTTTCGAAGGCCGGCGATGTTGTTCATCGAGCCGTTTGGGTTGACTTCTGAGTATCTAAAGGTGATCAGCCCTTCGCCTTCTAGGCGCTTTAGGGTTTCGCCGTCGGCGATGTAGCCGCCTTCGCCGTTCTTTAGCGGAATCGTGATCTCTTCACCGAGGGTGAACTGGTTGGTCCATGCGGTGTCGACGTTTTCGACGATTAGCTTTTGGTCGCGGCAAATGAAGTGCTGGTGTTCGTTGCGAATCAGGCCGCCAGGTAGCAGGTGGCTCTCGACGAGCACCTGAAAACCGTTGCAAATGCCGAGCACTGGCAGGCCTTCGTTTGCCTTCTCGATGATGGTCTGCATTACCGGTGCCTGTGCGGCGATTGCTCCGCAGCGCAGGTAGTCGCCGTAGCTGAAGCCACCAGGCAGCACAACCGCATCGACGTCGTGAAGGTTGGTGTCGGCGTGCCAAAGGCTAACCGCCTCGCCACCAGCGAGTCTTACGGCACGAGCGGCATCGCGGTCGTCTAGCGTGCCCGGAAAGGTGACTACACCGATCTTCACGGCTACGCCTCGACGGTTACTGCAACGACGTCTTCAATAACGCCATTCGAAAGAAAGTCTGCTGCTGCCTTTTTGGCTGCCTCGAGGTCTGCCTCGGTTGGGGTGTGATCGAAGTGAAGTTCGATTCGCTTGCCGATTCGCACGGTCGAAACGTTGTGTCCGGCGCGCTTTAGGCTGTTGCCCACTGCCTTGCCCTGAGGGTCTAGAAGGTCAGCCTTTGGCATAACCTCAACGATGATTTTTGGCACGGATAAACTCCTGCTGGTTGGTGGTTTTTGCGCGCGACAGCGGTGGCGAACACCTCTATTTTAGCCCGAAGTTAACCTCACCAATGCCGTCAATCGAATAGACACGCACGGCTTCAACCTGCATCTCGGCGCTCTTGAGCTCTGGGTCGATATCTCCCGTGAAACCGCCGCCCATGGCGAGGTTCATGATGATGTAGTGCTCGTGGTTGAAGGCCCAGCGGTTGGGGGCAACGCTTTCTGGGGTGACGGTGTGAAACGGCACGCCGTCGAGGTGCCAGGTGATCGAGTCTTCGAGCCAGTCAACGCCGAAGGTGTGAAAGCCTTCGTTTAGTGGCGGGCAGGCGATCTCGGTGCCGCAGCCATGTTCGCCGAAGTAGCCGGGGCCGTGCACGGTGCTGACCAGGGTCTTTGGGTCGCGACCGCGCATTTCAAGGATGTCGATTTCGCCGCACTCTGGCCAGGTCACCTCGGCGATGTTTGTGCCAAGCATCCAAAATGCAGGCCAGGTGCCCGCGCCGGTTGGGGCTTTGATGGTCGCTTCGATGCGTCCGTATTTAAAGGCAACTTTGCCGTTGGTGTGGATCTTGGCGCTAGTCCATTCGGCATCGCCGTAGTAGGCCTCGATGCCGCTCGGTTGGGCGAGCTTGGTGGCGGTGAAAACAAGTTTGCCGTCGCGGGTTTGGGCGGCCGAGTCGGTGTACCACTCTCGCTCCTGGTTGCCCCAGCCGGGGATTCCGGCGGCTGAGCCGTCGCCGATGTCGTGCGTCCACGTTTTTGGGTCGGGCAGGCTGCCGTCTGGGCCGGTGAAGGTCTGCTCCCACAACAGTTCAAGTTTGGGAGTTACCTGCGAGAAACCGCTTTCATGAGTCATGAGATAAAACTACGCCATACGATTGCTTAGTGAAATTAATTCGACATGCCAAGCGGGGGCTGGCGGCTTTGGTTGCCGCTCTCTTTGTCGTAACTTTTTTTCAGGTCATGCCCGCCCAAGCAGCTACTGGGCCGTCTCGTTACGTTGAAGGCTCAGACCCAGCGGCTTTTCTTTATGACCCGCTAAACGTCAACCGCATCGACCTCACCCTGCCGCAAGACAGCCTTCGCGCGCTCGCCGGCGACACCTTTGCAACTCACACCGGCTCTGTGCAGGTGGGTTGGCAGCCGGGAACCGCAGTTTTTACCTCTTATAAGGGCACGCTGCCCGAGATGCAGATTGCCACACACCTCAAAGGCGGCTATGGCTCACGCCGACCGATTGCAACCTGCGGAGCTTCAACCTGCTCGGTGGCCAGCAACTCGAAGCCCGGCATCAAGATCAAGTTCGACTTCGGTGCCGCAAACGTAAACCAGCGGTTCTATGGCTTGAAAGAGATAACTCTCAACTCGATGGTTCAAGACCAGTCGATGATTCACGAAACCACCGACTACCGAATCGCTCGTTCACTGGGTTTGCCAGCCCCTCGCACCGGCTACATGCACCTATTTGTGAATGGTCACGACCTCGGTCTGCACATGATCGTCGAAACCTATGACAAGCAGTTCTACAAGCGCTGGTTCACCACCGGCACCCAGCACGCCTACGAAGGCGCCTATTGGCAAGACCTTGTCACCAACGGTGGCGGCAACGTGAGCAACTACACCAGCCTGCAAACCAAGGTTGGTGACCCGCTAAATCGAGACGACCTGCGCAATATCGCCACCATCAACGACCTAACCGGCAGCGAATGGTGGACGGCGATAAACAAGTACGCCGACATGGGTGAACTCACCAAAGACTGGGCCTTCGAACACTTCATCGAACACTGGGACGCCTACTCCTGGTTCATTATCAACAACTATCAAGTGCACTTCGACGGCGCCGGAATCATGACCATGCACCCCTGGGGTCTCGACAACACTCTTCTAGATGGTGGTGGCGACCAGAACGTAACCTATCTAGACACCACTACCTCATCGGGGCGTTCTGTTGGAATCGAATACACCAGATGCCTAGAGGTGAACGCTTGCCGGTTGCTTTACCAGGCGGCAATTCAGCAAGTCGGCACAGTTGCCGACGGCATCGACTCTGTGGGTTTCATCGACCAAATTTGGACGGCTGTTGGACCAACCATTATGGCCGACCCACTCGGGGGTGGCATTCAGGCCCAGTGGGCTAAGGACGCCTCGCGTGCATTCTTGGCTGGCCGCACCAAGACTGCCGAATACGCAGCAGCGGTCACGCTCAGGCGCCCAGCTGAACTCGGGCTCACCTACAGCCCGCCAACAAACTTCGTTGCTGGCACGGTTCTTGACCCCTTACTTATGAACAACACGGGTAAGGCGCCAAGGTTCACCCTGATGGGATACCCGGGGGCGGCGACCTGCTCGGTCGACCCTGTCTCTGGGCAAGTCACCGCGCTTGCGCCCGGTGACTGCGTGGTAAGTGTTGCCACTTCGGCCGATGCCAACACGAGTTCGGGCTACCAAGCCGGTTACGCCATCGCGTTTATCGACCTGGGCAAGATTCCAGGAGTCGTCGGGTTTCCGAACATCAAAACTATCGGCGCATCGCAAACCATCGACTTGACTTTGACCTCGAACTCAACGGGCGCAAAAACAATCACCACGAACGCCAACTGCACTTATCTAAACGGAAAGCTGACCGCAACGGCTTCGTCTGGGGTTTGTGCCGTTACCGTCGTTGTCGCCAAAGACCCAACCCACTACACGGTTACTGACACATTGCGACTCAACATAAGTCGTGAGACAGTCAGCAACTACTCGATAACCACCGATGCGAGATTCGTAGCCGGCACAAAACTGCCTAAAGGTCAGACACTGCCTCTGATTCACAAGGCGACCAAGGTTGTAGGGGCGTGTTCGGCGACAAGTACCACGTTGAAAGCCCTGGCCGCCACGGGCAAGTGCACAGTCACGATTGGCGCCTGGGCAACAGCCAGCCAGACCTACCTCGCCAAAACTTTCGTTGTTCAACTCGCGCCAAACCCGCAAACATGGGTGCAGAAAGTCGCCGCCGCGGTTAGCAAGAAAAAGATTGGCGCTGCCAAATTCACGCTTGCAAATGCGTCCACGATCACGACCACCGCTGGCCAAGAAGGCTTTTTAAGCTTCTTGGGCAATTGCAATGTCGTTCAAACGGCGGCCCAAACCTCTGTCCAGATGACTGGATCCGGGCTATGCACAGTCACCCTCGATGCCGACGCTGGCTTTAAGGTCGCCGCTATTCGCCGTGTCTGGACCTTCACCAAGTAGTTCTCACAGACTAGGTATCTACAATGGCGAGTATGAAACGCGCCTCAGGAATCCTCGCAATCACCGCAACAATCGCACTGCTAACCGGATGTGCTACAACCTCGGCGCCTACGCCTTCGGCCACAAAGACTGTGCCAGCAAAGGTTTATGAGACCGCGCCGCTCACCGGCGTTAAGTTTGAGCAGGGCACCAACGCAAATCTTGCAGGCCCTTCGGTCGCTTGCAAGGTTGACAACCTCGACGTCGCACGCCCGCAGCTCAACCTCAACCGCACCGACATCGTCTTCGACGAAATGGTCGAAGGCGGCCTAACCCGATTCGTCGCCGTTTTTCACTCAGACAAGCCAGACGCCATCGGCCCGGTTCGTTCGATTCGCCCGATGGACCCAGACATCATCAGCATGTTTGGCGGCATTGTCTGCTACTCGGGTGGCCAGCTTAAGTTCGTGAAGATGATGAAGGCAACCGCGGTTTTCAATGCAAATGAAACCGAGGAGCAGGGCAAAGGCACATTCACCCGCGCCAAAGACCGTGAAGCACCACACAACGTGATCGTCAATGTCGCCAAGCTTGCCGCGGCTCACGCCGATCTCGCCGCGCCAAACGCTATCTTCACTTTTGCCGCCGACGCTGCTACCTCTAGTGCCGGCGCAACCGGTGCAGCTGTGAAGAGTTTCAGGGTCTATTACCCATCTGCTCTAGCCGAGTGGGTTTGGGATTCAAAGTCGGGCACATGGCTACGAAACCAAGACGGCAAGCTCGACACCGACAAGGCCGACGGCTCAACGCTTTCGACGATCAACGTTGTAGTCATGAAGGTTAAGGTCGACCACCAGTACGGCCACGTGCCAAAAGATTTGGTAATCGGCACCGGAACAGCGACCGTTTTTACTGGCGGCAAGATGGTCACCGCCACATGGTCGAAGACAAGCCAGACAGCACCGATTGTTTTGACCGACGCCTCAGGCAAGGTCATCACCCTTGCGCCAGGTCGCACTTGGGTCGAACTTCAGCCAACCGAATCGGAGGGCGGCAAGCTCAAGGTGACTTTGGCGGCAGTGCCAACTCCGGCACCGACCAAGTAACTACTTGATTTTGTAGGTCTTTAGAAGCGCTGCAACCTTTGCCTGTTGTTTGGCGACCCAGGACTGCACGCGAACCTGCTCTTTTTTGTTTGCCGGGTTTGAGTACTGGGCAATCAGGGTTGAAGCCGTCTTCATAGCGCTAACCAACTTAATGTTTGTGGCTTTTGCAGAAACCAGTTTGAGGTCGGTTAGGTACTCAGTCTTGCAAGGCTTGTAAGCCAGGCATGATCTGAACAACATGCCTCTGTCCATCACGGTTTTATTGAAGGATCCCTTAATCCACGGAAAGCCCACCTGAGGTTTGTCCATAGCGAAAAAGTAGTCGTCGCCGAAAATTGGCTTAGGGATGAAGTCGGTTTGCCTGTTTTCACCAAAAGTTTGGTCGGTGCCCCAAGGCATCATCACGAATTTGCCAGACGTGTTGCTTCGCAAGAAGTAGTTGTTTTCTAATGGGCCGGAGTAGCCGTCCCACTGACCGACGAAGTTCTCAACCGCCCACATTCGAATCAATTGTGAACGATCAGACACGGAGGCTAAACGAGCCCACCAAGTTGCCGGCGAAGAAATATTGGCTACGTCTATGAGCGATTGAAGATCGTTCTTGTTTGGAGCTGCACCCCAACCCTCTTTTACGAAGAATCGGCCCGTATTTTTGGTTCCGTCTGCATTGCCAGATTTTAGGTCATTTAGCGCTTGACCCTCATACAGGTGCAGCGAAGTGTCGGTGAAACGGCTGTCAAGAAAAATGTCGTCGTAGGTTTCGATGTTTGCGTAAAGTCCTCTGTCTACGCCGTTGACCTTGACTGTTGCCCAGCCTGTGCGGGGCGCTTGAACGTTCATGGCGTTAAACAACTTGTATGAGGCAAACTCGTGCAATTTAGAGCCGTCTTGGGTCATTGCGTTGAGCGTCATGTTTTTGAGCCCCAGAAATCGCTGGCCCTTGAGCGCGCTCCAGTTGAATTGCAACTTAAACGAAGGGGTTTGGTTGAGAAGCTCTAGTGAGGTGCTGCCTTTTAGGCGAAGGCCGATCTGCACGGGGCCGATGCTAAAGCTGCCAGATGTGACAGTGACACTCGCCGCCACGTAGGTCTTTGCAGTGACTTGGTTGTTTAGAGAGTTGGCACTTGCGGTCGGAATCGTGAAGGCAATCGAGTTGATTTTTGCAGGGTTATAGAGGTCGGCCTGTGTCATGCCAGCGGCATGGGCGGCGCTGCCGGCAAACATTGCAGATGTAACCAGAAGTACAGCCGCTATTAATCGCGAGGTAACTCGCATGCTCAACGTATTCATTAAGAGTTAGTCTAAGTCTCATGATTACTCAAGACATTTGGAGTTTCCTGTTAGCTTTTGCCCTCGACCTGGGGTCGGTTGCAGTTCTTTCATACCTCCTTTATTTTCGTCGCCACCGCGACCGCGACATGGCCATGGCAATCTCGGCGATTAACATCACCCTCTTCGCTCTCACCGGAGCACTCGGAGCGGTAACTCTTCCACTTGGTGTTGGCTTCGCTCTTTTCGCAGTAATCAGCGTGATTCGTCTTCGCTCAGACACCGCAGGCTGGATCGAGATGGCCTACTTGCTAGCTGGTCTTGGCGTTGGACTTATCGTTGGGCTTCTCGGCGTCGAGCTATGGATGAAGGCTTCTTACACCGTTTTCTTGGTTGGCATGATTGCCCTAATCGACAACAGCCGCTTTCTTTCGCGCCGAATCACTCGCACCATTCAAGTGACCCTCGAAGGCACAAATATCGAAGACGGAACGCTCAAGCCACGAGTTGAGACGTTGCTTGGACGCGAAATCGACACGGTCGTGGTCAAAAACATCATCGCTGTTCCGGCCGCCACAAAGGTTCAAGTTTCGTACCGTGAAGAAAACAGCTAATGACTAAACCCACTTACAAATACAATCAGCACCCGCACGTAGAAAAGCGCAAATCGCACGGGCCAATCACGACCCACGGCAAGGTGTTCAGAGCCGCTCAGGTTAATGCGCCTTCAGATGCCGAGGCGCCAACGCCTTCGCGAAACGACAAGATCGGCTTGGGCATCACAAAGCGAGTCGGCACCATGTGGGCGGCATACGCATTCTTTGGACTCTCACTCGTGAGCCTGCCAGCCGCGATCATGAGCCACGACCCGATCATCATCGTCTCTTGGATCGCACAGACTTTCTTGCAACTCGTCCTGCTGCCAATCATCATCGTCGGGCAAAACATTCAGGCGGCTGCCTCTGACCGCCGCGCAATTGCGACCTACGAAGACGCCGGTGCGATTCTCGAAGAAGCCAAAGAGATTCAAGTTCACCTCGGCGACCAAGACCAAGCACTAGGCAACCTGATCGATCGTCTCGAAGCGCTCGAAAAACAGGTAAAGAACCAGCTAAAGCAGTAGATGCGCCTAGTTATTGCCCGTTGCACGGTCGACTACGCCGGTCGGCTAAGTGCTCACCTGCCGTTGGCCACCCGTCTGCTCATGCTCAAGGGCGATGGCAGCATTCTCGTTCACTCAGACAGCGGCTCATACAAGCCCCTCAACTGGATGAACCCGCCTTGCACGATCACAGCTATGGAACCAGACGAGACACAGCTCGAGGCAGGCGTCACCGAGGTTTGGCGCGTTTCGCAAACAAAGACCGCCGACATTCTTTATGTGTCGATTTACGAGATATTCAGCGACGTTGAACACCAACTCGGCGAAGACCCAGGGCTGCAAAAAGACGGCGTCGAGGCTCACCTTCAAGAAATGCTCGCCGAACAGCTACATCACGCGGGCGTTGGCATGACTCTGATTCGGCGCGAATACTTCACGGCCATTGGCCCGGTCGATATTTTGGCCAAGGATGCCGCCGGCAACACCGTGGCGATTGAGCTGAAGCGAAGAGGCGACATCGACGGCGTCGAGCAGTTGACCCGCTACCTCGAACTGCTAAACCGAGACCCGCAACTTCGCCCGGTGCGCGGAATCTTCGCTGCTCAAGAGATCAAACCGCAAGCCAAAACTCTCGCTGAAGACCGAGGCATCGAATGCCTCACCCTCGACTACGACCTGATGCGCGGATTAGACAATAGCGAGAATCGTCTCTTTTAGTTAGTGTTTTGTAATGGCCCGAATTCTTGTGATTCAGCACAACCTCGACGATCATCTAAACGAACTTGCAGCGCCGCTTATTGAAGCCGGTTTAGAGATTGATACCTGGGACGTCGAAAACGCCCCCGCCCCGACAACTCCGCTCAGCGAGTACGACGGTCTCATCTCGCTCGGTGCAATTGCAGGCGTACTCGAAGAAAAAGATCACGCCTGGATGCCGATCGAGCGAAAGCTTTTCAACCAGGCACTAGACCTCGAAATGCCGCTACTCGGCATTTGCTTCGGCTCTCAGTTGCTGGCCTCGGCCGCCGGTGCCAAGGTTTATAAGACGCCGACCCCCGAGGTTGGCTGGACGCGCGTTGACATGCTGCCGGGGCATTCTGGCGACCCGATCATGGGCGCTCTTGGCAAACACCCAGACGTCTTTCACTTTCACTACGACACCTTCGAGATGCCTGAGGGCGCAAAGCTTTATGGCACGACGAACGGAATCAACCAGGCGTTCAAAGTTGGCCCGAAGGCCTGGGGCATGCAGTTTCATATCGAGGTCGGCCTAGCCGCCATGCACTCTTGGTTTGCCACCTACCCTCGCGCATTCGAAAAGCTTGGTGTTTCGGTTGAAGAGCAAAAAGCGGTGACTACCAAAAACTGGAAGGCTTACCGCGATCGCTCTGTTGCAGTTGGCGCAGCCTTCGCAAAAGAGGTCCTGAAGTACCACAAAGTAACCAAGTGAACAATTCGCCAACTTCTTGGCGAAGTTGGCAGGTTTTTGCCAGACTCTAAGCATGGCTACTACACGTAAAGCACCGGCCTCGACCGCTGCCAAAACCACCACTACCCGCACCGCAGCACGTCCAGCTGCCCGACCTGCAGCACGCACTACTGCGACTCGAACAACAGCTGCTCGTGCAACTGCACGCCCAGCAGCAACCAAGGTTGCCGCAAAGGCACCTGTTGCAACCAAGACCAAGAAGGCAAAGCCTGAGCCAAAGAAGGCTTACCGCCTGCTAACCGGCATCGACGACTCTGCTTTCTGCCAGAAGGTTTCAGACGCGCTGAAAGATGGCTACGAGCTTTATGGTTCACCATCGGTTACCTTCAACGGCAAGAACGTGATCGCTGCTCAGGCAGTCGTTCTAAAGAAGAGGTCTTCTAAGAAGAAGAAGTAGCCTTCGCAAATTTGGCTTCAAGCACGACTCGTTTAGGCGAGTGACGGTTTGTAAGCGACCAATCAAGGGTCACCTCATCAAGCATTTCGGTGCCGAGGCTGGCCCTTGATTTCTTTGTGACGGGCTTGCCGTTGTTGATCGCCCTGAAAACCAAAAGCCCAGAATCTTCGCTGAGTTCTAGGGTGACGAAGGTTGCGTTGCCGTGGCGAACCGCGTTGCCAACCGCCTCGCGAACAAGCTCATTAATCGACCGCGCCAAGCCAAAGTCCTCATTAACCGAATCGATGGCGCCGGCGCTGAAGTCGAAGCGAAGCTCGCAGATCCCTTGCCAAGAATCACTGATCTCTTTAAGAGCTTCTTCAAGTTTGAACTGTTGCCCAATGCCTTTCGAGATCGCCGTCAGCGCACGCTTCATATCTTGGTGAACCAATCGAATCGTTTCTTCGTCAACGTTTTTGCCGTTCGCGATTCGGGCGATCGCCGCGGTGAGTGCGCTTTGCACGCGTCCGTGCAGAAGGTAAGCCCACTCTCTGCGAATCACCCAGATTTGGGTGTCAACCCACTTCAGCTCGCGTTCGAGCTCCTCGTTGAACTCGTTTAGTTCGCGCTCAAACGAAGCCCGCTCGTTGTCGACTAGCTTGGTGAACCCGATACCAACCACCAAGACGCCCATGATGAAAGCCGATTGGATCGGCATGGCTGAGAGGTTGAGCTCTTTCGGCAAACTCCACTGGGTGAGCAACGATAGGGGAATCGTGCTTACAGCCCCGATTACCACCAAGGCTGCGGTGCCGGCCGCTAGCGGTAGTGGCTGCATTTTCGCCAACCAATGAACCGACCCCTCGAGCAACAACCACAGCAAAATCGCCCCCACGAAGCTCAAGACCACCGACTTTTGGTCGGCGAGTGGAACAAAGGTTGAGAGGCAAAGCATCAAAGAGATTGCGAAGGTCACACCGGGCGAAATGGCATCGGCAACAACAAACCGGCGCGGCAAACCTACTTGAACCGACTTCTTGATCGGCACCTTCGGCGTGACGCTCAGGGTCTTTTCGACTCGTTGGGCAAGTGAGCTGCTCATGGGTCGAACCTCTTGGTTGATTAATGCCCGAATCTTGTCGGCGGTTTTGCCAATTTCGAGGGTCGACTCTGTGGTCGAGGTGAGTGCTTTGTCGATCGCCTTCAGCCTCGGCACCAGGGTTTCGGTGGCAAGCTTTGCTATTTCATTTCTGGTTTTGTTAAGCGTTGCCGGAGCGGCCTTTCGAATGCGCAACAGTGCATCGCGGGTCTGCTTAAGTTTGGCGAGGATGTTGTGGTGCTCGACCGAAGCGCCGATCAGTCCGGCGCCAGCCACCGTTAGGACCAAGCCGGCCACCGCCCCACCACCGAGACGAAACCACCACTGGGGTTGGGTTGCCAAACCAAAGTTGGAGCTGAACAAACCGATGGCCAAACCGCGAGCCACTCCAGCCGTTGCGCCGATGAAAAGAACCACTGCGACTTTAGTTTTTGGGTGCGGGTTGAGCGACTCGGCAAAAGGTTTGAGACCGATCACCCAAACAAACAGGATGAACTGTCCGATCACCCAGCCGAGAATCCAAAGTGTGAGCGACCCACCAAAACGACGCGCGTCGAACAAGACGGTGGTGCCGAAGTAGACGAACGCCGCAATCCAGAAAGTAGGCCAGCCAAAGGCGTCTGGTAAGGCAAGGCGTCTGCCAAGTCGGCTAAGAAACGCGCTCATCTAAGGCTATTTGCCGTAAGGCAGACCGGCGACCTTGATGTATTCGCGGGCGGCCGTAACGCGCGGGTTTCCGCCGGCCTCTAGGTCGATGCCAGCCGCGATGAATGCGCGCTTGACCAGGTTTTCGACCGCTCGAACCGAGGTGTCTCGCTCGGCGGCAATCTCGGTGTTCGACATGCCAAGGGCAACCATTTGCAAGACGGCAAGTTGTGAGCGCGAGACGTCGGTGAGTCTGTGATCTTTTTTGTCGTCCCTAAAGTTTGAACGAACCTTGTCACGAAGAGCAGCCTCGATGGCTTCGATCACCACACCAGGGTCGGCAATGCGCTCCTTGTTTAGGTAGGCAGCATTCTTTGGAATCTTCTTGTTGTCGATGCCGACAACCCGTGGCTCGGGAATATGGGTCAAGAAGACAAGGGCGATGGTTGGTAGTTGGCGACGCAAGATCAGCGCCAGATCGACACCGGTGGGTCCGTCGCCAAGTTCGATGTCGAGAAGGGCAACGTCTGGGTCAAAATCTTTGACGGCTTTGCGAGCCTCGGCAGCAGAACCCACGGCTTCAACTTGAAAACCATCACGCTCTAGGTTGGCTGCGATGAGTGAACGAAGCAACGGCTCATCTTCAACGATCAGCACTTTGCGAGCAAACACGGTCATGAGTCAATGTTCGCACCTGCTAAAAAGTTTTGCGGGTCAATATTCGTTGAGCCGAACTATTGAGCCGCCCAACGTTTCTCCTCGCCCCCAAAAAGGGCCTTTCGGCTAGAATTGGCAACCATGAAGGTCTTTCTTACTGGCGCTGACGGTTTTATCGGTTCTCACCTAGCGGAGGAGTTGGTTCGTGCTGGCCACGAGGTCAAGGCACTAGCCATTTACAACTCAATCGGCTCATGGGGATGGCTCGACACCTTGCCTGCCGAGGTCAAGAACAGCATGGATGTCGTCATGGGCGATATTCGCGACCCGTACCACATGAACCAGTTGGTAAAAGGCCAGGACGCCGTGCTGCACCTAGCCGCCCTGATCGCGATTCCTTTCTCATACGTGGCACCAGACCTCTACGTGCAGACCAACATCACCGGAACCTTGAACCTGCTGAACGCTGCGCGCGACGCCGGGGTTGAGCGCTTCATTCACACCTCAACCTCTGAGGTTTACGGCACCGCTCAGTATGTGCCGATGGATGAAGGCCACGTGCTTCAGGGTCAGTCGCCTTACTCGGCTTCGAAGATTGGCGCCGACCAGATGGTTCGCGCGTTCTACTCCTCGTTCCAGCTGCCAACAATCACCATTCGTCCGTTCAACACCTACGGCCCACGCCAGTCGGCTCGCGCAGTGATTCCGACCATCATTTCTCAGCTCGCGGCTGGCAAAAAAGAAATCAACCTCGGTTCGCTAACCCCGACTCGCGACTTCACCTACGTGACCGACACAGCCAAAGGCTTCGAGAAGGCGCTGCATGCGACCACCGGCTTTGGCGAGGTCACCAACCTCGGTGTTGGCTTCGAGGTCACCATCGGTCAGACCTTCGACATCATCAACGACATCATGGGTGCCGGAGCGGTTGCTACCGAAGACCCGAACCGCGTTCGCCCAAAGAACTCAGAGGTTGAGCGTCTGTTCTCAGACAACACCAAGGCAAAGAGTGTTTTGCAGTGGGAGCCAGAGATCAAGGGAGTCGACGGATTCCGTGCAGGCCTCGAGAAGACCGTTGAGTGGTTCACCGACCCGGTAAACCTAGCCAAGTACCGCCCAGACGAGTACACCGTCTAATGGCAATCGACGCGGCTGACTTCGTCGCCCGAGTTCGCTCGGTCGTCGGTGAGTCGGCAACGCCAATCGGCTTGCACGAGCCAGAGCTTGGTGAAATCGACAAGCAGTACCTAAGCGACTGCATCGACTCAACATTCGTTTCATCTGTTGGCGCGTTCATTCCAGAGTTTGAACAGCGCATGCAAGAAATCACCGGCGCAAAGTACGCAATCGCGGCCTCAAACGGCACCTCGGCGCTGCACATCGCCCTTTATGTTGTTGGCGTTGAGCCAGGCGACGAGGTGATGGTGCCGAGCCTCTCGTTTGTGGCAACCGCAAACGCCGTAGCTCACGCAGGGGCTGTGCCGCACTTCATCGACAGCGAATACGCAACTCTTGGCCTGAGCCCTGAGGCGCTTCGCGCGAGGCTTTCGCAGATGAAGCGCGAAGGTGGCAAGGTTTACAACCCAGAGACCGGCGCTCGCATTGCCGCCATCTCGCCGATGCACGCACTCGGTCACCCCGTTCGAATCAAAGAAATCGTTGCGATTGCCGACGAGTACGGCATTCCTGTTGTCGAAGACGCCGCCGAATCGCTCGGCTCGTTCGTTGACGGCCAGCACACCGGAACATTCGGTCTCACAGGCATGATCTCGTTCAATGGCAACAAGATTGTCACCACCGGCGGTGGCGGAGTGATTTTGACCAACGATGATGCGATCGGCAAGCGCGCTAAGCACATCACCACAACAGCCAAGTTGCCGCACAAGTGGGAGTTTGAGCACGACGAATTGGCATGGAACTACCGCATGACCAACCTGACCGCCGCTCTCGGAATGGCCCAGTTGCAAAAGCTCGACGGCTTCATGGCCGAGAAGCGAATCATCGCGGAGCGCTACGCGGCGGCCTTCGAAGGGTTTGAGGGCGCAAAGTTTGTTGCCGAACCAGCCGGCACCACCTCGAACTATTGGCTCTGCGCAGTGCAACTAGACGAGCCTTCACTTGAGCAGCGCGATGCATTGCTTCAGGCATGCCACGATGTTGGAATCTTGGCTCGCCCAATGTGGAACCTGCTGCACAAACAGCGCATGTATTCGAGCGCGCCAGCAGCTGACCTTGAGGTTGCCACCGCTCTACACGCCTCGCTGATTTGCCTGCCGAGCACCCCTCGCCTGGCCAGAAGGTAGTCAACTTGGCTCGCAAGATTGCAGTGATGACGGGCACCCGAGCAGACTTCGGGTTGCTTCGAAACCTCATCGCCGAACTAGCCTCGCGCCAAGACACCGAACTTCAGCTAATCGTCACCGGTTCGCACCTGAGTGCCGCCCACGGCATGACCGTTGGCGAGGTTCGCGCAGCGGGCTTCGAAATCGCCGCCGAGGTTGCGATTTGGGGCGAATCAGACTCTTCGCTCGACGCAGCCGTCGACACCGGCGAGGCGATCGCCAAATTTGCCACCACGCTCAGCTCTCTTGCTCCAGATGTCGTCGTAGTTTTGGGCGACCGTCTAGAGGCATTCGCAATGGCGGCCGCGGCAACAATTCTTTTGATTCCTGTAGCGCACGTCCACGGCGGCGAACTAACCGAAGGTGCGATGGACGACGCGTTGCGCCACTCGATCACCAAGCTCTCTTATCTGCACTTCACCACCACCGAAGGCCACCGCCACCGAGTTGAGCAACTCGGCGAGGCGCCAGATCGCGTATTCAACTTTGGTGCACCGGTGCTTGACGCACTCGAGTCGCTCGACCTTTTGAGCCGCGAAGAAGTCGCCGAGCGCTTTGGAATTCGATTCGCCGACAAAAACGTGATGATGACCTTTCACCCAGCCGCGTTAGACGAAGCGCCAGCTCAAGAACTCATCGACGAACTGCTCTCGGCAATGGGCGACTTTGCCGACAAAAACGGCGCACAGTTGATAATCACCGGCACCAACAACGACATCGGCTCGGCAGAGGTTCGCGCTGCGATTGCGGCTTTCGCGGCCGCCAGACCAAACCAGGTCGACTACGTCGAATCGTTCGGTCAGCTCGGCTACCTCAGCGCGATGAAGCAGATGAGCGTGGTAACCGGCAATTCGTCATCGACAGTTCTTGAGGCTCCGGTTCTCGGTGTGCCCGCCGTATTGGTCGGCAACCGCCAAGAAGGCCGCCCACTTTCGGCGAGCGTGATCAAGCCGGCCGCGAAACGCGCCGAGATTCTTAGCGCTCTAAACCACGCGGTTAGCCCAGAATTCTTGAAGGCCATTGAGGGAGTGGGCACGCCTTTCGGCAAGCCTGGCTTCGCCAAGAAGGCCGCCGAAGTTTTGGCAACCTACGAGATCCCCAAACCACCAAAGAAGAAATTCTGGCAGGAGTCACATTGAGTGAGAGAGTACTGATCATCGCCGAGGCCGGAGTGAACCACAACGGTTCGCTCGAGAAGGCTATCGAAATGGTCGAGGTGGCTAAGGCCGCTGGCGCCGACATCGTGAAGTTTCAAACCTTCTCGGCCGACAAGTTGGCTCGCAAAGACGCACAGCTTGCCGAATACCAGAAGACCGGCGATGGCGACACCCGCACCCAGTGGGATCTTCTAAAAGGGCTTGAGCTCAGCCACTCCGAGTTCACAGCCATTCGCGATTACTGCAAAAAGCGAGAGATCGGCTTCTTGTCGACCGGCTTCGACCTCGATGAACTTGCCTTTCTGATCGACGAACTACATATTCCTTTGGTCAAGGTGGCCTCTGGCGACCTGACCTTTGCTCCAATGCTGGTTGAGGCTGGCCTGGCCAACCTGCCAACCATTCTTTCGACCGGCATGGCCAACCTCGAAGAAATCGAGCGCTCGCTTAAGTTCATCGCCTTCGGCTACGCGGTTTCAAACGGCCTGGTTTCGGCAGAACTGAAGCCAACCGCCGAGGCACTCGACAACACGTTCAAGTTGCCGGCGCTTCGCCCAATCCTCGAAGAAAAGCTGACCATTCTGCACTGCACCACGCAGTACCCAGCCGAGCTAGACATCTTGAACCTGCAGGCGATTCGTGTCATCGCCGAGCGCTTCGGCCTCAAGGTTGGTTATTCAGACCACTCGGCCGGAACCCTCGCCTCTGTGGTCGCGGTTTCGCTTGGCGCAACCGTCATCGAAAAGCACTTCACCCTCGACAAGTCGATGGAGGGCCCAGACCACGCGGCATCGCTAGACCCTGCCGAGCTGACCGAACTGGTTAGCCTCATTCGCCAGGCATCAACCGCCATGGGCGAGCCGGTCAAGGAGTGCCAGCCGATCGAGGTTTCAAACCGTGCAGCAGTTCGACGCTCGCTTGTTGCCACCCGACCAATCAAGGCCGGCGAGGAAATCACCGAGGCCGACCTCGAATGCCGCCGACCTGGAGCCGGGCGCACATCGTTCGACTTTTACGAAGTAATCGGCACCGCGGCTGCGCAAGACTACGAAGTCGGCGACTACGTTGGCTAAGACTCCGTTACTAGTAATGCTCGGCGCAGGCGGTCACGCTCGCGTCTTGCAAGAGCTGCTCGCCGAAAAGGGTCACACCCTGCACGGCTATGTTGCGCCTGCCGAGAGCGCCGAGTTTGAAGCCAGCTGGCTCGGTGGCGACGACACCTTTGCTGCCCTAAACCCAAGCGACTTCCTGTTGCTGAACGGCGTCGGTTCGGTTGGCTCGACAAAGGTTCGCGCCAAGGTTTTCGAGAACTACAAGAAACGCGGCTTCAACTTTTTGGCAATCGAATCAAACGATTCGATTGTGGCACCGAGCGCTGTGGTGCTCGAAGGCGTTCAAGTGATGCGCGGAGCCGTAATAAACACGGCCGCCATCGTCGAAGAAAACACGATCATCAACACGGGCGCGATCGTTGAGCACGACAACCTGATCGGGCAAAACTGCCACGTCTCGGTTGGCGCCACACTTTGCGGCGACGTCCGCGTTGGTTCTGGCAGCCACATCGGGGCAGGGGCCACCGTTATTCAAGGTGTCAAAATCGGGCAAAACTGTATCATTGGGGCAGGTGCGACGGTTATTGCCGACGTGCCAGACAACCACACGGCTGTCGGTGTTCCAGCAAAAAACCGACCGAATAAGGCTTAGCAATGTTTACCAATCTGACCGAACTTATGGTGGGCACCGAAGCTACTCTTCTCGAAACGATTACAGCGATTTCGGCCGGAACAAAGCAGATTGCCTTGGTCGTCGACGTTAACAAGAAGCTGCTCGGCACCGTCACAGACGGGGACGTTCGTCGAGGCCTCTTGCGCGGGCTAACCCTCGAGGCAAAAGTTGCCGAAATCATGAACCCGACCCCAACCACCGCGAGCGAAAACGATGACCCGCGTGAGGTCTTGGAGCAGGCGATACCGCGCGCAATTCACCAAGTGCCAGTTGTTTCTCGAGAAGGTGTTGTGCTCGGGCTCATCACCGAGAGCGACCTCTTTCAGCAAGAAGTGACCAGCACCCCAGTTGTGTTGATGGCGGGAGGCAAGGGCGTGCGCCTCTACCCGCTAACCGTCGAAACCCCCAAGCCGATGCTCAAGATTGGCGACACCCCGATTCTCGAAATCATCATTCGCAAGCTTCACGCGCAGGGTTTCAGAAACATCTACATTTCGGTGAACTACCTTGCCGAAAAGATTGAAGAGCACATCAAAGACGGCGCTTGGCTGGGCGTCAACGTCACATATCTTTACGAAGACAAGCCACTCGGCACCGCTGGTGCCATGGGTCAGCTTCGTGGCAAGCTCGAAGAACCTTTCGTTGTGATGAACTCAGACCTGCTAACCAACGTTGACTTCAGACAATTGGTTCGCTTTCACAAGAAGACTGGCGCTAAGGCGACCTTGGGTGTTCGCGAATACTCGTTCCAGATTCCTTATGGCGTGGTAAACATCGAAGGGACCGAGGTGACCTCGATAAGCGAGAAACCTCTGCATCGAAGCATGGTGTCTGCGGGTATTTATACGCTCGACTCGTGGGCCCTAGAACTGGTGCCAGAAGGAGAGTACTGCGACATGCCAACATTGCTCGAAAAGGTTCGCGCCGATGGCGAAAAGGTTTCGGCGTTCCCAATCCACGAGTCTTGGCTCGACATCGGTCGCCACGATGATCTCGACGAGGCTCGCAACAACCACGCTCAGTGGCTCGACTACTAGGGGGTATTCGTGTTTCGAGGCAAGCCAGTTTTGGCGGTAATACCAGCACGGGGTGGCTCTAAGGGACTTCCCGGCAAAAACTTAATGAAGCTGGGCGGGCTCACCATGATCGAGCGTGCCGCCAAGGCTGCGTTCGACTCGGGTGTTGTAGACATGGTCGTGGTTTCTTCTGACGACGATGAGATCTTGAAGCACGCAAACTCAATTGGCAACGTGGTTGCTCACCGCCGCAACGAGTATGCAGCAAACGACACCGCGACCGCTGGCGATGTGATTCGCGACCTTTTCGACAGCGACCGCGATGATGTAATCGTTTCTGAAGACAACGCTCCTTGGTTTGTGTATCTGCAGCCAACCTCACCGCTTCGCTCTGCCAAACATATTCTTGCCGCGTTTGAAAAGTTAGTTGACCACCCAGAGTCGAACGCCATCGTCTCGGTGGCCCCGCTCGAGCCAAAGGTTTACTGGACAATGAAGATTGGCGAGACCGGCGTACTTGAGCCGCTTTTTCCTGACGCAGTCTCGGCCAACCGTCAGTCTTTTGACCCTGTTTACCGCCCAAACGGCGCTATCTACATTTTTTGCTACGACGATTTCACAAAGACCGGCAAGATTCCGATCATGGGCGCGCTGCCATTTGTAATGACTGTCGACGAGAGCGTCGACATCGACACCCAGGCCGACTTTGAACAGGCGAAGGCCAACCTTAGATGAGTCTGGCGAAGGTCTGGGAGACCTTCCAGCGGATTGAACGCGAAGAATCCCTGACCGATTGGAAGGTTGCCGGTGTTTACCTTTGGCCGGCAATGAAGACTCGCCTGCTGCGAGAGGTTAGCGAATCACTTGGGCTGCTAAGCGCCACCGAGAAACAGCCGAGCGTATTCGACATCGAGAAACCCAAAGATTCCGATGTCCATCTGGCAAAGCCTGGCAAGCACGCCTACGCTGTAGTTCCTTTTGTTCGCCGTGACAAGAATGGGCGCGACCAATTCACCGACCCGATTGTCGACGCAATGCGAGAGGCGGGTTTCGAGCCGCTCGTATTCGGAGTTGGGGTGTGCGATGACGGCACGGGGCGCCCTTCGCTTGAACGCATGATGAAGCTTTATTCCTCAAAGTACCGCGGTTACGCTATCCGTCGAGTGCTTCCAGCAATGGTTTTTGGTGGCTCACACAAAAAGCGCTGGGCGAGAGTGGTTGGCCGAATCGAAGCCGAAACGGGCGGTAAGGCCAATCGCTTCAAGGCGTTTCCGCGCTGGATGCTCGTGGAGTTCATCTCTCAGGAGCACGGCTTTGCCAATTACTTCAAGGCTGCTGGTGTCAAAGAGGTCTTTATAACCAATGCCTACCGCCGCAGCCTGATCGCCGGCGCACAGCGAAATTCGAAGGTAACCGAGGTTCAGCACGGTCTCATTTCGAAGCAATATCCGGAGTTGGCTTGGCCTAATGATCCGACTCCGGCATACGTCCCCGACGAGTTCTGGGCATGGGGCAAGTACTGGCTTGAAAACTGCGACCTACCGGCAAATACTTTGGGGCATATTATTGGCGCGCCACCACAGGTTGCTCGCTTGAAGCGCCAGGCAAACGCAAAGCTGCCAAGCAGCGTGCTGGTAATTTCACAGCCCGAGCAAGCCGCGCGAATACTCGAGGCAACGCTTGACCTGGCGGCTCGACACCCTGAACTCCAGTTTTCGATCAAGCCGCACCCTAAAGAGATAACTTCAAGCGTGTTATCGCTGCCAGCAAATGTAAAGCTGCTATCGGCAACAGACAACGCGCTGCAGCTGATTGCGAATGCCGAAACAGTTATAGGTGTTTATTCGACGGCGCTCGTTGAGGCCCTCGCCCTAAACTGCCGAGTCGGTGTTTTTAACTTGCCTGGAGTTGAACACATTCAACCAATCATCGACCGTGGTGATGCAAAGCTGCTCAGTGGGCCAACTGATTTTGCCGATTTGCTGCGCCAGCCTCTACCCAAGGACGACGAGATTACGGTGCACAATCGGGCAAACTACTACTATGCCGACCCCGTCGACCTAACTTCTATCTTTAGGAATACCCGGTGAGCGGAGCAGATCTAGAACGCATCGGCGAATCCTTCTTCGCCGCCGAAAAGGCGGAGGGGCTTGTCCAGTGGCGAGTCGGCAACGTCTATTTCTGGCCTGTCGTGCGCTCACGCTTGCTCAAGGCGATGACCAAAAACTCGCGCATGTTTATGGCAGAGGGAGAGCGCGCCTACGTTCCTGAACACCTTAAAACCTACAAAGGTCGCAACGCAGCCTCTCTGCTGATACGCAGGTTGAGCCTTCGCCGGTACCGCCCGCTCAAGGGCGAACCCACGTTTGCAAACCTGCGCACCGCAAAAGCTCTGATTGTGCCGGTTTATGACCGCGGCCTCGATGGCTCGCGCGACGCTAGCGCCGATGTAATCGCAAAACTCGGTCAAGAAGCCTTCGTGCTTGGTAGCGGAATCTGGGATGAAGTGTCGCCACGACCACACATCTTTGACTTGAGCGACTTGGCTTGGGAGCGCTACGGCTTCGCGGCCAGGGTAGCGGCTCGACTCATGGTCTCCAAGAACGATAAAGCTCTTTACGCTAAAGTCGCCAAGCAGTTTCAGGCCCTCGCACCAATCAACCCTTACAACAACTTTCCCAACTGGCTGGTTTCAAAGTACTTGGCCGAACGTCGACTACTCGCCAAATTGTTCCGTCGCATGCGCAGCCTCGAAACGGTTTATGTTGCCGGAACCGAGGCGCCCGCGATCATGGAATTGGCGCGCCGCCGCGGGCTAAAGCTTGTCGAACTCGAGCCAAACAAGGGACTCACCGAGAACGAGGACACCGAAACCCTCGCCGTTTTCGAGGCTGCCAAAAAGATTGCACGCGATCTATCTCTTGCTACCTGGCGTAGCCGGGGGATTTCGTTCTGGGAGGTTTTCCAGATTCGTTTGAACTCAGTGCTCCTTGGCTCATTCCGTTACGGAAAGAACTTGGCCCCCGAGGCTGAAAATATCGCTCGGCCAAGAACATATTCGGGTCGTCCACCGGTCAAGCTTCTTTGGGCGGCGGTAAACCGCTGGCCAGGCAAGACCCGTCCTGGTGAGCTCAGCTTCAATAATCTGGGCGACCTCGAATATATCATCGTGCCGTTCGCCACTCGTGACGCCGAAGGAGTCGACAAGTTCTCAAGGCCGGTCAGTGATCTGCTCGGAGACCGCTCGCTCATTTTCGGTATAGGTCAGTGGGACCGCTCTTCGGAGCGCCCTCGTATCGAAGACCTCGAAGCGTTTTTCCGTCGACGGTTCGCTTTATGGGCCAAAATCTACGCGAGATTGATTCTCAAGGCCGTTGACCGCGCGCGTTACGCTCGAGCCGCGCGAATCCTTGAACTTAGTGGCGCATCTCTCGAGCCTTTCGAGAAGTTTCCCTACCAGCTACTCGAGGCTTTCTTGGCGGAGCGTCGAGGCTATGCCCGCCTTTTTAGGAGCATGCCAAAGCTTAAGCACATTTATATGGTAAACGCGGCTCGTATGAGTTTTATCGCAGCCGCACACAAGCGTGGCCTCAAGGTGACCGAAATTCAATCTGGTGTTTTCTCGAAGTACAGCTTGCAATTCTCGTGGCCTGGTAGCCCTAAGGTCGATTACATTCCCGACGAAATTCTCACCTGGGGAGAGTACTGGACAGCCGGAATTGAGCGAGCCAGCCAGCAGACGGTGCGTCATATCGGTAGCACCGAAGAGTTCGAATCGGTGCGTGATATGCGTATCGAACACAAGCAGGGCCATGTCGTCTTTTTGTCGCAGCCGATGGTGGGCCTCAGTTTGTTCGCTGTGGCCGTAGAGTTCGCAAAGAATCGAAGCGAGCTAAACGTAATCTTCAAACTCCACCCACGCAATGCGATTCTCGAGTTTCGTCAGTTTGCCGACACAATCGGGGGGCTCCCGAAGAACTTGCAGTTGATCCAAAACGAACGTTCTTCGCTCGAAGTTATCGCCGAAAGCGAGGTGGCCATTGGTGTTTTTTCAACTGCGTTGGTCGAGGCTGCCGGCCTTGAGACCAAGGTGGCAGTTATCAAGCTGCCCGGTTGGGAGCATTTATCGCCGTTGGTAGCGGGCGGGCACGCTGCCGCCTTCGACGGCTTGGATGATCTGCTTGCCGGCTACGACAACCTACCTACCGCTCGACACGGAGAATACTTTTACGGCAAGCGGTCAGACTGGCGCGAGATTTTAGGCGTGCCTCCGGCTGGCTAGATACGAGCCGATTGCCACGAGCGGAAACCCGACCCACATACCAATCGTCAAGTCTTCGCTGGCAAACAAAACGCCGAGCAAAATGGCCACTGCGGTGTTCACATAGGTGATCAGGCTGGCGCGCGAAAAACCGATTTCTTTCATCAGGTCGAAGAACAATACGAAGGCAATCGCCGAACAAACCACACCGAGCACGGCCAAAGCCGCCCAAGACTCCCACTTCGGGGTCGTCACGCCATCGGCCAAAGGGTTGAGCGCAGCCGGCGCGGCATAGATCACCGCGACAAAGATCATTGAAACGGCGATCACACCTATGCGTTCAACGTTTGGCGCCTCCTTGGAAGCGATTGCCGGTGCGATCGCATAACCAACGGCTGCCAAAATGACAGCCCCAACCCAAACCAGTTCAAGGTTCTGTGTGAAGGCGTCGATGCCAACGAGCAGAAAAATGCCAACAAAGCCGATGGCAAGACCGAAGATGTTCTTTTTGTGCACCGCCGACTTGTCACCGAGGTAGTAGTAGGTCGAGGCCATCGCAAAGAATGGGACGGTCGCGATGAGTAGCCCGGCGAGTCCAGAAGAAATGTGTCCCTTCTCGGCCGAGGTCACCAGCCACCAAGGCCCAGCCATCTCAAACAGGGCAAAGGCCAAGCTGACCTTCCAGGCCTTGAGCGCAGGCATGAAAGCGCCGCGCTTGATAGCGATCGGGGTGAGCACGAGTGCGCCAACCAGCACGCGCGAAAGGATGATCATCGAGGGTGAAAAATCTTCGGCTGCGACCTTGATAAAGAAGTACGGAACACCCCAGGCGATACCGCAGGCGAGAAAAAGCAACAGACCTTTACGTGACATAGAAGCCACTCTACGCAGTTGATAGATTGGAGGGGTACAAGGAGGTACGCATGCTCGCTCGAGTCACATTCGATGAGTCGCACCGCCCGGCATGGTCCACAAGGCCAGAGGTTGCGGAGCAGATGAACCCGGGAAACCCGGTTGACGCAGGATACGTCAAGGCAGCCGAAGTGCTGCGAAACGACGGCTTTGATGTAGCAGTTCACACCACCGAAACCCTCGCCGATGCGCTGAAGCGCTCCAAGGTTTTCGTCGCCCTTCACTCTTCGAAGGACGAATTCGAATCCACCACCAAACAGGGCGACCCTGAGTTCACGCCTACCGAAATTGACGAGTTGGTCTCGTGGGTTGAAAGCGGTGGCGGCCTGATTCTTTTTGCCGAAACCGAACAGCTGAAATACGGAAACTCAGCCGGTGTAATTGCCGAACGCTTTGGCATCAAGGTGCAAAACGTAACGGTTCAAGACCCTCAATCGAATTACAAAGAGGTTGCCACCTGGGTTCTCGGCGATCTGATGCCGATGGTTCTTCACAACCTAACCGCCGGTGTCGGGCAGGCCTGTTTTTACCGTGCCGGAGCACTCGAGATCACGCCTGAGGTTGCCGACAACACCTTTGTTGTCGCTGCAACGAGTGCAACCGCAACCCCTTCCGGCGCCGCGCTTCTAACCGTTTCAACTCACGGTCGCGGGCGCGTGGTGGTCATTGCCGACTCAGACCTGTTTGGCGACGACTCGATTGATGACCTCGATCACCTAACCCTGTGGCGCAACCTGGTTACCTGGGTTGCTGCAACCGGTGACTCAGCCACCGACGCCGAAGATGCAAACTGGTCGCTCACCGACCAGAATTGGCTGGCCCTCGAGAGTGCTGTTGAAGCGATTCGCCCACTACAGGCAAAAGACGGCTCGGTCGAAACCGAAAAAGCCCAGGCTAAGACTCACGCCATTTCGATGATGTCTGCAATCAACGCGTTGATTCCGAAGTTCGAACACCAGCGCGAACACCTTGAAGCAACGATCAAAGACATCGAAAAATGGATCGATAGCGACTTCGGAGTCCCGGATTTCTTAGATTCCCTTCTTCTGTTTCGCCCAGACCTAAACCGCACCGACAAGCTCGAAAACCTCGTCGTTTTTCCGATGTATACCCAAAACGGAAACCCGAACCGCAACTTCGAAGCGGTGGTTGCCAGAACCGTTTGGCCAAACTGGATCAACGAGCTAGAAGCTAAGCAATACAACAACCCTGCCTTCGTGCCAATCGAGTTTGTCGCGTTCACCAAGGGTTACGACACCAACTCCGCAGTGCTGTTCCCCGAGACGGTGGCGACTCGAGAACTCGCCAAATTCTTCTGGGGTGGCATTTTCTGCGATCGCGAAGCCGCACGTTACCGCCGAATCACCGCAAGTGCGTCCGAGCTGTTGAAGTTGGCGTTGCCGGCCGATGCCGAGTATCTACTCGCCAACCAGTCGGTGACTCAAGAGACCTACATGCTGTGGGATCTCGTTCACGACCGCGCACACAGCCACGGTGATCTACCCTTCGACCCTTTCATGATCAAGCAGCGCATGCCGTTTTGGATGTATGCACTCGAAGAACTTCGATGCGACCTAACCACTTTTCGTGAGACCGCAAAGCTCGAAGCCCAAGGCGTTTACTTGGCGCGCTTCGCAAGGCTGGCGATTCTGTTTGATCGCCTGTTCAGGTTTCCGATCACCGGCGACCGCCACCGCAACTACGACGGTCTCGGCGGCCAGATCATCTTCGCGCATCTTCACAAGCAGGGCGTTTTGCACTGGACAGACAACACGCTATCGATTGAGTGGGATCGCCTAAACGAATCGATGGTTGAGCTTTGCGAACTGGTCGAAGATCTTTATCGCACCGGCATCGACCGCAGCCGCCTGGCTCACTGGCTCGCCAGCTACGAGTTTGTCGCCGGTTTGGTTGAACCACACCCTGGTTCTAACTGGGCCAAGGGCGTTGACGCTTTGCCGGTAAACGGCGAACAGAGTGAGGTTGTTGACCTTGTGCTCCCAGACGAGTTTCCGCTAAATGTGTTCTACGAAGCTCTTCGCAAAAAACTAGCCCCCGAAATCGCAGCAACGGCAGGAATCACAGCATGACAACAAGAAAAATCTGGCGCGGTTTTGCCAGCGACAACTACGCAGGCGTACACCCAGAAATCATGAGCGCGATGCTCGCGGTGAACGAGGGACACGAAATCGCCTATGGCGATGACACCGTGACCGCTCGCCTCGACGAGCTCATGCAGCAGCACTTTGGCCCGCAAGCACTAGCGTTTCCGATGTTTAACGGCACCGGCGCCAACGTTGTTGCCCTGCAGGCTTGCACCAAGCGCTGGGAGGCCGTGATCTGCGCCGAAACGGCGCACATAAACGCCGACGAAGGTGGCGCACCCGAGAAGATGGCCGGGCTGAAGCTTTGGACGGTGCAAACACCAGACGGCAAGCTAACCCCCGAAATCATCGACACTCAGATGTTTGATATCGGCAGCGTGCACCGCGCGCAGCCTTCGGTTGTCAGCATCACCCAGACCACCGAGCTCGGCACTCTCTACACGGCCGCCGAGATTAGGGCGATCAGCGACTACTGCAAGAAGCATGGGCTCTACCTGCACCTCGATGGAGCTCGCATATCAAACGCAGCGGCCGCACTTGGCTCGAAGTTTCGCGAATTCACCACCGATGCTGGCGTCGACATTGTCAGCTTTGGCGGCACCAAGATTGGCGCAATGGGAGCCGAGGCGGTCGTCGTTTTGAACCCCGCGCTAACCGACTCAATCGCATTCTTGCGCAAAACCTCGATGCAGCTCGGCAGCAAGATGCGCTTTATGAGCGCCCAGCTGATTGCGCTGGTTGAGGGCGACCTTTGGAGCCGCAACGCCACCCATGCCAACAAGATGGCGGCCAAACTCGATGCCGGCCTGCGCGCAATGGGCGTGCAGATTCCGAACCCGACCCAGGCAAACGCGGTGTTCCCAATCTTTACCGAGGCCCAGACGGCCAAGCTGCAGGAGCAATACCGCTTCTATGTTTGGAACCTTGCCACCGGGCAGGTTCGCCTGATGTGTTCATGGGACACCACCGATGAAGACATCGACGGATTCCTAGAAGTCGCGCGCGGAATTCTGTAGCCACAAGTTTGGTTGAATAGAAGTATGAATAAGACCGCGATTACCGCCGCCCAGATTTTGCCCGTACTAGCCGACCGTTGGAGCCCGCGCTCTTACGACACCAACCACGAAGTCACCTCGCACGAGCTGCTTTCGATTCTTGAGGCGGCGCGCTGGGCACCATCTGCCAACAACTCACAGCCTTGGCGCTTCTCGGTGCTTAAGCGCGGCGACGCATTGCACACCGCGGTTGCAGCCGAAGGCCTGAGCGGCTTCAACCAGGCTTGGGCACCAAACGCTTCGGTTCTAATCGTTGTTTCGATCAAGACCCTGACCGCCGATGGCAAAGAGAACCACTCTGCCCCTTACGACGCCGGACTCGCCGTTGCCAACCTGGTCACCCAGGCTCACGAGCTTGGCCTTCACGCACACCAGATTGGTGGCTTCATTCCAGAGGCAATCAAGTCGATTCTTGAACTCGACGAAGACCTTCGCCCAATCGTAGTTGTTGCCGTTGGCAAGGTTGCGCCGGCAGAACAGCTTGAGGGCCCTGCATACGAACGTGAGATTCAGCCGCGCACTCGTTTTGAGCTAGACGAAATCGTCTTGCACGGCAAGCCATAACATTGCCGCATTACGCCAGCATCTCTGACCAAATCTCTGGTTGGAGCACTCAAACCGGACCTATTTTGTTTTACTTTGTGGTCTGGGGCCTTGTTTTTGCTGGCACCGGTTTACTCATCGGCGCATTCACACCTTTCATCACGGGTGACTCACTTGTTTTCGCCGCTGGGTTGGTTGCGGCCACCGCTGGCTCTGGCGTAAACATCTGGGTCATGGCAATCGGTGTTGGCGTTTGGGCTTGGCTCGGCGACCAGGTGGGTTATGCGCTCGGTCGGCACTTCGGCAGGCCCTACCTCGACAAACGCAAAGGCATTTGGTTGCAGAAGTCGATCGCTAAGAGCGAAGGCTTTTATGCGAAGTGGGGTTGGTGGGCTATGGTGATCGGCCGCTTCATTCCGATGGTTCGCGCACTGGTTCCGCCGATCGCGGGCATCTCAAAGATGAACTACTACAAATTTTTCAGCGCAAACCTCGTAGGTGCGCTCACGTGGGGAGTCGGTCTGACCATTGCCGGTTACTACGCAGCAACAATCCCTGCCGTAAAAAACGCAAGTTACTTGATCGCTGCAGGTTTCGTCGCAGCGTCAATCTTCGTTGGAGTGCGCTCCTGGTTCGCTAACCGAAAACTAAAGTAGCCAGTTCGCTCGAGCGTTCGCGAGCATAAAACTCGAGCTCCTGCGCCGACCACTCAGCCCAGTGCTCATCGTTGCCTTCACGCTCAACCCAGCGTTCGAAACGAATCGACTCTTCGACCTCAAGCCAAACCCGAATTACTCCGTGTTCGGCGCTGAAGCGATTCAGAGCGCCAACGCCTTCAACAATCAACGGGGTTCCACCACGAAACTCGCGCCACTTTCCGCGCTCGCCGGCCGACCAATCCCACTCCTGCCAAGAAGAGCCAACGCCCTTGGTGAGCGGGTTCAAGATTTGGCGGTTCAAGATGTCTACGCCGGTCTCTAACCCGCGCCAGCCCTCATAGAGGTCGTCCATGTGAACCAATCGGGGGAGTGACTCGCCTTCTTTGAATAGGCGGTTCTTAAGTGCCTCGGCCAACGTGCTCTTGCCACTGCCAGCTCGGCCATCAATCAGAACAATGGGCGTGAGGTTGCCGAGTTCAACCGACTCCAAAGTCAGTTCAACTAGTTGCTCAAGTGCTTCGCTCACCGAACAAGCCTAAATCTGGTAACTGTCGACCGTGACGTCCGGGTGCTTATCGAAGCGATAACCGCCACCTCGGACGGTTCGAATGATGTCTTCGTAACCGGCAATCTTGGAGCGTAGGCGGCGAATGTGCACGTCGATAGTGCGCTCGTTCACGGCCGTCTCGTCTTCGTCGTCCCAAACCAACTCAACCAACTCTTTGCGGCTGATCGTCTCGCCCTGGTGCTCGATTAGGTAACTGAGAAGTTCGAACTCCTTGAATGTAAGGTTCGCGCTGACGCCGTCGGCAAAAACCTTCCGACGAGGCACGTCAACCACGATGCCGAGTTGGTCGTCATCTTCGCCTTCGGGTTCGCTGACCCGAGGGTCACGAAGGGCTGCGCGCACCACGTCGATGTTGCGCCCACCTAGCCCAGCGGGCGAAAGGGCAACGGCTGCGTAGGTTTCGGTGTTTGGCGCGAGTTCGGCAAGCCTTGCTCGCAGCGCATTGACCACCTCGGTGAGTGAGGTGCCGGCCTGCTTGGCCGTTGTTTCGTCGAGGCCCACATAGAGTGCGAACCCGCGTGCTTCTGTTTCATTTGGCATTTTTTAAACCTTTTTTGAGTATGCGAAATTTGGGGGAGCCTGGGGTTTTGGTGCCAAATGCTAAACCGAGCGACGTTGGCGGGTTAGCGGCACTAGCGCATACACATAACGCCACGCATCGATGCGTTGAAAGGCTTGGCGTTAGTCATGTGTTTATTTTATAGCTAGTCGGCTAGGCCGTACAGGCGGTCGCCGGCGTCACCCAGGCCTGGCACGATGTAGCCAACCTCGTTGAGTTTTTCGTCCATGGCGCCGAGAACCAGGTTTACGTTGCGCGAACCAACGTGGGCGCGAACGGCCTCAACGCCTTCCGGCGCACCAATTAGGCAAATAGCGGTTACCTCAGTTGCTCCACGTTCAAAGACATAGTCGATCGAATCGATCAGGGTGCCACCGGTGGCGAGCATCGGGTCGATGATGTAAACCTGTCGACCGTTTAGGTCATCTGGCAAGCGGTTTGCATAGGTGAATGGCTGAAGTGTCTCTTCGTTGCGCTTGATACCCAAGAAGCCGACCTGAGCTGTAGGTAGAAGCTTGATAATGCCATCGAGCATGCCCAAGCCCGCGCGCAGAATTGGCACGATGATTGGGCGTGGTCGGCTTAGTTTGACGCCAACGGTCTTGGTCACCGGTGTCTCGATTTCTACGTTCTCAACACGGACGTCTCTGGTGGCCTCATAAGCGAGAAGCGTCACCAACTCTTCAACCAGCTGGCGAAACACCGGCGACGGCGTGTTTTTGTCGCGCAAAACGGTGAGCTTATGGGTGATCAGTGGGTGGTCGGCTACTGTGACTCGCATAGGCTAAATCTAGCCGAAAGGAGTACTCGATGGAACGCTGGAACCTTGCGATGCACGCAGCGCTCGCCGAAGCCGCCAAGTGTGGCGAAGACGTTCCGGTTGGCGCAGTGCTCATCGATTCAGAAGGCAACATCGTTGCCACCGGGCGCAACGACAAAGAGCTTCATGGCGACCCAACCGGTCACGCCGAAATCGTGGCAATTCGCGAGGCAAGCAAACTCAAAGGCACCTGGCGCCTTGACGACCTAACCATTGTGGTCACCCTAGAACCATGCGTGATGTGCGCGGGCGCAATTGTTGCCGCAAGGATTCCCCGCGTTGTGTTTGGCGCATGGGACACCCGCGTTGGTGCAGCGGGTTCGCTCTACGACTTGTTGCGTGACGGGCGCTTGGGGGTTCCCGTAGAGGTGATCCCTGGCGTGCTCGAAGAAGAGTGTGGCGCGGTGCTAACTCAGTTTTTTGAGTCGCGCAGAATGTCTGGCTCCAAGTAGATAACCCTTGCGGCGGGAACGGCAGCGCGAATAGCCAACTCGGCATCGTCAATCGCTTTGGCGATGTCTGAAGCAGTCGCCTTTTTGGCAACAGCAAACTTGGCGGCAACCATCAACTCATCTGGCCCCAGATAAAGGGTCTTGATGTGAATCAACGAATCAACGCCTGGCGTTGCAACAAGAGCCGCGACGATGTTGTCGGTGTCTTTGTCGGTAGCGCCTTCGCCAACCAGGAGGCTGCTGGTCTCAATGCCTAGGACGACCGCAACACCGATCAGCAAAACACCGATGGCTAGCGTGCCGATGGCGTCCCAGATTGCATTGTGAGTGATCACGGTCAAGCCCACGCCAAGGAAGGCCAAAACCAAGCCGGTCAAGGCTGCGATGTCTTCGAGCAATACGACCGGCAACTCGGGACTCTTTGCGTGGCGAATGTACTTTGCCAAGCTGACCGAACCGCGCTCCTCTTTGGCTGCCTTCATGGCCGTGAAAAGACTGAACGATTCGAGACCGATGCTCACTCCAAGCACCACGAGCGGCAACCAAGCGTTTTCGAGTTCGTGGGTTTCGTGCAGCTTCGAAAGGCCTTCGTTGATCGAAAACATGCCACCGACAGAAAACAAAACAATCGAAACCATGAACGCATAGATGTAACGCGACCGACCATAGCCGAACGGGTGGTTCTTGGTCGCTTCGCGACGTGAACGTTTACCGCCAACAAGCAAAAGCACCTGGTTACCAGAGTCGGCGAACGAGTGAATACCTTCGGCCAGCATCGAAGCTGAGCCACTAATCGCGGCCGCAACAAACTTGGTAACGGCGATGCCGATGTTGGCGCCAAGCGCGGCAACAATGGCCTTGGCAGAACCCTCTGTACTCACAAATACCTCCGAAGAAGTAATCTATCTCATGCCCATTGGGCCTAATCTGGGACTAAATAGGTTAGGGGCTCTATGAAGTGGAAAAAATTGTCCACCGAAGTTCTCTCTGAGGGTTACGCCGTTGAGTTGCAGCGCATCAAATTCGAGGTTGAACATGACGGGCGAATCACCGAAACAACACGTGACGCTGTTCACCACAACGGCACTGTCGCTTGTGTGCTCACAGACCAAGCAGACCAAATCGCTCTAGAGCTCATTTATAGGCCCATATTCGATAGTCACCAGTACGAAATCCCAGCAGGCGGAATTGAAAAGGGAGAAACTCCCGAGAATGCAATTTTGCGTGAGCTTCGTGAAGAGGTCGGGGCTGAAGTCCAAGGTCTTGAATTGGTAACCGTCGTTCAGAATGCCCCAGGCCATACTGATCATTTAACCTACATTTTCCGCGCACGGGTGCTGTCACTTGGAGCGCCGGTCGCCCAGAGTCTTGAAGAGGAAGACCTTCAGATTCGCTGGGTCACGAAAGCCGAAATCGCTAAATACCTGGACAAGATTCATGACGCAAAAACAAAGATTGGGGTATCAATTTGGGTTTCTTAACTCAACTTAATTTCGATAATTTCGGCGCCATTTTGGCTGACGTACCACTTCAGCTAATTGCGGGCACCTTGTGGGCAACGCCGGTCTGGTTCATGCTTCGGCATGTGCCATCTCGAAAACTCTGGAACACTGCCGATTATTCGGCCCAACCCTGGCGTAAGCCGCCAGCCCCTTATATCCTCTTAAGTGCGACGCGAAGTGACCCTGACTCCAACGGATATCACGTTTCAAGGACTGGATTAGGGCAGGTTCAAGCTTTGAGTTTGATTGCGCCTTCCCTTGCCTCGGCTTACAAAGACTCCATTTCCCATGGTGCGGTTCAATTCGCTTCGAATGTGGAAACTAGTTCATCGATACTTCGCGGTTCAGACCTGATCCTTATAGGCGGCCCCAAGACCAACCCTTTGACCAAAGCTGTCCTGGAGATGTCGAAATTGTCGGTGAAGTTTGAAACCGTGGCAAAAGCGGGCGCGCATGGGGGTTCTGTCGACGTAATCAGCTATAAAAATCCTGCAACGGGTAAAGTCCAGAGGCTTGTCACAAACGGGGACGAAGCCTATGCGGTAATAGTTCAGTTCGAGAATCCTTTTAGCCACGATTCTTCGAACACGATCACCCTTTTGGCAGGTTCGAGCACATATGGAACTGAACTCGCCGCACTCGCGTTCGCGGCTAAAAGCAACCTGAGAAAAATGGTGCCAATGTTCAAAAAGCGGCGAGGTTTTGTTGCAATCGCACAAGGTGATCTAGCGGGAAGAAACGACTCCGACCGCTGGGTAGGTAGTCAAAAAATTATCTTTATTGACCACTTTGATTTTTCGCGAAAAAAACGCTAGTTTGACCCACCCCACCGTGGCGAATAAACTTTCCCACGGTGTCGTGTCCGAGCGGCCGAAGGTGCAACACTCGAAATGTTGTTTGGGCGAGAGTCCAACGTGGGTTCAAATCCCACCGACACCGCCAGTAAATCCCCGAGCTTTTGGCCCGGGGATTTTCTATTTTGCTAGGCATAGACTGAAGGCGTGAGCACATCAGTGATTAGCTTCAACAGTCTGACCAAGCGTTACGGCAAGCAAGCCGCCGTAAACGCACTTACCGCCGAGATTCGTTCGGGGGCGATCACCGGATTCCTCGGCCCTAATGGCGCTGGCAAGTCAACAGCTCTTCGATGCCTGCTCGGTCTTGCATCACCAACAGCTGGCACAGCCCTTATTCACGGGGCGCCTTATAGCCAATTGGCTGAACCACTTAAAGAGGTTGGCGCAGTTCTTGATAGCCGAGGTTTTCACACCGGGCTAACCGCGCTTCAAAACCTGAAAGTAATCACAGCCGCGGCTGGATTGCCCGATTCTCGCGCGCTCGAAGTCCTCGAAATCGTCGAGCTTTCAGATTCGGCTCACAAGCGAACCAAAGGTTTTTCGCTTGGCATGAAGCAGCGCCTCGCGCTCGCCGCGGCTTTGCTTGGTGACCCACAGATCATGGTTCTTGACGAACCGGCTAACGGCCTAGACCCTATTGGCATCGCCTGGTTGAGAAGCTTTTTGCGCAAGTTGGCCGATGAGGGTCGCACGATTCTCGTTTCTTCGCACCAGCTCGCAGAGATGGAGCACACCGTGGACGACATAATCATCATCAATCACGGAGAGATGGTGGTTGCCGGCCCAATCAAGGAGATTGTTGGCCAAGGCACCCTTGAAGAGGCGTTTTTGAGACTCACCCTCGAAGCTAAGGCGGTTGCCAAGTGAAACTTTTCAAGTCAGAGTTCCGCAAGCTGATTTATTCGCGCACAACATATGGGTTGCTTCTAGCCGCCATTGGTTTGGCCAGCCTCACATCTGGTGTTTTGCCTTATGTCTTTAGCAAGCAGCTCAACCCGATGGGCACAAGTGCCCTAACCCAGCAGGCAGTTGTCGACACCGTTTATGGCAAAGCCGCGGGCGCGTATCTTTTCGCAATCATCCTCGGAGTGATCTTGATGGCCGGAGAGTTCAGACAGGGTACCGCGGTCGCGACCTTCTTGGCGGCCCCTAAACGCGGGCACGTTTTCTTGGCAAAGGTCTCTATCGCAGCACTCGCAGGTGCTGTGCTTCAACTGATTGCATCGGGTATCGCGATGGTTGTTGCTCACACAGCGCTCGGTTTCTACCCTGAAGCCGTTGCCCCTAGTGACACCGCGTATCTCGACACCATTTTGGCTTCTGTAATCTCGGGAGCGGTTTTGGCTGTTGTCGGCGTTGCCGTTGGCACGCTTATTCGCAACCAGATGCTCGGCACCTTGGTCGCAATTCTCTGGCTCAACTTGATCGAGCCAATCATGATTCTCGTCTTCCCAGACGGCGCAAAATGGTGGGCTACTGGTGCGATTTCGGGAATCCTGAATTTGCACGTCAGCGTTGGTCGCAACGGAGTCACAACTGCCAACTACCTTGAACCTTGGCAAGCCTCGCTGCTTCTTCTCGGTTACGGAGCAGTCATCTCACTCATCTCGTTCGCAACCACGCTCAGACGCGACGTCGACTAATAATTAGGCAATGGCCAAAGTAACCATTAACCCAGCAAACCTGCGCGTAGAACTAACGTCTGCCGAGCGGCTTTGGGGCCTGCACGGCAGTTTGACTGTTCCAGGCAAGCAGGTTGTTGGCGCTCAGGCACTTGGCAAAGGCTGGATGAGTACCCTTGGCTTGCGCTTGCCAGGCACTGGTTTGCCGGGGCTGCTAATTGCCGGAACCTTTGTTCGCAAGGGTGAAAAGGCTTATGTGAGCTGGAAGCGTGGCGAGCAGGTGTTGCAGATCAACCTTTCAGGCAATAAGTACAGCCGAATTGTTGTTGGGGTTGCCGACGCCGCGGCGCTCGCCGAAGAGATAAATACCGCAATCACGGGTTGCTAAAAAAAGTTTTTGTATTTCTTGGCTAAATCGTTATAGAGTAGTGGTTTGCTCCCAAACACCCCGCACGCATATTGTGGCGCGCGCGTTGTGACTGCATATTGCGGCGGTCAGGTTAAGGGTTGCGATCTCACCGCCCACAAACTATTCCCTTGGATGGATTATCTTGGCTGCTAAGAACGCAAAGAACCTACGAAACGACCGCTCGGCTACTCGCC
>CAIRNX010000041.1 GCA_903880095.1 uncultured Micrococcales bacterium | reverse complement strand
CGAAGACTTCCCTTACGCAATCCGTCAGGTGTCTGAGGCTCTAGGTTCGAACGGTTCGACCTCGATGGGTTCTGTTTGTGCATCAACCCTTTCGCTACTCAACGCTGGTGTGCCACTGCGCGCCAAGGTTGCCGGTATCGCAATGGGTCTGATCTCAGACGAAATCGATGGCGTAATGAAGTACGAGCCAATCACCGACATTCTCGGAGCCGAAGACGCCCTAGGCGACATGGACTTCAAGGTTGCCGGTACTCGCGACTTCATCACCGCAATTCAGCTAGACACCAAGCTTGATGGCATTCCGTCATCTGAGCTAGGCCGCGCTCTATCGCAGGCCAAGGAGGCTCGTCTATCGATCCTCGACATCATGGACCAGGCAATCGATGGCCCAGATGAACTAGCCCCAACCGCACCGCGCGTTATCGCGATCAAGATTCCTATCGACAAGATTGGTGAGGTCATTGGCCCTAAGGGCAAGATGATCAACACCATTCAAGACGAGACCGGAGCCGACATCTCGATCGACGACGACGGAACCGTCTACATCGGTGCAACCAACGGCCCATCGGCCGATGCTGCCCGTGCTGCTATTGACGCAATCGCAAACCCACTTGTTCCAAAGATTGGTGAGCGATTCCTAGGTACCGTCGTGAAGCTAGCCACCTTTGGTGCGTTCGTTTCGCTGGTTCCTGGCAAGGACGGCCTGCTGCACATCTCTGAGCTTCGCAAGATCTCGGGTGGCAAGCGCGTAGAGAACGTTGAAGACGTTCTTGAGGTTGGCCAGAAGGATCAGGTTGAAATCACCAAGATCGACGACCGCGGCAAGCTATCGCTTAGCCCAGTTGTTGAGGGTGAAGAAACCACCTCTGCAGAAGAAGATGACGCAGAGTAACTAATTGTCTGAGATCTTTTTTCCTTTAGATCAAAACGACCTTTCGTTCACAGCTTCGGGAGGTAGTTCGGTTCGCCGAACTATCCTTCCGAGCGGTGTTCGTGTTTTAACCGAGAACGTACCAGGCGCGCAGAGCGCATCGGTTTCGTTTTCGGTGGCGGTTGGTTCGCGTGACGAAACCAATGGCCACTTCGGGTCAACCCACTTTTTAGAGCACCTGTTGTTCAAGGGCACTCGCAAGCGCACCGCGCTCGAGATTGCCATTGAGTTCGACCGAGTCGGTGGCTCGAGCAACGCAGCTACCGGCAAGGAATACACCAGCTACTACGCGCGGGTTCAAGACAAATCGATTCCCGTTGCCGTCGACGTTATCGCCGACATGCTTACGTCGTCGCTTATTGACCCAACCGAGTTTGAGAATGAACGAACAGTGATTCTCGAAGAGCTCGCCATGAACGATGATGACCCGCAAGATGTCGTTCACGAAGCATTTGCCGAGGCAGTTTTAGGCACTCACGAACTTGGCCGCCCAATCGGTGGCACCAACGAAACGATCAACGCGGTTCAGCGTGACGCCGTTTGGGATTACTACCAGGCCAACTACCGCCCGCAAGATTTGGTCATTGCTGCTGCCGGTGGAGTAGACCACGCAGAGCTGATTGCATTGGTTGAGAAGGGTTTGACCGAAGCCGGCTGGGATCTAGCTCTAGAGGCCGACCCTGTTTCGCGACGCGACCAAACCCCAGCGGTTATCGAGCGCGCTCAAGCGCTTCGCGTGATCACTAGGCCACACGCCCAGGCAAATATTTTGGTTGGTTCACAGGGCATCCTTGCCGAAGATCCTCGCCGTTACGAGATGGCTATTCTCAACACCGTTCTAGGTGGCGGCATGAGTTCTCGTCTGTTTCAAGAAATACGCGAAAAACGGGGTCTTGCCTATTCGGTGTACTCGTTCAACCAGGGCTACTCAAACGCTTCATACTTCGGTCTCTACGCTGGCTGTTCACCGGCGAAGAGCCGCGAAGTAACCGAGCTGATGCTCGCCGAATTTGAAAAGGTAGCGACCCAGGGAATTACCGCGGCTGAGCTTGAACTGGCCAAGGGAAACATCGCTGGCGGTCTCGCCCTGAAATTCGAAAGCAGTCAGGCTCGCATGAGCAGACTTATTGGCAGCGAGATTGGTTCTGGCACCTTTGTTGATCTAGACGAATCTCTTCGACGCTTCGAAGCCGTGACTCTAGAAGAAGTTCAGGCGATCGCCGCCGACATCGCCTCACGTGAGCGTTCAATTGTCGCCGTTGGTGACATCGACGAGTCCGTCTTCGAGTCTCTGGTCTAACCTAGTTACGTGACCAAAAAGATTGCAGTCGTAGGCGCCAGCGGGCGCATGGGCAAGCTTGCGCTTGACCTAATCGAAGCCTCTCAAGACCTGAGCGTTTTTGCTGCGCTCGATTCGAAGAGCGAACTGTCTGAGGTTTTGGGTGCCGACCTGATTTTTGATGTCACGCGACTCGACGTGAGTGCCGCAGTTGTTGCCTTTGCTCAAGCGAATTCGATTCCGGTAGTAGTTGGCACCAGCGGTTGGTCTGCCGAAAAACTTTCAACAATTGATGCCGACGGTAGCGCGGTTGTAGTGATTCCGAACTTCTCGGTTGGTTCGATGCTGGCCACGCGGTTTGCCGCCGAAGCAGCCAAGTTCTTTGACTCAATCGAGATCGTCGAGGCGCATCACGCGGGTAAGGCCGACTCACCTTCTGGCACAGCTGTGCGAACAGCAGAACTTATCGCGGCGAGCCGTGGCAACACCCCGCTGGTTCCTGGAGTTGGCCAAGAAGCCAGGGGAGAAGTAGTTGGCGGAGTCTCGATTCACAGCCTTCGTTTAGAAGGCGTAAGCGCCAAACAGAGCGTGCTTTTGGGTGGCAACAGCGAACTGCTAACAATTAGTCACGAAACCACCTCAGTCGCCGCCTACAGCGCTGGCATTCTCGCAAGCATGAGGTTTGCCCTAAGCGCTCAAGGCGTGCACATCGGCCTCGAGTCGGTTCTGGGGTAATGCAAAGAGCCAAGCTTGGAGCCCTGCTAACGGCAGGGTTGACGCTGGTTTATTTGGTTGTCCTCGGGCAATTCGGTTTAGCAATGCTTGGTTCGGCGACCATCATCGGCAAATCTATGGGTGCACTCGTCCTAGTTTTCCCTTTGCTCGGGGTGTGGGCCCTGATTCGCGAGTTTCGTTTTGGTTCGCAGGTAGAACATCTAGGCATTCGAGTTGAAGCCGAGGGGGCTTGGCCAGAATTCGACCTCGAACTTCGACCTAGCGGCCGCCCAATTCGCGCCACTGCCGACAAAGTTTTCTTAGAGTTCAAGGCCAAGGCCGAGGCGGCGCCAGAAGACTGGCATTCTTGGTTCAATCTTTCGCTTGCCTACGACGCTGCCGGCGACAGAGCACGTGCTCGCAAGGCGATGCAGCAGGCAATAAAGCTTTCTAGCGAATAATCTTCACGCGCTTGAGGCCAATGTAAATTTGGCAGCCGAGGCAGTAGTCGAACACCGCATTCAGAAACGCTGCGATAAAGGCGGCTGCGGCAGCAATCGACAAACCAATTTCAATGCCGAAGATTCCGAGCACAAAGCCAGTGCCAGCAACCAACAGGCCAACCAACTGCGCAAACTGGGGGCCGGCCGAGTCTTCGAGATCCTTAGGTGCTTCGAGACGGGGGCGAATCAACTTCTTAAACAATAAACCGTAAGGGTGCTTTGCTGGGCCACGAAGTGCACCCCACAAGAAGCTGACCGTGATTACACCGAGGAGTGCGTGGGCAATCGCGAACGTAGCGTGGTCAAGGCTTAGAAAAACATCGACCGCTAGCAGGGTGGCGGTGATCGATGCGCCGAAACGCGGGCCGCGAGGGTCAATTTGTGTGCTCATTAGATTGCGAAACTTCCTAGTTGTTGTTCGATTGCTGATTGTTTTGGTGCTCCGCCGATTCGCGATGTGACTCGGCCATTGTGGTCGAGCACCAGAGTTGTCGGGGTTTGAAGAATGTGGAACTTCTTGGCAAGGTCTAGGCGATTCGTGATGTCGACTTCAATGTGAAGCACATCGTCTGCGGTCTCTTCGAGTTCGCGAAACAGCCTCGCCGTCTGCTTGCAGGTTGAGCAGGTTTCGCTCGAGAACTGCAAGAAGGTCACTCGCTTGCCAAACTTGGTAACGAGTGCGCCGTCCTTGGTGGCTTGCAAGCGAGGAAGGTCGATCACTTCACCGCGATCAATGGCCTTGGCTCTGCCCGTTTTTAGACGCCAAACCGCGCCTAAGGCCCCAGCGAGCGCGACTAACCCGATCACCAGTGCAAGACGGATTTCGGTAGGCATGGTTCAAGGCTAGATTGCTTGAAAGCGCGGTTTGCCTGTGTTTCGGTTTCTTACGCGCCCTATTTCGATAAGGTTGAAGCGTGTCAGAGATTAAATTTCGTAGCGATGTAACCGTAGAGCTTGTCCGCTCATCAGCAGCCGACAGCGACGTCCTTTTTGCCGCCCGCGTTTCGACGCAGGGTGAGCAGACTCTTGAGTCTGCAGCAGCTCACACCGATGCTGCCGAAGATGAGAAAAAGAGTAAGGGTCTAATTAACTACTTGATGCGTGACCGTCACGGCTCGCCGTTTGAGCACAACTCGATGACCTTCTACGTGCAGGCACCGATCTTCGTGTTCCGAGAGTTTCAGCGCCACCGCATTGCTTCATACAACGAAGAATCAGGTCGATACAAGGAGCTAAGCCCGGTTTTCTATGTGCCAGGCCCCGACCGCAACCTGCTTCAGGTTGGTAAGGCCGGCCACTACGAATTCTTGCCAGGTTCTGCCGAGCAGATCGCACTGGTAGAGCAGGAGTCGCGCAAGGCTTCAACCGAGTCTTACGAGTCGTACCAGCGCATGCTAGAGGCCGGCGTGGCCCGTGAGGTTGCCCGAATCGTTTTGCCACTGAACATCTACTCGAGCATGTACGTAACCATGAACGCCCGCGCGCTCATGAACTTCTTGAGCCTTCGCACCAAGCGTGAAGG
>CAIRNX010000040.1 GCA_903880095.1 uncultured Micrococcales bacterium | reverse complement strand
GCGCTTCGAAAGCCAAAGCGCGATGATTGCTCCGACCCCAAACTCCCAGGCTCTGCCAAAGGTTGAAAAGTAGGAATACTGGTTCTTACCAAAGGTAAGCCAAAGGTTGTAGGCAAAACTGACCGCCGTGATACCAGCAACTGCTAGAGGCAGCGACCTACCCTTGAACCACCTGACCAAGATTATTAAGAGGATCGGCCAAACCAGGTAGAACTGCTCTTCAACAGCAAGCGACCAATAGTGTTGAAAAATGCTGGGGGTGGGAGCAGAGAAGTAATCGGCTGCCGACGAGCCCACCCTCCAGTTTTCAAAGTAAAAAGTCGAAGCAATCGAATCCCAAAATGAGTCGTTTCTATTGAACGGTTGCTGAACGAAAAAGGCGGCAACGGTGGCCACCAAGATCACCAGAAGTGCAATCGGCAAGAGTCGGCGAGCGCGTCGCGACCAAAACTTCACCAGGTCGACGCGTCGTGTCCTAGCAATTTCACCGAAAATAGAAGACGTAATCAGATAGCCAGAAATTACAAAAAATACGTCAACTCCAGCAAAACCACCTGGCATCATGCGGGCCTTTAGGTGAAACAAGACCACCATACCTACGGCGAGCGCACGCAGGGCTTGGATTTCGGTTCTTTGTTTCACCCAATAAGTCTAGTTTTAGCTAAATGTCGGTAGTTGCTGGCAGAGTTTTAGCATGGACTTCTTTATCTATCTCATCGTTGGCATCATCGTTGGCGCGGTTCTGGGCTTCTTTATTGGCAAGTCAAGGGTCAAGACCGTTGCGTCGGACGACTCGGCGGTTCGCTTACTCAATGAACAGCTGACCGAAGCAAAGCGGGAGCGCCTAGAGCGCGACGAACGCGATCGAAAAGAAAACACCCTGCTTCAGACTCTGACACCGATCAAAGATCAGCTCGAGCAGATGCGCAACAAGGTGAACGAACTAGAAACTCAGCGCAACACTCAGTACGGCACCATCGAAGAACAGCTTCGCCAGTCGATTGCTACATCGCAGTCACTGGGCAAGCAGACCGAGACCCTCGCCAAAGCAATGAGCGACAACCAGATGCGTGGCGTTTGGGGCGAGACCCAGCTTCGCCGACTTATCGAAGAAGCCGGCCTGAGCAAGATTGCCGACTTCACCGAGCAAGCAGGGGTTGACGGCGGCTCAAAGCGGCCAGACGTCACCATTCTGCTGCCAGGTAACAAGCAGATACTCATTGACTCAAAGGTGCCGTTCGACGCCTACATGGAGGCTTCTTCGATCAGCGACCTTGGTTCGGCAGAAGAACTCGCAAGACGCGATGCGCTACTCAAGAAGCACAGCGATGCCGTCAAGAGCCATATCAAGGCTCTCGGCGACAAGAAGTATTGGGAGTCTTACGCCGACGCCGCACCTTTTGTGATCGCCTTCATTCCGTCGGAGTCACTACTTTCGGCTGCCCTTCAGGCCGACCCATCGCTTTTGGAGTACTCGTTCAAGCAGGGCGTCGCCATCGCGTCACCCGTCAGCTTGTTCTCAGTGTTGAAGACCATCACCTACATCTGGCAGCAAGAGGCAAACGAGAAGGCGCTTGCAAACGTGATCAAGCTTGGCAAAGACCTTTATGCCCGCATCGCCGTCGTGGCTAAGCACGCAAGCGCTCTCGGCAAGTCGATCGATGGCGCCGTTGGCAACTACAACAAGTTCGCCAGCTCGCTTGAGCGCAACCTACTAACCACCGCTCGCGAAGCAAACGCAATCGATGCCACCCAGTTTGGCAAGACTGAGATTCCAGAAATCGGCGGCATCGTGGAGTCCACTTCACATTTCACGAAACCAGAACTCGGGGCCCTCGAAATCGAAGGCGAGATTGTAGAAGACGAGGAATAGCGCCCGCGGTTATACTTTTTTGAAGTGCTGGACGACGTTGTCCGGAGTCAAAAAACCATTAACGCCGCACAGGGAGAACGCATGACTGGGTCACCAATCGTCACACTCACCCCAGCACCAACCCTCGACCGCACCTACTTCGTGCACAACCTAGACGAGGGTGGCGTAAACCGTGCCGACTCGGTCGCCGAAGAACTTGCCGGCAAAGGCATCAACGTTTCTCGCGGACTCCACCTGGCAGGCTTCAAAGCTCCTGGCATCGTGCCAATCGGCGACGCCGACCCAGGCGTTCTTGACCGCACAGGTTCATCAGGTTTTCTAACCCCACTCTGGGTTGAAGGCACACTTCGCGTCTCAACCACCATCGTTGAAAAAGACGGCCCAACCACAAAGGTCAACGAGGCACCTCGCCCGCTCTCTGAGGAGGACTGGAAGTCGGTGGTCGAACTGACCATTAACACCGTTAAAGAGAATGCTGCAAAGTGGCTAGTAATCGCCGGAGCACTGCCGGTTTACAAGTCGAGCGGCAGCTACGTCGATCTTGAGCCGCTGTTCACTGCGATGAAAGACCTCGGCGTTCGCGTTGCTCTCGACACCTCAGGTGAGCCATTGAACTACTGGGCCCGCCGCGGCCTCGCAGCCGTAATCAAGCCAAACGCCGAAGAACTTGCTTCGGCAGTTGGTCGCACGCTCAAAACTGTTGGCGACGTAATCGACGCCGCTCGTCAGCTTTGCGAGCACGGCATTGAGTGCGTTCTAGCCTCACTTGGTGCCGACGGCATGATCGCTGTTACTCGCACTCACGAATGGGCTGCTCGCACCCCGCCGGTGAAGGTAATCAACACCGTTGGCGCTGGCGATGCGACCATGGCCGGGTTCCTATCGGCTGTGGCAGCCGACTCCCGCCCCGCAGTTGGCGACGACATTGGTTTCGATGTACCTAAAGGGGTTGGCACCGCTGTTCAGTGGGGCGCCATCGCAGTTACCCAGCCGTCTTCTGGTCTTGAAAACCTAGACAACATGCCTTCTTCGTCGGTAACCGACGAACCAGACCGCTCGGCACTACTCGAAGAGCCAGCCGTCTTTCAGCACAACCATTAGCCTTCGACGCTGAGATCGACTCGACGAACGTCGGGCAGATCGCTGTCGATGATCAGGCTTTGGATAATCTCTTTGCCGTCAACAAACTTGACGCCATTCACGAGCGGCGCATCGGTGATTCCGGTCATCACAAAGATTTGACGATCGCCAGAAACAAAATCGGTTAGCTCATACTTCTTGCTGAGCTCAAGCCCGGCCATCATGGCTCGCTCAATTTCGTCTGGAGTTTGGGGAGCGAGAACTCCCTGCATGAATCCGCGAATTGCACGAATTCCGCAGGCCGTGACCACGCCCTCGGGGGCGCCACCGACACCAAGCAGCATGTCGACACCTGTGCCAGGTATCGCGGCGGCGATTGCGTTGGCTATGTCGCCTTCGTCAAACCGAACCCACTTGGCTCCGGCCGCCTCAACCTCTTTGATGATCTGGGCGTTTCTCGGCTTGTTAATTACGGCAACAGAAATGTCGCCAACCTCACGCCCGGTGGCCCGAGCGAGTAGGCGAATATTTTGTTCGGTTGAGTAGTCGATGTCTAGCAGACCGATGGCGGCGGGGCCGCCAACGATCTTTTTCATGTAATAGACGTCGTGGCAGTCGAGCATGGTGCCACGAGGTGAGGCGGCGATGACCGAAACGGCGCCTGGCACACCCAAAGCGGCCAGTTTGGTGCCATCTACTGGGTCAACGGCGATGTCCCAGTCTTCGCTTTCGCCCTTGCCTAAACGCTCGCCATTGAAGAGCATTGGCGCTTCGTCTTTTTCGCCTTCGCCAATAACTACGACGCCACAAAAGTCTGATTCGTTTAGCGAATAGCGCATCGCGTCGACGGCTGCTTTGTCGAGAAGGTTTTTGTCACCGACGCCCACCATCGGCCAACAATTGCTCACGGCAGCCAAAGTCGCCGCTAGCAAATCTAGCGTCGGCTGCTCGGCATCATTCAGGCTCATGTTGGTAACATTCTAGGTAACCCCCAATGAAGAGTCCCTAGGAGTAGTGGCATGCCAGTAGCAACACCGGATCAGTACCTTGAAATGCTTGACCGCGCGAAGCAGGGTGGCTTTGCCTACCCAGCCATCAACGTTTCTTCTTCACAGACCCTAAACGCGGCACTCGCAGGCCTTCAGGCTGCCGGTTCTGACGGCATCATCCAGGTAACCACCGGCGGTGGCGACTACTGGTCGGGCCCAACCATTAAGAACATGGCTTCGGGAGCAGCAGCAATGGCTGCCTTCGCACGCGAGGTTGCCAAGAACTACGGCATCACTATCGCCCTGCACACCGACCACTGCGCAAAAGACCAGCTCGACAAGTTCGTCAAGCCACTAATCGAAATCTCTAAGGAGCGTGTTCGCAACGGCGAGGACGCACTTTTCAACTCGCACATGTGGGACGGCTCGGCTGTGTCACTAACCGAAAACCTTGAAATCGCAAAAGAGATGCTGAAGCTGACCAGTTCGGTCGGCTCGGTGCTCGAGGTTGAGATCGGCGTCGTCGGCGGCGAAGAAGACGGCGTTGAGGGCGGCATGGGTGAGCACCTTTACACGACCCCAGAAGATGGCCTGCTGACCATTGAGGCTCTCGGCCTTGGCGAGAACGGTCGCTACATGGCGGCACTAACCTTCGGTAACGTTCACGGCGTTTACAAGCCTGGCAACGTGAAGCTTCGCCCAGAACTTCTCGGCGAGATTCAGAAGGTGGTTGGCGCAAAGTATGGCGTAGACAAGCCTTTCGACCTCGTGTTCCACGGCGGTTCGGGCTCGACCCCAGAGGAGATTGCCGAGGCTGTTAGCCACGGTGTCATAAAGATGAACATCGACACCGACCTTCAGTACGCATTTACCCGCCCAATCGCAGCCCACATGTTCCAGAACTACGACGGTGTGCTCAAGGTTGACGGCGAAGTTGGCAACAAGAAGGCCTACGACCCTCGCGCTTGGGGCAAGATCGGTGAGGCCGGCATGTCGGCTCGCGTAATCGAAGCCGCTCAGGAGCTTGGCTCGGCTGGCAAGTCTAAGACCGCCTAAGTTTCATGATGTCTGAAGGAAGCCCGTTCTATGAGAATGGGCTTCCTCGCTTTAAAGGCGAATATAAAGACGGCAAAATGCACGGCTTTTGCGAGGCCTTTCGAAAAGATGGCTCGCTGATGAGATCCGGCACGTTCGACCTAGACAGACAGGTGGGGGTCTGGACCACCTATGCCAGAGATGGTCGGGGTGTGAAAGAAACCAGGTTCGAGAGCTAGCGCTTCTCTTTGTTTTCGGTGTTCTCTCCGGCAGCCTTCAGGTCTTTGCGGAGCTCTTTTGGTAGCGAGAACTGAATGTCTTCTTCAGCCGTCTGAACCGTTTCGACATTGCCGAAACCGCGGCGAGCGAGGTCGACTAGCACTTCTTCAACTAGTTCTTCTGGCACTGATGCGCCAGAGCTGACGCCAACGGTGGCAACGCCTTCGAACCATTCGTCTTGAATCTCGCTGGCGAAGTCCACGCGGTAAGACGCCTTGGCGCCGGCCTGCAGTGCAACCTCGACCAGACGGACGGTGTTTGAAGAGTTAGCCGAACCGACAACAATCACGAGGTCGCTCTGAGCGCCAACCTTTTTGATCGCAACCTGGCGGTTTTGGGTGGCGTAGCAGATGTCGTCGCTCGGTGGGGCTTCGAGGGTCGGAAACTTGGCTTTGAGGCGGTTCACGGTCTCCATGGTTTCGTCAACCGAGAGGGTCGTTTGCGAAAGCCAGATCAGCTTTTCTGGGTTGCGAACGACAACGTTTGAGATGTCTTGGTCGACGACCTGCACAACGTCTGGTGCTTCACCAGCGGTGCCCTCAACTTCTTCGTGGCCTTCGTGGCCGATCAGCAAGATGTCGTAGTCCTCTTTGGCAAAGCGCTGAACCTCACGGTGAACCTTGGTCACCAACGGGCAAGTGGCATCGATGGTGTTGAGCCCGCGTGCATCGGCAGCCGCAACAACCGCTGGCGAAACTCCGTGTGCGCTGAAAACCAGAGTTGCGCCTTCGGGGACTTCGTCAACCTCGTCGACAAAGATTGCGCCACGAGCCTCAAGCGAAGAAACTACGTGCTTGTTGTGCACAATCTGCTTGCGAACATAAACCGGCGAACCGTAGTGGTCTAGAGCCTTTTCGACAGCGATAACGGCACGATCAACGCCAGCGCAATAGCCGCGCGGCGAGGCAAGCAGCACACGCCCTTGTCGTGGGGTCGGGTTACCATTGATGTCAGTCACAAGCCAATTCTAAGCGGGGCGGGTCAATGAGCGAACAGGCGCAGTCGGGCGAAGATCGCCCGTATTCCGTTCGTGAATTCTCTGAACGTGTAGCCACCGCGATTCGCAAGTGGCCAACCGCCTACGTTGAGGGCGAACTGGTCAAGTTCAAGCCAAACTACTCGGGCCACGTATACCCGGCGCTCAAAGATCTCGACGGCGCGGCCAGCATCGAGCTCGTGATCTTCGCCAATGTAATCAACGCAAGCACCGACTCTTTCGCCGACGGCGACCGCGTGATCGTCTCGGGCGTGATGGATTACTACGTGCCAAACGGCAAGCTTTCACTCAAGGTCACCAGCATTCGCAAGGTTGGCCTCGGCGACCTGTTGGCGAAACTTGAAGAACTTAAGCAAAAGCTGATTGCCGAAGGCGTAATCGATGCTTCGAAGCACCAACCGCTACCTTTCTTGCCACGCAAAATTGGGCTAATTACCGGTAAAAACTCGGACGCTGAAAAAGACGTGATCGAGAACGCCAAACTTCGTTGGCCAGGAGTTCAGTTCGAAATCATCAACACACCGGTTCAGGGTGAGGCTGCTCCCCCGGCGGTTATCAAGGCAATCGAAACTTTGGACGCCGACCCGGAGGTCGATGTCATAATCATCGCTCGCGGCGGCGGCGCGTTTCTTGACCTAATCGTCTTCAGCGACGAAGCCTTGATTCGCGCGGCGGCAGCAGCTAAAACCCCGATTGTCTCGGCCATCGGCCACGAAAACGACAGCCCGCTACTCGACCTCGTCGCAGACCTTCGAGCGTCAACCCCTACCGATGCCGCTAAGCGAGTAGTGCCAGATGTCGCTCAGGAACGCGCGAACATCGAAGACTACCTAGCTCGCATGGTCAACCGCATAGCGATGTTTATACAAAACCAGACGCACATGATCGAGCAGATTCGCTCACGCCCAATACTTGCCAACCCGTTCGGTTTCATCGACGAGAAAACCGGCGAACTCGAGCGCGCGGTTGACGAACTTCGTGGCGAAATCGTGTTGCAACTGGACCGCTCGCAGGCCAAGCTCGAGGCAGACCGTGGCGTTCTTCGCTCGCTATCGCCTCAGGGCGTTCTCGATCGCGGCTATTCGGTTGTTCGTGACGAAGCCGGCCGCGTGCTGAACGATGCGTCAAAGGTAAAACCGAAGCAAAAACTGACCATTCGCCTGGCCAAGGGCGAAGTAGAAGCAACCGCCAACGATTAAACTGGAGAACTAATGGCCGAGAAGAAGAACGACATCGCAGAGCTTAGCTACGAGCAAGCTCGTGACGAACTCACCCGTGTGCTTGGCGAACTCGAGGCCGGCAGCGTGACTCTCGAAGACAGCATGAAGCTTTGGGAGCGCGGCGAGGCTCTGGCCAAGCACTGCGAGGCGCTACTTTCTGGCGCACGCAAAAAAATTGAGGCAACCTTGAAGGATTCTGCCGAGTGAGCGACGCAGCAGCACAGCGCCGAGCAAGACAAACCGTCATAAACCTCGCTCTGTCGTTGCTGGCAACCCTCGGGCTCGTTCTCGCCATCGTCTTGATGGTTCCGCGCGACGACACCAGCAAAATTCAACACGTCGACTACGTTGCAATCGCAAGAGACGCTGCTAAGTCGTCGAATTTCAAAATCATCGCGCCTGACCTACCCCGAGGCTGGTGGTCGAACAGCGCCTCTTGGGCAGCTAAACCAGCCGACACGGTTCCGGCCTTCACCGCTGGCTTTGTCGGCCCGAAAAACGAATACATCGGCATGATTCAGGGCTTTGGCGGAAACCCAACCTGGCTGGCACTAAAGCTCCAAGGCGATGAGCTGACCGGCGCGATTCCGGCTAAGGATTCGGGTCACTGGGACGTCTACACATCGATCGAGAAGCACGACCCCGTAAAAGACTGGGACTACGTGCGCGTGCTCACCATCAAGCCAAATGAATACGTCATTTTGTTTGGCAACGCCTCGACCAAGGACTTCGATTTGCTAGCGAGTTCCATCGAGTCAAAGGAGGCACAGATTGTCAACTAGTCAGCGGCCACAAACGCCGCGCGAGGCATGGAATGCGCTCAAAGAAGGTAACCACCGTTTCGTAACCGAGAGCCGCGAACACCCGAACCAAGACGCCGACCGCAGAACCGCTATTGCTCTTCAGCAGAAGCCTTTCGCAGCCCTTTTTGGTTGCGCCGACAGCCGCCTGAGCGCAGAGATCATCTTCGACGTTGGTCTCGGAGACCTTTTCGTTGTTCGCAACGCCGGTCAGGTTCTCGCCGAGACGATCATCGGATCGCTCGAATACGCGGTCGAGGTTTTGGGCACTCCCCTGATCTTGGTGTTGGGCCACGACGAGTGCGGCGCCATTCGCGCAACCATCGACTCAACCGAGGGCAAGCTCGTCTCTGAGGGTGAATTCATTCACAACCTAGTTGCCCGGATTCAGCCAACAGTTGAAGAGGCAAACCGTGCCGGCAAGTTCGACATCGACGACATCACGGAGCTTCACGTGCAAGACACCATCAACGAGCTTTTGACCCGTTCGACCCTGATCGCCAACGCCGTAAAGGCGGGTAAATTGGGTGTCGTCGGTGCAAACTATCGCCTGAGCGCAGGCGAGATTCACCCAATCGTCACTATTGGTGACATCAACTAACTCCGAAAGGTTTCAACGTGGAATACCGTATCGAGCACGACACCATGGGCGAGGTCAAAGTACCCGTAAACGCCCTCTACCGCGCCCAGACCCAGCGCGCAGTCGAGAACTTCCCTATCAGCGGAACAACCCTTGAGCGCGCCCACATCGCCGCTTTGGCCCGCATCAAGAAGGCAGCCGCTCACGCCAACGCAGCGCTGGGAGTCCTCGACGCCAAGATCGCCGACGCAATCTCGCAGGCAGCCGACGCAGTGGCGGCAGGCAACCACGACGGCGAATTCCCTGTCGACATCTTCCAGACCGGCTCGGGCACCTCATCAAACATGAACATGAACGAGGTTTTGGCAACCCTTGCCACCCAGATTCTTGGCGCTGAGGTTCACCCAAACGACCACGTCAACGCCAGCCAGTCATCGAACGACGTGTTCCCAACCAGCGTTCACGTTGCCGTCACCGCAGCCCTAATTCACGACTTACTACCCGCACTCGACTATCTAGCCAAAGCTCTAGAAGAAAAGGCCGAGCTTTGGAAGACGGTTGTGAAGGCGGGCCGCACACACCTTATGGACGCCACCCCGGTCACCCTTGGCCAAGAGTTCGGCGGTTACGCAGCCCAGATTCGCTACGCTATCGAGCGCGTAGAGAGCACCATCGCTCGCACCGCAGAGGTTCCGCTTGGCGGCACCGCCGTTGGCACCGGCATCAACACCCCTAAGGGATTCCCTCAAGAAGTCATTCGCCTACTTGCCAAAGAGACTGGCCTGCCAATCACCGAGGCTCGCAACCACTTCGAAGCCCAGGGTGCACGTGACGGCCTCGTCGAGGCGTCTGGCGCTCTACGCGTTCTAGCCATCAGCCTCACCAAGATCAACAACGACCTTCGCTGGATGGGCTCGGGCCCAAACGCCGGACTTGGCGAACTTCACATTCCAGACCTTCAGCCTGGCTCGAGCATCATGCCGGGCAAGGTCAACCCGGTTGTTCCTGAAGCCGTAATGATGGTTTGCGCAAGAGTTATCGGCAACGACTCAACCGTCGCCTGGGCAGGTGCAACCGGCAACTTCGAGCTCAACGTAGCGATTCCGGTAATGGGTAACGCGCTGCTCGAGAGCATCCGCCTTCTCAGCAACTCGCTTCGACTCTTGGCAGACAAGACAGTAAAGGGCCTCGAAGCCAACGTCGAGCGTTCACTCGCACTTGCAGAGTCGAGCCCAAGCATCGTCACCCCGCTCAACAAGTACATCGGCTACGAAGCGGCAGCAAAGATCGCCAAGCACGCCGTCAAAAAGGCAATCACGGTTCGCGAAGCAACGATCGAGCTCGGCTACGTTGATGGCGAGAAACTCACCATGGAGCAGCTCGATAGGGCACTCGACGTTTTGTCGATGACAAGGCCTGCCCAATAGTGAACCCCGCTTCAAAGCTCAGGAGTCTGGCTGAATCTCAGCCAGACTCTTTGGCTTTGGTGTCTTCGTCGGTGAAGATGACCTACCGAGACCTTTCCGAAAACGTTGCGCGGTTTAGTGGCGCTCTACGCAAAGCCGGCATAAGCAAAGGTTCGGTCGTCGCAGTAGAGCTAGCCCCCGAGCTTGAAGCAGTTGTTATTCTCGCTCTGGCGCACCTTGGAGCTGCTTCGCTCACGGGCTCGCAGGTCATCTTGAGCACCTACGGCAACGCCATTGATTTTCTAGTCACTCAAGAACATAGTCGCCTGTCGAATAACCTGAGCCGGGTAGTGATCGACGCTCAGTTCATGCAAGGACTCGGCGCGATTTCGAAGCACCTCGAACCCGAACCTATTACCCAAAATCAATTAGTTCGACTTGTTTTCTCGAGTGGCACGACTGGCACGCCAAAGGGTGTTCCACTGACCGCAGGCCTGCTGCCCGTTCGTACTGCCTCTGCAATGCAGAATTGGCGAAGAAACCCTAACGGTTTCTCATTGCTCGGCCTCGACACGATAACCGGAACAATTGCGTTGTTTTGGGCAATCGAATACGGCCAAACTTTTTATGTGGCGAGCAACCCCGCAGCTAATTTAAAACTAATCGTCGATCATGCAATCGAAGTCTTAGAAACCTCACCCGCGCGACTTAGGGACTTAGTAGAGGCAGCCGAAGACCAAGAAATCAAACTCAAGCAGGTTTTGGTTGGCGGCAGTCTGATGGCCGAATCTTTGACCACTAAGTGTCGGCGAGTGTTTGAGGTTGAACCCGAGTACGTTTACGGTTCGAGCGAATTAGGTTCTGCGGCAATTGGTGCCTTTGAACCTGAAGAACCAAATTGCGTTGGCTTGGTCGTGCCGGATGCAATCGTTGAAATTGTCGATGATTTCGGCCAGAAGGTTGATAGCGAAACGGTGGGCCACATTAGGTACCGCAAAAACCGGCAACCGGATGACTATTGGCTCATCGAGAGTGACCCACGCTCCGGCTTTCACGACGGCTGGTTTTACCCGGGCGATTTGGGTGCTCTCAGCCCCGGAGGCACTCTTCGCTTGGCTGGGAGATCTGACGATATGGTCAATGTCTCCGGCAATAAATTCAACTTGCTCACACTCGATACTTGGCTAACAAAAACTGGTCTCTTCGACGAGGTGGCAAGCTTCACATTTACAACCGAGGGTGAAACCAGGGTCGGTTTGGCTTTCGTTTCTACCAACCCACCAAAACCAGAGGTGACGATAGACAGAGTGCGGCGGCTGTTGCCAACGCTTCAGATATCTGAATACCTGCGTTTAGACGAACTTCCGCGAAATTTGGTCGATAAAATCGACCGACGGGCACTCAGTGCACTTATTGAAGGACAGCATGCGTAAAACAGGAATCGCTACGTTCAGCATTGGCTTGATCGGCCTCGGAACAACCATGATTGCATCGCCAGCAACAGCGGCAATTGACTGTGGCACAGCGCCAGCCGGTGGCACGCTGACCCAAGGCGGCGACTATTGCCAAGTTGCTTTTAGCACCCCAGGAGACTTCGGCTTCAACGTTCCGAGCTCGGCAACGGAACTTTATTCATTGGTCGCGGGAGCAGGTTCTGGCGTCGACATTTTCGACGGCGCCTCAGGCTACGCCGGAAACGGTGGCCAGGTGAAATTTACCGACCTCACGGCGTCGTTGACGCTTCCTCTGGCTATTCACGTTGGACTTGGCGGAGCATCGAACCCTACCGGCTCCGAAGTAAACGCAGGCGGAGACTCGAGCGTAAACTCGGGAAGCCAGTCCGGCGTTGCTTTTGGCGGCGTTACCAACGCAAGAGACCACAAGTGCAACTTCACCGGCTACATGGGTCAACTTGGCGTCGGCAACGGTGCCCGCACCGCAGCAGATATCAATGACCTTTCGGTTGCCTGCACCGGCCACGAGGGCCACGGCGTCAACCCGCACAACGGCGACGTCGACAGCGCAGGCTCGGCCGTGCCAACAATCTTCAGTGACCTAGACCAAAACTTTGGCGAAGGTGGCATTGCCCAACTCGACACAGCGATGCCATCTGGTCTGGATGTTGGCTCAGGTGCGAACCTTGTCGTGACCATGGCTTCGAGCGAAATATCAACAAACACTTCTGCTCACGGATCAGACGGCCAAGTGATTCTCCGCTGGAAGTCCGCAGCAGCAGCCAAGCCGACCCTTGCCGAGACAGGTGCAGCCGGCACCAACATGAACCTATTCGGCTTCGCAGCGATTGTTACTGGCCTCGGGGTGATGAGCAGCAGCCTGTTGCGTAAACGCGCAACCAAATAGTTGGGCTAAATTAGGCCACTTTTTTCTCAGAGACTTTTCCGTCTTTGATGGTGAGGTGACGCTGAGCCTTTTTGGCAATGTGGCTATCGTGGGTGACGATAATCAACGTGATGCCCTTCTCTTTCCAAAGCTTCACAAGCAAACCAACGATTTCGTCACGAGTCGCCTCGTCTAGGTTTCCGGTGGGCTCATCGGCGAGCAACACCGATGGGTCCTTAACCAAAGCGCGTGCGATGGCCACTCTTTGTTGCTGCCCACCCGAGAGCTCGCTTGGCAGGTGAGACGATCGGTCACCTAGGCCAACCGATTCGAGAGCAGCTAGAGAACGACTTATGCGCTCGGCCTTAGAGATTCCAAGCGGAACAAGTGCCATCTCTACATTCTCGAGAGCGGTCAGTGTGGGGATCAGATTGAAGCTTTGAAACACGAAACCGATCTTCTCTGAACGTAGGTCGGCCAATTCTCGGTCACTCATGCTCTGCATCGGTTGGTCGCCGAAAACCACACTTCCTGAGGTTGGCTTATCTAGGGCGCCTAGAAGCTGCAACAGAGTTGATTTGCCGCCACCGGTCGGGCCTTGAATCGAAATCATTTCACCGGAATTGATTTCTAGGTTGATTCCGTCGGCAGCCTTCACTAAACCGCGCTTGCCTTTATAGGTTTTTGTAACTTCACTCAAAAAGTACATTTGGTTTTCTTTCTACTCAAAACTTCTAAGGGCTTCAGACGGGCTTAGTCTCGCGGCCCGAAGACCACCGAAAGCTCCTGCGAGTAGGCCGCCAAGAACCGCGAAGCCGATGGCGACGAAGATCATCGTTGGGTCTACCGTGGCATGCAAAGCGATGTTCACGCCCGAATTGGCAGCCTTTGCAATGCCGAAGTGCCCGCCGAACCCTCCAGGCCCTCCGCCAAAACCGTTTGTTGCCTGAGCGACCGAGGCAGAAAGCGATGGCGCCCAATTGTTCACAGCCCAAACTCCTGCCAAGCCAAGACCTAACCCTGCGATACCACCAATGAGGCCGTTCACCAGAGACTCACCGACCACTTGGCCGACCACTCGACCCGAACGCCAACCGATCGCCTTGAGCGTCCCGAATTCACGAATTCTGCGGTTTACACCCGAAGTTGTGAACAGGATCGAGGTACCAAAAGCTGCCAAAAGCACGATTACGCTCAACCACCCGCCCATGTCATTGACCAACGAAGAGGCCGTTGCAAGTGATCCGCCGACCGTGGAAGCTAACTCCGAGGAGGTTTTCACTGTGAGGCCAGGGACTGCCCTGAGAATAGCTGTCTTGATTGAACTTAGGTTTGTCGAACTATTTGCCGAGACATACACGTTTGTATAAACGCCTGCATTAGAGCTCAGTGTTTGAGCCACATCGATAGGAATATAAACATTCGAAGGTGTGCTCGAGGCAGTCGAGGTTGAAGCCAAGATTCCTACAACGGTGAAGGTTTTGCCGCCTAGAGTCAGCGTTTTGCCTAACTTGATGGCGTTTGTGCTCGCATAGCTGGAGTCGACAACTGCTACGTCTGAGCCTGAGTCTTTTGCTGTGAAATTGCGACCGCTCTTCACGCTAACCGAAGCCAGTGGCCCGACTTTAGAAGATGTCACCGAAACGCCTTCAACGGTGAAGGATGTCACACTGAACGACGAGCCGCCTGCTCCGTCGCTGCCCCCGGTTGGTGGAGCTGGCATGTTTGAACCACCGAAAGATCCGCCCTGCATACCACTTTGTCTGCCACCCTGGCTGAAGGTAGGCAAGGTGCCGTTGAAGGTGACGCTATTGAGCTTCAGCGTTGCTACCGAAGCGGTGACCCCAGAAACCTTATTGATGGCGTTGAGCTGCGTGTCGGTAACCGTGCCTACGAAGGGTTCGGTGCGAAGCTGAGACTTGCTAAAGGTGCGTTTTGCTCCACTCGTGCGGCCATCGGAGCCACCGATATTGAACTTGTGACCGAAGTCACCAGGAGTCGCTGCCTTAGAAACACTGATGTCGGTGCCTATTCCATAAAGTCCGCTGAGTGCTTGTGCCTGAGCAGCCTTAATGCCACCCGAAACTGAGTTGACAACCACGACTAAAGCGATGGCAATGGCGAGACCTGTTGCAACCAAGGCGCTTTGGCGCTTTCTCTTGGTCAGCTCGCGGCCGAGGTAAGTGAAAAACATTGGTGCCTCTCAGTTCTTTAGGATCTTACTAACCAAAGTATGGCAAGGGAATCTTCGGGAATCTAGAGTGAAACCTGAGCATTCACTGAGAGATCAGTTGAGAAAATTGGCCACGATCGAAAACCAGAAGCCAAACAAGAGGAATGGCCCGAGCGCGATTGTGCTTGTTGCCGTTATCTTTCGCATGGCTAGGCGCACAAGAACAAATAGCCCCGCGGCCATGAATGCGACTCCCAAACCGATGGCCAACAGCTGCCAACCAAACCAGCCGAGTGTTAGCCCTATCGGCACCAACAGCTTCACGTCACCCATTCCGAGCCAGCCTTTGAAGCTAAGCAGCGTGCCGGCCCCGAACACCACGGCAGCGCAAATCGTTGCAACTCCAAATTTTGGCCAATCCCAAGCCAATAGCAAACCGATAAAGGTCAGCGCGATTGCGGGCAGCGTGATCTTGTTTGGCAACCTCCGTTCACGTAGGTCGATAACCACAAGCGGAATAGTGAAGATGGCGAGGTAGGCGGCGCCGAGCAACTGAAACATCTCGCAAGGCTAGAAGTTTTGCCAGCAGGCGAACCTAGTTATCCCCAGTTATTGGGTGAGGTAAGCCGCCTGAGTCGGCAAGTTGCGCCAGACCATAAACGCAGCCGTAACGGCGAGCAAGACACTCAGGGTGACCAGCTCGACCTTTGGGCCGGGTTTGAGCTTCGTAATCAAAAGGTATGCGCCGAACAAAATGGGGCTGAGGCTCAAGAGTTGGTTGTAATGCCAGGCTGAGTTGAAGTCGCCGTGAAGTATTGAGGCAAACCAACGCTGACCCCCACAGCCTGGGCAATAAAGCCCAGTTACTGCGTGAATCGGGCATTTGAACCAAAACTGTTTTGGCACAAACTGAACGAAGGCTGCGGCTAGCGCAACCGAGCCCGCACCGATGGCGAGCTTGGTCTTGGTCAGTGCTTTAGGCTGCGTCACCGACGCGCTCGTACATCTTTGCCATGACGACCCATTTGCCGTCTAGGTAAACGATGTTTAGGTAGTCCTGCATGACTCCCCCGAACATTTCTAACTGCACGCGCACGAGAGCGAGAGCGTCAGAAATCTGATCGATCATCAAAACCTGGTCGCGTCGGGTGTTTCCAAGCTCTTTAGGAGACTGACGGTTGGCCACCTGATCGCGATAGACCGCGTATGGGCGAAGAACTAGCTCGCCACCCTGAGCGCTATATAGGCAGCAACTCGGGTGAAAGACACGGTCGAACAGCTCCATGTCTTGCGCGTGGATGACTTCGAAGTAGTCATCGATGAGGTTCTGAATCTCAGGATTGGTCATGCACTAATTATCTAGCAGGTCGGTGACCAGCGCAGCAATGGCTGAGCGCTCCGACCTGGTTAGAGTGATGTGACCAAAGAGGCTTTGGCCTTTCAGCGCTTCGATAACCGCGGCGATACCGTCGTGGCGACCGACTCGCAGGTTGTCGCGCTGGGCGACGTCGTGGGTGAGCACAACCTTAGAGTTTTGGCCGATGCGGCTGAGAACTGTGAGAAGCACGTTGCGTTCGAGCGACTGAGCTTCGTCGACAATAACGAAGGCGTCGTGAAGCGATCGACCGCGAATGTGAGTAAGTGGGAGGACTTCTAGGATTCCGCGCTCAACCACGTGGTCGATAACTTCTTTAGAAACCAATGCACCGAGCGTGTCGAAGATTGCTTGGCCCCAAGGGTTCATCTTCTCGTTTTCGGTACCTGGCAAGAAGCCGATGTCTTGGCCGCCAACAGCGTAAATCGGGCGGAACACCATGATCTTTTTGTGGGCACGTCGTTCGAGCACGGCTTCTAGGGCGGCACAGAGTGCCAGCGCTGACTTACCTGTTCCGGCGCGTCCACCGAGGCTCACGATGCCAACCTCAGGGTCGAGCAGAAGGTCGATGGCGAGTCGTTGCTCGGCGCTTCGGCCGTGAACACCGAAGACGTCGCGGTCACCGCGAACCATCTTGACGGTTTTCTCAGGAGTCACGCGCCCTAGCGCTTGACCTCTAGCCGAGGTGACGATGAGTGCGGTGTTGGCCGGCATGTCTTTGACCTCTTTGGTCTTCAAGATCTCTTCGTCGTAGAACTTTGCCATGTCATCTGGCGAGATGGCGAGCTCCGAGACGCCTGTCCAGCCGGAGTCGACTGCCATGTTGTTGCGGTATTCCTCGGCGCGCATGCCGAGGGCGGCAACCTTGACGCGCATTGGGAGGTCTTGGGAGACGACCGTTACGTCGTGACCCTCGTTGGCTAGGTTGAAGGCAACAGCAAGGATTCTCGAGTCGTTGTCGCCCAGCTGAAAGCCGACCGGTAGCACCGACTGGTCAATGTGGTTGAGTTCAACGCGAAGCGTGCCCCCATCGCCGACTTCGATAGGAAAATCGAGTCGCTCGTGTTCACTGCGAAGGTCATCTAGAAACCTGAGGGTCTGGCGAGCGAAGTAACCAATCTCTGGGTCGTGGCGCTTCTTTTCAAGTTCGTTGATGACGATGATCGGAATCACCACCGACTGCTCCTTGAAGCGGAACAGGGCCTTTGGGTCGCTAAGTAGAACAGACGTATCGAGGATGTATGTGCGGAGCGTTTCACCACCTTTCACGCTCGAAGCGGACTTGTTTGTGGTGGTGGCTTTGGTCACACATGCTCCTTTATTGAAGTCTTGATGAGACTTTATGCCTTAAGGGCGCAGGCCTTTTCAAACGACACGCCCGAAAGCGGGTTTCGTAACCTGGGCTTAATCTAGGCGCCGAAACGGCGGTGTCTGCGCTCGAAGGCGCGAATGGCGCGCAAGAAATCGACGCGTCTGAAGTCTGGCCACAGGGCTTCTTCGAAGTAGAACTCTGAGTTTGCACTTTGCCAAAGCAAGAAGCCAGAAAGCCGCTGCTCGCCTGATGTGCGAATAACTAGATCGGGATCTGGCTGACCGCCGGTGTAAAGGTGTTCGGTGATTAAGTCTGGGGTCAGCAACTCGGCTAGCGATTCAACACTGGTGCCTTGCTTCGCATGCTTCTTCAAAATTGAACGCATCGCGTCGGCGATTTCTTTGCGACCACCGTAGCCAACCGCGAGGTTCACGTGCAAGCCGGTCCATTTCTTGCTCACCTTCTCGGCGCTCTCAAGCTTTTTGAGCAAGTCTTTCGGCAACGCTTCGCGATCGCCAACGAGTTGAAGTTTGAAAGTCGAGGACGCCGCCAGATCGCCCGCGAGCGTTCCGATTACGTCCATCAATTCTTGTAATTCTTTGCTCTCGCGCCTGGTGAGGTTGTCTGTTGACAGAAGGTAGAGCGTGGCCACTGTCACGCCGATGTCTTGGCACCAACCCAAAAACTCGACGACTTTGGCGGCCCCTGCAGCATGCCCGTCTGCGGTGGTGGTACCTGGTTTGCGCTCTGCCCACCTGCGATTGCCGTCGAGAATGACCCCGATGTGGCGTGGCAGATCTTCACGAGTGAGCGAGTTTTCAAGAGATCGCTCATACAGCCGGTAGAGGAGGTTACGCACAGGGATAGGCTACTACTTATGAGCCTCCCGATTACTCCCGGCTACAGGGAGCCAGAAGAGAAGAAACCAACCTGGCGCGGTTGGATTCACACTGGCGTTTTGCCGATAGTTATCGCTGGCGGCATAGTCCTAATCGTTCTTGCACACGGCGTGCCAGCTAAGGTCGCATCGGCCATCTTTTTTGCGTCCTCATTTTTGTTATTCGGCAACTCGGCGTTGTATCACCGCTTCAATTGGAGCCCCAAGGTTAAGGTTGCGCTGAAGCGCATCGATCACGCAAACATCTTTTTGCTGATTGCCGGCAGCTACACACCGATGACGATGCTCGCTCTACCGAAGGATCTCGGGCTCCCGCTATTGGTCGCCATTTGGGCTACTGCCGTGCTTGGCATCGGCTTTAGAGTGTTTTGGATTAACGCACCCCGTTGGCTCTACGTGCCAATCTACATTTTGATGGGCTGGGCTGCACTTGGGTTCGTGGGCCAGTTCTTTGCGGCTAATGCCCCAATGATGATTCTGGTTCTCGCGGGCGGGCTTTGCTACACGATTGGGGCTGTTGTTTACGGGCTAAAGAAGCCGAATCCGCTACCGGGAACCTTTGGCTTTCACGAGATTTTTCACAGCCTGACTGTTTTGGCTTTTATGAGCCACTGGGCGGCGAGCCTACTTATTGCGCTTAGCCCTGTCGCTGGCAGCCTCGGCGGCTAACTTTTCTTGAATCTCTTCGCGGTAGCGCACGCGACGCATGCGGCGAACCATGTCGAAGATCAACAAAATGGCCAAACCCGCCATGAAAAACGTAAAGATGAAACCGAGAGTCCCTGGGCTGTAGAAGGTTTCGGCCGGGTCGGCTGAAGGGGTTGGAACAGCGGCAAGAAGCAAAGATTTCATAACCCCATTATGCCCGTTACCCTTGATACGTGACCGACTTAGACGCCCGCTATGGCAGAAAACAGAGTAGATCAAAGCGAAACATAATTGTTCTCGCCGCGGTTCTACTTGCTGTTTTCTTTACCTGGGCTATTTCGGTTAGCTTTTTTACTCCGGAAAAAAACAGGACGATAACTGCAGAAGCGGTGTCTTTCACCAAAAACGAGCCAAACCAAATTGGCGCGACAATCAAATTGGTGGGAGCTGGAGCAAGCGGAACCCTGCATTGCACGGGTAAGGCACTCGATTCGAGTTACGCGATAGTGGGCTACAAAGAGTTCGACGTAATTCTTTTGGGCGAGACCGAAAAGCGATTCGAATTGTCGATAAACACCACCTCAAAGGCCGCAAGTATTGTGGTCGAAGCGTGCAAGCTTCAATAAACTTGTTGAATCCCCCGAACTAACTGAGGAATCCTTATGTCTGAACACGAAACCTGGCTAACTCAAGAGGCCTACGACCGCTTGGCAGCCGAACTCGAAAACCTTTTGGTTGTCGAGCGTGTTCGCATTGCCAAGGTGATTCAGGAGGCGCGTGAAGAGGGCGACCTCAAAGAAAACGGTGGCTACCACGCAGCCAAAGACGAGCAGGGCCGCATAGAGTCTCGCATTAACCGAATCGAAGAGATCCTCGCGAACTCTGTCGTCGGCGAAGCTCCTCAGTCGCACGGCATCGTCGAGCAAGGAACCTTGGTCACCCTGACCTTGAACGGTAACGAGCAAACCTTCTTGCTCGGTTCAGCAGAGATGGCCGACTCAGACACCACCGTCTACACCCCGGATAGCCCAATCGGAGAAGCAATCTTGGGTAAAAAGATCGGTGACGAACTTAAATATTTTGCGCCTAACGGCCGCGAGTTCGAGGTCAAGATCCTCGGAGTCAAAACCTTTACTGGTTAGGCTTCTTCGATTCGGGCGTTTAGGCCCGCTTCTTTCAGCGCCTTCAAAACACGCATGCGGTGTTCGTGACCACTTGTCTCAACGCTCAAGCGAAGTTCAACTTCGCTGATGTCTAAGTCTTTGCCGTGGCGTGTGTGCAAAACCTCTACCACGTTGCCCTGCGCCGATGCCACGGCGTCTGCTGCCTTCACAAGCTGACCCGGGCGATCCGGCAGCATGACGACGATTGTCGTGTAGCGCTCAGAAGCAGCCAAACCGTGGCCGATAACCTTCTGCATCAAAAGCGGGTCGATGTTGCCGCCAGAGAGCACGACAACGGTTTTGCCCTTTGGCTTGATCGCACCAGACATCAACGCTGCAACGCCAACTGCACCGGCGGGCTCAACCACCTGCTTTGAACGCTCGCTCAAAACCACAATGGCCTTGGCGATTTCGTCGTCGCTAACCGTGACGACCTTGTCGATGTTTTGTTGAATTAGGGAGAACGGAATTTTGCCAGGTTTAGAAACCGCTATTCCGTCGGCGATTGTTCGCTTGGTTTTGATTTCGGTTGGTTTGCCGGCTTTGAGCGAAGTTACGTAAGAAGCGGCGTTTTCTGCCTGCACGCCCCACACTTTGACGCCTTTACCCAAGGCTGCCTTCAGGTAGGTCGCAACACCGGCTGCCAAACCACCGCCACCGATGGCCACAATCACATTTTTTACGTCAGGCACCTGGTCGAGAATCTCAAGACCAACCGTTCCCTGGCCCAAGATGACATCGATGTTGTCGTATGGCGGAATAAAGATCGCTCCCTTCTTGGCGGAATATTCCTGAGCGGCGTGCAGTGTCTCGGCAAAAACTGCACCTGACAAAACAACTTCGGCACCATAGTTTTTGGTGGCGTCAAACTTTGGCAGAGAAGCGCCAAAAGGCATGAAAATTGTTGCCTTGATGCCGAGTCTCTTTGCGGCGAGGGCAACACCTTGAGCGTGATTGCCTGCAGATGCAGCGACAACACCCTTCTTTCGCTCAGTAGCGGTGAGCTTGCTCATGCGGTGGTATGCCCCGCGAAGCTTGTATGCACCGGTGCGCTGAAGGTTCTCTGCCTTGAGTAGAACCTCAACGCCGGTTAGCTGCGAAAGAAAGTTTGAGTGCAAAACTGGGGTAACCTGCGCAACCGAAGACACAATAGCCGCGGCGCGCTCGAAATCTTCGACGCTTAGCTTTGCTACTGTCTGGTTTGGCATAGTCCCTCGCTTTGAATAATGATTAGAGTTTAGTTTGTGAAGAACCCTCAGTTGAGCGCTAAAGAAGCCAGAACGCTGTCGCTTCGGCAACTTGGAGTCGATTCAGAGCAAGACAAAACTGTTCTAGAAGTCGTAAACCGCCTTGGACTCCTTCAGGTTGACTCGGTGAATGTTTTCGAACGCGCCCACTACATGCCGCTCTTTAGTCGCCTCGGCAACTACCAGAAGTCCGAGCTTGACGACCTGATGGGCGGATTTCACCCAACCCTGATCGAATATTGGGCTCACGAGGCATCGATCATTCCACTCGAGAATTGGCCGCTTTATCGCTGGCGAATGGACGCATACCGCGACCGCTACGAAACCAAGTGGGGTTCGAAGATCGAATCGAAGAAACTCATCGAGCAGATTCGTAAACAGCTTCAAGACAATGGGCCGATGGCCAACAACCAGTTCGAAACCCAAGCAAATAAACGCCAAGGCAGCTGGTGGGGCTGGAGCGACCAAAAGCGCGCGCTCGAATACATGTTTCTAGTTGGCGACGTTGTTTCTGGAGGCCGCGATGCCTTCAAGCGCGTTTACGCCCTGCCAGAACAGGTGCTGCCCCAAAATGTGCTTAAACACAAACCCGACCCTGCAGAGGCCAAGGAGCAACTTATGCTCCAGGCGGCTCGAGCATACGGAGTTGCAACCTATCGAGACCTTTGCGATTGGCACCGAATGAAGCCAATCGAAAACAAAAGAGTCCTACAAAATCTGCTCGACAAAAATGAGTTAACCGAGGTAGAGGTCGAAGGCTGGCCTGAGACGGGTTATGTTGCCAGAGGTGTGCCGTTAGACAATCTCGGCACCAAAGGCTCTAGAACAACGATTTTGAGCCCCTTTGACCCGGTTTGCTGGAACCGCGACCGAATTGAGCGGCTTTTTGGCTTTCAATACAAGATTGAGATTTATGTTCCCGAGCCGAAGCGCACCTTCGGCTACTACTCGCTTCCGATTCTTCACAACCGACAACTCGTTGGCCGAATCGACCTCAAGAGTGATCGCAAGCCGGGCAACCTGCTTGCCAAGGCTAGCTGGCACGAAACCAACCTTAAATCCACCGAGGTTCAGCAAATGGCAAAGGCCCTAACCAAGCACCTCGAAACGGTGAAAACCTGGCAAGGCCTAAGCGACACGATCATCGAACCTAAGGGCAATCTCGCCGATTTTCTCGGCTAGAACCTGCCACCAATAGCCTTTAGGCGCTCAATGCGCTTAGGAATAGGCGGATGGGTCGAGAATGCGCGCTCAACAAAACCGGGTTTCACAGGGTCTGCGATGTACATGTGAGCCATGCTCGAAGACTTGCGGCGCAGCGGCTTTCCATACTGGCCCAACTTTTGCAAAGCAGAAGCCAAACCCTCTGGGTATCGCGTTATCTCTGCCGAAGTTGCATCGGCCAGATATTCGCGCTGACGCGAAACCGCGGCTGTGACCAAAGGGCCAATCAAGAAGGCAACGATGCTACCAACAATGCCAACAACCAAGAAAACTAACCCAAGCCCGTTGTCGTCTTTGCTTCTGCTGTTGTTCGACCAGAAGCTCATTCGAATCGCGAAGTCGGCAAGAACACCGATCGCTGAGACCAAACCGAAGACGATTGCCGATACGCGAATGTCGTAGTTGCGAACGTGGCCCATTTCGTGGGCCATTACGCCCTCAAGCTCTTTGTCGTCCATAATCGCCAGCAACCCTGAGGTTGCAGCGACAACCGCCTTTTCTGGGCTTCGACCAGTAGCAAATGCATTTGGTGCATCGTCTGGAATCACATAAACCTTAGGCATTGGCATGCCCTGCGAAATGGCAATGTTCTCAACCGTGTTCCAAAGTCTCGGGTTGTCGCTCTTTTGAATCGGCACTGCACCGCTCATGGCGATAGCCAGGCTGGTTGAGATCATGTATTGAAACCATGTATAAACCGCGGCAAAGCCAATTATGAATAGAGCGCTAGAACCGTTGCCGGTCGAATAACCCCACCAAAGCGAGCCGCCTGCAACGAGGGCAATAAACAACCCGATGATGAATACGGTGTTGCGTTTGTTTGCGGCGATAGCCGAATACATAGGACCCCTAGAACTTGACCTGCGGTGGCTCCTGAATAGCAGCCTGGTCGGCTACCTCAAAGAACTCACGAACACCGAAACCTAGCTTGGCAACAAACAGGGTCTGTGGGAACTGCTTGATCTTGATGTTGAAGTCACGAACGCCACCGTTGTAGAACCGGCGCGAAGCCATGATCTTGTCTTCGGTGTTAGCAAGCTCAGCCTGAAGGTCCAAGAAGCCCTGGTTTGCCTTCAACTCTGGGTAGGCTTCGGCAACAGCGAAAAGACTCTTCATGGTCGACTGCAGCCCGCTCTCGGCCTTAGCGGCAGCGGCTGGGCTAGCGAGAGCAGCAGGCGAAACGGTTGCCGCGCGAGCTGCGGTCACATCAGTAAACACGGTCTTTTCGTGGGTCGCGTAGCCCTGAACGGTCGAAACAAGGTTAGGAATCAGATCGGCACGACGCTTGAGCTGCACAGTGATGTCGCTCCATGCTTCGCTAACACGCTCGTTCAGCGTGACAAGACCGTTGTATGTGCTCCAAAGCCAAAGACCGGCTAGAACTACAACACCAAGAATTACCCAAAGGACGATGTCCATTACTGCTCCTTCTGACGCAAGTGCGTCTTAGTTAAAGACTAAGACCGGTTGGCGACAGAAGTTGTTTCAAGCATCGCGCTCACAGCGAACAAGAAAATTACTGGCCAAAACTCAGAAACGTTTGCCCATCTGCTGTTACAAAACGACCGGTAGCCGCCCAATCAGCTACCGACTTTCTCTTGGCCGTGAAGGTGAAATGCCACTTATCCTCTGGATCTATAGCGATAATCCAACCTCCCGACGAAAAAGTTTCATCGAGTTTGATGCCTGAGACGGCAAAAATAGGATCGAAACCTTCCGAATACATGATGCCGTTGCTCAACGAGTACGGGACGTGGCCGGCACTAACTGATTCCAGACTCGAAAGTTCCAGAAAGTAGGCACTCGTGTTGGCCGCGGGCGCGTTTTCAAGCCACTGAATTAGGCCCGTACGTAGGTACGACTCGGCAGAACCGTAAAAACCGCGGCAATCAGGCGAGAACCAAGTTTCCGGGTTGAACAACGACCAACTAAGTCGACAAACGCCTTCGCGAATGGTAGCTAAGTAGCTAGTTAAGTCAGCATCAGTAGATGCCTGCCATGTCAATGACCGCGATTTTGCACCCCAGTCCCCGTAGCCCTCAATGCTTACAGCATGGTTGAAAGGCTTAAAAAAGGAATAACGACTGATGGATCCCGTTGACTCAAGCTTTACCTTGTCCTTTTTCACATGTAGGACGTTGGACTTTTTTGCCAGATTGGAGAACAAGGACCTAACGGTCGCTCGTTCACTATGAATATGTGCCTTAGCTTCTAAAACAAGAGCTGGCGACCACGCAATCGAACTCGAGACATAACCCGAGCCTTCGTTTTTTATGTCAATGCTTGAAGCCAGTGCAGGGGAACTTGAAACTATTGCCGTAGAGACAAGCGTTAAGACAGCAAGAAAACCTGTCAGAAATCTAGAGTTCATGTTTTGCTTTCTTTCGCCACCTGGTTGAATGTTACGACTTTGGCGCAGTTACGGAATATAGGTTGACGAGACCGGAGCCTCCGCCACCGCCACCGCCACCGCTACTGATAACAGGGAAATGGAGGAAATTGTCTGGATAAGCGCTCGTCCCGGGGTAATAAACTCGCCGAGTTGTAACTAGGTTTGAAGGATTGGTGCTGTAGTTATCAGAAGTCGTAACGATATACGCGACTGATCCTGAGGAGTTGTAAACAACATCTTCAACAAAGGCAACATGCCCGTAGTTCCATTGAGCAACATCCCAGACCTCAGGGGTCTTAGAGATTGGAATTCCGATGGCAGCTGCGTCAGTATCCCATTTGGTCGCATCATGGAAATGGGCATACCGTGAGTCATATGGGGAAATTAATGACAGAACATAGGCCACATACGAAGTGCAGTTGTGCCATCTACCTGCACTGTCTTTAGCCCCATACCGCCAATAACCATATGGGTCGATACCCGCGTAGCCGTATGAAGTGCACGCGTATCCAGTTGATGTGCAATTGGATGGGACAGCGGCAGAGGCCGGCGTTGCAAATTGAACTAACCCTAAGCCCAAAAACAAACCAATAGAAACCTTTTTCTTTTGAAGCATCAATATCCCCAACATTAATATTTTTTACAATTACGTTGGCGAAATACTATCATTTTTGTGCCCCTTGTGGGACTCGAACCCACACTGTGACGATTTTAAGTCGTCTGCCTCTGCCATTGGGCTAAAGGGGCTTAAACGAAAAGGTCCGAATCTCTTCGGACCTTTTGCGTTCAGCTTTGTTACTTCTTTGGCTTGGACGCGTAGGTCTCAAACTGTAATCGTGGAGCCTTGGTGGCGCTGATGCCAACAATATCGCGGCGCAGGAAGAAGTTCCAGACCCAGCCAGAGGCTACTCGAATCTTGCGCTCCCACATTGGGATCGCTAGGCCGTGGTATCCACGGTGCATGAACCAGGCCAAAAGACCCTTGATGGCCAGCTTCTTGTACTGGAACACACCGACACCGATGCCGAGACCGGCAACGGCACCTAGAGGCTTGTGGAAGTACTCCTTTATGCCTTCGCCGCGGATAGCCGCGACTAGGTTCTTTGCAAGAAGCTTGCCCTGGCGAACAGCGTGCTGAGCGTTAGGAACACAGAATCCACCGACACCGAAACCGCTGAGGTCAGGAACCGCCGAAACGTCGCCGGCTGTCCAGGCGCCAACAAGTGCGTCTTCGCCGTTGGTGACCTGAAGGGTTGGCTTCGCGGTGATGCGCCCGCGGTCATCAAGAGGGAGGTCGGTGTTGCGAACGTATGGGTGAGCCATAACGCCTGCGGTCCAGACGATCACGTCAGACTCAAACGACTCACCTGTTGAAAGTTCAACCTTGCCGTTTGCTGCCGACTGAAGTTGGGTGTTTAGGTGAATCTTGGCGCCGCGGCGGTCAAGGTTTGCGATAACCCACTCGCTGGTTGCTTGAGAAACCTCAGGCATGATGCGGCCCATTGCTTCGATGAGGTGAAAGTGCACGTCGTCGAAGCTCAGGGTTGGGTAGTAGCGAAGCAGGTAGCTGGCTAGCGAGCGCATTTCGGCGAAGGCCTCGATACCGGCAAAGCCACCACCGACGACAACGAAGGTGAGTAGGCGATCACGGGCTGCGCCTGCAGGAAGGTTGGCTGCTTTGTCGAAGTTTGCGAGGATTCGGTTGCGAACCTCAACGGCTTCTTCGATGTTCTTTAGACCGATGGCTTGCTCGGCAACACCCGGAATCGGGAACGTGCGCGAAACTGCACCTGCGGTGACCACGATGTGGTCGTAGGTCTCTTTGTAAGGTTTTAGGCCGGCGACCTCGATGGTTGCGGTCTTCTTGGCGTGGTCAACGTTGGTGACCTTGCCGTTGACGATGTGAGTCTTGCGAAGGTGGCGTCGGTGCGAAACAACTGCGTGACGAGCCTCGATCGAACCCGCAACGACCTCAGGAAGGAATGGCTGGTAGGTCATGTAAGAAAGCGGGTCGACGAGAGTGACCTCGGCCTCGTTCTTTCCGAGGTACTTTTCAAGTTTTAGAGCGGTGTAGAAACCGGCGTAACCGCCACCGACGATAAGGATTTTAGGCATGCTGTTATTTTACTTTCATTCCTGAGTTACTTAGACGACATCGACGTCGATGGCGGGTTTGCACTGGCAAACGTTTTGCTTCCAGCTACAAAGTTCTAGGGCGGCGTCGCCAACCAGGTTGACGCCAGGGCCTGCTGCCAGGGCATGGCCGGCGAGCGCGTGCAGGCACTTTACGCGAGTTGGCATGCCGCCAGCCGAGATGCCTTCGATCTCTGGCACCTCGCCAAGTTTGGCTCGGTCGGCCAGGTATTGCTGGTGGGCATTGAGGTAGTGTTTCGCAAACTCTTCGTCTGTGGCTAGACGATCTTGCAACTGGACCATCACGCCATCGGCTTCTAAGCGCGAGAGAGCTGCGGTTGCAGCAGGCAGGGTTAGGTAATACATGGTTGGGAATGGCGTGCCGTCGCTTAGGCGAGGCTTGGTTTGAACCACGATCGGGTTGCCGCAAACGCATCTGGCAGCGATTGCTACGATGTCGCGCGCCTCGCGCTGAAGTTGCAGCGAAACAGAACGGATGTCGGCTTCGGTAGCTGGGGTTAGGCTCACTGTTTAGCCGCCAGAGGCTTTTCTACGCCGGCGCGAACAACTGTTTCGACAAGTGAGCCCATCCAGTCGTTTTTGGTGGCACTGATCTTGGTCGTGATGTCGGTGTAATTGGTCTTCGCGGCCAGGTTTTCACCAACGGTTCCGGTGATGTCTGAGTCGTTGACCACATTGGCGTCCATGACCACATAAGAAACCTCGCCTGGCATCACGTAAAAGAGACGGTTTCGGGCCTGGGCGCGAACGAATGACGGGTCGTTCCAGCGGTTGCGCTGCACTTGCATTTCTTTGACCGCGTCTTTGCGGGCCTGAACCTGAGACTGCAGATCGGCGATTGCCTGGCGCTGCTCAAACCAGAGCTGAACCTGCGGAGCAAGCGTGAAAATGCCCAAGACAATCATCAAGAGAACTGTGACCGTCTGGGCATTCATTGCCATTCCGCGGAGCAACTCGGCACGCTCAGCCGAGGCAGACGGCTTGCGTGCGCCACCGGCCGGCCGGTTTGGCTTGCGCGGTGACGACACGATAAAACCTCTTGCTTACTTGTTGAAACGAGGGAATGCGTTGCGGCCCGCGTAAACAGCGCGATCCATCAATTCCTCTTCGATGCGTAGAAGCTGGTTGTATTTGGCAACACGCTCTGAACGAGCAGGTGCACCGGTCTTGATCTGCCCGGCGTTGGTTGCGACGGCCAAGTCGGCGATGAAGGTGTCTTCGGTTTCACCTGAACGGTGAGAGATGATGGCCTTCATACCCTTGCTCTGAGCTAGCTCTACGGCATCGCGGGTTTCGGTGAGGGTTCCAATCTGGTTCACCTTAACCAAGATGGCGTTGCCTCCCTTCTCGTCGATACCCTTCTGAAGGCGAGTTGGGTTAGTTACGTAAAGGTCGTCGCCGACGAGCTGAACCTTGTCGCCAAGTTCAGCAGTGATCTTTGTCCAGCCAGCCCAGTCATCTTCGGCTAGCGGGTCTTCGATCGAAACCAATGGGTACTTGGCAACCAAGCCCTCGTAGTAGGCAATCATTTCGTCGGTACTCCGCTCAGCGCCTTCGAATGTGTACTTGCCGGTCTCTTCTGAGTAGAACTCGGTCGCGGCTACGTCGAGGGCAAGTGCAATGTCTTGGCCCAGGGTGTAACCAGCCTTGGCAACAGCCTCAGCGATTAGGTCGAGGGCTGCGGCATTGGTAGGCAGCTCAGGGGCGAAGCCACCCTCGTCACCAAGACCTGTTGAGAGACCGCGCGAGTGAAGAAGCGACTTTAGGTTGTGGTAAACCTCAACACCCCAACGAAGTGCTTCGCTGTAGGTTTCGGCACCAAGAGGAACGATCATGAACTCCTGAATGTCGACACCGGTGTCTGCGTGTGCGCCACCGTTGATGATGTTCATCAGTGGCACCGGAAGAGTTACGCCCTCGTTGTTGCCTAGGTACTCGTAAAGCTGAAGTTCAGCAGATTCGGCCGCAGCGCGAGCGGTGGCTAGCGAAACTCCCAAGATCGCGTTAGCGCCAATGCGCTCCTTGTTTGCGGTTCCGTCTAGCGCGATAAGCGCTGCGTCTACCGCGCGCTGGTCTGAAGCCTCGATGCCTTCAACGGCATCGTTTACTTCGTCAAGAACTGCGTTTACAGCGTTTAGAACACCCTTGCCCTGGTAACGAGCCTTGTCGCCATCGCGTGACTCGTGAGCCTCGAAAGCGCCGGTTGAGGCACCTGAAGGTACTGCTGCGCGGCCAAAGGCGTCGTCTTCGAGAAGCACCTCAACCTCAATGGTTGGGTTTCCGCGTGAGTCAAGGATCTCGCGAGCTCCTACAACATCAATTTTTGACAAGGGATTCTCCTTATTTGTTGGTTTGAAACGAGACGCGAAGGCGCCCCCGATAAACGCCGTTGTATTGCTTCTATTCTACCGATTGACCGATAGCGCGCACCTCTACGTCTTCGAGCGTCAAGGTTTGCGGCTTGATGATCGCGAAGGCGTCGTAACCGTTGGCCGACATCGAGTCGAGAAGTAGGTTTAGGCGTTTCGGCTTGTGTTCGAGGCGAACGTTTGCACCCTTAGCCCAGAATTGGCGCTGCATTTCGAAAGCATTGACCATTGTTTCTTTTGAATCATCTTCTAACACTAGGACGATGCCGGGCTGCTCGTCAGCGACCTCTTCGTCTGCGACTAGGTCGACGACGCGCTCAAAACCAAGCGAAATACCGACGGCCGGAACATCGGTGCCAAGCCAACGGCCGACCATGCCGTCGTAGCGACCACCGCCGCCAATAGACGAGCCCGAACCAGGGTGATCGATTTCGAAGATCGGGCCGGTGTAGTAGCCCATGCCGCGAACAAGAGTTGGGTCGTAACGTAGACGACCAGGCTCAATCAGTTCAAAGATGTTCGCAATTTCTGACGGCACAACCGTGGTGTCGACCTCGAGAAACCATACCTCAAACGCCTTGCCGACAGCCGCCCCAAGTCGTTCGGTTAGCTCGGCAACAACACCAGAAAGCTCAATCTTGTCGAGTTTGTCGATGGTGATCATGGCAGAACCGTGGTTCGCTTCGGCAATACCAAGGTCGTTGAGCAGTTTGACCAGGAGCTCGCGGTGATTCACTCGGATCACTGCATCGGTCAAACCCAAAACGTTCAAAACGTTTAGCGAAGCACTGAGCAACTCGATTTCGGCTAGCGGAGTCGCATCGCCGATGATGTCGATGTCGCACTGCATAAACTGGCGGTAGCGGCCCTTCTGCGGGCGTTCGGCACGCCAGACAGGCCCAGTCTGAATAGCCTTGAACACGTTGGGCAGTTGAGCCCGGTTGGTTGCGTAGTAGCGAGTTAGCGGAACGGTCAGGTCGAAGCGCAGACCGAGGTCGGCAAGGTCTTCACCACCAGCAAGCGCCTCGTCAAGTTCGGCGCCGCGCTTCATCACGCGATAGGCCAACTTTTCGTTATCGCCGCCCTGACCCGAGGTCAGGCGAGCAAGGTCTTCCATGGCTGGAGTTTCAATCTCCTGAAACCCGTGAGCCGCATAGGTGCCTCGAATGAGGTCTAAGACCGAGTCGCGCTTGCGCTTCTCCATCGGCAAAAAGTCGCGCATACCGCGCGGCGGGTTTACTGGGTTAGCCATGCGTCAAGTTTGGCATAAAACGCTAAACAGTCTGCGAGGACGCCATTGCCAAAGCGACGGCAATCGAACCGAGACCGAGAACCACAATGGCAACGACTGTCCAGAGAACGCGCCTGCTCAAACCCTTTTGCGAATCCACTGGCGCTTTTTGTTTAGGAGTGATCGCTCTAGTGACTATCTGCTGACCATCGTCATAGATACCTTCTGGAATCTCCGCGATGTCACGTGTGAGCTCTTCGCCCTCAAACATTTTCTCGCTAGTCATTTGGGGTCTCCCCTGAGTCATTCTTTGCTTTACTCTTCGAAATCAATTGTTTCAGGTTAGGGGCAACCTTTGCAGAAACCTTGTTCAAGACGGGCGCCTTTTCGTCAACGAACTTTTTGACGCGAGGTTTGAGCCAGTCAAGGCCTTCGACGACTCCGAGCTTTGCCACGGTAACAAATGCACTCAAGGTTGAGCCCTCAGAGCCAAAACGTCGAACGTTTACCGTGTTGGCCTCTGGAGCAGAAGCGCGATAAATGATTGAGCGCAGAGAAAGCTGTACGCGAAGCTTGCGATAGCGCGAGAGCTCAGCTGTCGACTTTGCAAACTCGGTGTCGACAAAGTTCCAAACCTCACGCTCGTAGTCTGGGTTTGGCTCTTCGGGAGCAAAGGCAGCGAAATCGGCAAAGCGAACCACCGCTTGGGCGGATTGGCTCTGGGCGAGAGCCTCGTTGGCTTTAGCCGCCTTCAGCAGGAGTTCAGGTCGAGTCTCATTGGCAGGCAGGCGACGTAAGCCGCGCTCACCGAGATCGATGAGGTTGTCAACGTATTCATCCCAGGCACCCGTGATTCTCATGGCGAGCGTGTTCTTCTCAAGGTCAAGCCGGTTGCGACGGCGACGTCGCTTGCCGAGGATGATTACGAAAGGTGGGCCTATGACAATCACAACAGCAAGTGCGGTCAAAGCGATTGCACCGACAAGTGTCCAGAAGGTGTCCCAATGGAAATCACAAACAAACCATCCTCCAGCACACGGAGGTGGAGCTTGGCCATTCGTAGGGTCTTGTTGAGCAGGCGGCAGAACCGAGGCGTTGTCTTGGCCCGGGTTTGACTCGTGCTGCTTCAGGCCAGTCACCTTCGGTGGTGACTTAGGCTGAATACGGAACTGCGGAGTAACGTCGATCGGCAGCCAGCTTGAGCCTCCAGAAGAAATCTCTACCCACGCAGTTAGGTTTTTGCCATAGCAGGCGTTTTCTTGGCAGTCTGCGACACCGTCGTTTGCACTTGAACCTTGTGTCTTGAAACCTAAAACAACGCGGGCGTCATAACCAGCAGCCTGAGCCAACAGGGCAGCCGCGGTAGCAAATTGCTCATCGTCTCCGGCCGTGGCGACAAGCTTTGAGTTTGGTGTGCCTGACTTTGAAGACTCTTGAAGCGAAATAAGGTCTTTGAACATCTGGTCTATGCGGCCCGTTGAGTGGCCGGCTCGCGAAGTTACCCAGCGGTAGCCGGGCAGAAGCGCCGTCCAGGTTTGGTCGCCCTTTGGCTGATCGAGCGAGTGACTCAAGAAGCCGCGTGCACGAAGGGTCTTAACAAGATTTTCGAAGCCAGCAGCATTCGAGACATCGGTTTCTTGAAGGTTGATCCAGTCACAAACGCTCTGTGGCACTGCGCTTAGAGCGCTGCTGGCATCGGCGCAAACGGTGTTTGGTGACGCCTTGATTGTTGCTGCATTAACAGCGCCACCCCGGAGGTAACTTTTGACAGTGTAGGTGACAGGCCCACTTGGGGCATTGTTGCCTAGAATCGCGCCAGAGTTGGTGGCGCGGTTGAAGTAGAAGTGGTCGGAGAAAGCTTGGGCTTGATCCCCGCCGAATTCGACTTTTGAGACATTTTCGACCATCGGCAGCCAAGCCGAGTTTCGACTCGTCAGGTCGAACTTGGTTGAGGCAGTCTTTGTGCCGTCGGTTGTTGACGATAGAGCAGCTGGCAATAACTGAAACTGCAAGGCCTGGCCCTGGTCGTTTTCGACCTTGAAGACCTGCCCGTCGAAGTGGGTCATGACAGCTACTCGAATGCGATCGAGATTGGAATCGGTGCTGCTGTAACGCAACACTTCTTGGTTTAGCTTCTTGGTGTCTGTGAAATTTTGGCGATAAAGACTCAAAGGGCTGAGTTGGTCGCTCGGAAACTCAACGGGAGGCGCGCTGCGAAGAACCTCGCGGTTTGAAGCGCTGGTCAAACCTAGGACGAGTGAGACAACGACCAGGGCGGCGAAAACGAGAACCCACGAACCTCCCACTTGGATTGTTTGTCTACTAAATGCCTTGACGTTGCGAACGGATGTGAATTCAAACTTTGGTCGCTTGCCCGCTCTTGGTGTTAGGAACTTCACCGAAGCCATCAAGATGATTAGGCCTGATACCCAACTGCTTGGGATATTGATTATGAATCCAAAGATATTGGTCTTATCTGCGATTGAAGCCTGACCAAAGGCAAAGGCAAAGACAATCATTGCGAAGAAAGGAACGATCGCCAACCACCGAAGTTTCGGGGTTCCAAAAATCGCAAATCCGCCGAGGAGGTTCGAAACGAAGAACACGACAAAGGCAGGTGTCATGAGGCCGTGGTAAGTGCCCACCGGAGGATCTATGGTGATGAGCTGCTTCCAGCCAAAGACGATTGAGGAAATCGAGTCAATCCAGTTGCGTGTGAATGCAGAACCAGAGGTGAAGATTTCTGGGGCCGAAATAAACGGGCCAACTAGCGCGACACCAAACACGCCAAAGAGTGACCGGGAAAGCCAACCAGCAGATCTGGAAACAAGGAGTCTCGCACCAAAGATGCCGAGAATAACGGCGACACCGATAACGATTGCGAGGTAGCTGTCACCGTAGATTGGCCAGGCTAACCAAGCAGCAAAAATCGTAAAACCAAGTTGGAATAGAACATCGCGCAGGTTTCCGCGGTCTAGGTATAGAAAACTCATCGCTGGAACCTCGCAATTGCCGGGCCAATCTGTTCGATGGCAGTGATGGTGGCAACCTTCATCTTGTCGATGGTGCGCATAGACGGAGTGCCCCCTGGCTCGCTGACTACCGCAAGAACGCCGATTCCCTTCGGTAGGTTTTGGCGAATGACCCGAAGTTGTTGGTCGGTCACGGTTGAACCACAGAAAATGACTACAAGTGAAACGTCGTGGTAGGTCTGACCTACACGAAGGCTGACCTCTTTGAGCCCGCGTTGCGAAGACTTTGTACTCAGCTGAACCTCACTCAGGCTGTCGAGAAGCTTGAACTTGCTTGTCGACTTCAACTCTCGGAGAGATGCCTTTGATGCGCCTCGGCCAGTGTTATTTGCCTGGCCAGTGCGCGGCTTTCCCATAACCGCAGTGACGGTTCTACCATCCCGAAGCGCTTGGTAACCAACAGAACCCAAGGCTCCGACTGAGAGTTCGAATTCAGCATTAAGTTCTTGACCCGAAGGGGTCTTGGCGTACTCGTCCATGTGAGCACCGAGCATGAGCACTACGCGCGATCGACGAGTTTCTTGGAACTGCCGCACCATGAACTCGCCAATTTTGCCAATTTTGGCTGTTGAAGCCCAGTGAATGTGGCGCGAGCTGTCACCGGCTCGGTATTCGCGAATTGCGTGGAACGAGGTGTCTGAATCTACCAATTGGGCGCTCGGGTTACCTTCGAGGTCTTTAATGATTCCACGAAGCGGCGAACCAACCTTGGCGATCTTTGGGTGCACCCACACCGTTTTCTCTTGGTTCGCTTCATCTTCGAAACCAAAAGGAACTTCGCGGCGAACGAGCGCTAGCGGGTCTTTGCGAATCGACCGCCAAGCGAGAACATATTTGCCACGTTTCATGTTGGCGCGACGAAGCGGGTAGCGGTATGTCGAAAAAGCACCAAGAAGCGGAACACGAATCACGAGCAGCTCTTCGCCGAAGTCGCTCTCGAGTTGACCAGGCATCTCAACACGTGACGAGCTGTTCTCAACAACGATTGTTGTCTCGAACACCTCCCCCGTCGTGATTCTGATGTCTGCGGTCGCATCTGGCTCAAAGTGGACCGAGTAGTTTTGCCCTCCGATTAGGAAAGGTAGTGCGAAGAGCAAAAGCAACATGGCCACGAAACCGGCAATCGAGAACTCAACCCAGCGCAGGTTTGAGCCCAAGGGTAACCAGAGAAGTACCAAAGAGATGCAGAACCAACCCGCAGCCGTGAGAACCGAAGAAACCGCGCGAGCCATGGCCTTTGGCGACATAAATGCGAGCCTCTCAGAGACGGCAACGAAAGGCGTTGCCGCCACTTTCGCAGCGTCTCTGATGAATGACATTACTTGCCTGGATCCTTTGGTGGAGTGATGCTGTTCAATATCTCGAGCATGACAGTCTCGTTCTTCACGCCATCGTTTTCTTCAAGCTCAGGGTTGAGCTTGAGGCGGTGGGCAAGAACTGTGACGGCGAGCGATTTGATGTCGTTGGCTACAACGTAGTCGCGGCCATCGGTGAGAGCCCAGGTCTTAGCAAGCTTTGCCAAGTTGCGAGCACCGCGAACTGATGAGCCAATCTCGACGCGCCTGTTCACACGAGTCTGCTCAACGATCTTCACAATGTATTCGATTAGTTCGTCTGAAATTGTGACTTCGCGAGCCAACTTGGTCATCTCGCGAACGTCGTCGGCAACCACTGCAGGCTTTAGTTTGCCGGCTGGAGCAACTAGGCCAGAAAGAATCATCTTGGTTGATTCGACGTCTGGGTAACCGAGCGAAGTCTTAATCATGAAACGGTCGAGCTGTGCCTCAGGTAGCGGGTAAACACCCTCCTGCTCAACAGGGTTCTGAGTTGCGATAACCAAGAATGGGGTGCCAAGTGGGTATTCCTTCTTGCCAACGCTGACAGCGCCTTCTTCCATCGCCTGAAGCAAAGATGACTGCGTCTTTGGCCCTGCACGGTTGATTTCGTCAGCGAGGACGATATTTGCAAAAACCGGCCCAGGCTCGAAAGTGAACTTCTGGTCTCTCTGGTTGTAGATGTCCATACCGGTGACATCGCTAGGAAGAAGGTCAGGTGTGAACTGAATGCGCTTATTCTCACACTTGATCGTCTCGGCAATCGCACGGGCAAGAGCAGTTTTACCGGTTCCTGGGAAGTCTTCGAGAAGCACGTGACCCTCAGAAACCATTGCCGCTAGTACTAGACGGATCTCTTCGCGCTTGCCGAACACCGCCTTCTCTATGTTGTCGCTAATCAGGTCAAAGCCGCGCTTGAACGCAACAACCTGCTCTTTAGTTAGTGCCATTTCTTACCTTTCCTTTTACTTTCTAACAAGTGACATCTAGTGTCACTTGAACCTTGTCGAGACCGCTGGTCGATGCGCCGTTTGGCTGCAACCAGAAGCGCATCTTCTTGATGACTTGGGACTTCTTTCTGACCGTGAAATACGACCCAGAATCCAGTGGGCTCCAAGTGTTGGAGCCTTCGAGCTGGTAATCAGCACCAAACTGCCCGCTGACGATTTCGTCTGGTGTAGCACCAAGCCAACCATCTATGCCGTCACCTTCAGCGCCAAATTTGACATATTGCCGCAAGGCAGGGGTGCAAGTTTGGTTGGGCAGTTCAACGCCAGACTGATCGCCGATAAACGCACGTTTTACTCGAATCTGCCAAGACTTAGTGTCATCCTGAGCCTTCACCAAGGCCTGACCCGAGCTGCAGATTGTTGCTGCGGTGTTGCAGTACCGAACCTTGATTACCGGCTTGGCACCCCAGTACTCAGAGTAGAAGGTGTCGCGCCAGTCATTTGCATTTGCCGGGTTGCTCGAGAACTGAACCTTCATGCCAGCGGCTGGGCTCTGCTGCTTGGCTAACTTAACCACCCAGCTGTAAAGGTAGTTGCCCGTTGACTGGGTGCTCGAAGCAAGCTCAACCTTGTATTCGAAGTCACCGTCGTTGGGGTCTTGAATGGTCGAGAGTGTGTTAGAAGCGATCGACTCTGAGACCTTGAAGCCGTTGGAGTAGCAGGCCTTTGCGTGATAGGTAACGTTCTGCTGCAAGCCAGACACATCAGGCGAGACAAGGTCGGTTACCTGATCGTTGAATGCTTTATCTTCTGCGAACCTAACGATAGAACCCGCTTGCTGTTCAACAGTGAGAGCATTTGTTGGCTCATCGAAAAGACAGGCTGGAGTCCTATCGCCCGACCAAAAAACATAGGCAACCTTCGCTGTGCGAACGCTGTATTTTCGGTTGGCGTTGTGCAGAGTGATCTTGCCGAAGTATGGCGAGTTGTCGCCGATTATGGCCGCAGCCGTTGTTCCAACCTCCGGTGCACCTGAGACGCGCACATTGATGGTTGTAGTCGAGTTGTCGATTGACCCTTGCACTGGGGCAGGAACCGCTCCCTCCGCACGAACAGTGACAGTTGTCGCTGCACCAGGTTTAGCCGAAATCTGGAAGTTTCTCACCTTGTAATCACCTGCGATAACTTCAGTTCGAGCCGCGGTTCCACCATCACCCGAAATAACGTATTTGGCGGCGAGCGGGTCAACCTGTGGCGTCAGAGTAATGGCAAGAACGCCCATATCGGTGGCGGTTTCTCGGCCGAGTACAGTGCGTGCGTCGATCACGTCAGGTGTGATCTGTCTAAGCTTCTCGTAAGCATAGATTCCGGCGCCAACGCAGGATGAAGATTCACCAACAGCGTTCTTTGCGGTCACCGAGAAAGAGTGCAAATTCTCTTTGTCTGTGCCGTGGAATGGTCGCAAGTCTTCGATCTTGGGGCAGGTTGTGACAGTCTCATCACCCTGTCGCATGCAGTTCGCGATAACTCTTGCGCCTTCACGAACGACGTATTCGGTTACCGCGTTGTCTCCAACGATGAAGTCTCCGGCCTTGATGCGAATGGTTACGGTTGTTCGGTTAAAGCCAACCTGCTCAACACGCAGGGGCGCCAGCGGAACGCCTTGCAGATCAACGCTTATCTTTAGAGCGCCCTTCTTACCTTCTGTGTCGAGCAAAGCCCCAGCGCCGGTTAGCATTGGGCAGGTTTGGGTCGTAGGGGCACCCTTCTTCACATCCCAAGTTGCGGTCACCGTAGTGACGTCTGTGACCTTGATCTTTACGCCAATACAGGTGAGAGTTTCACCGTTCTTGTAATTCGCTGTGCCCTTGTTGAATCCGAAGGGCATCAACTTTAGGGGCTCTGGGAACGCGTTCACGACGCCTGTGAGATCGCCGACGTGAAGGGCGCAAACACCAGATTTCACGTTGCAGGCCTTGTTGTCGAAAGTCAAAGTAGCAGATGGCCTTGCGTTTGGCGACTCGCCAACAATCACGGTGATAACCCCAAAGTTCTGGAAGCTGCCGACTTGAACCCTGAATTGGTCTTCCTCTCGAGCATCAGAACCTGGAACAACCGTGAAGGTCATGACATCGGCATCGGGGCCATTTGCGTCGATGCTTGAGCCAGAAGCGTGAGTGACCTTCCAACCAAAAGCGGCGTTTGCCTGATCCCACGAAACCATGCTCTTGAGATCAACGGTCGCGGTTGAACCTGGCATTACTTCGATGGTGACGTTATTGAACAGCGGCTCTGGGTTCTTTGCTTTGACGTGAATTCGAAGAGGCACGAGGCTGTAATCCTTTTCGCCAGCGTAACGAATCGGAACAATGCAGACGTCGTTGAATTTTGTGCCGCCGGTGCCGGCACTGTAGGTGACCGTGGTGCCACCCTTGAAAGAACAACGACCCTCTGGGCGCCCATTGTCAGAGTTTGTGACGCGATTGCCGTCGACCTCAACACTCGCACCAGGCGGAATAGCTACCCAGTCGAGCACATTTTGATCGGCCGTGGCCCCCTCGTCGACTTCCCAAACCTGGTTGACATCTCGAAGATTGATGATTCTTGATTCAGCAGGAATGTGAAGAATTCCGTAGGTGGAAATGTCTTGAAGGGCGTAATTTTGACCGGAAAGCTTGAAAACCACGAACGTCGCCGCTGCTGGAGCTTCGCCGATGATTGCCTTGTTGCCGCTCACCCTGAAACCGTGGGTATTACCCACAAGGGTGAGCGTGAGTCTGCTCGGGTCGCCGGTGAGCCAAGTCACTTTGTTTGTGAGAACGTCAACACCAACCGTGCCAAGCGATGCACGTTGCTTTGCATCGACGAAAGTGTCTTGAACTTCGGGATTATCTGGCACCACACTTTTGGTTACGCGAACCAAAATCGATCCGAGCGAGACGTTACCGAAAGCATCTTTCACCGAATATACGTATTCGAGTTCGCTGACTTGGGCAGCTGCGGTGATTGTGACACTGCGCGTCTTGTTTGTAGTTGGTTGATCGGCGATTAGCGAAGCCGAAGTCCGGTAGGCATCGGTGCCTTCTTTTAGGTTCGGCTTCACCGAGCCGATAACCAATTGCAACCCCTTGCCATTCGGGTCAAAATCATTTGCTGTCGGGTCGAAGACAGCCTTGCCTTTCGTGCCCGCAACCAAGTCGACGACATCGACCACGGTTACCGGACCACCGGTTTGATACTTACCGAAGATGCCGACCTTTACCCAACCGATGCTTTTGCCACCCTGGCCGTCACTAACGGTGTAGCTAAAGGAGTCTTGGCCCTCTTGACCAGGGATTACGGTGTAGAAAACCGAGTTTCCCTTCGCGCTCACGGTTGCAAAACCCTTGCCTGCGGTGCTCAGCCCGACACCGGTAATTGCGACTGTGTCTCCGTCAGGGTCGATACCGTTCAGCGGTATCGGAACCTCAACTGTCGCGTATGAAGTGACGCGCGCTTTAAGGGTTGGCGCGATGGGTGCCTTGTTGCTGCTCTTTGATGTGACATTTACCGTGAAACCAGCGCTGGTCTTGAGACTTGGGGCATCAGAGGCGTAGAGCGTGTAGTTGCAGTGGTATGCACCCGGCTGAGTCGGCGCAACTACGCGAAGGACTCCATGGGCGGCAAAAGCAATTCCCTGCTTTTCATCGAAACCGGTTCCTTTGCACGTAACGTTTTGGGCATCTAGTGCAAGCGAAATACCTGGAGTGCCAACGTCGTTTGCCAGCGCATCGATGTCGCCGGTGGATTCGGCGCGAAGGGTGATTGAGTCGTCAACACCAATTGGCGCCGACGACGCATTGGTCACCTGATAGACGAATATCTGACCAACCGCTGAGTAGTTTGAGTCAGATGAACCATCGCTCACCTTGTAGGTGACGGTACCGATGCGCCCGGCAGATTGATCTTCGGTTGAACCGCGAAGGCGCATGTTTCCGCCCTTCACCTTGCCAGCGCTTAGCGTTGAACCTGGAACGGGCGTGACTTCCAGGTCGCTAATAATAAGTGAGCGCTCGGATGGGTTAGAAATAGCGCCATACAGATCGACAGTTGAATCGAGACCAGGGCGCACCAACACGGTCACCGGGCTAACGGCAATCTTTGCGACATTGTCTTCGATCACATTGACCTGAACGTAAGAACTCTTTGGCACGCCGTTGTCATCGTTGAATTTGATTGCTATTTGAAGTTGCTCGGCTACCGAACTTGTTACTGAAAATGCGGTCGAACTTACAATCGGGACTTGAGCTCCCTGAGCGGTTGGCGGCGCCTTCACCTCGACGAGGTTGATTGCTCCATACGCGCCTCTGACACCTCGAGCGATGTCGACAACCTTGGTTTGACCAACAACCGTGGTCACCACAAATGGCTCAAAGCCCAGTTCGACGTTCGGCGCGACCTTTATGGCGAGGCTCTTGGTTGCCGTGGCACCTAGCGAATCGCTCACGGTCACGTTGACTTTTGCGGATTCGCTGGCACCCTTGCTCAGGTTGCTCCTAAAGACCACCTCACCTTTGGAGTCAAACCCAACTGTGCCGGTGCCTGATGTCACATCGGCTGCGCTGATAAATACCTTGTCACCCTCAGGGTCTACAAAACCGTCGACGATACTCACCGCAACCGATTGACCTGGTAAAACGTTGGCGCTTGGAGCCGGACGCTCGGTGCAGGGCGTCGGCGCGTCTGAGCACCACACGGGTGCCGAGTTTTTAGCACCCGCAAAGAAAGTAATAGTGACGGTCGCGGCAACCTTTGAAAGTGCTCCGTGAGCCTGACTTCCATCGCTAACGCGATAATTGAAGCTAGCCGAACCCTTGACTGTCTTGGTTGGTAAAAGCGAGAAAGACTGGCCGTCTGCTGAGATTCGTAGGGTTCCCTTGTTTGGGTCCCAACCCGAAACCGATGCCGGGTCGATTGTTAGAACATCCTCGGGGTTTGGGTCGGTGTCGTTGAGTAGTACAGGAAGCGTGGTTAGCACGTCTGGACGCGCACCAAAAGAGTCGTCGTTTGCAGTTGGTGGTTCTTGCTTCTTGGCTTCTTCGCCGCCCGTGATTACTGGCGGTGGTGGAACAATCTTGCTCTTCCAGTCTTGGCTGCTAGGAATCACGCTACCGTCTGAGATGTTCCAGGCCCAACCAGATTGGGCGTCGTTAAGCACTGCCGCGTAACTATTGGTCTGAATTACAGGATCAGGTGTTTCGGTTAGCGACTTGCCTGCATCAAAGCCACCAAGGGGCACGAGTCGGTTTGTCGAACCGTTGAAAAGTTGCCCATCAGTTGAGTTAATCCAACTGGAATAGATGTTGCCTTCGAAAACTACGGGGCGACTGTTAGCGCCTGTGGCGGCCGAAACCTGTTTGATGTCGCCAGCGGAAAGGCTGACCGAAAAGAGCCCCGAGTTGGTCGAAAAATAGCCCAAAGAAGAGTTAGATGAGCTCGTCTCTTGTAATTTTGCCGAATCATCTGGCGTGAAGGACTTGCTGCCGGCAACTCCTTTGACCCAGACGCGTCCGTTTTTTGAGTCGAGCAATATCCATTTATCACCCACGCTTGCAAGCTGAAACGATCCGCCCGAAGCGCCAGAAACTTCATCAGAAGTGGAAAGCCACTGCGCAGTTTGGGTGTCGTAGCCGAAGACCTTATTCGCTGTTGCCGAGAAAGCATAAATGACGCCTGCGCTTGAAACGCCTGCGGCAGAAAATTTTTCAAAAGTCAGGGCAGCAGGCCGGCCAATCGCTTGTGGCGCGGTCGCAACCCCCTGATTTATGGTCGAATAACTAACTGAACCGTTTGCTTCGCCGTAGAACGCAATAACTTTTTCGACCAACGAAACCGAGGTCGAATCAAGCGGGGTTTTGAATGACTTGGACTCTTTGGCGAAGTCAGCAGGAGCTGAAAGGTTTACATCTGCCATCGTCATGTCGGTGCCAAAAAGTTCGGCACCATATGCACTCTCGAGAATGGCGCCAGGCTCTTTGGCAACCGAGTTGACCGAGGTTAGTTCGCCAAGACCTGGGTTTACCTGCCCATAATAAGAGCCCTTAGAGCCGGCGCCAGTGGTAATAACCGACTTGTGCAAAATCCAGAGGTTTTGCGTGTTGACCTTGATGTCACCATGCTCAAAACCTTTGACGATTACTGCGGCAACGACCAAGCCTAGAATTGCGAGAATCGCAAAAAATTTGAGTGTGCGACCGCCGAGGCGGCCTCTCGCTTCGGCCAACTAGATCACCTTAGAATCCAGCGAAGGCTCGGAGTCGGCAAAAGCAAAATACAAGCGCAAATCGACCCCCTCCAACGAGTAGGAACAGAATAACAAACGCTCTAATGCCTCGTTTTCGCAGGTCATTATGGAATCCCCACCAGTGCAGAGATGTTGGTAGCTGTGCCGGCACCATCGGTCGCCGCCGTCACCTCGAGGAGCAACTTCAGGCCCTTGAAGGCACTCAAAATGGTGAGGTCTGCGTTGGAGCCCCGCAGGGTGCAAGTAGCTGGAGCGAGTTTGCTGGTTGGTTGAGCAGTGGCAGCGGGGCAGGTGAACCACTTGTAACTCAATACCGGCGCTGGCGACCCGCTCCAGCTGCCAAGGCGCGCCTGCACAAGCGAACCCGCAGCAAGTGAACTGTAGAAAATTGATGGAGGGGTTGAGCCGGCAACCGGTTTCGACATGACCAAGCCCGAAAGTGCTGTGTTGTAACTGGACTTAGTAGGAATCGCCGTGTTCGTGGCAACCGTGACACTAACCTCGGCAAGGATTTTGTAGCCCAACTCGCTGTTAGTGAGAGTCAATGTGCTTGCCGTCTGGTTAGCGATCAACGTGCAACCAGTGTCTGGCCGAGTTGCGCCGCCGTTGAAAGTTGTTGTGCTTGAGCAGGCGAACCAACGGTAACTGTAAGCGCCAACCAAAGTGCTTGGCTTCCAGGTCCAAGTTCCGTTGCTCACAGCAAGAGCAGGTGAGCCTAAGACAGCCGTGCCAGTAATTGCTGGCGCCGTGGTGCCCAGCACTGCTCCAGCCGAAACTGGAACGATTGAAACGCTTGAGCGATAGACGGTTGCTAGGTCTGGGTCGCTTGTTGCCTTTGCAATTGCTATCACGTATGAGCCGCCAGCAGTGTTTGGTATCACGAAGGTGTTACCGGTTGAAGAATTATCGAGCACGCATCCGGTTGGTGGTGCATTCACCGTTGCCGGCACAGAAGAGGCGCATACGTACCAGTTGTATGAAACGGTTGGTGCAGGAACACCGACGGGTTTGCCATCAGTCACGCTGACGGTCTCGCCGATGTTCATGTATCCGGTGACATTCGGGGATTCGCTGAATACAGCAGATTTGCGAATTCGGCCGGAGTAGTTGCTGTAGGCGAATGCCGTGCCCGCGCCAGACTTATTGACCGCTACCGAAACGGTGACCTTGGCAATGACGAACTTGTCGACCATCGCGTCGGTTGTGTCGATTGATCCGGTGTTGGTGTCTTTTAGATAAGCACAGTTTGCAATCGCACTAGTAGCCGTTGGGCAGGCATACCAAGAGAAGCTGTAGGTCTGAACGGCATTTGTAGGCGCTGTAGCCCAGGTTCCCGCGGTGACCGAAATCGTTTTGCCAGTGGCAAAGATGTCGCTTCCGGATAGAACGGGCGCCAACGTACTAGCCGGAGTGGCGGTCACAAGAAGCCCTGAAAGTGACGAAGCCGAAACGGTCGCAACCGAAGGTCCAGGCTGGTTTGCAAGCGTGACCAAAACCGACACAAATTTGCCACCTGCGGCTGCTGGCAGAGTGATCGTCGGCTGACCGTCGATGGCGGGGTCTACCGCCGCACAACCGGCAGGCATGGTTGCGGAACTCACGGTTACAGCAGCGTTGCAGAAGAACCAAGAGTAGGTCTTAGTAGGCGCAGGCACACCTAGTTCGCCGGTACTAGTTGCGGTGATTATGCTACCGACGTGTGAAACACCTCCGATCGAAGGAGTAGTTGAGAAACTTGGTGCCGCAAGTATTGGACCGATGCCGTTGGTGGTGACCGTTGTAGAGCCAGTATTTGGCTTGTTGACCTGCACCGAAGCGGTCACACGGGCGAATAGGTACCTTCCCTGCATCGCCGAGGTCAGTGTGATCGATGTCACTTTTGTGCCAGCAGTTGCTAGAACTGAGCAGCTTGAAACCCAGGTTGAGGTTGGGCATGTGAAGTAGCTGTAAGTGAGGTCGCTGGCTGGGTTCACCACAGGGAAACTTGACCAAGTGCCCGCGCTGGCGTTTATGGCAGTGCCACCAACAAAGTTATCGCCCGAGAGTGTAGGTGCGGTTAGGTTCGAAAGGCTCGAAGTTACGGCAGGCGTAGAAGTCGTAGTGCGCATGAATTGCGAGTAGTTGCTCGCGGTAACTGCGGCGATGATGAACTTGCCCGCTGCACTCGAATCGATTGTGAGTGGAGTCTTTGGAGAGTTCGAGATTTGTGAGCAGTTGGCAGGAATCACGGTGGCAGAATCTTGCACGGCTGTGTCACAGGCATACCAGTCGTAACTGAATGTGGCCGAAGGGAAGCCAACTAGGCTTCCATTACCAAGCGAAACCGTCAGCTGTTCGCCAACGTGTGCGGTACCTCCAATTGAAGGTGCCAGCTTGAGGTTTGCTGGTTGGCGGATCGGGCCAAACGTTGCCGTGGCCTTGACAGTTTGAACGTTTGAAGACCAAACAGCTGTGGTCGCAGTCACATTGGCGATGATGTACCTGCCTGCTTGCGCCTCAACAGGAGTGAGGCTTGCAGTTGCGGTGCTGCCTGTGACCGGTGTGCAGCCGTTAGAAATGGTCGAGTTCGAGCTGTCGCAGGAGTACCACATGTAGGTAAATGTTGGCGCCGGAGTGCTCGTCCAGGCTCCAAGGTTTGCGTTTATCGGGCTGCCTACCTCATCGCCACCGCTCAAGCTTGGTGGCGCTGTGTTCACGGCGGCCATCTTGACCATCTGGCTGTAAGCAGTTGCGCGCGAAGCCGAGCCTAGTTCGTTGCTGGCCGTGACCCATGCAAATACATACTTGCCGGCAGCGCTTGGAGGAATCGGGAACGCCTTCGAGCTGACGTTAGCCTGCAGGTCGCAACCGGCGGGTATTGATGTTGGTGCCGAAGCGCCACCCGTTGGGCACACGTACCAGTTATAGGTCGGGCTATTCTTTGGGAACCCGCCAGCTGTGATCGGCTGCAGTGAAAGGCTTAGGCCAACATCTGGTGCGCCTGCACCAGTAATTACAGGCTGTGTCGGTAGCGACGCGACCTCACGTACCGGGCCGAATGAAGCACTGTAAGAGTCGAGAGAGTCGGTCTGGCTCTTGTTGGTTGGCACGGTTGCAGTTACCTTGGCGACAATAAATTTTCCGTCAAGGTCCGAAGTCAGCGTGAACGGTGTTGGTGCAGCCGCGGTATAAACGGCTAAAGCGGTCGCTCCACAAGTTGCCGGCTTGGTCGTTGCCTGCGCAACGCTGGTCGCTGTGCAGGCAAACAAGCTAATTGAGTAACGGGCGTTGTCTGTAATTGCCGGGAAACTCGACCAGACTCCTTGGTTTACCGAAACCTTTACCGAACCACCTACGTAGTCGTCCCCGGCCACAGTTGGTGCGCTTTGAACAGCAGGCGAAGCGGTGATCTGCGCACTTGTTACCGAAGAACGAGTGACTCTGACAGGCGTCCAAGACGCAAATGCCGACTGAATACCGAGGACGTACTTGCCCGCAGCTGAAGCGGGAACGGTGAGGCTAGCGTTTGGATTGTCTGCGATCGGCGAGCAACCCGAAGGCACGGCATCGTTCACCGCGGCGAGTACCGGAGAATCGCAAATGTACCAAGCGTGAATGCTGGTAGGAGTCTCAAACCCCTTAATGGTGGTCTTGGTAAACGAAAGGCTCGAGCCAACATGAGCCTGACCGCTAATAGTTGGCGCGATTGCGGTGTCAAAGTATGGCGAGCGGTAGACCGGGCCCATAGTTGCCGAGACGCTAAGAGTTGTCTTGAGACCACCGTTTGTGGTGTTGGTTGCCGTGCTAACAACTGCAATGTACTTGCCGGCTTCGGTGTCGCCGAGGGTGAGTACCGAACCGGCAACTCCAGCAACAACAGCACAGTTAGCTGGAATGGACGCAACAGATGATGCGATTGGCGCATCGCAGGCGTAGAACCGTGCCGAAGCCGTAGGGGTTGGTGAGCCATCCCAAGCAGCCGAAGTGTAGGTGAGCTTTTGGCCAACCTCGTTCTTACCGGATGCCAACGGTGGGTCAACCAGAGTTACTTCAGGCGGCGAGACGATTGTTGGAGGTTCAAGGACCCTTGCACTCGAGGCGGCCGACTGATAGGTGGTTCCAGCCTCGTTAGTGGCAACAATCTGACCAACGATGTATTTGCCAACCTGGCTGTGTGTTAGCAGGACAGCCTGAGTCGCCGTCTTGAAGATTGTGCAGCCTTCTGCTGGCGTAGCCAAACTTGATGCAGCAACCGGGCTATCGCAGGCAAACCAGCGGCCACTTAGCGTAATCGGCGCAGAGCCAGCCCAGTTTCCCTGCGTGAGGTTTAGGCTGCCAGTTGCATCGGCAACTCCGGTTTGCGAAGGGTATGGGTTGGCTAAGGCGGTGTTGATGTAAGGACGCGAAAGAATTCTGTGTGTAGTTGGTGTGTAAATCGCAACTGTGCTACTTCTTGTCGGCGCGTTCCACGGGGTATTCACACCAGTAACTCGTGCGATCAGGTATTGAGTGCCGGTTGACCTCTCGAGAGGAATCGTGAGCCCTGTACTTGGGTTTTGCGTGCCGTTTACGAACAACGTGCAGTCTGCCGGAACTGCTGACGGTGCGGTTGGGTGCTGTGCGGTGCAAGAGTACCAATCGACGGTAATCGCAGGGGCTGGCGAGCCCTTCCAGTCGGTCTGCGTGCCACCGCTTAGTGTCAAGCGGTCACCAACAACGAAGGCAGAACCGAGGGAGACAGGATTTATGTTGGCCACTTCTTGAGTTACTGCTCTCGAGGTGTTGGTCCAAGCGACAGCTGAACCAGTCGCATTTGTTGCCGTGATTCGAACTCCGAGGAACGAACTGATCTCAGATTCGATTGGCACGATCGAAGAGTTGACTGACGGTCTACTAACGCTTGTGGTGATGTAGCTACAGCCCGCCGGAAGCCCCAAAGTCGTGTAGTTGGCTTGGTATGAGATGCAACTAAACCACTGGTAGCTGAACGTGCCAACCTCAGAACCACGCCAGGTGAAAGAGGTCTCTGCATTTAGGGCCGCAACCCATGCCCCCGCAGTAACTGTCGAGCTATACCCGACGACCATGTCTTGACCCACAGATGGCGCCACGAAACCAGCATCTCGAATTCGCAATGAAGGAGCTTCGAGCAATTGCCCAGTCGTGGGGGTGAGACGTTCGCGAACCTTGCGCCAGTTGGTTGCGTCAATTTTTTGCTCGACTTTTTCGTACAGCGCAACATACATGCCAGAGACTTCGTCGAGTGGTGTGATTTTCAGCGGCGTAACCTGACCGCCCACCTCTTGACTTCGAATGCTGAAGCAGTCGATAGGAATGTAACTGTTTGAAACTGTTAACGCGTACGGGCAAACAAACCATTGGTGCGTGATCTGAAGAGTGTTGTTGCTTGACCAGACACCCGTGGTTCCGGTGATTGGTGAAGCGTCTGGGGTCGGCACCAGCAGCGACGGTGCCGCAACCGAGGCCGGCGTGGTGTTAAGAAGACCCTTGTCGATGATCGAGGTCAGCGACTTTGTGTACGTGGTGGCCGTGCCGGCTAGATTGGTGGCTGTCACCGAACCTAGTAGGTATTTGCGTGAATCCGCGAGCGCGATGGTCGCCGTGTAAGTCTGGGAAGTCTGACCATCAATGACCGCGCAACCTCCAGGTATGGCTGAACCGGCGGCGGCAACAACTGCGTCGCAGGCGTACCACTTGTAAGTGACAACCGGTGTTGGCGCACCAATCCAGCGGTCGTCACCAATGCTGTAAGTGACGCCAACCGTTGGCACAACGTTTGAAAGTGATGTCAAAGTTGGCAAAACAGAAACAGTAGGGGCCTGTGCGGTGGCATCGCCCGAGGCAACAGTTACCCAGTAAACGGTTGGGTCAGAGTTACCTGAGGTTCCGCTAACGGTAGCCGTGATGAACTTTCCGTCATCGCTACCGGCGGGCGACTGTGTATAAGTAGCCGACGTTTCACCACTGATCTGAGAGCAGTTCGTTGCTGGCTGAGGCGTAGTTGAGGTTGCGGGAACAGCAGTCTTGCACGAGTACCACTGGAAGTTGATTACGGGAGTAGGGCTGCCCGTCCAGGTTCCCTGATTAATGGTCAGCACCTTGTTGCGCTGGCGGTCACCGCTGATGGTCGGCGGAATGATCGCGATGGGCACCTGAAGAACGGCGAGCGTCGAGTTCGACCACTCGTGAAGCGTATCTGCCGCGTTTGAAGCGATGGCTTCGACGGCAACAAACTTGCCCGAGTCTTCGGCCATGATCGTGTAAGACGTATTCGTGGCACCCGAGATGGCAACACAACCAGACGCGACGGGTACCGAAGTGATGTGAGTTGGCCCGGTGGCGACCTGCGAGTCACAGCGGTACCACTGGTAGGTCTTGATTGGCTGCGGGTCCACCCAAAGCCCGGTACTAACAGACCAAACGCTGCCCACCTTTGGGTTAGCACCAACAATCATGCCAGGCGATGAGATCACTGGTTTGGCAAGCGAAACCGGCGGCTGAGCGGCTGGCAAGCTCGACTGGGTGTATGCGTTCACAGTACTGAGAACGCCATCCACAGTGTTCGATTTGGTAACCATGAAGATCAGCATCTTGCCGACCTGTGAGTCAGAAATTGCAAGCGAAGAACGAATTGCTCCCTGAATCTTGGTACAAGTCGTAGGTGGCACAACGCCGACGCCGGTTGCCGCCGCAACTTGAACAGGAGCAGCTGGGTTGGCAACGGTGCAGCTGTACCACGAGTAACTGGTATCGGGTCTGGGGAATCCTCGCCACACACCCTCGTCTGCGGTGATGTCTTGGCCGATTTTGGCAGAGGCGGTGAGAGTTGGAGGCGTTATCAGGCGAACTTTCTCGGTGACAATTGGTGTCGATGCCGAGAAACGAGTCGAGGTTCCGAAAGAGTTGCTGCCGGTGATGCCTGCGACAAGCGCATTTCCGGGGTCTATGTCGGTGAGGGCGTAGGTGTTAGATGTTGCACCGGTGATTGCCGAACAGGTCGGGTCAAGTTCAAACGCGCTTGCTGAGACCAGAGCCGTGCAGCGGTACCACTGATACGCCAAGGTTGGTCGCGGGTCTCCGGCCCAGCTGCCATCGCCGGTAGAAAGTAGCGCTCCTGCAGTTGGCGGAAAGGCAACTGAGCCAGTGATTACCTGCGGCACTGTGCTGACCGGACCTGTGGTGATATTTGCGCTTGCAAGCGAGTAGCTGCTGGAGTTGCCGAACTGGTTTGTCGCGGTTACGCGAACCATGAGCGAGCGGCCATTCAGGCTTGATGGAATCGTGAAAGTTGCTGCCGCAGCTCCTGAGATAACCGAACACGCGCTCGGAAGCGCAAGTTCTCCACAAGACAACCACTGGAACGAGCGAGTCGGCGCCGGGTAGGCAAGCCAGGTGTCTGCCTTGGCCGTAACCACGGCTTGAACGAAGGCAACCCCGGCAACCTGCGGAATAACATCGGCGACTGGCGCCATGTTAACCACGGCCGAAGTGGCCGACCAGTGCGCAACGGTGGCATGAATGTTCGTTGCGTAAACCTCAACCGCGATAAAGCGACCTCGGTCGGTGGTAACCGGGCTATAGCTGGCGGTGTCTGTCACTTCTGAAACGGCGCGACAATCCTTATCGGCAGTTGGTGCGTCAGGCGAAGCAACCAAGGCAAACGCACAGCTGAACCACTGGTACTGGTAAGTCGGTGTCGGGCGGCCCTGCCACTTGCCTCCGGTGGTGCTGACAACCGACTGGTTTGCCACCGGTAAGCCACTGGTTCCGTTGGCGATTGTGACGGTTGGCGGAGTGATGTTGACGGGAGCCGACTTAATGTCTGAAGAGGTTAGCGAGTAGGCGACTGTCGAACCAGCAATGTTATTAGCGGACACCTGAACGATTAAGTACTGTCCAACTTGCGAAATAAGCGGCGTGTAAGCCGATGATGTCGCACCAACAACTAGTGCGCAGTCTGCCGGTTTTGCGCTCGGTGGAACGCTCTGTTCACTGTCGCAAATTAGCCACTGATAGGTGAACGATGGGTCTGGAACACCGAACCAGGTACCATCTGATACATTCTGCCGGTTACCTACGAACGCATTTCCCGTCTGCACCGGCGATATAACAAGTTCTGGTTCAAGGTTGACCTTCGAGGTTGACGCGCTGAAGATCTTCGAACCACCGTTTGAGTTGGCTCCAGCGACCGAGACGAGAATGAAGCGGCCGGCGTCTTCGCGAACCGGTTGATAGTTGGTGTTTACCGCATCGCCAACACGTAGACAGCCAGCGCTGGGGTCGAGAGTGAAACTCGCGGTCTTGATTTCGACGTCGCAGCTGTACCACTGGTAGGTGTACGAAGCCTCGGTTAGGGCAGGATCACCAGACCAAACGCCGTGGTTGGCAGATAGGGTTCCGCCAACTTTTGGCAGCGCATTAGGGCTTGCCGTAATGGTTGGAGCCACGGTGTTGATTGCGCCGGTGGTTACCTCGATGGTGGATGGAGCCCAAACCGTAACGGTTCCGGCATCGTTGGTCGAGATCGTGGCAGTGGTAATGAACTTGCCCTTCATCGCCAACGTCAGCTTGATTGTCGGTGTGGTCGGCAGCAGCTTTGTGCAACCGGCAGGCTGAGCAGTCACGGCCGTTGGGATAGCTGAGTCGCACTGCCACCAAGCCTGAGTTTCGCTTGGGTCTGGAATGCCGGTGAATGCACCAATAGTGCCGCTCAGTGTCGCGTCGACGTACCTGTACCCCGAGATCTCAGGCGGCGTTACCAACTGTGGTGGCAAAGTAACAGTCTTGACAGAGGTCACTGAGTAGGCGAAGTCCGAGCCCGCCTTATTGGTGCCGATGATTTTCACACCCAGGTATTTGCCGACCAAGTTGTAGTCGTCAGCTATAGCAGGTGTGATCGAGAAGTCTTTTGTGGTTGCGCCGTTGATTTCACGACAGTCTTGCGTCAGAGACTTGTCGGCGGCGGTCTTTTGAACACTGCAAACAAACCACTGGTACATAAAACTAGGCGCAGGGGTGCCCGACCAAGCGCCATCTGTTGCCGAAATGCTGTAACCGACACGTGGCGCTCCAGAGGTCGAGGCTTGACCGGTCAAGAAGTTGACGCCCATTCCCGTTGTATAAACGGGAACACTTGCAATGATTTCGGTCGAAGCCGAATATTCGGGCACGTTTATGGTGAAGTTCTTGGCGGTCACTTCAGAGACCATGTATTTACCAATTTGCGCAACGCCGGAGTTGAACTGGGCCGTTGTTGCTCCGGCTACTACTGCGCAGTCGGTCGTCGAGATTGTCGTTGAGGCTGCAGTCTGCTTTGAGCAGGCAAACCACTTGTAATCAAATGAGACGTTAGTTGCCGGATTCCAAGTTCCGGTATCAGTAGAAAGCTGGGCGCCAACCGTGGTTGAGCCTGTCACAACCTGCGGCACGACGTTACGAGGAGGGGTGAGAATTGCGCTGGTCGTCTTAGAGAATGACGTTGTTGTTCCGGCAAGGTTTGTTGCTGTCACGAGCACACTCACGTAGGAGCCCGCTTCTGCCTGGGTCGGTAAGAAGCTGTCGCTGGTAGCCCCGGCAATGATGTGGCAGTTCGGGGTCTGAACATCAGCAAAACTAACTAATATTTTGGTGTCGCAGTAGTACCACTGGTAGCTAAGTGTCGCTACCGGCTTTGCCGAAACACTGAACGGCAAAATCACAAGCTTGCCGGTTACGTAGCTTTGGCCGCCAACCGTTGGCTCCTGGTCGAAGACGGGGAGCGAGATGATCTTGGCCGTTGAGGCCGTGTATTCAGTGGCAATGCCCGCTTCGTTCGACAGCGAAACTTTCGCTACCAAATAGTTGTCGAGGTCCTGCGCCTGAATCGTATAAGAATTTACTGAGGCGCCGAGAATCTGAACACAGTTTGCTGGTGGAGTTGTTGAGGCGCTGGGCACCACGGCAGGGCAGCGGTACCAAGATTCGGTCTCGGCAGCTCCTGGAGAGGCAAGTTGATTCACAGCGTTTACGCTCACCAACGTGCCGACCGTGATGAAGCTGTTGAGCGTCGGGTGGGCAACGAAGCTAGGAGATAGTTGTGTCTTTCTTGTTGAGCCTGACCAGATGGTTGTGGTTCCCAGTAGGTTTGTCGCGGTAATTCGAACGCGCAGCGTAAGGCCTTTATCGGCCATCACCGGTGTGTATGTGTTACCCGAAGCGCCAGGTATGTCGTCGCACGGAACAGGCAAAATACTGCTCGTCGGATCTTCGTCTTGACAGCGAACCCACTGCAAGTTGACGCTCGGCTTTGGCGACCCCGCCCAAGTATTGGTAGGGGCACTTTCGACTGTTCCAATGCGGGGAGCGGTAACAGCAGCCACCGTCGAGCTTGGCATACCAAGCGCGTTGGTAATTTTCGGTACACCTTGAATCGAGACAGTGGACGGGCTGTACTTAGTTGCGGTTCCTGAAGAGTTTGTGAGTGTGACGCCAACTGCAACAAACTTGTCAAGATCTAAAACATCGAGCATGTATTGTGCTGCATTGGAGTTCGCGATTGGCGAGCAGGTTGCTGGAATCGTCGTCGCCGAGAAAGGCACCGCTGCTGAGCACCTGAACCAGGTGTAGGTAGGAGCAGGGTTTGGAAACCCGCGCGTGGTTGGCAATGAAACCGTGACGTTGTTTCCGACAAGACTTACATCGTCGATCGAGGTATCGCCTTGGAAACTTGGTGCCTCGTTTACCACTGAAGTACTCGGCGAGTAAAGAGTTACCGAGCCGATGATGTTACTCGCAGCTGTCTTGACCACTAGGAACTTGCCAACTTGGTCAATTGTCGGGGTGAAGGTCACGTTGGCAGCGTTTGGAATAAGTGAGCAGTCAAGTCCGATGGTCGACTGTTGTGTCGAAACGGAGTTAGTGCATGCGTACCACTGGAACACTTTGCTAACCACCGGCGAGCCGAACCATATGCTGGTCGGGATAGTTATCGGTGTGTCAACCTTCACCACACCCGCGGTCGGTGCCGCAAGTGTCCCTTGAAGAGTTGGGGCACCTTGAATCTTTACCGTGCTCAAAGATATTTTGGTAACGATGCCCAGCGATGACGTAAGAGTTGCGGCACCAGAGATGTACTTGTCGAGGTCGGCTGCCACCAAAGTATAGGAATTCGCGATCGCATTGGGGATCTTGGGGCAAGTGCTGGTTGCCTGCACGACGGTTACAGCGGCGTCGCAGCGGTACCAGGAATACGTGACGGTTGGTGAAGGGCTGCCCAGATAAGAGAGGTCATCAAAAGTCAAAACGTCACCGGTGAACTTGCCAGCAGAAATTGCTGGGTCCACAGTGAACATAGGTATTTGCTGAACTATGGAGGAGGTAGTGGTAAATCGCGTCGCTGAACCCAAGAGGTTACTGGCGCCAACCCGCACCATAAGATAACGATCGACTTCGTCGACGCTTGGCGTGAAACTGCTTGCGGTTGCACCTTGGATGATTGAGCAATAGTCGGGCATTGATGTGACGAGCGTTAGAACCTCGTCAGCGCAGCTGTACCACTGAAAGTTTGGGGTGGGTGACGGTGAACCAACCCAGATTGCCGATGGCGCCAAAACCGCTGAGAAAACCTTCGGGCTTACCCCAACCTGCCCCGGTGCTCCGGGGTTGTTTTGCAGTGATGGTGCCCCTTGAATCTTTGAGGTCGAGGCCGTGAAATAAGAGACTGAGCCAAGAGCGTTGCTGCTAGTTACGTATGCGGCGATAAATTTATCGAGGTCTCCGTTAGTGGGCGTGTACGAGAAACCCGATTGGCCAGAAATTTGAGAGCAGTTGGTTGCTACCGGGGCGGCGGCGATAGCCGCAGTAACAAGAGATTTGCACTGATACCAAGCAATTGCTGTCGATGGCCCGGGAACGCCATTCGCCGAAGTCTGACTTACGGTTATCGGCGTGCCGGTTAGAGCTCCCCCAGTGACTACTGGAACACCTAAAAAGACAGGTTTTTCGCGAACAGCTGAGGTGGTTGCAGACCAAACTTCAAAAGTGCCTAGCTCGTTATTTGCTCGAACACGAACTCGCAAGAAACTCGCTGCCTGACCGTGCGTTGGGGTGAAGGCGACCAAGTTGGCCCCAGCAATCTCTGAGCAACCCGAAGGCTGAACAAACGCCTTGCCCCCTTCGGCGTCGCAAACCAACCACTGGTAGCTGAATGACGGCGCCGGTGCCCCTCGCCAGGTTCCCGTAGGTGCACTTACTGCTGTGCCAACTATTGGCGACGTCGCAGGAGTGAAGTCGGTTGAGTCAAGAGAGGGCGCGGACTTTATTACGGTATCGGTAGTTGCACTCATTCGAGTCGTGTTACCCGCCTCGTTACTTAGTGTTATCCACACTGCAATAAATGAACCTTCGACGTTGCGGTCCGTGGTGAAACTCGAATCTGTTGCACCCAAAATCGGCGCACAGTTGACGGGTTTCGTCGAGGTCGCTGGTGAGGCCGTTGAGCATGAAAGCCATTGGTAACTTGCGGTGTCTTCGAGTGAACTCGCACCAGTTCCGGTGAAAGCGGCTAAGACTTCATTGATTTCAGCTACGCCGCTAACTCGCGGGTCGCTTTCGAACAATGGGCGCGAGGCCACAGACAAAGGCGTAGAACTAAAAATCGAATCAGTGCCGGCGATGCTCGTCGCTTTTTCTTCGACAAGTAAGAAACGCCCATAAAGATTTTGGGTAGGTGTGAACGTGGTTGCCGTTGCACCCGTGATGACATCGCAATCGTCTGGCTTGTCAGCGCCGGCGGCGGTCTCGTTAGTGTCGCAGGAGTACCACTGATATGTTTTTGTCGGCGCCGGAGATCCTGTCCAGGTGCCTGGAATGAGCGAAACAGAGATTCCGACTACCGGAGCGCCGTTAGGCAAGGCGACAACAACCGTGTTGCTCGGGTCGTCAAGCACCTTGGTTGATGAGGCGCTGTACGTGGTTATCACCGTTGAAGCTAGAGGAGTCGAGCCACTGATGCGAACCATTAAGAATTTGCCGTTTTGCGCCAAACCCGGGGTAAATGAATCTGCCGTCGCACCCGAGATTGCCTTGCAAAGTTTGTTGAGGGTGGCAGCTGCAGCTACCTTTGCCGTGCACGAGAACCACTGATACGTGAAGTTCGGTGGTCCATCCCAGGTACCTTCGTTTGCTGTTACAGCTTGGTCGACGAGGTACGGGTAGTCGCCAACGCCACCGGCAACGGTCGCACCCTTGTAGTACTTAACCGCTTTATAGACAGGACCGATCGAGTTTGTCCAAACATCACTTGTAACGCCACCTTGAACTGCAGTTAGATGTGCGACGATTCGCTGACCAAGATCTCTAACGGTTACCGAATAGCTCGCAGCAACGGCTCCGTCAATCACTACACAATTGGAGGGAGCGATCAGGTCGGCAGTAACGGCCGCTGGGCAACGAAGCCACTGGTAGGCCACAGAAGTTACAGCTCCGGCTGCCGGCCACAAACCTCTTGTAATGGTGATTTTCGAGTTAAGCGCAGAGCTAGCGGCAACAAACTTCAACGACTTATTTAGCCCGACGGGAGCCGCAACCAGTGTAGGCGCTGGTGAAACCGCAGATTCTGTTGCTGCACTGAACGCGATTGGGCCGTTGCCAACTGACATCGAGAACAAGATGTGTTTGCCGACCTCGGCATTGGTCAAGGTTAGGTCTGCAGCGTTGGCTCCAGAAATAGGCGAACAACCGGCTGGCTGAGCATTGCTTGCTAATGGAACGTCTTTTGCACAAGCAAACCAACGGTAAGAAGTGGGTTCTGCATAGCCAAGGTTGACGGCACTTCTTGGCGCACTAACTACGTTGCCAACTAAAGCTTTTTCTGCCTCAACTCGAACGCCCGAAGTCAAAGTGGAGGCTCTGACGCTCGCGGCTGAGCCAATTTGGTGAACAGTATTGCTCGAACCTAACAGCAAGGAGACTGTGATGGCGGCGGCTGCGCAAATTGCGAGAGCGAGTATGCGCTTCATATATTGCATGTGGCTAAACCCGCCTTCAGTCATCAATGCAGTTCAATCTTATGCGCCTTTATCGGCGTGTCGAAACCCAATATTTTCGACCTGATCGATCTGCTTAAAGACCCTAGAAACCTACTCTTCGCGGGCGATAATGCCTGCGTCACTAGCCTCTAAAACCTCAATTTTTCTGATGTCGCTCATGAGGTCGCGAACTGCGGTTCTCAAAGCCCTCTCGGAGTCGAAACCGGCGGCCCTGGCAATTGTGGCTATGGTCAGCAAAAGTGTGCCAAGTTGCTCTTCGGAATCTATAACCAATGGCCCGTTTTCTTCGGCGAGCAAGCCCATTTTGTCGGCTTTGCCGAGCACCTTGTTTGCTAGCGCAAGCGCCGGCATTGATTTTGGAATCCCGTCGAGCACAGACTCGCGCTCAGGCTTCTCGCGTTTCTTGTGGTCGTCCCAGTTGAGCATTACGTCGTCGCCGGTTTCTGCCTTGAATTGCGCCTTGGTCTCATCATCGCCAAAAACGTGCGGGTGACGCGAGATCATCTTCGCCTCCATCTGAGCGGCAACATCTTGAATGTCGAATTTGTCGCCGAGCGACCCCGAGGAGGCCAAGTCGCTGTGAAAGACCACCTGGTATAAAACGTCGCCAAGTTCTTCGCGAATTGCAGCTGCGTCTTTGGTTTCAATCGCATCTATCAGCTCATAAGTTTCTTCAAGAAGGTACTGCACGAGAGATTCGTGAGTCTGCTCGGCGTCCCAAGGGCAACCGCCTGGGCTGCGTAGCTTGTGAGCGGTTGCGATGAGGTTGTCGAGGTTAGTCATTTGGTTCCTTCTTACTGAAAACTTGAGCGAGCAAAACCCACGCCCATTGAATCATCTCTTTATCGCGCAAGGTCTCCCCCGCCGAATCCTTTGGCAGAGGCACGGTGAGCAGCCTCGCGCTTTGCAGGTATTTGAGTCCCGGGTATTGGTGACTTAGGCGGACCTGTTCGGTTTCGAGAAGATCAACCGGTGATATTCGAGCTTGAGTGCCGAGCATCATCGCGTCTTTTACCCCGAGGCGGTTGGCCTGCTGACGCAACTCGGTTACATCGATCAGATTTACCACGCTCTGCGGCGCCAGCCCGTAACGGTCTTCTAGTTCTTCGAGAATCACGTCGAGATCGGCGCGGGTGTTGCTCGCGTTTGAGGCGGCCGAGAGCTTGTGATATGCCTCGAGACGAAGACGCTCAGAGTCGACATAGGTTGAAGGAATGTGGGCGTCAACGGGCAGCTCGAGTTTGAGTTCGGCAGGCGATGACTGTTTTTCACCCTTGAAGTCGGCAACCGCCTCACCAATCATTCGCAGGTAGAGGTCAAAACCAACACCGGCAATGTGGCCAGATTGCTCGCCGCCGAGGAGGTTGCCTGCACCGCGAATCTCCAGGTCCTTGAGCGCAACCTGCATTCCAGAGCCGAGCTCATTATTCGTGGCAATTGTTGCCAAGCGATCGTGGGCAATATCAGTTAGAGGCTTGCTAAGGTCATAGAAGAAATAGGCGTAGGCACGTTCGCGGCTTCGACCAACGCGCCCGCGAATCTGGTGAAGCTGGCTCAGACCGAATCGCTCGGCTCGGTCGACTATAAGCGTGTTGGCGTTGGGGATATCGATGCCGGTTTCAATAATTGTTGTCGAAACTAAGACGTCGAACTTGCGCTCCCAGAAATCCACCACGACCTGCTCAAGAGCACCTTCAGACATCTGGCCGTGAGCAACGGCGACTCGTGCTTCTGGAACCAGTGCACGAATCTCGCTGGCCACCTTATCGATGCTCTCAACCCGGTTGTGAACAAAGAAAACCTGGCCTTCGCGAATAAGTTCGCGGCGGATTGCTGCCGCAACCTGCTTCTCTGAGTAGCCGCCAACATAGGTGAGAATCGGGTGACGATCTTCTGGCGGGGTTGCCAAGGTGGACATTTCGCGAATACCGGTAACCGCAAGTTCGAGCGTACGCGGAATCGGTGTTGCGCTCATCGAAAGCACATCGACGTTCATCTTGAAATCTTTGAGTTTCTCTTTGTGCTCAACGCCGAAACGCTGCTCTTCGTCGATGACGAGCAGGCCGAGATTCTTGAATTCGATATTGTTCATCAGCAGGCGGTGGGTGCCGATTACGAGGTCAACTGTGCCGTCCTTGAGCCCCTTGATGGTCTCTTTCACTTCTTTGTCGCTCTGAAAGCGGCTTAGGCTTCGCACGTTTACAGGGAACCCGCTGTAACGGTTTATGAAGGTGTCGGTGTGCTGGCGAACCAGCAGAGTGGTTGGCACTAGGACGGCAACCTGTTTGCCATCTTGAATGGCTTTGAAGGCGGCGCGAACAGCGACCTCGGTCTTGCCGTAGCCGACGTCGCCCGCCAAAAGGCGATCCATCGGCACTGCCCGCTCCATGTCGCGCTTAACTTCTTCGATGGTCGAAAGCTGGTCTGGGGTTTCTACGAACTGAAAAGCTTCTTCCATTTCGCGCTGCCATGGGGTGTCTGGCCCGAACGCGTGGCCGGCGGCGCTCATACGAGCCGAGTAGAGCTTGACCAGGTCAATTGCAATCTTGCGCACAGCCTTGCGTGCGTTGCCCTTCTGGCGTGCCCAGTCTGAACCGCCCATCTTGCTGAGCACGGGGGCTTCGCCGCACACGTAGCGTGTCAAAAGGTCTAGGTGGTCGGTGGGCACAAACAGCGTGTCGCCACTGCCGCCGCGCTTAGATGGCGCGTATTCGATCAAAAGGTATTCGCGTTCGTGCTGCTGCTTGCCGATGCCGCTGCGTCGACGAACGAGTTCGATGAAGCGACCGATGCCGTGCACCGCGTGCACGACATAGTCGCCAGGCTTGAGGGTCAGCGGGTCAACCGCGGCGCCGCGTTTTGTCGCAAGCTTGCGCTGTGTCGGGCTCACATAGGTTGAGTTTTTACCGTAGAAGTCGGCTTCGGTTAGAACAATAAGGTTGCTGGCAGGGGCGGCAAACCCCTTCTTGAGCGTTGCTTGCAAAACCTCGGCTTTTAGGTTCTTAGCCACCAACTGCTCTTCGATGCGCTGTGCCGTGCCGTGACCTTCGGCAACCAAGAAGACCTTCTGCCCGTGTTTGGTCTGGTCTTCGATCCACTGCAGCACGGTCATGTCGAGGCCGGTGAAGTTTGGTATCTCGAGCAACCCCAGGTTGACGACGCCTTCTTCAGGTGAATCGAACGTGCTCACTCGATACAGGGCACGCTTGCCGAGGTCGCGTTCAAACTCTTCGAGACTCTTGAAGCCACCTGCACTCAAGTCGATCGGTGCGGTTGCACCCTCGACCGCGGCGTCCCAGGCAGCGTGCAAAAACTCTTCGTTAGTCTCGGTGAGACTTTGCGCTCTCGCCGCCGACTTTTCTGGGCTAAGAATCGTCACAGCGGTGTCTTCTGGCAAATAGCTAGCCAGTGGCACCAACGCGTCACACAGCACGGGCGCTAGTGACTCCATGCCCTCAACAGGTATTCCTTCGGCGATCTTCACGAGCATGGTCGAGAGGTTTGGGAACTCATGCATCATCTCTCGCGCACGCGACGCGACGCTCGGGGTGATGACTATTTCGCGAGCTGGGTAAAGTGTTACCAGCTTGACTGGCTGGTGCTCTTCACCGAGCGACAGCGAGCGCTGATCGGTCACCGAAAATTCTCGAATGTCTTCGAGTTCGTCACCGAAGAATTCGAGTCTCACCGCATGCGAGGCGGTGGTCGGGAAAATGTCCAAGATGCCACCTCGAGCAGCAAACTCGCCGCGCTTGGTCACCATGTCGACTCGCTCATATGCAAGCTCCACGAGCTTGAGGGTTAACTCTGGCATGAAGTAGCTCTTGCCTGTTTCGAGGGCGAGGGCGGGATGATTTGCAAGCCCTGCAATAACCGGCTGAAGTACCGCACGGACGCTTGCGAGGACGTAAACGGAATGGTCGCTGTGTTCGGTTTTCAGTTCACTCAGGCGCTGCAAGACGCTAACTCGACGGCCAACGGTTTCTGGCGAAGGGCTTAGGCGCTCGTGCGGCAATGTCTCCCATGAAGGAAACTCTAGAATCTCGGCTTCGGGGTCTAAACCGCGCAGAGTGGCGGCTATGTCTTCTGCTTCACGACCGGTCGCTGCAACCACAAGCTGAACGCGTGAAAGCTTCTTGTCGGCACGAATGTGATTGAGCAAGGCAACGATTGTTGAGTGCGCGCCTTGCGGCGCGACGATGTCGACACGAGGTTTTTTGATTGCGGCTTCGAGAGCGGCTACCGGATACCCATCTGCCACGAGTGCGACGAGGCGCGAAAGGGCCTTGGAATTCGCTCGTGCATCCACCCCTCAAGTCTAGGCGGAGTGGAACTCCTGCTGGGCTGCCGTTAAACCCTTGGCAACTATGGCCTCGACGGCATCCGCCGCAATTTCTAGCGTTACCGGGAGCGACTTTTTTTCGGTGCTTGAAAAGTCGCGAAGCACGAAGTCGGCGGTTTCCATCTGGCCGGGCGGGCGGCCTATGCCCACACGAACGCGCACGAAGTCGTTGGTGTTTAGGGCTGAAATGATGTCGCGAAGGCCGTTGTGTCCAGCGTGGCCGCCCGAGAACTTGATTCTGATCTCATCGGCTGGAATGTCGAGTTCGTCGTGAATAACGATCACGTTCTCTGGCGCGATGTCGAAGAATTTTGAGAGGTTGGCCACTGGGCCACCAGAAGTGTTCATGAAACTCAAGGGCTTGGCGAGAATCATCCTCGTCTGCCCGAGCTTGGTTTCGGCCACCGCCGCATTGGCTTTGTGGCTCTTAAGTTTTGAGCTTTGGCGCTTTGCCAGCACGTCTAAAACCATTTGGCCGACGTTGTGGCGATTGCCCGCGTAGCCGGGCCCGGGGTTACCGAGCCCGACTACGAGATAGGCGTTGTTACTCAGCAGATGCCTCTGGAGCAGCGTTTTCTTCTGAGTGGCCAGCAGCGGTCTCGATTACCGAAGCGATTAGCTCATCGGCGTCGAGGTCCATTGTTACACCGGCCGGAAGCACGATGTCCTTGGCAAGAATGTGGTGTCCTGCACCCTCCTTGTTTAGAACAACTTCAACGAACTCAGGAATGTGAGTCGCTTCAGCCGAAAGCTTCACAGTCTTGTGTTCTAGGTCGAGGGTTGTACCCGAGAGGGTTTCGCCAACTACGTGAACAGGGACTTCAACGTGAACCTTCTCGCCCTTGACGATGGTTACTAGGTCGACGTGCTCGATTACCTGAGTGATCACGTCTTTCGAAGCCGACTTCACTAGGACTAGCTCGCTCTTGCCTTCGATTTTTAGGTCGATCACAGCGTTTTTGTGGCGTAGCGCAAGTGCTAGGTCGTGGGCAGGGAGGGTGATGTGACGGGGCTCTGAGCCGTGGCCGTAGATTACTGCTGGTGTGCGGCCGGCAGCACGCGACTTGCGCGCCGAGCCCTTGCCGAACGAGGTGCGGATTTCTGCAACGATGCTTGCTTCAGACATTTTGATTCCTTCAGGTTTGTTTATCAACTCAAGCGTTTTCACGCGAGGATCTAAGCCCTAAAGGCTCTGGCCCCGTCGATTACGGCCCCGTGTGGAGCCCTCGCCGTTGTCTTACCTAAATAGTCTAAGGGCTTAAGCGTGGCCAGGAAAAATCTGGCTTACCGAATCGTCGTCGAACACTGCGCTGATGGCTCGTGCAATCAGCGGTGCTATAGAAAGAACAGTCAGCGATTCGAAGCGCTTCTCTTCAGGAATCGGCAGTGTGTTGGTAACCACAACCGCGTCAACACTGTCTCCGCTCAATCGTTCGACTGCTGGGTCAGAGAAGATTGCGTGAGTCGCGGCAACGATTACTCGCTTGGCGCCGTTCTTCTTCAGGGCTGCGGCGGCAGCGACGATTGTGCCCGCCGTGTCGATCATGTCGTCAACGAGTAGGCACGTGCGGCCTTCAACGTCACCAACAACCTCTTGAGCAGTCACCTGGTTTGGCACGTCTGGGTCGCGGCGCTTGTGGACGATGGCTAGAGGGGCACCGAGACGGTCGGCCCAAATGTCGGCGACGCGAACACGGCCAGAGTCTGGTGAGACAACGGTGATGTTGCCGTCGTCAAAGTTGTCGCGAACGTAGTCGGCGAGCATCGGCAAAGCCCAAAGGTGGTCAACTGGGCCGTCAAAGAAGCCCTGAATCTGCGGTGTGTGGAGGTCAACAGAGATGATTCGGTTTGCACCGGCAGCCTTGTATAGATCGGTCATTAGGCGTGCCGAGATTGGCTCGCGGCCCTTGTGCTTCTTGTCTTGGCGTGCGTAAGGGAAGAACGGGGCAACCACGGTGATTCGCTTGGCTGAGGCGCGCTTCAGAGCGTCAACCATCAAGAGCTGTTCAACCAACCAGTGGTTTACGGGTGCGGGGTGAGCTTGAATGACAAATGCGTCTACTCCTCGAACCGACTCTTCAAAACGAACGAAGGTTTCACCAGAGGCAAAGTCGTAGGCGGTGGTTGGCACAAGTTCGGTGCCGAGCAGGGAGGCGATTTCGTCGGCGAGCGCCGGGTGTGCACGCCCACTAAGCAGGGCTAGTCGCTTGCGTCCGGTGATCGTGATTTCGCTCAACCCGATGTTCCTACTCTGTAGCGTTCTTAGCTGCTTCTGCAGCTGCGGTGCCTGGGCGGTTAGCAAGAACCCAACCGGCAAAATTCTTCTGCGGCGCGTGGCTTAGAGCCAGCTCTCCCGCATCAATGTTTTTGCGAACTGTGGTGCCTGCAGCCGTATAGGCTCCATCACCAATCGTAATCGGTGCGACGAAGGTGTTATGCGACCCTGTGCGAACGTGAGAACCGATGAGGCTCTTGTGCTTATTGACGCCGTCATAGTTGGCAAAAATCGTTCCCGCACCGATGTTGGACTCTTCACCAATCACCGCGTCGCCAACATACGTCAGGTGTGGAACCTTCGACCCGCGACCGATTACCGCGTTCTTGGTTTCTACGAATGTGCCGATCTTGCCGTCGGCGCCGAGGTCTGTGCCTGGGCGAAGGTAAGCGTATGGCCCAACCGAAGCGCCTGCGCCGACGCGCGATGAACTCACGTGCGCCTTTACTACTTTGGCGCCGTCTTCGACGATGGTGTCAGTCATGTCGACCTCTGGGCCAACGGTGGCGCGAGAGCCAATAACGGTGGTGCCCTTTAGATACGTGCCAGGAAGAATTACAGCGTCTTCGCCAATCGAAACTGTGACGTCGATCCAAGTTGTGTAAGGGTCAAGAATCGTGACGCCAGCCTGCATCCAGGCTTCGCAGATGCGGCGGTTTAGTTCGGCCGCAACCTCGCTGAGTTGAACTCTGTCGTTAATTCCGGCAACCAGCCAGTTGTCGCCAACGGCCAGCGCCTGCGCCTTTGCACCGTCGCGAACCAGCATGGCCGCGATGTCGGTCAGGTAGCGCTCACCTTGGGCGTTATGCGCCGAAAGCTTGCCGAGTGACTCCCGCAGCGCCTGCGAGTCAAAAACGTAAACTCCAGCGTTTACTTCGGCAATCTGAAGCTGCTCTTCGGTGGCATCGCGGTGCTCGATGATGCCCAGGAACGAGCCATCGTTTGAACGAATGATTCGCCCATAACCGCTCGGGTCGTCGGCGATCTGGGTGAGCACGGTTGCGGCAAAACCACCGGTCAGGTGGGCTTCGAGCAGCGAATCGAGAGTAGGCACGTCAAGCAGCGGAACATCGCCACTTGTCACAACAACTGCGCCTTCGAAATCAGCGGGCAAAACCTGAAGAGCGCATTCGACGGCTCGGCCGGTGCCAGGCACCTCGTCTTGGTCTGCGATAGTCGCGTTTGGGAAGAACGTTGTGATGTAGTCGGCAATGTGATCACGCTGGTGACGAATGACCGGCACAACGTGGGCGGCTCCGAGAGAGGAGGCCGTTGCAAGCGCGTGGCCGAGAAGTGGCAGACCTGCAAGCTCGTGCATAACCTTTGGCGTTACGGAACGCATTCGAGTGCCCTCGCCAGCGGCGAGTACTACGACGGCAAGTCGTTTCTCGGTCATAGTTGCTCCTCCTCGAATCGCTCCGCCCCCAGGATTCGAACCTGGACCGAACGCCTCCAAAGAGCGCCGTGCTGCCGTTACACTAGGGCGGACCAATCGCCTCGCGGCGACTAACTCCAAGTTTGCCAGATTAAGCGAGCGCTTCAGAGGTTTCTAGCCACTCGTTTTCAAGTTCTTGGCGCTTTTGGTTCAATTCAGACTGTTTTGCAATTAGCGAAGAAAGCCCGTCGAAGTCGTTTTGGTCATGCGAAGCCATCTTTTCGTGCAGGTTCGCTTCTTCGGTTGCAAGCTTTTCTAGTGCACGTTCGATGCGACTCAGGTTCTTTTCGGCCTCACGCAGTGCCGCACCGGTTGGCTTAGAAGTCTTTGTTTCGGCAGGTTTTGAGCCGAGGCTGGCTTTGCGTAACTGCAGGTACTGGTCGACTCCCCCGGTGAGGTGGCGAAGATGCCCGTCACCCATTAGCGCGTATTGGTTATCGGTTACGCGTTCGAGCAGGTAGCGGTCGTGGCTAACCACAATGAGGGTGCCGGGCCAGGAATCTAGGAGATCCTCCATCGCCGCGAGAATATCGGTGTCGAGATCATTGGTCGGCTCGTCGAGAATCAGCACATTTGGCTCACCAAAGAGCAGGCGCAGAAACTGCAACCTGCGGCGCTGGCCACCGCTGAGGTCACGAATCGGGGTTTGCAGCTGCTCGGTTGAGAAACCAAGTTGCTCAACCAGTTGAGTGATCGAAACCTCTTTTTTGTCGACGACGAAAAACTTCTTCTCTCGCCCAATCAACTCGAAGATTTTCTCGTTCGCGAATTCGTCCAACTCACGAATATCTTGGCTAAGCGTTGCAATCTGCACGGTCTTGCCACGCTTCACGCGTCCCGAGTCAGGCTCGATCAAACCCTCAACCAACTTGAGCAGAGTCGTCTTGCCAGCGCCGTTCACGCCGACAATTCCAACTCGGTCGCCGGGGCCAAGACGCCAGGTGATATCAGTGAGCAGATTCTTATAACTCAGGTTTTCGACATCAATAACGTCTTTGCCGAGCCTCGCTGTTGCGAGTTTGTTTAGCGACGCTTGGTCGCGAATCTCGGGCACATTCGCAATGAGCTCGTTTGCTGCATCAATTCGAAACTTCGGTTTCGCGGTTCTTGCCGGCGCACCTCGCCTAAGCCAAGCGAGCTCCTTGGTGGCTAGGTTTTTACGTTTCGCTTCGGTGACCGCGGCCGAGCGCTGACGCTCCACGCGCTGCAAGATGTATGCAGCGTAGCCACCTTCGAAGGGTTCGATGGCGCCACCGTAAACCTCCCAGGTGAAGTTGCACACCGCGTCCAAAAACCATCGGTCGTGAGTCACAACGATCAGCCCGCCCGAGTTTTTACCCCAACGACTATTTAGGTGCTGGGCAAGCCAGGCCACGCCCTCAACGTCGAGGTGGTTTGTTGGTTCGTCAAGCATGATCACGTCAAAGTCTTGAACCAGCAAAGCAGCTAGGGCTACGCGTCTGCGCTGACCGCCAGAAAGCTCGGCGACCTGCTTGCTCCAGTCGAGGTCATTCAACAAACCCGCGATTACGTCTCGGACGCGCGCATCGCCGGCCCAAACGTGTTCGGGAGTGTCGCCAACTACGGCCTCGCCAATGTTCTTGCCAGGATCGATGACGTCTGATTGATCGAGCACGCCAATCGTGATGCCGCCACGGTGAGTGACTTTGCCATCGTTCGGCTGAAGGCGCTTTGAAAGAAGTTTGAGCAGGGTTGACTTGCCGTCACCATTTCGACCAACGACACCGATGCGGTCACCCTCGTTTATGCCGATGGTCAGGTTATCGAACACCCGCTTGGTCGGAAAATCTAGGTAAAGCCCCTCGGCGCCTAACAGGTGAGCCATCAGATGTGAGCTCCTTCGGCAGGGCCGCTGGTTGCTATGCCACCGCAGGCGGCGGCAATGCGTTTGGCCTCAACGGCGTTTTCGGTCAGAGCCAAGATGGTTGGCCCCGAGCCTGAAACCATTGCACGAAGTGCGCCGGCAGCCTCGAGTGCGTCCATGGTTTCTTGTAATTCTGGGCGCAGGTGAAGAGCTGCCTCTTGAAGGTCGTTGTGCAGCAGTGGTGCAATCTCAACTGGGTCGCCCGAGCGAAGCGCCGAAATCAACGCCATCGGGTCACGATCCACTGAATTCGGCCTGATTTCGTCCAAGGTGCGGTAAACCTCTGGCGTGCTTAAGCCGAAACCGGCTGGCACAAGAACCCAGTGAAGGGTGCCCCCAGTCTCGAGCGGGGTCAATATTTCGCCACGCCCAACCCCCAGGGCGGTGCCCCCAAGAATTGCGAAAGGCACATCTGCACCGAGCTCCACCGTTTCGGCAACGCGAGGCCTGGCGCCCATCATATGCGACACGGCGACCACCACGGCTGCGGCGTCTGCCGAACCCCCGCCCATGCCGCCAGCAACAGGAACCTGCTTGTCGATGTGAATGGCCAGAGGTGATCTTGAAACAAACTTTGCAGCGCGAATTGCCAGATTCGACTCGTCGGTAGGCACACCCTCGGTTATGCCGCTAACCGTCAGCGAGTATTCGCTGGCTGCCTTGACAGAAACGGTTTCGCGAAGGTTTAGTGCCTGATAAACCGAAACGACTTCGTGAAACCCGTCTGCCTGAAGCGCACCAACCTTAAAAAACAGGTTGATTTTGCCAGGTGCACTCGCTGTAACACTCATCGCTCAACCTGGCTTCGAATTTGCTTGAAGTAACCCTGCCAAAAACCTTTTTGGGCCTCGACGGCCGCGTTGTCGGCGAGCAACTCGTGATTGACAGTTACCTCACACTTGCCAGAACCCAAAGACGAAACCTCGATTGTTGCCCGAGACATGTCTTGAAAGGCCACCTGCACGTAGCCGGGGGCGCGAACTACGAGGACGCGCGCAATCGAGTCGGCCGGCCAACGCTCGGCGTCGCTAAGCATCACAAACAGTTGGCTTGCTTCTGCCTCAAACCGTTCGGTGAGCTCGAATTCGGGAATCTGTTTAAGCAACGGCTCTCGCAATCGCCAAGAAGTCATTGATCCCGAGAGCTTCGCCACGAAGAGTTGGGTTCACGCCTGCTTTTAGCAAAAGGGTTTCTGCCTCGGCCGGCGAACCGGCGAAGTCGGCAAGAGCTTGGCGCAGGGTCTTGCGTCGCTGAGAAAAAGCAGCATCGATCACGGCGAAGGTTTTTAGTCGCAGCGCTTCATCGCCAAGCGGAGTTTTGCGCTTGGCAAAATAAACGAGTGCCGAGTCTACGTTTGGCACCGGCCAAAAAATGTTTCGGCCAACGTTGCCGGCCAGGTTTGCGTCGGCATACCAAGCAAGTTTTGCGCTGGGCACCCCGTAAACCTTTGAACCTGGCGCGGCAGCGAGTCGGTGTGCGACTTCGGCCTGCACGAGAACCAGCCCTCGCTCAATCGACGCAAAGCGCTCCAAGAAGTGAAGCAGCACCGGCACCGAGATGTTGTAAGGCAAGTTGGCAACTAGCGCGTCTGGTTCGGTTGGCAGCGAGGTGATTTTGAGTGCGTCCTCGTGAACCAAAGTGAAATCTTTGCCGGCGGCACGTTTCGCGATTGTTGCCTCAAGCGAAGCTGCCATCTTTGGGTCGATCTCGACAGCGATCACCTTTGCGGCAACCTCGAGCAACCCCAAGGTCAGTGAGCCAAGACCAGGGCCAATCTCGACAACGGTTTCGCTGCCGGTCAGCTTTGCGGCAGCAACGATTCGGCGAATGGTGTTTGGGTCTGTGACGAAGTTTTGGCCGAGCTTTTTGGTCGGCACCACGTCGAGGCGAGAGGCTAGTTCGCGAACGTCTGCGCCGCCAAGTAGCTCAACCATTCCAGGCTCCGTAAACGGCTTGTGTGTTCGATGTGATTTGGGCTGAAACATCGTTCACAGCAACCTCTAGTACCTCGGCAATTTTGCTGACAGTGATTGGCACTAGATAACTCGCATTTGGGCGACCTCGGTAAGGCTCTGGGGTCAAGAATGGGGCGTCGGTCTCGACGAGAATCAGTTCCTTGCGCGCAATCGCTAGAGAGTCGCGCAGATGTTGGTTGCGCTTTATAGTGATGTTGCCTGCGAACGACATGTACCAACCGTTTTCGTTGCAAACTTCGGCAAGGTCAACATCGCCCGAATAGCAGTGAAAAACGACTTTCTCAGGAGCACCAACTCGCTTCAAGGTTTCGACCACCTCGGCATGAGCTTCGCGGTCGTGAATCATCAGTGCGATGTTGTTTTCTTTAGCGATTCGAATGTGCTCTTCGAACGAGTGCTTTTGTAGTGCGATCGACTCGTCACCTTCGGTTCTGAAGAAATCCAGACCGGTCTCGCCAATTGCCCGAACTCGAGGCTGTGTGGCTAGCTCCGCGATTTCGGCAATCGCAACATCGAGGGCATCGCGAGTGCCATAGAGGGGCGCTTCGTTTGGGTGAATCGCAACCGCGGCAAGAACGCGGTCGTGCTTCGCAGCCAGGTCGGCCGACCACTTGGACGATTCGAGCGTGACACCCACCTGAACCACACCGATGATTCCGGCTGCTGTCGCGCGATCGAGCTGCTCGACCACTGTCAGCGGTTCGTCGCCGTCCTCGATATCAAGATGCGTGTGGTTGTCATAGGTGCCAACCTCTAGCGGTTCTGGCAGTGGCGGGTAGCGCAGGTCTCGAGTGCTCTCGCCCGCATTTCGCGCGCGAATGTGCTCCGACACTTTTACTTACCTTCGTCGGTTGCTTCGATGCGTGGGAACAACGCTTCTAGCTCGCCCAGCTTTGTTCCTGCGGCGATTGCGCCCCAAACCCCGGCACTGGCAATTGTCGAGTCGACTGGTACGCCAAGTGCGCTGGCAAGCTTTGCAGTTGCCTTAGGCATGACTGGCGCCAAAAGTATGGCTAGCGAACGCAAGCCCTCGATGGTGGTGTAAAGCACGGTGGCTAGACGCTCTCGGTTTGCCTCGTCTTTTGCGAGTACCCAAGGTGCCTGCACGGTGATGTAGTTGTTGAGCTCATCTACGAGAGTCCAAACCGAACCAATAGCTTCGTGGATTGCGATCTTCTCAATAGCTGCATCGGCGTCTGCGGCAGCCTTGGCGGCAACAGACTGAACCTGCAGGTCGGCTTCGGTGTAAACACCAGGCGCCGGCACAATGCCTTCGAAGTAACGATTTACCATGGCAATCGATCGCGAGGCTAGGTTTCCGAAACCGTTGGCTAACTCTGACTGGTAGCGAGCCGAGAGGTCCTCCCACGAGAACGAGCCGTCTTGACCGAACGCGATGGCCTTCATGAAGTAGTAGCGGAACGCGTCTGAGCCAAAGGTGTCGGTGATCTGCTCAGGAGCGATACCCGTGAGCTTCGACTTCGACATCTTCTCGCCACCAACAAGCAACCAACCGTGACCGAAGACCTGTTTTGGGGTCTCGAGCCCTGCCGCCATGAGCATGGCTGGCCAGATTACGGCGTGAAAGCGAAGAATGTCTTTGCCGACAACCTGCACGTCGGCCGGCCAGAGCGAAGCAAACTTTGCTTCGTCTTCGCCGTAACCGATTGCGGTGATGTAGTTGAGCAGGGCGTCGAACCAGACGTAGGTGATGTGTGAGTCGTCCCAAGGAATGTCGATACCCCAGTCGAACTTTTCTTTCGAGCGCGAAATTGAAAGGTCTTCTAGGCCGCGGCGAACAAACGAAACTACCTCGTTTCGGGCAGACTCTGGCTGAATGAATGTCGGGTTTTCGCTGTACAGCGCAAGCAGTCGGTCTTCAAACTCAGAAAGCTTGAAAAAGTAGTTGGTCTCTTCGAGTTTTTCGACCGGGCGAGTGTGAATCGCACAAACCTTCTCACCCTCGAAGGCGCCTTCGCCATCGATCAGGTCTGCTTCGGTCTTGTATTCCTCACAACCGACGCAGTAGTTGCCCTCGTATGAACCTCGGTAAATGAACCCGGTGTCGTAGAGGTGCTGCAAAAACTTCTGCACATTCTTTTCGTGGCGAGGCTCGGTGGTTCGAATGAAGTCTTGGTTGTCGATGTCGATGGTTTCGAGTAGCGGTAGCCACGAATCGCGAACCAAGGCATCTGCCCAGTCCTGCGGCTCTGTCTTGTTGGCAACCGCGGTTCGAAGAATCTTTTCGCCGTGCTCGTCTGTGCCGGTGAGCAAGAACGAGTTTTCGCCACGCTGACGGTGCCAGCGGGTCAAAACGTCGGCAGCAACCTCGGTATAAGCGTGCCCGATGTGCGGGGCATCGTTCACATAAAAGATCGGAGTCGTGGCATAGAACGACTTACCGTTTGGCGAGGAGGGCATACCAACTATCTTAACGCTCTGGCTTCAAGAGCCGCTTGGTAGAGCGCACTCTTTGAAACCCCGTGACGTTCGGCAATCAGAGCAACCGTTTGCTTCAGACCATTGGTTTTGTCGGCCAGAACCTGATCGACAAGTGATTCGATCGAAACCTCGCGAACTTCGGCTCCCGCAATCACGATAACCATTTCACCCTTCGGGTCGGTCTTGGCCCACTCGACAAGTTCGGCGAGTGTTGCTCGCTCGGTGTGCTCAAACTTCTTCGTCAGTTCACGACTAACAGTTGCCTGGCGATCGGTTCCAAAAATTGCGGACGCGTCTTCAAGAGCTTCTTTGATTCGGTGCGGCGATTCGAAAAACACCATCGTGCGTTGTTCATCGGCGAGCGCGGTGAACGCCTTGCGGCGATCGCCAGACTTGCGCGGTAAGAAGCCCTCAAAGGTGAAACGGTCGGTTGGTAGACCAGAGACGGCGAGCGCAGAGAGCACTGCCGATGGGCCTGGTATCACCGTGACTTCGACACCGGCTTCAACGGCTGCGCGCACAAGCAAAAAGCCCGGGTCGCTCACGGTTGGCATTCCGGCATCGCTGACCACCAAGACGTCGGCGGTTTTCGCAAGCTCTACCAGCTGGGTGAGGCGCTCGGCCTCGTTGTGTTCGTGCAGGCTGAACAACCTGGCTTCGTGGCGCACACCGAGTGCATGCACCAGATTTAGCAGCGTGCGGGTGTCTTCGGCGGCAATGTAGGGCAGCGTTGTTATTGCCTCGATTAGGCGAGGGGAGGCGTCGCCGAGGTTGCCGATTGGTGTTGCCGCAAGGATGATCACGCTCTATTCTCGCAAACTAGGCTGGAGCAGTGAAGTTTCTAGACAGGTTTGGCATCTGGGCCATTCTCGCGGTCGGGGCTGTTGCACGCCTGTGGGACCTCGGTTACCCGCACAAACTCGTTTTCGATGAAACCTACTACGTAAAAGACGCCTGGACTCTAAGTGAAGCCGGGCATGAACTGGCCTGGCCAAATAACCCAAATGCAGCTTTTGAAGCTGGCCACGTAAACGGCTTCACCGATAGCCCCGCGTATGTCGTTCACCCTCCACTGGGCAAGTGGATCATCGCGCTTGGCATGAGAATCTTTGGTGCCGAAAACTCGGTGGGTTGGCGAATCTCGGTTGCACTAATCGGTATCGCCATGATTTACCTCACCTATGCTATTGCCAGGCGAGTTCTAGACTCGAGTCGCTGGGGGCTGTTTGTCGCGGGCCTATTCGCAATTGACGGCGAAGCAATCGTGTTGGCCAGAACCGGGTTGCTAGACACCATTTTGGCGTTCTTCGCACTTCTCGCTTTTTATTTCTTGTTGCGCGACCACGAGCGACACAACGATTCTGTTTGGCGACGTCCCTGGCTTATCGCTATGGCGGTTTCGCTTGGTGCCGCCACAGCGGTCAAGTGGTCTGGAGTCTATTTCTTAGCCGCTTTTTGCCTCTATGTCGTCGGTCGCTTTGCGAGAAAAACCAGGGACGTCTGGCAGAGCATTCACAAAGCGGTTGCGACATTCTTAATCACTGTTCCCGTAGCATTGGCCGCCTACCTACTCAGTTGGACTGGTTGGTTTGTCAGTGACGGCGGCTATGGCAAAGACACCGACCCAAACCCGTTTTTGGCCTTGATGAAATACCACGAGGGTGCTTACAAATTTCACGTAAACCTGAGCACGCCTCATCCATACGAATCCAACCCGTTCACTTGGCTATTCATGGTGCGCCCGACCTCGTTCTTTTACGAGAGTTGCGGCACCGGTTGTGCCACCGCGATTACAGCCATCGGGAACCCTCTTATTTGGTGGGCTGGCGCCATTGCAGTCATTTCGATATTCTTAGGCTGGATTACCAGACGTGACCGAACGTCATCGTTGATTTTGCTCGGCCTGGTCGGTGGTTTTGTGCCCTGGTTGTTTTTCACCCAACGAACAGTGTTTTGGTTTTACACGATTGCCTTTGAGGTTTGGGTGCTTCTGGCGATAGCGCTGCTGCTCAAACGAACCGTTGAGCTTTCATCGCGACCAAACCTGGTCAAGCGTTGGATCTGGGGTTTCGCATGGAGCTGCGCCGCCGTTTCACTCTTCTTCTACCCGATCTGGGTTGGCACCAAGATTCCTTACTGGTTCTGGCTCGCGCACATGTGGCTACCTTCTTGGATTTAGGCTAGAAGCCTAATGGGCTCATACACCGCGGTACTCAAGCGTCCGGGCGTCGTGCGCATCCTCCTCTCTCAGCTAGCAGCCCGCTGGGCTTTTGGCATGATGAGTCTCGCTTTCGTTCTGCACGTTCAACGAGTCACTGGTTCATACGCACTCGCTGGCATCACCCTCGGCGCCGAAACGCTCGGGGCCGCAATCGCAGGCCCAATGCTTGGGCGCCTTATTCCCCGGCTTGGTATTCGCCCAATAATCTTTACCGTTGCCACTGTTGGTGCCGCAGCGATGGTGCTCATCGGCCTAAGCGATGGTTCGCTACCCTTACTTTTGGTCTGCCTCGGCTTCGTTGTCGGAATAACCTCTCCGCCAATTCAACAAATCGTTCGACCGATTTATCCGAGTCTGATTTCTAAAGAACAAACGAATCACCTTTTTGCCCTCGACGCGAACCTTCAAGAACTTATCTGGGTGGTCGGGCCGATTCTTGCAACCTTCATAGCTGCCAACGCCGGCACCGAGTGGGCGCTTTATACAATGGCGGCGATTCAGATCGCAGGCTGTTTCACGTTTGCCTCAAACAGCGAGGTTAGAAACGCAAAAATGCCACCTTCAAAACATCGCATGGGCAGGGTTCTCAAAAGCCGCGTTGTTCTCAGCAACGTTGCCATGGGCATGCTGCTTGTTGGTTCGTTCGGTGGAGCCGAGGTAGGCACCGTCGCGGTGATCACAGACCGAAACGTTTCTGGCGTCGTCCTAGCAGCCCTGTCTTTTGGTTCACTCATCGGCGGCTTCGCCTTCGGGCACCGGGCGAAGACCAAATACGCACTGAGCAAGTTCTTCGCGCTATCAGCCGTCGGTTACTCACTAATATTCATCGACCCGAGTTCAGCCATCTGGGTGGGTATCTGCTGGTTCATCGCGGGGCTTGGCATCGCGCCAATCTTTGCCAACCTTGCAAGCATCATCGCAATCAAGCTGAACCCAACCGAAAGCGTCGAAGCTTACGGCTGGATCTCTACCGGTCAGCTCGTCGGCTACTCGTCGGCAGCTGCGGTAGCCGGCATCGCGGTTGACACAATTAGCCCAATCGCAGCCTTCGGCGTTTCAATTGCCGCCGGCGTGCTCGGCTTGGTCGTGGCGCTCGTTTCGCTCCCATTCACCCCAACCCCGCCATCGACAGACAAGGCAGACCATTGAACACCTTCGCCGTGAACTACTTCTATGCAGCAGACGAAGCCGCTCTCGCAGAAATTCGCCCAATCCACCGCGTGTGGCTAAAGGGGCTTTACGAGTCCGGAACCCTCCTTGCGAGCGGCCCGATGGTCGACAACCCCGGCGCACTTTTGATCTTCAAGGCCGAAAGCGTCGAAGAGCTGAGCGCCCTGTTAGACAACGACCCATTCGACATTGCAGGTTTCATCGGCGAAAGAGTTGTAACTCAATGGAATCCCGTGTTCGGTCCGTGGGTTAGTTAGAACATGACCTTTACTCCAGAGCAAAACCCAAGAATCCAGCTCAATAGCGGGCAGCAGATGCCCCAACTCGGTTTAGGTGTTTACAAGGTCGGCCAAGACATCGGCGTTGAGCTCGTCAAAGCGGCCATTGAGGTTGGCTACCGCCGCTTCGACACCGCAGCGCTATACGACAACGAGTTCGAGATCGGTGCCGGCATTCGCCAATCAGGGCTAGACCGCGAACAGGTTTTCGTGACCACCAAGATTTGGAACGATCGCCAAGGTTTCGACAACGCTACCGAGGCAATCGATGAGGCGCTCGGGCGCCTTAACATCGAATACATCGACATGCTGCTGATTCACTGGCCTTGCCCAAAGCAGAACCTGTTTGTCGAAACCTGGCGAGCATTCGAAAAGGCACTCGACACGGGCAAAATCCGAGGCATCGGTGTTAGCAACTTCAACCCAGGTCACCTGGAGAAGTTGATTGCAAACTCGAATATTGTGCCGGCACTAAACCAGGTTGAGCTTCACCCAGCCCTGCAACAGGGCGACGTTCGCAAATACAACAGCGAGCACGGCATTGCCACCGAGGCTTGGTCGCCTCTCGGACGCGGTCGCTTTGGCGAGAACCCTGCACTTTTGGCAATCGCCGCAAAGCACGGTAAAACCGTTGCGCAGGTGATTATTCGCTGGCACGTAGAACTCGGCAATTTGGTTATTCCGAAAACCTCGAACCCAGAACGACTAAAAGAAAACATCGATGTCTTCGGCTTTGCGCTTGACCACGAAGACATGGCAGTCATCGCAACTCTGAACACCGGCGAACGTGTCGGCCCAAACCCTGACGACTTAGGTTAATCATGCGCGTACTTATTTCTGGCTACACCGGACTTGTCGGAACCGAGGTCGCCCGCCAGCTCACGGCTGCTGGGCATGAGGCAATCAAGCTTGAGCGCACCGAACCAAACCTCGCTGCTCTGATTGAAACTGTTGACGCCGTAGTCAACCTGGCCGGGGCAACCACCGGCAAGATTCCTTGGACTAAGGGTTACAAAGACGAAATCGTTGCGTCAAGAATCGAGACAACCAAGAAAATCGTTGCAGCCATCAACGGCGCAAAGAAGAAGCCAAAGGTTTTGGTCAGCGGCTCGGCGTCTGGGTTCTATGGCGACTGTGGCGATGCTTGGCTAGACGAGTCTTCGCCGAAGGGAACAGGGTTCCTTTCTGATCTCGCAGCGCTCTGGGAGTTAGAGGCTTTGAAGGCCGACACCCGCGTGGTTCTTGCTCGCACCACCATGGTGATGTCTCGAGCCAAGGGCGCACTTGGCAAACTTTTGCCCCTCATCAAGCTTGGTGTTGGCGGCCCGCTCGGTTCTGGCAAGCAGTGGTGGGCCTTCATCAGCCTCCAAGACGAGGCGGCGGCAATCATTCACCTGGTCAACGCCAACACCGCTAGTGGCGCCTACAACCTCACTGCACCCGAGCCGGCGACTTGTGCTCAAATTGTGAAGTCTCTTGCCAAGGGCTTGCACCGCCCAGCGTTTTTGAAAGTGCCAACGTTTGCAATGAAGTTGCTTATCGGCGAGGCAGCCGTTGAGCTGCTGCTTTGTAGCCAAAAGATGAAGGCAGACCGCCTGTTGGATAGCGGCTTCAAATTCAGCCACCCGACACTCGAATCGGCTAGCGACTACGTGTTGTCTGAAGAATTACCCAACTGACGAATAAAACTGAACGAGACTAGCGCGACCACAATCGCGAAGGTGCCGCCAACCATGTACGGGACCCGAAGATCAATCTTGGCGACTAGACCGCCGATGTATGCGCCAATTGGCATGATTCCCCAAACCAAGGTTCTTCGGGTACCGTGAACGCGACCAAAAACCTCGTTCGGAATAAGCGTGTGATAAACGCTCATGAGAAGCACGTTCCAACCGGCGATCGAAAACCCTGCGCCAATCGAGGCAACAATAAAAACGAACACGTTAGGCGAAAGCCCTTGGCAGAGTTCAAAGACACTTGTGAGCGTAATAGACCAGGCGAGCACCACTCCACGCCCGAACCTTTGCGACAGTTTCGGCGAAGCCCAGGCTCCGAGCAGACCACCGACTCCGCCAGAGAGCATGAGCAACCCGAAAAACGCCTTCGGCACTCCGAGAGTTTCAGTCAAAAAAAGCACCGCGGTCGAGCCGGCGATGTTGAAGCCAAAACCGATCAACGCGGTAGCAATAACCAAACGCATGATTTTTTTGTCATTCCAGAGGAACCGAAGACCTTCGACCAGTTGCGCCTTGAAACTTGGGCGATCTTCGGCGACAACGAGTTTTGCAATGTGGCGTCGAGGAATCAAAACGAGCATCAACGCGGCGATTACAAAACCTAGAGCGTCGAGACCGAAAGGCAGTGATGCCGAGTAAACAAAGAACGCTGCGCCAAGCGGCATGCCGATGAACTGCTGCAAAACGGTATCGCTCATCTGAAAACGAGAGTTGCCTCGCTCGAGCTTCTCTTTACCGAGAATGGTTGGAAACAAAGATTGCAAAGCTGTGTCGTTGAAAACATCTGCCGTACCAATCAAGAACGTGGCCAGCAGAAGGCCATAGATTGACAGGGTTCCGGTAAAGATCATCACGGCCAAAACCGTCGCGATTAATGCGCGTGAAATGGCAACTGCAACCAAGGTGCGTCTGCGGTCGATTCTGTCTACGAGAGTGCCGATGGCGATGGCAAAAAACAGCCAAGGCAAAAGGTACATCGCACCCGACAGAGCGATTAGAACTGTGTCTCGAGTGAGCGAGATTGCCAGCAACGGAGCAGCTGCGGCCATGAGGCCATCACCCAATTTCGATGAAGAAAACGCGAACCACAACCTGTTGAAGGCAGGGCCTAGAGACCTTGGGTTCGTCGTTGAATCACTCATGAAGTACCAAGCCTAAAACAAAACGCCCCCTCGATAACCGAAGGGGCGTTTTGAATAAAGTCTTTACTTCTTTGGGGCTGGCTTCTTTGCAGCAGGCTTAGCAGCAGCCTTAGGAGCAACCTTCTTGGCAGCAGGCTTAGCAGCTGGCTTAGCGGCAGGCTTAGCGGCAGGCTTCTTAGCAGCTGGCTTTGCAGCAGGCTTTGCAGCAGGCTTCTTTGAAGCAGGCTTAGCAGCAGCCTTAGGAGCGGCCTTCTTAGCAGCAGCCTCAGTTGCCTTCACGGCAGCGGCAGTTGCGGTCTTGGTCGTCTTTACGACAGCCTTCGCGCCCTTTTCAACAGCCTTGTCAACAACCTTGGCAGTCGAAGCAGTCTTCTTAGCGGCAACCTTGGTGGTCTTCGCTACTGTCTTCTTGACATCCTTGGTGGTCTTTGCAACGGTCTTCTTGACGTCCTTCTGGATGTCCTTAACCTCAACGGCTACGTCCTCGACGATGTCGTCGGCCAATGCCTTGGCAGCTGCACCTGCAGCCTTGAAGTTCTTTTCGTTGTTCTTAAGAACTTTCTTTACGCGATCAAAAATGCTCACAATAACTCCTACAAAATTCGGGGTGGGTTTGTACTTGATGAGTTTAGCGGACTGCTTTTAGTTGGCGCGTCTGCGACGAAGTATTTCGTCAAGAGTTTTGCTGTCGAGCTCTGAAGGATATTCGATATTCACTACATCTGCGAGAGTCGGATTTTCTAGAGTACCGATCTTGCTTTGGTAAACCTGGTTCGGCAATTCACTCGGGCGCCAAGTGTTGTCTTCAACCCAATTCAGCTCCTCGGTTCGATCTCCGAGGTCACCATTCAAACCCGGCGCGACTTTGCTTCTGCGGTTTGAACCAGCATTCATGGCATCTGAAACACGAATTTTGGAAACGCGTGAAGCTAGCACGAAAACGGCAACTGCTGAAACAGCTATTCCGGCGCCCAATGTTGACCCCTGAAAAATTGCGACGACTGCAGCAACAACAGCAACTCCCGCGGCGGCGACAAAGATGCGATTGAACAACCTGGCAGATGAAACCTTCTTTGCAAGCCGAGGTGAAGCGGTGGCAGCTAATTGGTTTCGGCGCTCAATGCGCTCTCTGGCAGCCTTGTCTTTATCGCCCCTGCGCTTGTTCATCGAAGGGAGAAAAACGATAAACCAGACCGCGGCGAGGGCGACCAACATGAGGCCGCCGGATCCCGCTGAGAAGTTCATAACTCAACGATATGAGACAGGCCTTTAACGACTACTCATTGAACGAGGTGTGTTCGTTTTTTGTGACCTTTGGCGAATGCCAAGGGTATTCAAGTTTCGGCACCTTTTTGTGTTGCCACCGATTCAAAATACCTTCGGCAACCTCTTCGCTGGTGAGAGCAAAAACGTAGTGGTCTCGCCACGAACCGTTGATGTGAATGAAGCGCTCCTTTAGACCCTCGAATCGAAAACCGAGTTTTTCAACCACACGAAGCGAGGCCTGGTTTTCAGGGCGAATGTCGATTTCGACCCTGTGCAGTCCGGCCGAATTGAAAAGGTAATCGGTGACCAGAGCAACGGCTGTTGGTGTGACCCCTCTGCCGGCGACCTCTGGAGCAACCCAGTAACCGATGGTGGCACTTGAGACTGAACCGTAGAGCATGTTGGACACATTCAGCTGCCCGACAATTTCACCATCGACTTCGATCACAAAAGGTAAACCTTCGTTTCGCTCGAGCTGCTTGATAAGACCGCGGACCATAGATTTGATGTCGAAAGACGACGGCCCGTTCGGAGACGTTGCCTCCCACGGGCGTAACCACGACCGGTTGCCGAGAATCAGGGTCTCAAGCCTCTTGACATCGCGCATGCGAACGACGCGCAAACGGGTCTGGCCGTGTGAGAGAGCAAACGTGAAGGGCACGATGGCAAGATTAGTCGCATGACGAATACTACGGCGCACGAAAGCAAGGTTGCCTTGCGAAAGGCAGTGCGTGCTGCGAGAAAACTTGGTTTCCAGTGCGGAGAAGCTCATTCGATAAGACTGATCGAAATCATTGTAAGAAACGAGATCCATATTGTTTCGGCGTACGAAGAATTCGACAACGAACCCTCTCTGGTTTACCTTCGCGATTGGTGTTCACTGAACGGCATCGAACTTTTGTTGCCTTCGATCGCAAACGACACTGAGCTCACTTGGAGCGACGATCAGCCCCTCTCTGCGGCTCAGCTCATAATCATGCCCGCCCTCGCTGCCGGCCGCGATGGCAGCCGACTCGGCAGAGGTAAGGGCTACTTCGACAGAGCTGTAGCCGGTTTGAACACTCCTCGAGTTGTGGTGGTCCACGATTCTGAACTTTATGACTCTGTGCCAGCCGATGAATTTGACCAGACTGTTTCTATGGTGGTCACCTGTAGCGAATGCGTCGACATCGACGGGCGCTTAAACTAGAGCTATGCCCACCTACTCATACGTCTGCAAGAACTGCGAGCACGCGTTCGAAACCCAGCAGTCGATTCATGACGAGGCCTTGAGAGAGTGCCCGGAGTGCAAAGGTGAGCTACGAAAGGTTTTCGGCCAAGTGGGCGTGACCTTCAAAGGAAGCGGTTTTTACCGTACCGACAACGCGAACCCTAAAAGCGACTAACCCCAGTGTGGCGGCTTGTCGTCTTTGAGTCGACGGTCGTTGCTTGAACCACCCTCGCCCCAACCCAAATCGGTGTCGTCTTTAGAACGCACCTCGAAAAGCGGTGGCTGGCTCTTTGAAAGCGGCATGCCGATAGCGATAGCGATTCGCAGCGCCAAGGTTTGCGGGTCACTGAAAAGTTCAAAACTGTGAACTCGAATTAGTTGCCAACCCATCGACTCGAGCAAGGCTGGGTGAAGTCGAAGTCGCTCGACCACAGGCTGGTCGAGTTGCATCCAGTCAGCCTGGATCACCCCCGCCTTATTGCCGTAACTAATCACTAGTGGCAAGTGGTCACCGAAACCGACTGTCACTCTCGCTCCCAGCTTTCTCAGACGAATCGCTAGATCTGTGAGCATCGGGTCTGAAAGTGAGTCAGAGTCGGCAATCGCATCTGGGGCAATGTGCGAGAAGACATCATTTAGTAGCGGCGCCAAAGGCCATTCCGCTGGGATCTGGGCGATCGCAGTGACGACAACAATTTTCGAACGAGCACTCACCAAAAGGTTCGCTATGAACTTTCGTGCGAAAGCATGGCCCAAAAGTTCTGGCTGCTCTTCGATACCAAGACTAAACACGACGACGTCGGCGATTCGATGAGAAAGCTCTGCAACAGTTGCAACCTCGAATTTTTCTCTGCCGTGGGAGTCAAAAAACTCTTCAAGCTCTGGCCGTTCAACGGTTTTTCTTTCAAGCTCACTTCGAAGTTTCTCTGCAAAATCTGAAGAAAGGGTTCCGACCAAGAGAGATTTCTCGGGAGTCTTCATGGCGTGATCTACGACAATCGAAATAGTTCGTTCAAGTTCGCCCTGGCTAGATCGAGCGTTGAAAAGGGTGAAATTGGTGTCGCCGAGATATTCGCTCGCCGTTGATTCGAAACTTATTCGATTTTGATAAAACTCACGGTTGATCAACCTCCCAAGCGACTGCCCATTAGGGCGCCAAGACCGACGAAGAGTTTGACCGTCGAAGGTGTCGCGCACGACTTCGAAAATCGATTTCTCGCTTGCCTCAAGCTCGATCGGTTGCTCGTTGCACTCAATTTCGAAACCAAACGGCGAAGCAATTGCGTCGTCGCCAAAGGCAATCACCTGGTTGGTGCGAGTGAGCGCCGCTAGATTCTCGGCAAGGTTCGTTCCTGCAGCATCCAAAACTATTACGGCATCAAACCTTGCTTGGCCAACCACACTGGGCACTTCGTAAGGTGAAGCAAAAACTATTGATGTCAGAGTCGGTGCAATAGCTGGGGCAATTTCGGCAACACCTTCCACACTGGCCGTTCTGCTTCTCAACAAGTCCTTTAAGGCAGATGCCTCTGCTGGGTTTTCGCTTAGAGCCTGATGCCAGGCTGCCGACTGTAATGCCGCCAAATTCGCCGCACCGAGCGTGACAACTTGAACGTCGGCTTCTTTGAACTCGTTTTCGATTACTTCAATGCGTTCCGCTGTGAAACCGAGGATTCGAGAATCTTTGGCGACGGCATATTCGAGCGCACTTTGCCAATAAACCTGATCGAACTCGATCGCGATGTTTTCGCGACTGACGTGAAGCCGGGCAAAGTCTCGAGCCACGTCGCCAAGACCAATTTCACGAAGACCCTTTACAGCTTCTGCGCGCTCGGCTAAGTTCTTTAGAGGCAGCAAGTCTTCTGCCATCTTGTTGAGCGAGAGCCCCAACTCTCGCAGTGGAAGCCTGACAAGCGGAACCGAGTCTGCATTTGAATCAAGGTGACCTTGGATCAAGCCAAGGTCTTCGGAGAACGCCTGAAACCTAACTTGAAGGTCACCAACGCCTGCGTTCACACGCGGGCTCGAAGCTGACATCACGCTTGCGTCCCAGATAATTTTTTGTTCTTGAATCTCTGCGAGCGCAACGTGAAGGTCGGCAACGTGCATACCTGGACGAAGGTATTCCTTCGCCAATTTGCGAAGCTTGCGCCTGTCGCTGCCTGAAAGTTCCGATCTCGCGGTTCTAGGCCCGGTCGCAGCAACCAGAGGTGCTAAATCGCGCTCATAGACGTCTTCGACAAAGCGGTCGAGAGTCAGGCGAATACCGGAGGCAAGCCGCAGATAGGTTCCCCAGTCCTCGAACTTGCTTGCAGGCCTTAGACCCAGCCCCGCTACAAATGAATCCATCGACTCGCTCAGCTCAACAAAGCTGCCTGCAAGTTTTTTGGCCAGGTCTGAAATATCCTGGACCTCATCTGCGTTCGCGAAACGTGAACCAAACCATGGAGTGTCTTGAGGGCCGTAGTCGAATTCTCCGAGCTCGAATGCTTTTTCTAGTTGCTCCTGAGCTACCGTTCGATCTTTGTGCTGGAGCAACTTTGACTTCGAGATGCGAGCAGATGAATTTGGAGCATGCGGCAGCAAGCTCAGGGCGGCAAGATTCGAGAGGATCTGTTCGATCGATACCCCCAGGGCCTCGTTTTTTGCCGAAAGCACACCAAAGTACTCATCAACACCTTTAAGTGTCTCTGTTCGCTTTTGAATCGCATCAGCCAGCGAAACGGGCCGGGCCTTTTCGTGTCTCGAGATTGCGGCTACTAAGTCAAACCAAACAGCGGAAGACCGCACACCCAAACCACTCAAACCGATGGTCGATAGTCGATCCGCCAATTCGTTCAACGTCTGTCTCCTAGGAGTTACGACAAGCACTCGCTTGTTGCCTAGGGCAAGGTTTGCCAATGTATTTACCACCGTCTGCGTGTAACCGCAGCCCGGCAATGTTTCAACAGAGAATGAGTCGCCGGCGATGGCTCGCTGCACGATTCTCGCTTGAACCGAATCGGCGTCGACAACGAGTTGAACATCTGGGCGTTCTGCCGTTGGAGACCCGGGCTTATCGAGAGAACACAAAACTCTGAGAAGTTCACTGTCAGATCGAGGCAAATCGCTTTGCAAGATCAACGGCTCGACCCCATAGTTTGCAATCACCAAAAGTCGTTTGGTTTCTAAGTTTGCTCCCGCTCCTACTTGATCCGCTATGTACTCAAGTAGTGAAACAGGCAAAAGTTCATGCGCCTCATCGAGAATCTCTAGAAGTCTTCGGGCATCCAACTTCACCCCATAGCTAACCTCGAGAGCCGAAATCAGGCCGGGGTTCACAATTGGTGAGCCAACCAAGGCGACTTCAAAGTCCTCAACTTTTCGACGCAGCTCCACGGGCCATAACACGATTGGCAAAGTGAGATCGAAACCGTCATGCACGAGGCCGACTAAGCCACCCGCCAGAAAAACGGTGTTGATGCCTGCGTTTTGCTGAAGACGCGAACCGCGTTCAGAAATGCGTCGAGCGGCAGCCAGACCTTTCGAGAAAGTGAGTGGCTCGCGAAAAAGACTTGAGAGAGTCGTCGTTTTGGAAGAAACGAATTGGGCTAGGCCCCCTGGGTGCGCCTTTTCAAGATCGAGCTGCCCGAATGTATTGGGCTCGAAATTTAAGAGCGGGTTGGTGCCACCAATCGCGCGAATTTCATCGGCCCAGATGCTCAGTTGGCCAGATGTTTCAAGCGTTTCACCCACAGGTAAAGACTAACTTCGAGCGGCTTCTAAGCCTTGTAAGACAAGGCCAAAAAGCCTTAGCTGTAATATTTGTTTGCACGCCTTCGTAGCTCAGTGGATAGAGCAGTGGTTTCCTAAACCATGTGCGGAAGTTCGATTCTTCTCGGGGGCACCGTTGTTAGGCCGCTTCGAGAAAATCAATCCACTCCGGGTCAACGATGTCTGCACCACGAATAGTCCAGGCCATGCCACTCGGCATTCTAGGCGTGAACGAGAGTTCCCAACCAAGTTCTTGCAAAGTCTTGTCGCCCTTAATGTTGTTGCACTTGAGGCAGCACGCCACAAGGTTCTCCCAGGTGTCCTGCCCACCACGAGACTTCGGCTGCACGTGATCAATCGTGTTCGCAGAGCGACGGCAATAGGCGCATTGGTTAGAGTCTCGGCGCAATACTCCCCTGCGACTTAATGGAACTTGGCGCGAATGAGGCACTCTCACGTAACGACTTAGCAGAATAACGCGTGGCAGTGGGTAGGATCCTCGCGCTGAATGGACCTGCTGCTCAGGCGCACCCGACAGAACTGTTGCCTTTTGATTTAAGACCAGGATCAGAGCCCTCTTAAACGAGACAACGCCAAGTGGTTCGTAGCCGGCATTCAAAACCAGTGTTCTCATTTGACCCCTAAAACAAAAAACGCGCCGCCACAATGACGACGCGCTTAGCTATTGAACCCTTCGGTCCGTTGCGAATGGTGCAGACAATAAAAATGCTTATGCATGAATTTAGATTATGCCCGCAGTCAAAAAGGGGGCTGACGAAACGCCAACCGTTTTATTTCGATTTGGTTAACGACCGATTATGCGAATCAGATGGAATGCGTCCGTAAAGATCGGTGCGAGCTTGACGGAGTCACCTCGTCTTGGTGCGTGATAGAACTGACCGTTACCTGCATAGATGCCGTCGTGGCTATCATTATTGAAAACCACGATGTCGCCGGGTTGGCCGTCTTGGTATTTGACCCGAACTGCAAGCCCCAGCTGAACCATGTAATCCTGACCCGTAACCGAGTGGTGCATCGGAATACCGAACTGCGAGAAAACATACTTCACAAAACCGGAGCAGTCGAAGCCACGAGGGTTTTCGCCACCGAAAACATACGGTGTACCAACATATTGTGCGGCGACTTTCATGACTAAATCGGGGTCGAGCTTCGGGTACTTCGGGTTTGCGATCCAGTCGTCTGCCGTTGGGCCACTCCACTTGATGTATTCGGCAATCGTCTTTCGGTAGATGATGGCCGAGGCGCTACCGGTTTTGTAAGTCGCCTTAGTCGAAACAAAGGTTGCCTTCACGAGCGCGCCTACGGTGAAGTGCTGGGTTGGCTGACCATCGGTAAAGTCACCCGCGGTCGCGGTGGTTAGCGCGGCTTGCGCAGCGATGTCTGGGCTAAAAGCATACGAAGGCAGACCAAATGAGGTCACGATTCCGGCGGCGACAGCCATGGTTGCGTAACTTGCAAGCTTGCGTTTGAAAACGTTCGGCTTTTTCACCTGGCGAACCAGATTGTTGCCGGAGCTGGGAGTGTCGATGGTAGGCGATAACTCCTCGGCGAGCATCAGCTCAACGAGTTTTTCTTGCTTGGCGGCCTTGAGCGCTGCACGGCGAGCTTTAGCGCTCTGCCTTTCAGACACGTCACGACGACTACGCAACTCGAATTGATCGAGGATGCTCACCTGAACATCTGCGCGGCGTCTACCACTTGGCTTCTTGGCCAAAGTTAACCTCCGAGGTCCTTCGGTTACCGGATTCTCAAGTTTACCCGAGAACGGGTGAATTTTCGTTTTGTAAGGCTGTGAAAGCGCTGAGACTAGAGTTCGACGAACAAATGAACCGCTAAATCATGGTCGAGAGCGACACCTTCGACGTTATTTTCGGCGGTAATTAAAATTCGACTTCCGGAGTGTTCGGCCATTATTTTGGCACCTGGCAAGATGCCGAGCTCAGCCAAGTTGGCTAAAAACTCTGGGTCAATCTGAATCGTTTCGGCAATTCTGGCAAGCGTTAGCCCGTTTGCTGAACCCTCGGCGGCAATCGCCGAGGTTAGCGGCAAAACTCCTGCACCAAAAGCCGGGTTCGATGCCACACCAAGTTCTTCGAGTCCAGGAATCGGGTTTCCGTAAGGCGAGACGTCTGATCGCTCGATTAGGCCAAGGATCTTGCGCTCGACCTGCTCGCTAATCACGTGCTCCCAACGGCAAGCTTCGTCGTGCACATACTCCCACTCGAGCCCGATGACATCGGCGAGAAGTCTCTCGGCAAGACGGTGCTTTCGCATTACCCGGACTGCCTGCAAGCGACCCTCGACGCTTAACTCGATGTGGCGGTCACCGGCAACAACGAGGAGGCCATCGCGCTCCATGCGCGAAACGGTTTGAGATACGGTCGGCCCAGAGTGATGAAGGCGTTCAGAGATTCTGGCACGCATCGGAGGCTGACCCTCTTCTTCGAGTTCGAGAATTGTGCGCAGGTACATCTCGGTGGTGTCGATTAGATCGGTCATTGGCCTCCTTCTTCGGTTACAGACTACTCGCGCCCCGCAGCAAGCACTCGAGGTTCGATATACTTAGGTAATGGCAAACATTGAGATTCCACTAGACCTACTACCAGCCGACGGACGTTTCGGCTGCGGCCCTTCGCGACTCCGCCCCGCACAGATTAGTGCGTTCGCGACCGAAGGCGCCGAACTCATGGGAACATCACATCGCCAGGCTCCGGTCAAGCACTTGGTTAAACGCGTCCAAGAGGGTTTGCTTGACCTTTTTCACAACCCTGAGGGCTACGAGATTGTGCTCGGCAACGGTGGCTCTACCGCCTTCTGGGATGCGGCTGCGTTTTCGCTCGTGGAATCTAAGGCGCAAAACCTTGTACATGGTGAATTCGGAGCTAAGTTTGCCGCGTCCTTGACCAACCCTTGGCTTCAGAAGCCGACAGTTATTTCGGGCGAACCAGGCTCGCGCTCAGAACTCGTTGCCGAAGCAGGCGTGGACTCATACGCGTACGCCCAAAACGAAACTTCAACTGGCGTGGTTACTCCGGTTAAGCGAGTCGCGGGTGCCGACTCAGGAGCGATCCACTTCACAGACGCCACCTCAGCAGCCGGAGGCATCGACTTTGACGCAACCGAAACCGATGTTTACTACTTCGCACCGCAGAAAAACTTTGCTTCAGACGGAGGCTTGTGGTTGGCACTGATGTCTCCTGCGGCCATCGAGCGAGCAGAGCGAATCGCTTCGAGCGATCGCTACATTCCCGAGTTTTTAAGCGTCAAAACCGCAATCGACAACTCGCGACTCAACCAAACACTTAACACCCCCGCGATTGCCACCTTGTTCTTGCTGCAAAACCAGATCGAATGGATGAACACAAACGGCGGTTTGGCTTGGGCAGATAAGCGCACCCGCGAGGCAAGCAATCACCTCTACAACTGGGCCGAGAACTCGGTCTACGCGACCCCGTTCGTTGCCAACCCTGAGCACCGCTCGCAAGTCGTTGTCACCATCGATTTCGACGGTGTCGACGCAGCAGAAGTTGCCAAAACCTTGCGTGCAAACGGGATTGTTGACGTTGAACCCTATCGCAAACTCGGTCGCAACCAGCTTCGCGTAGCAACCTTTACCGCCACCGAACTCGCCGATGTGCAAAAACTTACCAAGGCAATCGACTTCGTGGTTTCGGAGCTTGGTTAGTTTGAAGTTTTACGTCAAGAGTTCTGAGCGCAGGCCCGACCCGGCGCCGCTAGAAACAAACCCACGACCAGTAATCGCCGTGGGTGTTCTGATTTGGGTTTCGACCCTAGTCGTTTTTCTTGCTATTCCCGCGACGGTTCCGGCCACGAGACCTTGGTGGCCGCTTACCTGCTTCTTCGGTATCGCTCTCGGCACCCTCGCCCTCATCCGCTACCGTCGGCGAAAGTAGTTCGTCTTCGTCGACATCGATGATTTCAACTGAATCTTCTTCAAGCTCCCCAGAGTCGTCGACATCTTCATTCTCTTCTGCTTCTTCGGCATCGAGCGCTGCCTGAGCTTCGAGTTCTGCCTGTAGTGCCTTGTAGTCAGCTAGTCGCTCAGACCAGGGGACCCAGTCGGGCGCAACGAGTGAGGTTTCACCAGGCAACAGAACGAATTCGCTCAGTGTAGGTTCGGCTCCCACAGGCTGATAAACCGTAACCGACCAGTGCCAATCGAGGTAGCCCTTGAGTTCGCACTTGAAAAGGTATGACACGGTGTCGTCTCCCTCATCGATGGCGTTGATGAAGGCACCGTGAGAAAGCTTCTCGGTTTTGAGAACCTCAAGTGCGAAGGCAGAGTGGTCTGCGGCTTTGCGCGTCTTAGGCATCTAGTTCGTCAGCAACCTTGCGAAGGATCGCTGCGATCCGAGCGCCAGACTTCGGCTCCGGGAGTCGACCATTGAGCCCGTCTAGCAAGCGAATCAGATCCTGAATCATCACGGCGAGTTCATCCGCAGGTTTCTTGTCGCGTCGAGCGAGGCTTACTGGGGCTTCGAGAATGCGAACAGACATCGCCTGTGCGCCACGCTTGCCATCGAACAGGCTGAACTCGACTCGAGTGCCGTTCTTGACCGAAGTGACACCGTCTGGGAGAGCTGACCCGTGCAGGTAAACCTCCTGGCCTTCATCTGATGCGATGAAGCCGAAGCCCTTAACGTCGTCGAAAAACTTAACTTTGCCGGTTGGCATTTGGCACCTCCAAATGTGTCCCCCTTATTTTACCTGTGAAGCTGGCATGTTCGGCAGGTATCCTATAAGGATGGCTAAACCTAACTCTCCCCAGAAGACCCGCGTAGAAAACGCACTCGCGTTCATGATGGCTGGAGTCATCGGAATCTCGATCCTGGCAATCCTTGTTGTTCTTCTCGCTTACCTTTTGAACTTTCACCAATTGCCACCACTACTGGCGCTTATGCCAATGATTGGCTTGCCGTTCGGTGCCTTGCTCATGATCGCTTTGGTCATCGTCCAGGCCCGAAACCGCGCAAAAGATAAGCGCTAAAACCCCCGATGAGCCAGGTCCTCGATCTCGCCGGCCGCCTGCGCGCGCTCAGCGACGACGAACTGGTGCGCCTTCTTCGTCTTCGTGGCGGAAGCTCTTCGAGCCTCAAGGATTTCTTCGACCTGGCTGAGTGGTTGCTACAGCCAAAGCACATGGCAAACTTCGTCAACTCGTTGCCCAAATCTGCACTGGTTTACGCTAGCGGCGAGGGCTCGGGCGATGGCAACCCACTACTCGATTTTCTGCGCGAAGGTAGCCTTGTTAAGTTCGAAAACGGTGGCTTCGCTCAGGCAGCTCCTACGCCGACACCCATCGGCGAATCAGACTCGGTTGCCGGCATTCACGCATTCGAAACCCTCGCTGCCATAACCGAATTGGTGTTCGACCTTGAGCACCGAATTTTGCGTGACGTTGGCAAGCAAGGAATCTCTCTTGCAGACACCAAACGAATCTCGGCTCTGACCGGCAAAGAGTTGGATTTCGTCAGGGCAATTTTTGAACTTGCCGCGGCGGCTGGTTTGATCACCTCAAACGACGGGCGGTGGTCTCTGACCACGCGGTCAGCTGAATGGGTCGATCTCTCAGCCAAGGCCCGGTGGCAATTGCTCGGCTCAACCTGGCTGGAGCTTCTAGGCGCAGATGCCTCAGCCGAGTTAGCCTCCGAATTGGCGAACGGCATTGCACTAAACCAGGCAGTGCAAAACTGCTTCCCACTCGAACGGTTCGACGCGTTGAGTCGATTTGGTCACGTGATCGCCTATGCCGAGCTACTAGGGCTTTCGGTTGATGGCGCGGTTTCGTCTTGGACCAAACTTTTGCTAGGTGGCGACCCAAGCGGAGCCGGGGCCCTCATCTCAAAGTCTCTGCCAACAACACAATCTCGAATCATCATTCAAGGCGACCTCTCTGTTATCGCACCAGGCCCACTCAGCACCGAAGATGAGCGAGAACTTCGAGCCTTCGTAGACATCGAGCAGGCAGGGCTTGCCTCCCGTTACCGCCTCTCGGCTCTGAGCATTAGCTTTGGCATGGAATCTGGCCTCAGCGCCGACCAGATGAGAGCGACTCTTCAACGCCTTGCTGGTACTGCCTTACCACAACCTGTCGACTACCTACTGAACGACGCCGCTAAGCGCTTCGGCCGCATCCGCGTGATCGAAGATGCTAGAACCGGAGGTTGCTTTGTGATGAGCAAAGACGCAACTCTACTTACCGAATTGGTAAACGATACGAGGCTCAAGCCTTACAACCTGATTCGCATCGACTCCGAAGCTCTTAGTTCGCGCTTCGCCCGCGACATTCTTTACTTCGGTTTGCGTGAGGTTGGCCACACTGCCATTCGCTCAGACAAATCCGGTTCGGTGGTTTCGCCGCTCAAGGTGATTGCCGCGGCCGCTCAAAAGGCAGAATCTGGTGACTGGGTAGAAACCGTTGCTCGCCTTCGCCACAGCGACCAAACCGTGAGTTCGGGCTCAGATGACGAATCGATCATGAGGCAGATAATGCTTGCGATTAAGAGCAAGGCAAAAATATCAGTGACCTTCGTTGGTCAAAACGACCTTGAACAGACCTTCGTTCTTGAACCAAACGGCGTAGCCAACGGGCGCATGCGTGCACGAGACCGCAAAGCCGACATCGAACGCACGATACCGATTGCAAACATTTCTTCAGTCAGTTTTCTGTAGTCGGTTGTAAGAAATAGGCTAGAAGGATGACCACGGGGCCACTTATTGTTCAGAGCGACAAAACCGCTCTACTCGAAGTCGATCACCCGATGGCTTCAGACGCGAGGCACGACCTCGCGGTTTTCGCCGAGCTCGAGCGTGCGCCAGAACACATTCACACTTACCGAATCACCCGACTTGGCCTCTGGAATGCTCGCGCCGCCGGGCACGACGCTGACTTCGTGCTCGGAGTCCTCGACCGTTACGCCAAGTTTGCGGTGCCTCAGTCGGTTCGCACCGACATCACCGAAACCATGTCCCGCTACGGGCGCCTCACGATCTTGCGAGGTGAAGATGGCGAACTCGAACTTTTCTCTGAAGACAAGCCTGTGCTTGCAGAGGTTTCTAGACACAAGAAGATCAATGAACTTCTCGGCGGCCGACTCAGCGAAACGACCTTCCGTATCGCACCATGGGCGCGAGGTCAGGTGAAGCAGGAGCTCCTAAAGCTTGGCTGGCCAGCCGAAGATCTAGCGGGTTACACAGAAGGAACTCCTCACCCGATTGCACTTGCCGAGGGTGACTGGCACATGCGCGGATACCAGCAGCAAGCCATCGACAAGTTTTGGGCTGGCGGTTCTGGGGTAGTGGTTCTGCCTTGTGGTGCCGGCAAGACAATCGTTGGCGCGGGCGCGATGACCGTTGCCAAAACCAACACGCTGATCTTGGTAACCAACACGGTTTCGGCCCGTCAGTGGAAGAACGAACTTCTGAAGCGAACCAGCCTCACCGAAGAAGAAATCGGCGAATACTCCGGCTCGGTGAAAGAGGTTCGCCCAGTCACAATTGCCACCTACCAAATTTTGACCACCAAAAGAAAAGGTGACTACGCTCATCTCGAGCTTTTGAATGCCAAAGACTGGGGATTAATCGTTTATGACGAGGTCCACCTGTTGCCGGCGCCAATCTTCAAGATGACTGCAGATTTGCAGGCGCGCAGACGCCTTGGTCTCACCGCAACTCTGGTTCGCGAAGACGGCAAAGAGGGAGACGTCTTCTCACTCATCGGCCCTAAACGCTTCGATGCTCCGTGGAAGGAGATCGAGTCGCAGGGTTACATTGCCCCTGCCGCTTGCTTCGAAGTCAGAGTCGACCTACCCGAGCAGGAGCGCCTCGAGTACGCGATTTCAAACCAGGACGACCGCTACCGCATTGCGGCGACCTCACCGATGAAGATCCCCGTGATCTCTCGCTTGATGAATAAACACAAGGGTGAGCCAACACTTATCATCGGCCAATACTTGGATCAGATTCACACAGTGGCAGACGCCCTGAAGGTTCCGTTTATTACCGGCGAAACCCCGGTAGATGAACGCGAAGTGTTGTTTCAGAAGTTTCGCACCGGTGAACTCACGACTCTCGTGGTTTCTAAGGTGGCTAACTTCTCAATCGACCTCCCGGAGGCGTCGGTCGCAATACAGATTTCTGGCTCTTATGGTTCACGCCAAGAGGAGGCGCAACGCCTTGGTCGCTTGCTTCGACCGAAGACTGATGGTCGAACCGCAAATTTCTACACTCTCATAGCTCGCGACACAGTTGACCAAGACTTCGCGCAGAACCGGCAGCGTTTCTTGGCTGAGCAGGGCTACTCTTACGAAATCATCGACGCCGACGATATTCTCTAAATATCACAAGAGACACTCAACGAACTCTCAGGTTTCTCTCAGGTTTATCCAGCAAACTTTCAGCATGGAGACAATCAAGGTTCTAGTGGTCGACGACGAGTCGAGCATTCGCGCACAACTAAATCAGACCCTCACCTTCGGAGGTTTCACCCCGCACGCCGTCGCTACCAGCCAAGAAGCTCTCGAAGTGGCCAAGGTGACTCCGCCAGACTTCTTCATTCTTGACATCAACATGCCCGCATATCTCGACATCAACAAAGAGAGCCCTGAAGAAAGTGGGCGAAACGAGGGGCTCGCACTCGCGAAAGAACTTCGCCGACTCGGCCACACTGCACCGATTTTGTTCCTGACAGCACGCGATGATCGCGAAACCGAAGCCTCGGGTCTCACCTTCTGGGGTGACGACTACGTAGTCAAACCTTGGAGCAACGCGGCTCTACTGGCCCGAATCAAGGCAATCCTGCGCCGCTCGGGAAACGATGGGCATCGCCCTCGCTTCTTGACCGTCGGCGAGGTCTCTGTCGACGAAGACGCACACGAGGTGAAAATCGGTGGCACGCCAGTTGATTTGAGCCCAACCGAATATAAGCTGCTCACTTACTTCATGGAGAACCCAAACCGGGTGCTTAGCAAAGCGCAGATTCTCGATTATGTGTGGGAGTACGACTTCAACGGTGAAATGGGTATCGTCGAATCTTACGTTTCGTACCTTCGACGCAAACTTGACCCGCTAACCAAAGAACCTGTCCTAATCACCAAACGCGGTGTCGGATACATGTTTAAATCGAACTAATGAATAAAAAGATCACCGAAGGCTGGGCGCGAATCTCGTTGCGCAGCAAGCTAACCGCGCTTTCGGTAGCAATCATCGGCATACTGCTAGTTGTTTCAAGCACGGGCACGCTTTCGGTAGTCAAGACCTACCTGCAGCAAAACACCGACTCGATCTTGATGAGCACGGCCGGAACCTTGGCAGATGAAGATCCAACGCAGGTGGCTCTGCGCATCACTGCCAGGCAACTAGATCTTCCAAGGCTACCGAGCGACTACTTCATCTCGTTTCTAAACGCAGATGGCAGCGAACTGATTTACATCGTTTCATCAGCGCAGACCAAGGCGACCAAGCCGAACCTCACCCGGTTCACTCTCGATGCCGTTTTGCGCACTCGAGGGCTGCCGTTCGAAGTTGACTCTAAGGGAGTCCCAGTGGCTGGGCTGGTGAACGGCAAGGGGTGGCGCATGGTCGCCGTACCAACCACCAATTACAGAGGCTCTCTAGTTGTGGCCTTGCCGACAGACGCCAACAACGCCCTCCTTGACCAGTACAGAGCAATCGGCGCCTCATTTGGTTTCTTGCTCCTAATCATCAGCGCGCTTTCTATCTGGCTGACCATCACCTCTGCCCTGCGACCACTAAAAGAAGTGGAGCGCACAGCATCGGCTGTTTCGGCCGGCGACATCACACAGCGTTTGCCCGAGCGTCCTGGCAAAACCGAAGTCGCTCGAATCAACACAGCTTTGAACTCGATGCTCGATAGCATCGAACTGGCATTTGGTCAAAGAGGTAAAGCCCTCGAGCAGATGCGGCGTTTTGTCTCTGACGCGAGTCACGAACTACGCACACCACTAGCCAGCGTTCGTGGTTACGCTGAGCTTTATCGCATGGGCGCGCTTAGTAAAAAACAAGATTTGACTGATGCCATGGAACGAATCGAATCCGAGGCCGTTCGCATGACCGAGTTGGTTGAGAATTTGCTCGTGCTCGCCCGACTCGACGAGAAGGCAGAGATCAGCAAGGCAAAAACCGATTTGGTTTCGATGGTCCTCGAAGCTGGCAAAGACATCTCACTTCACTCAGGCATCAAGGTGTCGGCTACCGATTTGGACGGCAAGGCCATTAAGACATTCACCGCAAATGTAGACACCGGCGCAATGCGACAAGTGCTGATCAATTTGCTGACCAACGCTGCCCGATTCTCAACTAAGGGAAAACCGGTGGTCGCCGCCTTCGGTGTCGTAGACAAGAAAACTGTTATTGAGGTCCGCGACCAAGGATCGGGAATTCCCGCCAACCTTCGAGACAAGGTTTTCGAACGCTTCTATCGGGCCGATAACTCAAGAAACCGAGAGACCGGCGGCTCTGGTCTAGGGCTTTCAATCGTCAAGGCAATTGTCGAGAGACACGATGGAACGATTACCGTAAACGAGACTCCTGGCGGAGGGGCTACCTTCAGGGTCGAACTCCCCTAGTTATCCCCAAAACTTAACCAGCTCACCGAGAAACATACCAACGGGAGTTTGATCTACCCATGACACATTTCAGCGTAGACAGCGAGCAGGTTCTCGCGGCAAATACAACAATTCAAGCAACGATATCGAGACTCCAAGCCGAGGTTGATAACCTACACGCCAACCTTCAGGGGCTGCAGGGCTCATGGCAGGGCGTGGCCGCAAACAGCTTTCAAGAGCTGGTTGGTAGGTGGCGGGTTACCGCAACGACGGTGCAACACCAACTTGGCGAGGTGAGCTCTGCTCTCGCTTTTGCGGCTAAGCAATACACCGAGATCGAACAGGCAAACGTTCGCCTGTTTCTTTAAAAGAAAAAATGGGCGGGGCCTTTCGGCTCCGCCGATTTTTTCTAACGACTTTTAGAAGTCCATGCCACCCTGAGGGGCGGCAGCTGGTGCTGCTGGCTCTGGCTTCTGGGCAACAACAGCCTCGGTGGTCAAGAACAATCCAGCGATTGATGCAGCGTTCTGCAGTGCAGAGCGGGTCACCTTCACTGGGTCGTTGATGCCGGCCTTCAGCATGTCGACGTATTCACCGGTCGCGGCGTTTAGGCCGTGACCAGCAGGGAGGCTTGCAACCTTCTCGGCAACAACACCAGGCTCAAGGCCTGCGTTGATTGCGATCTGCTTCAGTGGAGCCGAGATTGCAACGCGAACGATGTTTGCGCCAGTCGCCTCGTCGCCAACAAGTTCGAGCGATGCGAAGGCCTTGGTGCCAGCCTGAAGAAGAGCAACGCCACCACCGGCGACGATACCTTCTTCAACTGCAGCCTTAGCGTTGCGAACGGCGTCCTCAATGCGGTGCTTGCGCTCCTTAAGTTCAACCTCGGTCGCGGCACCAGCCTTGATCACTGCAACACCGCCGGCAAGTTTTGCCAAACGCTCCTGCAGCTTCTCTTTGTCGTATTCGCTGTCGCTTGCCTCAAGCTCGCGGCGAATCTGGTCAACGCGACCAGCGATAGCCGAGGCCTCGCCGGCACCTTCAACAATGGTGGTCTCGTCTTTGGTGATAACCACCTTGCGAGCACGACCTAGAAGGTCGAGAGTTGCGGTCTCCAAACGAAGGCCGATCTCTTCTGCGATAACCTGACCACCGGTCAAGATTGCGATGTCCTGAAGCATTGCCTTGCGACGGTCACCGAAGCCAGGAGCCTTAACGGCAACCGACTTAAAGATGCCACGGATCTTGTTTAGAACAAGAGTGGTAAGAGCTTCGCCGTCGACGTCTTCTGCGATGAGAAGAAGAGGCTTCCCGGTCTGGATAACCTTCTCGATGATTGGCAGAAGGTCTTTCATGGCTGAGACCTTGCTGTTCACAATCAGAACGTAAGCGTCTTCAAGAACAGCCTCTTGGCGCTCAGGGTCGGTGACCATGTAGCCAGAGATGTAGCCCTTGTCGAAGCGCATACCTTCGGTCAGTTGAAGCTCGATGCCAAAGGTGTTCGACTCTTCAACTGTTACAACGCCTTCGCGACCAACACGGTCGATGGCCTCGGCGATTAGTTCACCGATCTGGGTGTCGCCAGCTGAGATCGATGCGGTGGCAGCAATCTGCTCCTTGCCATCGACCGGCTTTGCGTCTTTGATTAGCTGAGCGATAACGGCTGCGGTTGCCTTTTCGATTCCACGCTTCAAGCTGATCGGGTCGGCGCCGGCTGCAACGTTGCGCAGACCTTCACGAACCAGAGCCTGGGCTAGAACTGTTGCTGTGGTGGTACCGTCACCGGCTACGTCGTCGGTCTTCTTTGCGACCTCTTTGACAAGCTCGGCACCAATGCGCTCGAACGGGTCTTCAAGTTCAATTTCTTTAGCGATCGAGACACCATCGTTTGTGATGGTTGGGGCGCCCCACTTCTTCTCGAGCACAACGTTGCGACCACGAGGGCCAAGGGTGACCTTCACGGTGTCTGCAAGGATGTTCAAGCCGCGCTCTAGGCCACGACGAGCTTCCTCGTTGAAAGTAATGATTTTTGCCATTTGAGGTATCTCCAAAAAGTAGTTTCTGGCACTCAGGTCTTTAGAGTGCTAACTCTATTTTGGCACTCTCACCGGCAGAGTGCAAACGAAAAACGCCACCCCGAAGGAGTGGCGCTTTTCGTTGTTAAGTCTTTAATTAGCCAACAACGGTTACGTTGTCTGCCTGTGGGCCTTTGTCGCCACTCTTAACGTCGAACTCAACGCGCTGGTTCTCTTTGAGTTCCTTGTAGCCATCGCCACCGATAGCTGAGAAGTGCACGAATACGTCTGCACCGCCGTCCTGAGTGATGAAGCCGAAGCCCTTCTCAGAGTTGAACCACTTTACGGTTCCTGTTGCCATTTCT
>CAIRNX010000039.1 GCA_903880095.1 uncultured Micrococcales bacterium | reverse complement strand
TACTCAGCAAGATTTCTAAATGACGCCAAGAACCGTAACGAAATCAAATACGGCATGACGGACTTCAGGCTAGTTGCGCTTAGGCAGCTAGGGCGAAGTCGGTGCGATTAGCTTTAGCACCTATAGTTTGCAGCGGACATTTACGTGTTGACGCTACATTCACGACCCGCTTCATCCAGTCGCAAAAGCACTGTCGAAACCGATCATCCCCATTATTTAGTTACCAAAAACCATTGCTGGTTCTCTAACAGGATACCTCGCGGCGCCGACAGTTATTCGGTGAGTTGTCTGTGAACTAAGACGTGCCTGTCATCGATGCTCGGGCCTTGCTCGAAGCCCGCCTTGACGAACATGCTTAGCTTGCCCCGATAACCACTCGAGCTGAAGCCATCATCAATCTGAGGGGCGGCCTCGATAGATTTGAAACCTTGATCTGAAAGGTCCTCGATCGCAAAGTTTAGAAGGGCGGTTGCCACTCCTTGACCCTGGTGTTCCGGTTCGATTACGAAGCAGAGAATTCTGGCTGTTTCGTCTGAAGTCGGCGGGAGTTGGGTGAAATTATTCGCTTTGTTCGCGGCGACCCAGCCAACAACTTCGTTGCCATCGAATGCGAGATAGCCACGCATTGTTCCAGATGCAATACGCTCACAAGCCTTCGCGCGATTGCGCTCCGCGGTTAATTCGAAACCTTCAATATCTTCGGCGTTGTCGAGGTAGAACTGGCAAAAACAACCAGCCCAATTCGGATTGGTTTCGAATGCCTTAGACGCCATGAAAGACAGGAAGCCTTCTTGATTTGCTTCGCTTAGCGGGCGAATGACTACCACTCTTTGCCCTTAGTTGATACGGCTCTAGCCGCCTCGCGTTTGTCTTGGGCCTCTTTGAGTGACTGACGCTTGTCGTATTCTTTCTTACCGCGAGCTAGCGCGATCTCGATCTTGGCGCGTCCGTCTTTGAAATAGAGGCTCAGGGGAACAAGTGTGTAGCCGGATTCTTTGATCTTGCCGGCAAGTTTGTCGATTTCGTGGCGGTTGAGCAAAAGTTTGCGGCGGCGACGGGTGCTGTGGTTGTTCCAGGTGCCCTCGGTGTATTCGGGAATGTGAACGTTCTCGAGCCAGGCTTCGGCGCCCTCAATTGTTGCGTAGCCATCAATCAGCGAAGCGTGGCCTGCTCTGAGAGCCTTCACCTCTGTGCCGGTTAGCACAAGCCCAGCCTCATAGACATCGTCTATGTGGTAGTCGTGGCGAGCCTTGCGGTTGCTTGCAACAACCTTTTGGCCACGCTCTCTAGGCATGATTCACTCCATCTGGCAGACCTGTGCGGTCAGCCAATCAGTCTAACAACCAGGTTAGATGCGGAGGTAGCGGCGAATTGCTGTTCCTGAGGCAACTGCGGCCAAGAGAACGCCGACTCCAACCAGAATCGGGAACACTGTGAACCCCTCGGCGAGGCCAACCAGGTTTGTGAAAGGAAGCTTTGGAGCAAGGACGCCCTGGACGAAGAAGTGAACTATTGCGAGAACAGCGCCGCCCGCAAGAAGGCTGCCGACGGTTGCCGCGACGATTCCTTCTAGCACGAATGGAAGTTGTATGTAGAAGTTGCTGGCACCAACCAAGCGCATGATGCCGATTTCACGCCTTCTTGAGAAGGCGCTCAGGCGAATGGTGGTTGAAATCAGAAGCGCCGACGAGAACAACATCAAGACAGCCACACCGATGGCGGCGAGGCTGGCTGCGTTGAGGATGTTGAAGATTTGGTCAAGGTAGCTTCGCTGGTCACGGACTTCTTCAACCCCGGCGAAACCGGTGAAGGTCTCGGTGATGATCTGACTCTTTTGTGGGTCTTTAAGTTTCACCCAGAAAGTTTCGTTCAACTGATCTTTGGTTACGTATTTGGCGACCGAGTTGCCTTTGAATTGTTCTTGAAAGTGCTTGTAAGCCTGATCGTGGTCTTCGAAGAAAAACTTGTCGATGTATGGCTTTAGCGTGCCTTCGTTGAGCTTTGCCTCAACCGCGGCTTTGATGTCGGCTGATGCTTCACCCTGCGGGCAAGCATCGGCCGGTGAAATGCCAGAGCAAAGGTAGACGGCAACCTGAGCGCGGTCGTACCAGTAGTTTTTCATCTCGCCGACCTGCATCTGAAGAAGGCTCGCGGTGCCTACGAAGGTTAGCGACAAGAACGTGACCAAGATGATCGAAACAACCATGGCTACGTTGCGGCGAAGCCCCGAAACGGCTTCTCGGATTACGGTGCCAAACCTCACTGCGCTCCCCCGTAACCTGCGCCTCGTTGGTCGCGCACAATCTTGCCTTGGTCGAGCACCACAACTCGCTTCTGCGCCTTGTCAACAAGACCTCGATCATGGGTGGCCATGACGATTGTGGTGCCGGCGGCGTTGATCTTTTCGAGCAGGTTCATGATTTCGGCACTGGTGCCAGGGTCTAGGTTTCCGGTTGGCTCGTCGGCGAGAAGAAGTGCAGGTGTGTCAACAAAGGCGCGGGCAAGGGCCACGCGCTGTTGCTCGCCACCAGAAAGCTCGTTAGGCATGCGGTCAGATTTCTCGGCAAGACCAACAAGTCGAAGCGCTGCAGGAACCTTGTCGGCAATCTTGGCTCGGCTGGCCCCAGTTACTTCGAGGCTGAATGCAATGTTTTCGAAGATTGTTTTGTTTGGTAGCAGACGAAAATCCTGAAAAACCATGCCGATGTTGCGGCGAAACTGAGGGATTCGGCGCGAAGGGATTGCGACCAGATTTTCACCCAGTACCCTTACCGAACCCCTTGACGGGACGTCTTCGCGAAGCATCAAACGAAGAAGGCTAGATTTACCCGAACCCGAGGTTCCGACCAAAAAGACAAAGTCACCCTTGTCGATTTCTATAGAGACGTCATCTAGCGCTGGGCGCGGAGCACCCTTGTATTGCTTGGTGACGTGGCTAATCGAGATCATCGTGATTAGAGCCTAAAACAGGGTTAGCTCTGAACTCGTTTACGCCACCTAATCGCGGCGGTAATAAATCCGTCGATGTCACCATCAAAAACAGCGCTTGGGTTGTTAACTTCATATTCGGTGCGAAGATCTTTCACCATTTGGTAGGGAGCCAGCACGTAAGAACGCATCTGCTCACCCCAAGACGCCTTGACGTCGCCGGCCAACTGCTTCTTCTTAGCCTCTTCTTCGCGACGCTTAACCTCCAGCAATCTCGAGGCGAGAACCCTCAGAGCAGCTGCCTTGTTCTGGATCTGGCTTTTCTCGTTCTGGCACGAGACAACGATTCCCGAAGGCAAGTGGGTGATTCGTACTGCCGAGTCGGTGGTGTTCACAGACTGCCCGCCTGGGCCAGAGGAACGGAACACATCGACACGAATGTCGTTTTCAGGAATCTCGATGACATCGGTCTGTTCGATCAGCGGAACCACTTCGACCGCAGCGAATGAGGTTTGACGCTTGCCAGCAGAGTTGAACGGGCTCATTCTGACGAGTCGGTGGGTGCCGCCTTCTACAGAGAGGGTTCCGAAGGCAAAAGGAGAATCGATTTCAAAGGTCGCCGACTTAATGCCAGCTCCTTCGGCGTAAGAAATATCCAGCACGGCCGCAGGTAGTTTGTGCTTCTCGGCATAGCGCAGATACATGCGCATAAGCATTTCGGCAAAGTCGGTGGCGTCGTCGCCGCCCGCTCCCGCACGGATGGTGATGACAGCTGCGCGCGAATCGTATTCGCCGTTCAGCAAGGTTTGCACTTCAAGTTCACCAATCTCGGTTTGCAAGCTGTTGAGCTCGGCCTTGGCTTCGCCCTGCACCGAAGAGTCGGCTTCGTCGTTGGCCAACTCGATCAAAACCTCAAGGTCGTCTAGGCGCTCAGAGACAGATTCAAGCTTGGCAATCTGAGCCTGGGCTCTGCTCAACTGGCTGGTGATTTTTTGCGCCTTCGGGGCGTCGTCCCAGAGATTCGGGTCGGCAGCCAGCTCTTTTAGACGGTCGACCTCTTTTGCAAGGGTGGCAGGGTCGACGACTTCGCGAATGCTCGCAAAGGTGGTGCGCAGCTCGCGTATTTCTTGGGAAAGGTCAATGTCAGCCATCTGCTTCTAGTCTAGGCGCGCATAATTGAGTGGTGTCGAAGCCAGCCGTGAACTACCCAATCAAGTCTTTGGTTGTTCCGGTATTTCTACCTTCGCTGCTCTTTTCAATCGGCGAAAACAGCATGATTCCGCTGATCCCAGCCAGCGCCAAGGCGATGGGTGCTGACCTCGGATCCGCTGGACTAATCGCCGGCCTGGTGATGGCCGGAACTCTGGTAGCCGACCTGCCCGCCGGCAAGCTCGTTGACCGAATCGGCGAGCGAACATCGATGATCTTTTCGGCGGCTATCGCTGCGGTCGGAATCCTGCTCTCGGTCTTCGCGGTAAACCTCTACATGCTAGGAGCCGGAATCTTGATTTTGGGTGCGTCCTCAGCGGTTTTCGCACTCGCCCGCCACTCTTTCATGACCGAGCACATTCCACTTAGCCATCGCGCCAGATCAGTTTCGATTCTTGGCGGAATGTTTCGAGGGGGCTCATTCTTTGGTCCGCTACTAGGCGCACTTGCCGTTCACCTAGGCGGCCCTGGAGCTGTTTACTGGGTGGCCGTGGTGGTTTGCAGTTCGGCGGCGGTGGTTTTGCTGCTTACGAAAAAAGATGCCATCTTAGACACTCCAGTGGTTGTGCCTGGTCGAACCCTAGACATTGCAAAGCGGGAGTGGAAGAAACTTGCCACCGTAGGGGTTGGTGTCTCGGTTATCGCGATTCTACGAACTTCAAGGCAAATTGGACTCCCGCTATGGGCTCTAAGTATTGGACTTCCACCCGAAGAGGCAGCCGTTTACATAGGCGTAGCCAACGCCCTCGACTTTGCGCTTTTCTACGCATCTGGTGCCATCATGGATCGATTCGGTCGCCGTTGGGCTGCCGTTCCTACCGCAGTCGGCCTCTCTGTTGCACACCTACTTGTGGCACTGTCGTTCAACTCGCCCACATTCTTTACAATTGCCGTTCTCATGGCTCTGGTCAATGGTGTTGGCAGCGGTGTGATCTTGGTGCTCGGCTCAGACCTTGCGCCTACGGATGCACGAAACGAGTTCTTGGCTTCTTACCGCCTACTAACCGATGCGGCTGTCGCCGGCGCGGGGCCTCTGCTGGTTGGCCTCGCCGCAATGGTGACTCTTGGCCCGGCAATGGCGATATTCGGCTGGGCTGGTTTTGGCGGTGCCTGGTTGCTATGGAAGTACATTCCTCGTTACAGCCCTAAACCCATCAAAAAATAGCTCGCGCCTTAGCGTTATCGCAAACCTCCGTATCGGCATGAAGACCTAAGGGTGAGTGCCAGGTTTCGCAGACTGTTGCTTCAAAAGTTTTGCCATCTTGGGTAACTACAGTTATCGACGACACCCCAACAAGTTGCCCCTCAACGGCAGGACCATAATCAAGCCCCACTACGGGTGGAATTTTAGAAGTTTGCTTTGCGACATACAGGGCAGCGAATCTAGCTTCGCTAAGGGCATTAGCCCGTTGAATGAGCAATGTCTGGAGCTCTGTTGTTATGAAAATAGTTGCCAATAACAATGTGATCAAACCAATCACCAGCGGAAGAGTTGAACCCCTGTCGAGTTTCATAACACCTGCTTTGCGACCGCTTGAGTTGAACCCAGTCGAACAGATACGGTTACCAAAAAGTCAGACCGAGTCGAAGAAATTTGTAATCCTGAGAAACTGGCAAGGTAACGCCGAGATAGCTCATCAAACGCAAATGCGCCGCTACTGGCGGCTCTGGCAAGTTGCGGGGCTGCACTCGAAACGATCTGTTTTTGCAAGGCATCGGTTGTCATCGAAGTTGCAAATGCAGCCATGGGAGCAAAAAGTACTACGCCGAATGCAATGAATTCAACGACCGCATTTCCGCGATCACAATTAGTCCTCAATGGACGCATAGCCAACCGCTTCGAGTTCGAAAACTCCAAGCGCGAGCATTGAAGCTCGCGCAACTTCTATACCACCCTCGCTTGAAAGGCTGACGGCCGCGTCTTCAAGGCCAACACCAGCAAGCGCATCGCTAATCAAACCTTCCTCATCGGCTTGGTTCACGTCGGCCAAGGCTGCCCGTTCGGCGATGCTTGTTGCCGCCGCGATCAGAAGTGACTTCTGATAGCCAAGCACCGAAATGGACATCACGCCATTGAAGCTAAGCATTATTGGTGCGACCACGAGAATGAACTCGAGAGGCGCTGACCCTTCAGAACGTCGAAACACGACTTAGCGAATTAGTGAACAAACTGCTCAATGCAGGGCCAGCGGCCGACCAAAGAACAATCACCAACCCCGCAGTCATAAGCGTGATCAGGACCCAGCCTGGCACGTCGCCTTTTTCGCTAGTGAGACATTTCATTAGATTCCTTCCAATTGAATATTTAGGATTTGAAGACTTGGGTACAAAGCAAAAATCACGGTAACCGGCAAAATGAGAAACACTAAAGGCAGGAGCATTTTTGTTTCGCTCGCCACTGCTCTAGACAATTTCTCGACTGCAATCTGACTCGCCAATGTTTGGCCTAGAGAGTCCAACTGCTCTGCCAAGGCAGAACCAAGTTGATTTGCTACCAAAAGCTTGTTCAAGAGTTCCTCAAGGGCAGGTGTCAGAGATTTTTGTTTAGCGTCGGCCACTGCACTTTGAAGGGGCTGACCAAGCTCTATTGAAGTAAGCACCCGCTGAAGCTTCTCGGCTACAGATCCGTGAGCGTTCTCGAGTGATTGCCGAAGAGCCGCGATAGGTGTCAATCCGCCTCGCATAGCTTGAGCGAGCACCGCAACGATTGCAACAACCTCTTCTGAGTCTTGGCTAATTTTCTTTGCCATACACTCTCACCTCGCTTGGCATGCGGCCCAGAAGCACAATCAGCCGATATGCCACCACACAAGTTGCCAGCCCACCGAGCAAGATTGAGAGCCCAGCTGGCGTTTCGAAGCTCTCTGCGCTCTCTGGCCGGCTGATTAGCAACAGAAGAAGCACCCAAGGTGCAGTAACGCCGAGTTTCGCAATAGTGAGTGTCGATGTCGTTTTGGATCGAGCCATCGCGTCGGCGGCGCTTTTGTCTCGGCATCGCTGGGCGTGAGTTTTCAGCACCAAAGCTGTGCCGGCGCCTCCAAGTCTTTCATTGATAATCATGAGCTCGGCGAATTCATCAACCGAAGCGCTTTCGAAACTGTCTTTGAGAGTTGAGAGCGCATCTTGCGCTCTTTTTCTTTGCAGTGCTGTCGAGAAAGTTTCGAAACCAGGTTTGAGAATTACGGGGCATCGTGAAATTGCAACCTCAAGCGCCTCTACTCGCCCCAAACCGGATGTAAGGGCAGAGGCGAAACCATCGACGAAAGCGGGCCACGCCTCCTGCTGCTTCACCTTTCGCTTGGATTCCCGCGATGCCCGTAGAGCAAAAACGGCAGAGCAACCAGCAACTAACCCTGCCAGAAGCAAGACAACTTGCGGATTATGCAGCATTTTCAAACCGCAATTCTCCAGCTTGCAACAGCACCCGCTTGAGCTCGCCGATCCGCCTGAAACCGTTTGAGTCTTGTACGCAATGGGCTACCAGGCCAACCGTCGAACCAAGGACCTGCTTGACGAATTCGAGAGGAACCGTCGACCCGCTCAGGAGCGGAAGCGTTAAAAGTTTGGTGAAGGCATGCTCCGCACTGTTGGCATGAACTGTGCAAAGCCCTGGAATCCCAGAGTTGAGGCTCACAAGAAGTTCGAGTGCCTCAGCACCTCGAACCTCGCCGACAACCAAGCGATCGGGACGCATTCGAAGCGCTTCTCGAATCAGCCGACGCAGATCGATTTCGCCACTCCCCTCGACAGATGCCGGTCGGGTTTGCATTGCAACCCAATCGGGGTTGGCGATTGAGATCTCGAAGGTGTCTTCGACACTTACGATCCGCTCCTTCATGGGCAGGGCGTCAAGCAAGGCGCAAAGCAGGGTTGTTTTGCCTGCGGCTGTAGCGCCTGAAACGAAGATGGTTTCGCGATTCGCAAGCGCAGATCTAAGCGCATTTGCCTGTTTTGCAGTTGCGACTTGAGCCTCGACTAGATCCTCGAGCGAAGCCCGACGTGCAGTGAAGCGTCGAAGATTGAAACTCAAGTTTCGCCTCGTGATATCTGGGATAACGACGTGAAGGCGAGAGCCGTCTGGCAGGGGTGCGTCGACGAAGGGTGTTGACCTGTCAACTCTTCGCCCGATGCTCCTAAGCATCCGATCAATCACGACGCCTTGCTGCTCTGCGTTGAATTCAATTTCTATTCGCTCAACTTCTCCACGCTTGTGAACGAATATCACATTGGGTTCATTCATCCAAAATTCTTCAACTTCGGGGTCGTCCATGAACTTCTCCAACGCCCCGAAACCACTCAGCGCGGCCTGGATTTGGCTCGCAAGTTCTTGTTCTGAGGCAACAGGTTCGTTCGCAGAAAGATCATCTATCGCCTGAGCTACAGCCTCTTCGGCGCTCACGCCGAGGTGGAGAGCGAGGCGTCTGGCGTGGTCGCCGACTCTCTTTAAAATGGTGTCCATAGTGTCGTAGAGCATTTCAGAAATTTTGGCCCTCAACCGATTTATGCACAACCATTCATTGCTAGAATGGAGAGGCTACGCGGGAGTGGCGAAATTGGCAGACGCACTAGATTTAGGTTCTAGCGCTTAATAGGCGTGTGGGTTCAAGTCCCACCTTCCGCACCAAAGCAAGCATCCGGGCTCAGTATTCACTGAGTCCGTTTGCTATTTAACTAGTTTTAGAGCGGCGTTTACGTCGAGTATTCCGGCACCGCAGCGTTGGCTATCAGTGCCTACGGTAAGTGCGCATTCTGTACCAGGCCGGAATTTGCGAACGCTTGAGCTTAGGTATTGCCAAACGAGTTCGGGCGTCATAGAAGCGCTTTTGGCATAGAGCAAGGCCGCGGCACCAGAAACCATCGGCGCAGCCATAGACGTACCCTCATCGAACGCATAGCTTTCTGCGCCCGGTGAGCGAGTTCCATCATTCAAAGTTGAAATCATCATTCCGGCGGCGTCGGGCTGAGTGCCGGTGGTGACGCGGTCATCGCCACCAGGAGCCGAGATGTCAACGCCTAAGCCGTAATTTGAGAAATAAGACGCGTCGCCGGTAGCACCAGTTGCGCCAACATTGATTGAACCAAGGCAATTGCCAGGGTATGACTCAAAAGCCTGCATCGGCTGGTTGTTCGAATCACCGTTGCCAGCAGAAGTCACGATCGTGACACCCCTGCCCAATGCAGCTTGGTAAGCGGCTTCAACGCCAGCATCACAAGTTGATGCGGTTTCAGTTCCCATCGAAATGTTGATAACTTTCGCAGGAGTTGGATTGTTCGGCACCCCATTCACGGTTCCGCCAGAAGCCCAAGTTATCGCGGCAAGGAGGTCTGACGCTTTTCCGCCATTGCCGCCCAAAGCACGCACGGATTGCAACTTCACACCTGGAGCAACGCCAATTATGCCAATGCCGTTTGCAGCCGCTCCGATAAGCCCAGCCACGTGCGTGCCATGCCATGAAGACTTTGACGTGGGGTTGCTGTTAAAAGAACCAGGGTCGCTGGCGTCTGGGTCCCAACCGTCGCCATCGTTGCTCACCTGGTCGGTCGATACGAAGTCGTATCCGGGGACAACTTGCGGGTTGAGGTCGGAATGGCTTGTGAAACCGGTGTCTATAACTGCCACTACGACAGGGTTCGCGTATGTCGCAGGCATTTGAGCCCAGGCCTGCGGTGCATTTATGCCAAATGGACCGAACAGGTACCACTGCTGGTAGAAGTACGGGTCGCGAGCGCGAATTACTGAGGCACTGGTTGAGGTTCCTCTTGAATTTCTTGCGCTTACTGAAATTGAATATTGCGAATCTGAAGAAAAGCTTGGTAGAAGGCAGGTGGTTGAGGTAGTTGTGCAGGTCAGGGTTGGCTTGCCGGGCGCCGTGGCTGAAACCTGGAAGGTTACAGGCAAGCCGCCTCGCTGGCTAAGTGTCAACGCAGACCATTGCGGTTTGTTTAGTGCCGAGTCAGCATAGCCAGTCAATGTTGGCGCGACCGGTCGAGTTGTTGGGGTAACACTAACTGCCTTTGTTGGTAACCCGTATTTGATGGCGAGCCCAAGTTTGGTTATCGCTTTCACGTAAACCCTGGTTGCCGCGCCTGCGGTTAGACCGAGCGAAAGGGTGAATGAATGAACCTTTGGGTTGCTGATTGTCGTGGCTACAGAGTACGCACCACCGTTGACACTCTTCCAGACCTGATAGCCGGCAAGTCTGCCACCGTTCAAAACCTTGGGTGCCGCCCAACTGACTTTGATTTGAGGGGCATATGGAGCCGAAGAATTCCAGGCATCGACAACTCTCGGTGAAAGAGGCGATGATGCCGGTTTAAAAACCGTGCCGAGCGCCAAAGCCAATTTGTTCTTTGCCGAAACCTCCAGAGACTGAGGGGTTATCGAAAAATCATGATCAACCACAACCTGCAGAACCCGCGGGTCGCGCCTTAGGTTGGTGGCAATGTTGTTGGCTTCGGTGTCTGTGGTTGCGGTATCAAACTCGACCGCTGTGAATCCGCTACCAACGTCATGAGTGTTTGCCAGGTGAACTCCAGCAAAGTTTTGCCCGGTAACCTGCCCGTCTGGCGCCACCGGCGGAACTCCATCACGGTACTCGACTATCAGCCCAACAGCGTTTTGCAAACCGTCGGTTGAATCCGCCTGCGCAAAGATTGCCGTTTGGTTTGCGAAAACCAATGCGAGTGCAATGGCGCTGGCAAGCTTTTTCATTATTTAGAGCGACTTCTGCATCAGAACTGTGCCAAGCCAGCGCCCGAATTTGAATCCGACTTTTCCAAGGTGACCCTGGTGCTTGAAACCGAAAGACTCGTGAAGCGCAATCGAAGACTCTGCGCCTTTATCTGAAATCACTGCAACAATCTCTTTCACTCCCGCGATCTTTGACTTCTCGATGAGTGCTTGGAGCAATTTGGTGCCGACCCGCTTGCCCGTTGCCGCCGGTCGAAGGTAGATACTGTTTTCTACTGTTCGCTTATAGGCGGCCTTTTGGCGCCAAGGGGCAACATAGGCAAAACCAAGTGTTTGTCCGCCTGGGCTGATTGCGACTATGAAAGGTAAGCCAAGTCCCTGAATCCACGTGAACTTTTCACGCCAATCTTCGATTGGCATTGGCTCTAGGTCGAAGGTGACGACCGAGTTGCGAACGTAGTAGTTATAAATCTCGATGACCTGAACCAGGTCTGCGTCGGTTGCTTCTCGAATGACTAGCTCACCCTTTGATTCTTCGGGTTTGTTGCGATTCTTGCGAACCAATCTCCAGCGAGACTCGGAATCTAGAGGCATTTAGCAAGACCAATCGATCGGTAGGCGGCCAACTTTTCGCAGAGCATCATTCGCCTTCGAAAAGGGTTTCGAACCGAAGAATCCGCGTCGAGCTGAGAGCGGGCTCGGGTGAGCGCTCTTAATAATCTGAGCAGACCCAAGCAAAGATTCCAAACTTTGCGCCTCTTTTCCCCAGAGAATCACAACAAGTTTCTCACCCAAACGCTCGGCGAGCGCAGCAACTGCCTTATCGGTTATGGCATCCCAGCCGAGGTCCATGTGGCCGCCGGCGTTGCCAACAGGCACGGTTAGGTGGCGATTCATTAGCATCACACCCTCGGGGAGCCAACGAGTGAGATCGCCAGAGGCGCTAACCGTCTTGCCAAGGTCGTCTTTTAACTCGGTGAGAATGTTCTGCAACGATGGCGGCAGCGGCCCTGTGCCTGCCTCAACCGCGAACGCCAAGCCGACGGCGTGACCTCTGGTTGGGTAGGGATCTTGCCCCACAATCAGCACTTTGACGTCGTCCATGCTGTTTTGAAATGCGCGCATAACCCTTTGCGCGATAGGGGCATACTCCTGGCCTGAAATAAGTTTCATTTCAAGCAGCAATAACAAGTCTCGAGCGTCGGCTAACGCCAGCTGCCAGGTTGGGTGCATTTGCTCGAAGAACATACTCTCTAGCGTAAAAGGTTTCGAAGGCTTGATACGCTGACTCTCGTATCTAACGAAGGAGTTTACATGTTCACTCGTGACTTCGCCGATGAGGCAGCCGGTTACCAATCCGTTCTCACCGAAATTCGTCGAGACCTCCACCAGATACCCGAGTTCGGCATCGACCTACCGAAGACCCGCGAGCGCGTTCTAGCCTCGATTCACGGGCTCGGCGAGATTCACCTCAGCGAACTCCAGTCGAGCATTGTTTTGCACATCAAAGGCGCACAGCCAGGCCCAACCGTTCTTTTGAGAGCCGACATGGACGCCCTAGCGGTGACCGAAGCGACCGGCCTGGATTTCGCGTCCACGAATGGTTACATGCACGCCTGTGGACACGACCTACACATGGCTATTGGCATTGGTGCCGCACACCTTGTGGCAACGCACAAAGACAAGCTCAAGGGCGATGTAATCATCTGGTTCCAGCCGGGTGAAGAGGGCCACGGCGGTGCCGACATCATGCTCGAAGAGAACCTGCACATGATCACCGGCTCAAAGCCAATTGCGGCTTATGGAATTCACGTGACTTCGTCGTGGCAGGCGCCTTACACCTTCGGCGGCAAGTCTGGCGCGATGATGGCTTCGGCAAGCGACATGCTCGTGACTTTCAAAGGTCGCGGTGGGCACGGCTCAAGCCCGTGGATGGCCAAAGACCCAATCAGTGTAATGAATGAAGCCATTTCGGCACTTCAGACCATGGTCACCAAGCGATTCAACGCATTCGACCCGGTTGTTGTGAATGTCGGTTGGGTTCGCGCCGGTGACGAGCACACCACAAACGTGATCCCCGAGACAGCTTCGTTCGGTGCAACCATTCGCACCTTCTCACCTGGCAACCTTGCCAAGGTTCAGCAGTACGCGGGTGAGCTGCTCGATGGTATCGCAAAGGCGTTCGACGTCGAAGTTACCTACGACATCGGTGCACACCCGACCGAAGTGGTCATGAATGACCCAGCCGCCACTGAACGAGTGCGTCGCGTCGTGAAAGAAACCTTCGGTGAAGATCGCTGGATGGAGTGGCCTCACCCAATTGCGGGCGCCGAAGACTTTGGCTCGATCGTTCGCGAAATTCCTGGCGCCTTCATCTTTTTGGGCGCAAGCCCAGACAAGGATGGCTGGATGACAGCTGCACCTAACCACTCGAACTACGCAACTTTCGACGAAGGCGTCTTGCCCGACGGCGCAGCACTGCTCGCTGGGCTGGCCTTCGAAGCAGTAGAAGACTGGCATTCCGCTCAGTAACATTAGAAGCAATCAGACTCGCCGTTCAAAGTTGAGCAGCAGTAACCACTTCGGCTTTAGGTAGCAGTTGGATTTTCAAACCCCAGAGGACACAGTCCCCTCGTCGTTCATCACCGATGAACTCAGCCGACAGCTCGTCGGTCGCCCACCAGCGACTGGAGCTTGGCGCGACGGCGACTCGGTAGGCGATCGCCAGTTCGCAGCATTGCCAACCATCACGCTCGAAAACGGCCGCGAACTTTCTGGGGCAAAAATCGCCTTCGAGACCTGGGGTGAGCCTGCTAACCCAGCTGTCCTCGTTTTTCACGCACTCACCGGCGACTCGCACGCAGCCGGTTCGGCGAGCAAAGCTCACCCGACCGAAGGCTGGTGGAGCGAAATTATCGGCCCTGGCCTTTCTATCGACACCGACAAATTTTTCGTTGTTGTTCCGAACATGCTCGGCGGTTGTCAGGGTTCGACCGGGCCAAGTTCGCTAGACAAAAACGGTCGTGAATACGCTTCCAAGTTCCCTTACCTGACCATTCGCGACCAGGTAACGGCCGCCAAGGCTTTCACCGACGCAATTGGCATCAAAGAGTTTTACGCGGTAATCGGAGGTTCGATGGGTGGAATGCACACTCTAGAGTGGGCAATCGCCTACCCGAAGAGCACAACGCGCATCGCCGTAATTGCCGCTCCACCCGTAACCACGGCAGATCAGATTGCCCTCAACTCGGTTCAGACCGAGGCGATCAAGATCGACCCTGCCTTCGACAAGGGGCACTATTACGACGCGAAGGCCGGCTTTGGCCCGCACCGCGGTTTGGCCCTCGCACGCCGCATGGCGCTTCTGAACTACCGCAGCCCTTTCGAGCTCAACGACCGCTTCGAGCGCACTTGGCAGTCTGGCGTCAGCCCTTTGGGTGGTGGTGGCAAGTATGCCGTTGAGTCTTACCTTGACTTTCACGGCAACAAGTTCACGCGCCGTTTCGACGCCAACTCGTACATCACCCTTGTTGAGGCGATGAACTCACACGACATTGGTCGTGATCGAGGTGGGGTGAACAAAGCCTTGAAGAAGATCAAGCAGAAGGCCCTCGTGGTTGGTATTTCTAGCGACAGGCTGTTTCCGCTCAGCGGCCAGAAGATCATCGCCGAAAACCTAGGCGGCGAACTCGTCGGCGGCAAGCTTCACGTAATCGAGAGCGAATATGGCCACGACGGCTTCTTGATTGAAAGCCAGATCGTTGGCCCGTTACTTGCCGAGCTTTTGAAGTCTTAGGTTCGCGTAAACCAAACCCGCAAGTAGCAGTAGATTGCGCACTGTCAAAGCAAGTGTTTCGGCAAACCCACTGAGAAGTAGCCCGTTGTAAAGCACAGGATAAATCAACCAAGTGAGTGCGCTGACAACCAGGACGCCGACCGCGACCCATTGTGTGCGAGCAACCTGCACGAGAAAGCCGTAAATTATCGGCACTGCAAGCCAGGTTAGGTATTGCGGCGAACCTACCTTGTTGAAGACAATCAGGTCGAGGGTTCCGGTGAATAGCACCCAGAAGAAGGTCTCTGTCGGTTTAGCGCCTTTTCGAATGCCGATGTAGCCAAGGGCAAAGGTGATTGCGAGAGCGCCAATTTGAACCAACGACATTAGGCTCGCGAAGATCTCGGTATTTGCACCAAAAACCTCGAAGGTCATCATTGTCGAGCTGTAGTGAATGCCGAAGGCGTGGTCGCCGAAAACAGCCGGCCAAAGCCAAAACTCGGCAATCGGCGCCTCGATCTGAATGCCTCTGCCTGTTTGGCCGGTCAAGAAAGAGAAGATGCTGGCGTCTGCGCCTAAGACAAAACCGCAGAGCAAAATGGCCAGGTTTGCGCAAAACACGACAACCAAGATGTTTTTGCGTTGTTTCGCCGACACATAAAGTGCTGAGATGGCCGCCACCGGCCAAACCTTCACCCATGTTGCAACACTAAGCCAGATGGCCGCCGTGGCCTCACTACCTCGAGAGAGCAGATAAACGGCTACGACTGCGAGGGTCACACTGAAAGTGTCTAGCCTTGAAATCGAGACTGGGCCGAGCATGATCAGTGCAGCCAACCAAAAATACATCGCGAAGTATGCCGCGGCAGTTTTGGTTCGGTTTGCAATGGTAACCGCAACCAACAGGGTCAACGCTCCATTGCCGATGAGCCAAGGCCAAAGCAGTGCGCCGGGAGAGACGACATTTGCGAGCCAGATTGGCAAAAGGCCAACCCACGGGTAAACCCAGTCAACATTCAAACCCCAGGCAACATTTGAGTTCATCCACTGCTGGTAAGCGAGATTTAGATCACCCATCGGCATGCCGACCCCGTGGAGTCCCGAGTAAATCAGAAATGCGTAAGTCGCAACTACCGAGGCGCCTAGGGTTAGCAGCCTCCAAAGTCTCATTCGCTCCAAGACTTGACCACCGTTCTAATCGCTTCGGCAACGTCTAGGGCAGAAACTGGCCCTGCATCGGCCGCAATGCGCGCAGCCTCCGCGTGCAACTCAACCGCGAACCGAGCAAGTTCAACACCATCGGCCTTAGGGTTGGCGGCGACTAAAGCACCGAGTATTCCTGCCAAAACATCGCCGGTGCCGGCAGTCGCCAAAGCTGCTGGGTTTGGCCCAATCTCCACTGAAGCAGCGCCACGCTGACCAACCTTGGTCACGCTGCCCTTCAAAACCACAACGGCCTTGGTGATTTGGGTTAGCTCCAAAACATTGGCGCAACCAAGTCGCTCAGCCTCCCCAGAATGCGGGGTTATGAAATCTTGTTCGGTGAGTGGTGCCAAATTTTCTAATGTGAGCGCACCGGCGTCCACGATCTTTCGGCCATCGAACGCTAATGCCTCAACGATGCGGGTGTCTCCGTTTGGCACACCTGAACCAATCACCCAAGACTGCGCTCTGCCTGCGCCCAAAACCGCTTCTGGCCGCGCTTCGATCAGTAGGTTAGAAACTTCTACCGGGCCAAGATAGCGAACCATCCCAATGCCGGTTCGCATTGCAGCGGTTACGCCAAGAATTGCGGCTCCCGGAAAATCGGTTGAGCCGGTCGCAAACCCGACCACGCCGCGACTGTATTTGTCGTCGGTCGCCATTGGCACTCTAAGCAGGCTGCGCATTTTGTAAGTCTAGGCTTGAGGCATGAGCAAAGAAGTCAGCCCGAAGCGCTCACGCTTCGCCGTTTCGGCTTACTTTCTCATTGGCGGCACCGCCATAGCCGTTTGGGGCGTTCACATTCCCGAGGTTGAGCATCGCCTTCACATCACTCACTCGGTGATTGGTTCGATCATTCTGTTATTTGGTTTTGGTGCGTTCCTAGCCATGCAGGCAATGGGATGGGTCATCGATCACTATGGCTCGAAGGCGATTACCGCACTCGGTGGCATCACGACCGGCCTCGCACTGTTGATTCCAGCCTTTGCCAACGATGTGCCAAGCCTCGCTGGCGGGGTCTTTGTGCTCGGCGCAAGCGTTGGAATCTTGGACGTCGGCATGAACGCAAACGGCGTGGTCGTTGAACGCAAATATCAGCGGTCAATTTTTTCTTCGCTGCACGCGATGTGGTCTTTTGGCGGCATAGTTGGCGCTGCAATTGGCGGCGTTGCTCTGTCACTCGCCCTACCGATGAGCGTGACGCTTTCGCTGACGGGCGCGGTGATGGTGACTGCCTCGATTCTGCTATGGAGCTCGCTTGTCGAAGACAAACCGACTGCACTCCCTGCGAAACACGAAAAATCGGCCGGCAACAAAGCAAATCGAAAACTACTTAGCACTGTGCTTTGGGTGGGCTTCATGGCCTGTTTTGCCGCAATTGCCGAAGGTAGCGCAGTCGACTGGTCGGCCCTTCACCTCAAGACGATTCTTGGCGCGAGTAGCGGCGAGGCAGCTCTCGGGGTTGGCGCATTCAGCGCAGCCATGGCCTTCACGAGGCTAGTTGGCGACAAGCTGGTAGATAGGTTTGGCCGCTTTGCGGTTGTTCGGTACGGCTCACTTTTGGCGAGCGCCGGGATCGCCACAGCGGTGTTAGCTCCCACAACCGCAATTGGCGTTTTGGGTTGGGCGATTCTGGGTATCGGCATTGCCGGTGTGATTCCTCAACTGTTTATTGCCGCCGGAAACATCGGCGAAGAGTCACATTCTGGCCGCAACATGGCAAAGGTTTTCGGACTCACCTACTTTGGCATCATGGCTGGCCCCGCCATCATTGGCTTCTTGACCAACTGGATTCCTCTCAACACCGCGTTATCGTTAGGTTGCCTGCTCACGCTCGTAGTTGCAGCGGGCGCCTCAATTCTCAGGAGTGACAAGATTCGATGACCAAGCTTTTTAGCCCTCTAAGCGTTCGTGCGATCACCACCAAAAACCGAATCTGGGTGGCACCCATGTGCATGTATTCATGCGAGGGCAAAGACGGAGTCGTCGGGCAGTTTCATCTCGTTCACTACGGCGAGCGCGCACTCGGTGGTGCAGGGCTAATCATCGTTGAGGCAACCGCGGTTCGAGCCGATGGGCGAATCACCCCTTGGTGCGCCGGAATATGGAACCAGGCACAGGTTGAAGCCTGGAAGCCGGTCACCGCTTTCATGAAGACCCAAGGCGCTGTTCCTGCCATTCAGCTTGCCCACGCGGGCCGCAAGGCATCGACTCACCGCGACGGCTCAGGTTCGATCACTCTTGCCGAAGGCGGTTGGCAAACCGTTTCTTCGACAGACGAGGCCTTCACCGGTTACTTTGCCCCTCGCGAACTCGAAACCGACGATATTCGTGGAATTGTTGATGCCCTCGTTAATGGTGCAAAAAATGCAGTTGCCGCCGGCTTCGAAGCGCTCGAGCTTCACGCCGCACACGGTTACCTTTTGCACCAATTTCTCTCGCCACTGAGCAACCACCGCGAAGACGCATACGGTGGCTCGCTCGAAAACCGGGCTCGACTCCTGGTCGAAACAGTCATTGCGATTCGAGCTGCCGTTGGTGACGATGTTCCCCTTTTCATCCGCTTCTCTGCAACCGACTACCGCGAAGGCGGTTGGGATGAAACTCAGACCGCTCAGGTAGCGAAATGGTGCGCCGAAGCCGGAGCTGACCTGTTCGATATCTCCTCTGGCGGTTTGATCACGGGTGTAACTATTCCGAGCGGCCCTGGCTACCAGGTGCCTCTGTCTGAATTTGTTGCCGAACGAGTTGAAGAGCCCGTCACCGCGGTTGGTCAGATCACCGATGCGGCGCAGGCTGAAGCAATTTTGCAAAACAGCGAGGTCGAGGTAATCATGGTCGGTCGCGCGGTTTTGCGTGACCCACACTGGCCACTTCGTGCGGCGGCGGAGTTGGGCGTTGAGGTTGAATGGCCGATGCAGTACGCGCGCGGAAAGTTCGCGAAAAACTAATCGCGACGGGTGGCGTCTTGAACTTCGCCAACCAACTCTTCGAGGATATCCTCCAGAAAAAGAACACCCTTAACGTTGCCGCGACGGTCAAACGAGCGAGCCATGTGAGCCCCGACGCGACGCATCGACGCGAGGGCATCTTCAAGTTCCATCGAGGCTGGCAGCGAAATGAGGGTTCGAATTCTTTTTGCCGGTATCGCTTCGTCCACCTCGTCTTCGCGGAGATCCAGGACGTCCTTCAGGTGAAGGTAACCGACAAAGTCACCAGAATCGTCGGTCAACGGGTAGCGAGAGAAACCGTATTTAGCAACCGCTTGTTCGATTTCACGTGGGGTGACAGTCTCGTTGAAGCTGATCACCTTGGCTGTCGGAACAGCGACATCGACGACCTTCTTCTCGGTGAACTCGAAGGTGTTACTAATCGTGCCAGACGCGTCGTTCAACACACCTTCGCGTGTTGAATGTTCGACGATGTCTTCGACCTGGTCGAGTGTGTAGGCGCTGTTTGCCTCATCGGCTGCCTTCACTCCAAAGAGTCGCAAAATCACATTGGCTAGAGCGTTTAGCGACCAAACTAGTGGGCGCAATACCTGAGCGAGGAGGTAAAGCGGCGGCACAAGAACCAAAGCTGCTCGCTCGGGTATCGAGAACGATATGTTCTTTGGCACCATTTCACCGACGACAACGTGCATAAATGACACAACAACGAGCGTTATGCCAAAAGCGACGCCGGTGGTTGAGCCTTCGCTAAGGCCCAAGCCACGAAGCGGTTCTTCAAGCAGTTGGTGAATGCTCGGTTCGACGATCACGAGAATCAGTAGCGAGCAAATGGTCACGCCAAGTTGAATAGTCGCCAACATCAGCGAAACCTTCTCCATCGCCTTAATGGTGACTGCCGCGGGGCGGCTACCGGCTTCGGCTCGAGGCTCAATTTGCGCGCGTCTTGCCGAAATCAAACCAAACTCGGCGGCGACAAAGAACCCATTACCAAGCAGGAGCAAAAAGAACCAACCGATTCCCTGCCAAGGGTTAGTCATTTTGCACCTCCTCGGCTGCTGGAGTGAATCGCACTCGGTCGACGCGACGGCCATCCATTCGCTCGACGCGAAGCTTGCCATTTGCAATCTCAAGTTCGTCGCCAACGGTTGGGATGCGCCCGATTTGACTCATGATGTAACCGGCAACGGTTTCGTAGGCCCCATTGTCAGGAACCTTGATCGCCATCTCAGCCAACTCGTCTGGGCGAATCATGCCTGGGAACAGCACCGAAGAGTTTGCACCACGGGTGATTCCGGCGCGAGCGCGGTCATGCTCGTCAACGAGTTCACCGACAAGCTCCTCAACCAAGTCTTCGAGCGTAGCCAAACCTGCGGTGCCACCGTATTCGTCAATCACGATTGCCAACTGAAGACCCTTGCCTCGAAGCTCAACCATTAGGGCTTCAAGTGGCATGGTTTCTGGTACCCGAAGAGCCTCGGTCATGATTGCGCTCACCGGCACCGCGGCGCGTTTTTCGCGTGGCACGGCTGCAGCCTGCTTCACATGCACAACGCCAACGACATCGTCACTCGAGCCGTCAAGCACCGGAAACCGACTGTGCCCAGTCTTGTTGCACAGCGCTATCACATCTGTGACGGTCGCGTCTCGTTCGATGCTGTGCATTCGAGGGCGCGGGGTCATTACATCGGCTGCAACAAGTTGGCTAAGAGCCAGAGTCTTGGTCAGCAGAGTCGCAGTCTGCTGGTCTAATGCGCCGAGAATCGCCGAACGTCGAACCAGGGAGGTCAGTTCTTCGGCCGTTCGAGTTGAACTAAGTTCTTCTTTTGGTTCAATGCCGAAGAGTCGAACAATCGAATTGCCTGATTTGTTCAAAATGAAAATCATCCAACTGAACAGCAGCGTGAAAACCAGTTGAAAACCAGCAACAACCTTGCTCACTTTGAGAGGCAGGGTGAGTGCGAGCTTCTTTGGCACCAGTTCACCAATGACAGTTGAAAAAAGTGTGGCAATGACCATGCCGAGAATTACAGAAACGGTCTTTTGAGTGCTCGAGCTCCAGCCGAAACCGGTCAAGGTTGGCGCTAGAAGTGCGCCAAGCGCAGGTTCAGCCAAAAACCCCGTGAGCATGGTGGTTAGGGTGATTCCCAGCTGGGCGCCAGAGAGGTGGGTGCTGGTCTTGCGTAGGGCTCGGATTGTGTTTCCGAGACCCTTTTCGCCCTTTGCGGCGCGGGCTTCGACCTCGTTGCGCTCGAGGCTGACCATCGAAAATTCACTTGCTACGAAGATGCCTGTGCCGAAGGTGAGCAAAACCCCAAAAGCGAGCATTATCCAAGCTGTGTCCATATGTTCTCTAAGCATAGCCCCGCCAAACAAGGGGTAGGCTAGAAGTCAAGAACGATGACGTTCAGATCAAAAAATAAGAGGTGGTTACTCTGTCGACTCCAGGCCAGAATCCAGAAGCCGAAGGCGAATTCGGAGCCAATGAATGGCTCGTTGAAGAGATGTACGAACAGTACAAAGTCAACCCAGACGCAGTCGATAAAGAGTGGTGGCCGATTCTCGAGCGCTTTAACTCGATGAAGCCAGCAACCCCCGCAGCCCCGGCCACACCAGTGGCCGCACCAGTTGCCGCACCAGTTGCGCCAACCACCGACACCCAGATGATCGCCAAGACGACTCGTGTCGAACCAAAGCCTCAGCCGATCCCTGCACAGGCGCCGGTTACGTCATCGATTGACATCGTCGAAGACGGCGAAGACCAGGTCACGATCCTCAAAGGCATGCAGAAATCTTTGGTCACCAACATGGACGCATCTCTCAGCGTTCCGACCGCAACCAGCGTTCGCACGATTCCGGCAAAACTTCTGATCGACAACCGTATCGTGATCAACTCGCACCTCGGCCGCACCCGAGGTGGCAAGGTTTCGTTCACTCACCTTCTAGGCTTCGCGATTATTCGCGCACTAAAAGAGTTTCCGAGCCAGAACGTTTATTTTGACATCGTTGATGAAAAGCCAGCCGTTGTAGCCCCTGCACACATAAACATGGGCCTCGCGATCGACATCCCTAAAGAGGATGGCACTCGCGCGCTTCTAGTGCCAAACATCAAGAAGGCCGAACGCCTGAACTTTGCCGAATACCTTGCGGCATACGAAGACCTTGTGAAGCGCGCTCGAGACAACAAGCTCACCGCAACTGACTTCGCCGGTTCGACGATTTCGCTTACCAACCCTGGCGGCATTGGCACCGTGCACTCGGTCCCCCGCCTAATGAAGGGTGCCGGTTGCATTGTTGGAGCAGGTGCGCTCGAATACCCAGCCGAGTTCCAGGGAATGAGCGAAGAACAACTCGCCAAGATGGGTATTTCAAAGACCATCACCCTGACCTCAACCTACGATCATCGAGTTATTCAGGGCGCAGGTTCTGGCGAATTCTTGAAGAAGATCCACGAGCTGCTTCTGGGTCAGCGCGGCTTCTACGAAGAAATTTTCTCTGACCTTCGAATTCCTTATGAGCCTGTCAAGTGGGTCAGCGACTTTGCCCAAGACGACACAGACGACCGCTCAAAGGCGGCTCGAATTCAGGAGCTAATCAACGCCTACCGTGTTCGCGGCCACCTCATGGCCGACGTCGACCCGCTTGAGTACGTCCAGCGCTCACACCCTGACCTAGACATTTTGAACCACCACCTGAGCCTCTGGGATCTTGACCGTGAGTTCAAGACCGGCGGTTTTGGTGGCAAGTCGAAGATGCCGTTCCGTGACATTTACAAAATTCTGCGCGACTCGTACTGCCGAACCGTTGGCGTCGAGTACATGCACATTCAAGACCCAGAACAGCGCCAGTGGTTTCAAGACAAGCTCGAGCGACCATATGCAAAGCCGACCCGCGAAGAACAACTTCGTATTCTCGAAAAGCTAAACGAATCAGAGGCTTTCGAGACCTTCTTGCAAACCAAGTTCGTCGGTCAAAAACGCTTCTCGCTTGAAGGCGGCGAATCGACCATCGCGGCACTGGACGCGATTCTGCAGTCGGCAGCCCACTCTGGTCTGCGCGAAGTTAACATCGGCATGGCCCACCGCGGTCGCCTAAACGTGCTCACCAACGTAGCTGGCAAGACCTACGCACAGGTTTTCCGTGAGTTTGAGGGCAACACCGACACCAAGACTGTTCAGGGCTCTGGCGATGTGAAGTACCACTTGGGCACCGAAGGAACCTTCACAGCCCCAGACGGCTCAACCGTTGGTGTCACCCTTGCCGCCAACCCTTCACACCTTGAGGCAGTGAACCCGGTTCTCGAAGGAATCGTTCGCGCCAAGGTTGACTCGGTCAACGGCACCGCCGAAGAGGTTTACCCGTTCCTACCGATCTTGATTCACGGTGACGCAGCCTTTGCCGGTCAAGGTGTTGTTCCGGAGGTTCTCAACATGTCGCAACTTCGCGGCTACAAGGTTGGCGGAACCATCAACATCGTGATCAACAACCAGGTTGGTTTCACTACCCCACCAAGTCAGTCTCGTTCGATGGTTTACTCGACCGACATTGCCAAGGGCATTCAGGTTCCGATTTTCCACGTGAACGGCGATGACCCAGAAGCCGTCGTTCGCGTCGCTCAGCTCGCCTTCGAGTTCCGTCAGGAATTCAAGAAGGACGTCGTCATTGACCTAGTTTGCTACCGTCGTCGCGGTCACAACGAGGGTGACGACCCGTCGATGACTCAACCGCTGATGTACAACCTCATTGAGGCTAAGCGCTCTGTTCGCACCCTTTATCTGGAGTCTCTAGTTGGCCGAGGCGACATCACCCGCGATGAATTCGAGGCCGCAAACAACGGTTTCCAGGCTCGCCTAGAGAGCGCTTTTGCCGAGGTCCACGCCGCAATGCAGCAGCCGGTTGAGCTTGTACCTCGCCCGGTTGGTATCGGCACCACCGCGAGTGACCACCCAGTTCTAGCTCACCAGACCGCGATTTCGCGTGAGGTAGTTGAACTTATTGGTAACGCACACAACAACCAGCCTCCAGGCTTCAGCGTGCACCCGAAGCTTCAGCAGCTACTCGAGAAACGCGCAGAGATGAGCCGCCAGGGTGGAATCGACTGGGGCTTTGGCGAACTTCTAGCCTTCGGCTCGCTCCTTCTCGAAGGCAAGCGCGTGCGAATGGCTGGTCAAGACAGCCGTCGCGGAACATTCGTGCAGCGTCACGCCGTGTTTCACGACCGTGTAAACGGCCAGGAGTGGATGCCCCTTCGCAACCTCAGTCCTGAGCAGGCGAAGTTCTACATCTACGACTCGTTGCTAAGCGAATACGCAGCCATGGGCTTCGAATACGGCTACTCAGTGCAAGACGAAAACGCACTTGTTCTGTGGGAGGCCCAATTCGGTGACTTTGCCAACGGCGCCCAGACAATCATCGACGAGTTCATCTCTTCTGCTGAGCAGAAGTGGGGCCAGCACTCGGGTGTTGTGTTGCTGCTGCCTCACGGCTACGAAGGCCAGGGCCCTGACCACTCGTCTGCCCGAATTGAGCGCTACCTGCAGCTTTGCGCTGAGAACAACATGACCGTTGCTCAGCCTTCGACGCCGGCATCGCACTTCCACCTCCTTCGCCGACAGGCTTACACCACGCCTCGTCGCCCGCTAGTGGTCTTCTCGCCAAAGTCGATGCTTCGCCTAAAGGCGGCATCTTCGTCTGTTGAAGACTTCACTAACGGAACCTTCATGCCGGTAATTGACGACCAGCAGGGTCTCGACAAGAACGCAGTCAAGCGCGTCATCTTCTGCTCGGGCAAGATCTATTGGGATCTATTGGCCGAAAGCGAGAAGCGTGGCACACGCGACACTGCAATTGTTCGCGTTGAACAGCTCTACCCAACCCCGGTCGACGAAATCAAAGCGGCTTACGCGCAGTATCCGAATGCAGAACTGGTTTGGGCTCAAGACGAACCGGCAAACCAGGGCCCTTGGACCTACATCGGCCTGTTCTTGCCTAAGTATATGAACGGCCAGGTTGCCAAACTTGTTTCGCGTCCAGCGAGTGCATCACCGGCTACCGGTTCGGCTAAGCGCCACGCAGCCGAGCAGGCAGACCTTGTTGCGAGAGCGTTCGACGCCTAAACATGACCAAAAAGACCGTGCGAATCATCGTTTTGGGCGACCTGTTGGTCAGCCCGAGCGGAGACCCGCGCGGGCTTGGCTGGCTCGGGCGCGTACTTTCGCGTTCTTTCAGCGACGAGCAGACCATCGAGGTAATCGCACTCCCGGTGCCTGGAGAAACGACAGCCCAACTCGGTGAGCGCTGGTGGCCTGAGTTTGAGCGTCGTATGGCCGGGGCAGAAGAACTACGCCTCGTTGTTGCGCTCGGCAACACCGACCCGGCCGCGGGCATTTCGATTTCGAGGTCTCGCCTAAACCTGGCAACAATCTTGGACGAAGCCAGAAAGCGAGATATTGAATCTTTCGTGATCGGGCCTGTTCCAAGCCGCATCGCAGATCAAAACCCCGAGATTGAGCACCTCGCCTGGGGATTCGAAGACGTCGCTAACCGCCGTCAGATACCTTTTGTGGATTGCTTCAAACCGCTGGTTGAGCACGAGGGTTGGGCCAACGAAATGGCCGATTCCCCAAACGGGATTCCCGGCCAGGTTGGTCACGGGCTCATCGCTTGGTTGGTTCTAAACCGTGGTTGGAACGAGTGGTTGGGCCTAGCCGAAGGCTAGTGCGGGATGTCGTTCAAGTCGATTGAACGAATCCGCTGAAGAATCTTCTCGGCGATCTCGTCGGCAGGCGTTTCGCTGCAACGTAGCTGAATCACATTGTTTACCGCAGACTCAAAGTCGTACTCCCACTCGCAGTGGTCGCAGTTGGCGATGTGCGAGGTGATCGCATCTAGTTCAGCATCGGAAAGCTCGTTCTGAAGGTATTCGTGCACATGCTTCTTGGTCTCTTCGCAGTTCATTACACGCTCGGCCATTAGTTTTTACCTTCCACTTTGTAACCCTCTGCACGCGCGTAGTCAGCGAGCAGATTTTTGAGTTTTGCCTTGCCGCGGTGCAAGCGGCTCATGACGGTGCCAATCGGAATCTCAAGTTCTTGTGCGATGTCTGCATAAGACATCTCTTGGACGATCGCCATGAAGACTACGTCGCGAAACTGTTCCATCGATTCGTGCTTCATCGCTTCGTTGACTTCGCGCGAAGAAAGGTTTTTGAGTGCCGCGAGTTCGGCCGAGAGCTCCTTGACGGCGCCAACGCTCTCTGCCTCGCCGAGCTGAAAGTCTTCTAGGTCGTCAAGACCGTCGAATGCTTTGTCTTTTTTCTTCTTGTTGTACTTGTTGATGAACGTGTTCTGCAGGATCGTTGAGAGCCAGTACTTCAGCTCAGTGCCCTGCTGAAACTGATGCCAGGCCTTAAAGGCTTTGATAAAGGTTTCTTGAACAAGATCTTCGGCGTCGTAGTAGTTGCCCTTGGTTTTATTTAGCGCAACCGAGTAAAGGTATGCGGTGAAAGGTATCGCCTGTTGCTCAAACTGGATTCGTTTGTCTTCGGCGTCTAGAGGTGCAACATCGTCAGTCATCACACCCGAGTTTAGGCGCGAATCCGAAAAGCCGAAAGTAATGGTCAATTAGCTCCTTATGGTTGCTGGTATTTTGGTAACACATGAGTTCAGACCTTTATTCCCGAGACTTCGATGCACCGGTCGCCACTCGCGCCATCTCGGCAACCGTCGAACTGCCCGGATCCAAGTCGCTCACCAATCGCGAACTCGTGCTCTCGGCTCTTGCCGATGAACCAACCCAACTGACCGGCGCCCTCGTTTCTCGCGATAGCGCCCTCATGATCGGCGCTCTTGAGGCACTTGGTGCTCGCGTCGAAGACGGCGAAACCACCGCACCTAAGGTTTACCCCGCCAGCCTCAACACGAACGCAAGCATCGACTGTGGCCTAGCCGGCACGGTTATGCGCTTCGTTCCTCCGGTTGCGGTCTTAAACCGAGGAACAATCAACTTTGATGGCGATGCGGCTGCCCGCAGGCGCCCGATGAACACAACGATCGAAAGCCTGAGAGCTCTCGGCGCCGAGGTAGAAAACACCAATGGGGCACTCCCCTTTGCCGTGCACGGGCTTGGCTCTGTTGCAGGGGGCGAACTTACCATCGACGCCTCAAGCTCGAGCCAATTCGTCTCTGGTTTATTGCTTGCCGCCGCACGATTCGAAAAAGGCCTGACGCTTCGCCACGAGGGTGAGCACCTTCCATCGCTGCCACACATCGAAATGACTCTTCAGTGTCTGCGTGAGCGTGGCGTCGCGGTGTCTAAGACTGAACCCTGCGTTTGGCGTGTCGAGCCCGGTGCAATCTCTGGCGGCTCAAAGTCGATTGAACCCGATCTTTCGAATGCCGGCCCGTTCTTGGCGGCCGCTATGATTGCCGGCGGCAGCGTCACGATCCCAGGTTGGCCGAACATTACGACTCAGGTGGGCGACGAGTTTGATGGAATCCTTCGGCAGATGGGTGCATCGATCGTTCGTGACGAGCGCGGCCTGACCATCACGGGAACCGGCGAAATCAGAGGCATCGAAATCGATCTTTCCATCGGTGGCGAGCTCGCTCCCGTGGTCGCCGGTCTCGCTGTGCTCGCGTCCACGCCAAGCCGCTTGAGTGGCATCGCACACCTCAGGGGCCACGAAACAGACAGACTCTCCGCACTTGCAACCGAGATCAACAGAATCGGCGGCAAATGCCAAGAAACCGAGGACGGCCTGATCATCGAGCCTTCGAATGAACTGCACGGCGGCCTGTGGCAGACCTACGAAGACCATCGCATGGCAACCACTGGCGCCATCATCGGCCTTCGCGTGCCCGGAATTACCATCGAAAACATCGGCACCACCGCAAAGACGATGCCAAACTTCGTCGAGCTTTGGAACAAGATGTTAGGCCTAGCGTGAGCTGGCTCTACGAACCCGACGACAGCGGGCACGACCTAGACGAGTCAGACGTTCGCATTCGCCCAAACCCGAAGGGCAATAAACCTAGAACCAAGAATCGCCCAAGCTACAAAGACGCCCCTGTCGGCATGGTCACTGGTGTAGACCTAGGTCGATACCACGTTCTGCTAGCCGATGAGCGCTCGGTCACCGCAACCATGGGCAAGGAGCTTCGCAAAGATGGCGCCGTGGTTGGCGATCGAGTTGCCCTTGCCGGTGACACCTCAGACACCCAGGGTGCGCTTTCGAGAATCGTTCGGGTCGAACCTCGAAGCACCCTACTTAGAAGAAGCGCAGACGACAGCGATGTTGTCGAGCGAGTCATCGTTGCCAATGCCACACAGATGGCAATCGTGGTTGCCATCGCCAACCCAGAACCTCGAACACGACTCGTCGACCGCTACCTCGCGGCCGCATTCGACGCTGGCCTCAAACCAATTCTGATCATCACCAAAACCGACCTAGCAACCACCGACGAGTTTCTAAAAAACTTTGACGGGTTGAGCATCCCCGTAGTCGAAACTCGATCAGACAACCCAAATCTTGAGGCGATTCACGCGCTTCTCAATGACAACATGACGGTCATGGTCGGCCACTCGGGTGTAGGAAAATCGACGCTGGTGAACGACCTGGTGCCAGGCACCGGCAGAGCAACTGGCGTCGTGAACGAAGTCACTGGTCGCGGGCGCCACACCTCGTCATCGGCCAGAGCCATAAAGTTGCCAGACGGTTGGATCATCGACACCCCTGGCGTGCGCTCTTTCGGCCTAGGCCACGTGAAGCCCGAAAACCTACTGAAGTCTTTCGAAGACCTAAGCAAGTTGGCAGACGAGTGCCCACGCGACTGCAGTCACCTAGAAGGCTCGCCAGACTGCGCTCTAGACGAAGCAGTTGCCGCGAGCATCGTCTCAGCAGGGCGTCTCGATTCTTTGCGTAGGCTCATGTCTTCGCTTTCTTCGGCAGGTAATCTCGAGAAATGACCTACACCGACGACCTTCTGCTCGCCCAGCAGCTTGCCGACATCGCCGACGCGATCACGCTCGACCGCTTCATGGCACAAGACCTGTTGGTCGAAAAGAAACCAGACCGCACAGAAGTAACCGATGCCGATCGCGCCACCGAGTTAGCAATCAAGGCAAAACTCGCACAGATGCGCCCAGCAGACGGCATCATCGGCGAAGAATTCGGCATCACAGCCGGAGCAAACCGCACCTGGATCATCGATCCGATTGATGGCACAGCCAACTTCATGCGCGGGGTTCCGGTCTGGGCAACTCTGATTGCTTTAGCGGTTGACGGCAAACCGGTTTTGTCAGTGGTGTCGGCCCCTGCCCTTGGCCGTCGCTGGTGGGGTTCGCCAGGCGAAGGCGCCAAGACTCGCGAAATTGACGGCTCAATTCGCCACCTAAATGTTTCGAAGATTTCATCGCTCGAAGATGCGTCCGTGAGTTACAACAACCTAAAACTTTGGGATGAATCTGGCCTCTTAGACGGGCTCATGAATCTGAGTCGCAAGGTTTGGCGCACGCGAGCCTACGGCGACTTTTGGAGTTACATGCTGCTCGCCGAGGGTTCGGTAGACATCGTTGCCGAGCACGACCTCAAAATCTACGACATCGCTGCACTCGTGCCGATCGTCGAACAAGCCGGCGGTCGATTCAGCGCAATCGACGGCGAACTGACCGAAACAACGTCTTCAGTACTTGCCACAAACGGTAAGCTGCACGAACTTAGTTCTGCGGAAATCCTAGGTTGATTCCGCCGTGGCTAGGGTCTAGCCACCTAGAAGTGATTGCTTTGCCACGCGTAAAGAAGTGAACACCCTCAGCGCCGTGAGCCTTGGTGTCGCCAAAGAGCGAGTTCTTCCAGCCACCGAACGAATAGTAGGCAACCGGCACCGGTATCGGCACGTTGATGCCAACCATGCCGACCTGCACCTCGTTTTGAAAACGCCTTGCCGCACCCCCGTCGTTCGTGAAGATGGCCGTGCCGTTGCCGAATGCGCCCGAGTTGATAAGAGCCAAGCCCTCGTCATAACTGCCGACGCGCACCACTGAAAGAACTGGGCCAAAAATTTCTTCGGCGTAAACCTTGGAGGTTGTCGGAACGTTATCGATCAGAGTAGGGCCTAACCAAAAACCGCTCGCTTCTCCATCTGGCTGCACGTTGCGACCATCGACAACAACCTTGGCCCCATCGGCTGTCGCGATGTCGATGTAGCTGGCAACCTTGTCGCGGTGTTCACGAGTTACCAAGGGACCCATGTCGCAACCGCGGCGGCCATCACCGGTGCGCAGAACCTCCATGCGAGAAACGATTCTCGAAATCAACTGGTCTGCAACCGGCTCAACTGCAACAAGAACCGAAATCGCCATGCAACGTTCGCCCGCCGAGCCGAAACCGGCGTTCACGGCCGAGTCGGCAACCAGTTCTAGATCGGCATCAGGCAAAACGAGCATGTGGTTTTTGGCGCCACCTAGAGCCTGAACTCGCTTGCCGTTGGCTGTGCCCTTCTCGTAAACGTACTTGGCAATTGGGGTCGAACCCACGAAGGAAATCGAGGCAACGTCGGGGTTTTCGAGAAGCCCATCAACGGCTTCTTTGTCGCCGTGGACGACATTGAACACACCATCAGGCAAGCCGGCTTCTTGAAGCAACTTGGCTATCCAGATGCTGGCGCTTGGCGCTTTCTCAGAAGGCTTCAAGATCACCGTGTTACCGGCGGCCAAAGCTAGCGGGAAGAACCACATCGGAACCATCGCAGGAAAGTTAAACGGACTAACGATGCCGACAACTCCGAGCGGCTGGCGGATCTCATATACATCGACCCCGGTCGAAGCGTTTTCGGTGAACGAACCTTTAAGCAGATGTGGGATTCCGGTAGCGAACTCAACAATCTCTTGACCACGGGTAATCTCGCCCAGAGCGTCTGAGAGGACCTTGCCGTGCTCAGCAGTAATAAGTTCCGCCAACTCACCTTTGCGGGCGTTCAGAAGCTCCCTGAAGGCAAACATGACCTGCTGGCGCTTCGCTAGCGAAGCATCGCGCCAAGCCGGAAACGCTGCTTTCGCCACCGCAACGGCGGCGTCAAGCTCTGCTCGGCTCGAGAGCCCCAACCGAGAGGTTTCGGCACCGAGGGCGGGGTCGAAAACCGGCGAAGTGCGTCCGCTGGTCGATTCGACCGCTTTGCCGTTGATCCAATTCGTAGTCATGGCTTCAGTTTAGAACGCCGTAACAAGGTGAAACACTCCGAAATTGGTCTCAAAATGGGGGCAATATTTAGTCATGACTATCTTCAACGACATCACCGAAGCGTTTGGCAACACTCCCCTAGTCCGACTGAACCGGGTCACTGACGGTGCAGCCGCCGAGGTTTACGCAAAGTTAGAGTTCTACAACCCTTCCTCCTCGGTAAAGGACCGACTTGGCATCGCCATGATCGACGCAGCTGAGGCTTCGGGCGAGTTGAAACCTGGTGGCGCAATCGTAGAAGCGACCTCCGGAAACACTGGCATAGCCCTTGCGATGGTTTGTGCCGCGCGAGGTTACAAAGCAATCTTGACCATGCCAGACAGCATGAGCCGTGAGCGTCGCACGCTTTTGCGCGCCTACGGCGCCGAGCTTGTGCTAACCCCCGCCGCCGAAGGCATGCGCGGAGCCGTTTCGAAAGCCGAAGAAATTGCCTCGACCACAGGAGCAATCGCCGTTCGCCAGTTCGCGAACCCAGCCGGGCCAAAGATTCACCGCGAAACCACGGCAGCCGAAATCTGGCGCGACACCAACGGTGAGGTTGACATCTTCGTCGCTGGCATAGGCACTGGCGGAACCATCACCGGCGTCGGCCAAGCGCTCAAAGAGCTGAACCCAAACATCAAGGTAATCGCAGTTGAGCCTTTGGCTTCGCCAATCCTTAATGGTGGCTCGCCTGCTGGCCACCCGATTCAGGGAATTGGACCAAACTTTGTGCCTGAAGTTCTTGATACCACCATTTATGACGAAGTTCTCGATGCTCCGAACGAAGAAGCCTTCGCCTACGCTCGACGCCTTGCAGCCGAAGAAGGTATTCTTGGAGGTATCTCTTCTGGTGCAGCCGCCTGGGGAGCATCGCAAATTGCGAACCGTCCTGAGAATGCCGGTAAAAAGATTGTTGTAATTTTCGCCTCTTTTGGCGAACGCTACCTTTCAACGCCTCTCTACAAGGACCTAATCGAAGAAAGCTAGGGCACATTATCCGTCTCGGAGAGAACGTAAAAGCAAGTCTTGAGCGCGACCCAGCAGCACGTCACGCTTTAGAGATCATTCTCACCTCGTCGGGTTTACATGCTCTCTGGAATTACCGCCAGGCTAATTTTCTTTGGAACATTCACCTAAAGACACTCGCTCGCATCTGGGCCTACTTTGGACGCATGGTGACCGGTATCGAAATTCACCCAGCCGCCACTATTGGTCGCCGTCTGGTGATTGACCACGGCATGGGTATTGTCATTGGCGAGACTGCGATCATTGGCGACGATGTTCTTCTGTATCACGGCGTAACTCTTGGTGCGAAAAGCGGAGCTACCGGTAAGCGCCACCCAAACGTGGGTAACAACGTTGTGATCGGCGCTCAAAGCACCATTATTGGCAACATCACCCTCGGCGATAATTCTCGAGTCGGGGCCGGCTCGGTTGTTACCCGAGACGTAGCAAACGGGGCTACCGTAATCGGTAACCCCGCTCGCGAACGCTAGAGACTAGTCGTCTTTTTTACCGTTTGGGTTCTTTGGGCCCTGTGGTCCCTTTGGCCCCTTAGGGTCTTTCTGACCCTTAGGAGGCTTTGGGGCCTCGCACTCCCTTAGAGCCTTTGAGCGGTCTTCGGTTGCCTTCTTGATGTCTTTGCGACTCTGCTCAAGCGCATCGTGCTGGGCCTTGAGAAGCTTCTTTTGAGCCTCCACAACAGCCTTTGCAGCCTTTGCTTCAGCCTTGGCTGCAGCGACTGCAGCAATCTTCTCTGCGTTTGTTGGGTCGGTTGCAAGCGCATCCTTGGCAGCCTTGACGGCGTCCTTAGCTACCTTGGCAGCAGCCTTGGCGGCTTCAAGCGCAACCTTCTCGTCGGCAATTGCGGTGGTCACCGAGGCGTTTGCCTGGGTTACAGCGCTGTTGTATGCCGAGTTGGTGGCGTTGGTGTACTGCTGGTAGGCGTTGGTCAACGTGTTGTACTGGTTGGCCGTGGTCGTGGTGGTGGTGGTTGCGGTTGGGCAAACTGGCTTCTTGTCGTGAGCCATAGCCGAGCTGCCGAAACCGGCGATCAGGGCAACGGTGAAAGTCGCGGCTGCCGCGGTTTTTGCGATCTTGTTCATTTGATCCTTCTCTCAAGCGGGTTTTTCGCTTAGGTCTATTCCACAACATAGCGTCTGTGAGTTGTTTGTGAAACACGATAGAAATGCTTGTGCCATTTGCGAGCCAACTCGGTCTCTGCTTGGCTATGGATATGGCTCTAATACTTGTGGTTGACGACGAGGTAAACCTCGCCGAAATGATTTGCGATGCTCTAAACCTTGCCGGTCACACCGCGATACCGGCACACGACGGTGTCGCCGCTTTGGCTATCGTGCGAGAGCAACACCCGAATCTGATAATCACCGACGTGAATATGCCAAAGGTTGACGGGTTCGAGCTTCTGGAGCGACTTCGTTCAAGCGGCAACGAAACGCCCGTAATCGTCTTGACAGCCCGCACCGACAAGCAAGATTTGAACACTGGCTTCAGGGCCGGCGCAGACGACTTCATGGTGAAACCATTCGTATTGCAAGAACTGATTCTGCGAGTCAATGCCGTTCTTCGACGAAGTGGCGGTTTGGGTACTGAGTCAAACATCTTCGAATGCGGGCCAATTCGAGTTATCGATGATGAACGTCTCGTCGAGCTAAACGGTGAGCCAGTCGAACTCACCCGAACTGAGTATCGACTTCTGGTCGAACTTATTCAGCACAAGGGCAAGGTTGTTCGTAAGCGCGACCTTCTCGAGAACATCTGGGGCATGGGCTTTGCTACCGGCGCGACGGTTGTCGACACATACATCTCTTACCTACGCCGCAAACTCCACACAAGCGATTGGGCGGGAATCAAAACCATCCGCGGCGAAGGGTTCCAGATCACCGATGCGCCTAACAACTAAGGTCTACCTAGCCACCTCCCTGGTCGCCACGATCGGGGCAGCCGCAATCGGCTCAACTTCGGTTCTTTTCGCCTACCAAGGCGAGGTCACCCGAGTATCCAAAACCATAAAGAGCGACGTTGCGCTTATAGACGCGACCAGCATCGACGCACTTAGCGATGCAATCACCGTTGGCCAAAGCAGCGCCTCGCCAATCTCTATCGCCTACCTTGACACAGGCAATCGACTTAGTGAAATTCACGACGATGGGCTAAAAATCAACAGAGCACCGAATTCGACTGAACTCAAGCGGTCGCTCAAAAACCCAATCGCCATAGGCGACAGGTTGGTTTCGAGCCTGCAACTCACAACCGGTGGCTACTTGATTTTTGAAGCGTCTATTAGCCATGCCAACCAAGATTTGAAGGCCAATCTTGCTCGGCTGGTAGCAATCTATTTGGCAACCCTCGCAATAATGGTTCTCTTGGTTTGGCTCACCCTGCGTCGAGACCTACGTTCAATAAGGCGAATCAACGAGGCGGCCATCAAAATCGCAAATGGTGACCTAGAGACATCGATTCCAGACAAACGAGGTAACTCAGAGGTTGAAGCACTAGCAAGATCGCTTCGCAAAATGGTCAAGACACTGACCAAGTCAATAGAACTCGAACGCCAAAGCAAAGCAGCCATCGAGAACTTCATCGGTGATGCATCACATGAACTAAGAACTCCGCTAACAGTCATTCGCGGTTACAGCGAACTTCTCCCAAACGCCAATGAAGCGATGCGAAAAACCACCAGCGAGAAAATTGTTCGCGAGGTAGACAAACTGACCGACATGGTAAATGACCTTCTGCTTCTGGCCAGGCTAGGTGAAGCGCGAACTGGCGACTTGAGCAAAATTGAGCTCGACTCACTGGTTCATGAGGCTTTCGCAGACCTTCAGGTTCTTGGCCCAAAAAGACCAATCGAGCTCACACTTGCAGAGGTGTCGATTGTGAGCGACCCAGAACTCATAAACCGGTTTTTGGCCAATGTGACTTCAAACATTCACCGCTACGTGCCTGTTGATGCAACCGTGAAGGTGACTCTGTCGCAAAGTCGTAACACTGTTGTGCTTCGAGTCGAAGACGCAGGTCCAGGGCTGCCTAAGCAGGCCTACAGCGAGGGAATCCGAAGCTTTAAGCGCTTCGACGCGGCAAGATCAAAAACCTCTGGTGGCACCGGGCTCGGAATGAGCATCATGGCAGGCATCGCAGAAAACCTTGGCGGCACCGTGAAGCTAAGTCGCTCGAAACTTGGCGGACTTTCGGTCACGCTCTCACTACTGACTAAGTAGGCTGCGCCTAACCTCGATCAGCTCGGCTACAAGTTCGGCGTCGAGACACTCGTCTATGGCGAAGTGAAGCGAACCTTTGGTTTGCGTGAAGCCATCAAGTGCGAGCTTGTTCAACACTGAACCGCTATGTGGCAGATACGCTAAATGGTTCTTGAACGCTGCAAAACCGGCGAGCACTTTGCCATCGACCCTAAAAGCCGGCATGCCATAAGAGATGCACTGCTCGGCCTCAGGTATCACATCGAGTATCCGCCTGCGCAATAGCTCGAGCGTCGAACGCTTTGGCTCTGGCAACGTCGCCAGATAAGCGTCGATCTCGGCTGATGACATTAGCGCCAGAGTGAAAGAATGATGCCTGCGATCACGGCGACGATGACGTCTGGCGTGACCTCAATCGCCCAAACCTTGATGCCGTGGCCCGCGAACATGCGGTGGCCGAGCGATGCAAACGCGCCTACCAAACCAACGAAAAGTCCGACTAGTGCACCAGGAACATCGGTCATGACCTGAACCAGCAGCGCAACGGCAAGCATTTCAACAAAAAGCCCGAACATGGTCAGACCAAACATCGCCAGAGGTGAGCCCTGCTGGGTTTCACGTGTTGGCATTGGGCGGTCACCCATGAGCTTCCACCAGATCGGGTAGAAAGTTTTTGGCCCAAACCAGACAGAGCTGACCATGAAGCCGATTACGTATACGACTGCAAAGGCAGCCCAGTTGATGTTCGCGAAATTCATGAAAATAGCCTAGCGAAGGAGGTCTGCCGCCGCAGCCATTTCGGGGGCTAAAAATCTGTCAGGTCCGTGACCTTGAACGACTTCGCGAAGTCGAGCGACGTACTCGCCGGTAACCCTTGCTGGCTTATGTGGTGCCCGAAGATCGATGCAACGAGCCGCCCCCATGTATTCGATCGCAATGACATTGCGAAGGTTGTCGACAACCTTGCGAAGCTTGCGGGCAGCGTGCCAACCCATCGAAACGTGGTCTTCCTGCATTGCCGAAGACGGTATCGAATCAACGCTTGCCGGCACAGCCAAACGCTTGGAGTCACTAACCAAACCTGCAGCTGTGTATTGGGCGATCATTAGCCCAGAATCAACTCCGGCATCGCCCGCGAGAAATGGCGGGAGGTCCTGATTGCGACTGCGATCGAGCATGCGATCGAGTCGGCGTTCAGAGATTGAACTCAGGTCGGTTGCGGCAATCGCCAAAAAGTCGAGAACGTATCCGACGGGAGCGCCGTGGAAGTTGCCGTTTGAGGTGACCTCGCCCGAGTCTAGGACAACTGGGTTATCAACCGATGCGGCGAGTTCGCGAGTGGCGACAAGAGCCGCATATTCAACAGTGTCTCGAACCGCTCCAGCCACCTGAGGCGCACATCGCAACGAGTAGGCGTCTTGCACACGGTTGTCGCCGAGACGATGCGATGCAACGATTTCTGAACCGGCTAAGGCAGCGAACATGTTGGCAGCGCTCTTGGCCTGGCCTGGGTGTGGGCGAAGCGGTTCGTGAAGCTCCGGGCGAAACACCTGATCTGTGCCCATCAAACCCTCAACGCTCATTGCAGCGATAACGTCTGAGTGGTCAAGCAGCTTGCGCAAGTCGTGAATAGCCAATATCAGCATTCCGAGCATTCCGTCGGTACCGTTGATCAAGGCGAGACCCTCTTTTTCTTGCAATTCAAGTGGCTCTATACCCGCCTCGGCCAAGAGTTCTAGCACCGGGCGCTCTACATCGTTGGCATCTAGTGCGCGCCCCTCACCCATCAAAACCATTGCGCAGTGCGCAAGTGGAGCTAAGTCACCTGAGCAACCAAGCGAGCCGAACTCGTGAACGATCGGGGTGATGCCAGCATTCAAAACCGCAGCCATAGTTTCGGCAACAAGAGGGCGCGCGCCGGTGTGGCCAGATGCGAGAGTCTTCAGTCGAAGCAACATCAAAGCGCGAACAACTTCTCGCTCAACCGAAGCGCCAATACCGGCGGCGTGAGAGCGAATAAGTGACTTCTGCAACTGAACGCGATCGGCGGGTGCGATGTGACGGTTAGCTAAGGCTCCGAAACCTGTTGAGATGCCGTAGACCGGTGTTTCTGCACCTGCGAGTTCGTCGATGCGCGCACGTGAACGCGCCATGCCCTCTAGAGCTAAAGCCGACAGCTCGATTCGCTCGTTGCCACGCGCCACCGCCACAACGTCGTCCATGGTCATGCCAGTTGGGTTGATGGTTACGGTCATTTGTTCCTCCGGTGAACTGATTTGCCTGAGATCCAGGTTGATTCGATTAGGTCAACGCCAGGTCGATAGGCGATGTGTGTTGCGTTTGGTGCGTCGAGCACCGCAAAATCGGCCTTCATACCGACCGAAAGCCCGCCAACGTCTGTGCGGCGAAGTGCCATCGCACCGCCCTTAGTAGCAGACCAAATTGCTTGCTCCGGTGTGAAGTACATGTCGCGCACAGCAACCGCGATGCAGAACGCCATCGACGTGGTGAACGAAGAACCGGGGTTGCAGTCGGTAGCAAGAGCAACGGCTACGCCAGCACCCCATAGTCGCCTGGCGTCTGGGTATTCGGCCCGAGTCGAGAATTCGGCACCTGGCAACAGCGTGGCCACCGTGTTGCTGCCGGCAAGCAGTTCGATGTCACGCGCGCTCAAATGCGTGCAGTGGTCGGCGCTAGCGCAATCAAGCTTGACGGCGAGTTCAACTCCCCTGCCCGCCTCGAGCTGGTTGGCGTGAATTCTAGGCATCAAACCAGCGGCCATTCCTGCGCGCAAAACTTGCTCAGCCTGGTCGTAGTCGAACGCTCCACGATCACAAAAAACATCAACCCACTTCGCCTGAGGAGCTGCCGCAAACATCATCTCGTTGCAAACGAGCTCTACATAGTCGTCAGGGTTCGAAGCAAACTCGGCCGGCACAACGTGAGCGCCCAAAAAGGTGCTTTCGGGGGTCACCTCAGAGTTGAGTCGAACCGTTCTAGCTTCATCGGCAACTGTGAGGCCGTAGCCACTCTTTGATTCAAAAGTTGTGATTCCCGAACGGTGAAACTCGGCCACCCGTGAAGCGATTTGTTTGCGAAGCTCTTCGTCAGAAGCCGCCCTCGTGGCGGCAACGGTTGTTTTGATGCCACCCGCCTCGTAGCGAGTGCCTGCCATGCGGGCGGCAAACTCGGCCGAGCGATCACCGGCAAATGCGAGGTGAGCGTGCGAGTCAACAAAACCTGGGACGACACTTCGCCCACCCAAATCAATCAGCTCATCGGTTGAGCCGAGCTCGGTCGCCGAGCCCACCCAAGCAATGACACCACCCTCAACCACAAACGCTGCGTCAGAGATTTCGCCGAGCAGGCCAAAGCCTTGCTCAAGATCATTTGTGACCAGCGAGCCAATGTTTGTGAAGGCCTTAGACATCTACTCTTCGGTGTCGAGCATCGGCACGTGGACGTGCTTGTGCCTGGCCACCTCGACTGCCTCAGGGTAACCGGCATCCACGTGGCGAATAACGCCCATGCCCGGGTCGTTGGTTAGAACTCGCTGCAACTTTTGGGCAGCAAGCTCGGTACCGTCGGCAACCGAAACCTGGCCGGCGTGGATACTGCGGCCAATACCTACGCCACCACCGTGGTGAATCGACACCCAAGATGCACCCGATGCGATGTTGATCATCGCGTTGAGTAGCGGCCAGTCGGCGATAGCGTCTGACCCGTCAAGCATGGCTTCTGACTCGCGGTAAGGCGAGGCGACCGAGCCGCAGTCGAGGTGGTCGCGGCCGATTACGATTGGCGCGCTGACTTCGCCTCGAGCGACTAGATCGTTGAAAACCGCACCGGCTTTGTCACGCTCGCCATAACCAAGCCAGCAGATGCGAGCCGGCAAGCCCTGGAATGCGACGCGCTCTTGAGCCATGTTGATCCAGCGGCGCAGGTGGTCGTTTTCTGGGAACAGGTCGAGAATCGCCTGGTCGGTGCGCCAAATGTCTTTCTTATCACCCGAAAGCGCGACCCAACGGAACGGACCCTTGCCTTCACAGAACAGCGGACGAATGAAGGCTGGGATGAAGCCGGGGAATGCAAAGGCTCGACTGTAACCACCTTTACGAGCTTCGTCGCGAATCGAGTTGCCGTAATCAAAGACCACCGCGCCTTTGTCCATGAAACCAACCATTGCTTCAACCTGCTTCGCCATGGCTTCTTCGGAGCGCTTGGTGAAATCTTCGGGGCTCTTGTCTGCGAGCGCACGTGCATCGTCGAACTCTACGCCTTCAGGAATGTAATAAAGCGGGTCGTGGGCCGAGGTTTGGTCGGTCACTATGTCGATTGGTACATCGCGCTTTAGAAGCTCGGCAAAGATTGTCGCCGCGTTACCTACCAAGCCAATCGAAATAGCCTTTCGCGCATTCTTTGCGGCAACCGCGCGATCGATGGCGTCGTCGATGTTGTCGGCGATTTCATCCAGGTAGCGGTCGTGCATGCGTCGGCGCAGGCGTGACTCGTCGATGTCGACTATCAGGCAGGTGCCTTCGTTCATGGTTACCGCGAGCGGCTGAGCGCCACCCATGCCGCCACAGCCACCAGTCAGGGTTAGAGTGCCGGCAAGCGATCCATCGAAGTGCTTTGCCGCAACGGCAGCAAAGGTCTCGTAGGTGCCCTGCAAGATGCCTTGCGTGCCGATGTAGATCCACGATCCAGCGGTCATCTGGCCATACATGGTCAAACCAAGTTGCTCTAGGCGGCGAAACTCAGGCCAGTTAGCCCAGTCACCAACGAGGTTTGAGTTTGCTAGGAGGACACGCGGCGCCCACTCGTGGGTTTGAAAGACTCCTACTGGCTTGCCCGATTGCACCAGCATTGTTTCGTCGTTCTTGAGGTGCGTGAGGGTCTTAACGATTGCATCGAAAGAATCCCAGTTGCGAGCCGCCTTACCGGTGCCACCATAGACCACCAGTTCTCTCGGGTGCTCAGCCACCGCGGGGTCTAGGTTGTTGTGCAGCATTCGAATTGCTGCTTCTTGCTGCCACCCCTGTGCGGTGATGGTCGAACCGGTTGCTGCGTGCAGTGGGTAATGTGCGTCCTTGCTCATGCAATACATCCTAGGCTTCTGGCAGACTACTTGCTATGAGCCTCAAAGAAGACGCCAACTGGCCTAGAGCTGCGGCCTGGCTAAAACCTGCCGACGGCGCAACCGCAGACATCGCGGTGTTTGGTGTTCCGGCTAACAGCACCAGCATTTCGGTTACCGGAGCCGACAAAACACCTGGTGCAATACGTGGCGCCCTGCAGCGCTACAGCCTGCAATCCTCGGCAGGTGACCTAGGCGTTCTTATTGCTCGAGACTTCGGTGACATTGAAGACCCAGACCGCAACGAGGCCGCAACCTCAGCCCTCGCCGAGCGACTGACCAACGAAGCGAGACTTTCTGTTGCCCTGGGTGGCGACAACTCGATCACTTTTGCCGTGGCGCGTCACCTTCAAGGTGGCCTGATTACCTTCGACGCCCACCACGACATTCGTGAAGGCGTTTCGAACGGCTCACCTGTGCGCCGGCTAATCGACGAAGGCGGTTTTGACCCAAAGCGAATAGTCCAGATTGGCATCAACGACTTCTCAAACTCTCCCGAATATAGTCGCCGAGCTAAGGCCCTTGGCATAACGGTGATCACCCGAGAGGAACTCGCCAGCCGCAGTGCCGAAGACGTGGTTGCGCAGGCGCTCGAAATTGCCGGGCCGAACACTCATGTTGATTTTGATGTGGACGTTTGCGACAGGGCTTTCGTGCCAGCCTGCCCCGCAAGTGCGCCAGGCGGAATTAGCGCCTTTGAACTTAGAAACTTTGCCAACCTGGTTGCCAGAAGCGAAAACGTTCGCAGCATCGACATCACTGAAATAGACGCGGCGATGGATTCTCCCGACCAACGAACTATCCGCTTGGGTGCGTTACTAATTCTTGAAGCCGCGAAGGGCCTACTTAGCAGGTAGGGCTTCGGGCAGCTTTGGAGTGAGCGTTGGCCCTTGCTTTAAAGTCCAGACCCCAGAGCTGTAGTCGAGCACCGTCACTGAGGTGTTCGAAATAGAAAGAGCCGTGTACTTGCCGGTTAGCAACTTGATTAGATGCTTAATAACGTACCCGTGCGAGGTTATAACCACGTTGCCATCTCGATTGGCCGCGGCAACCGAGGCCATTCCAGCCAAAATTCTCGTCTTGAAGCGCGTCCAGGTTTCGGTCTTTTTTGTTGGGTCTGCAGCGGCTAAAGCGTCGAACCTTTGAGCGTCATTGAACTGCACAAGTTTTGCAATTGTTGTCTTTAATTGTTGTGCCTCCGCACCCTGGGCGACCGCGACAGGTTTCTGATCGTAAAACCCAACTCCCCATTCTCTGAATCTTGGGTCAGTCAAGGTCTGAATCGGCTTCAGATTCGCAGCCAAGATTGCGTCCAGGGTTTGAACGGCTCGAACTGAACCACTCGAATAGGCCGCAACCAAACTCAACGACTTGAGGCGCCTGCCGATTGCATCAGCCTGCCTTAACCCAAGCGAGGTGAGAGGGGTAGTCGACCAACCGCTTTGCAAACCAGCCGCATTGTCGACCGATTGCCCATGGCGAATCAGATAAACGACCAAGTGCGAAGGCGTAGCTTTTGCCAGCTGAGAACCAGATAGCAGAGAAAACGCTAAAGCCGCTGCTGTGAAAACCCTGAGTATGCGCACAATTCGATTGTCTACCCAAAACCGAGTGGTTGGATTGGTTGAGACATGAAAAAGCTAAGGAATATCCTGCGAGCCCTGAGGCGCCACGGCTTCGGCATCTTGAGAATCGTTACTGACAGAGCTATCTGCGCCTTAGCCGCCCGACGAATTAAGGTCAATCGCCAAGTCACAATTGCACGCGCAGCTGGTCGGATTTATCGCTTCAAGACAGCCGCAGCCGCCTGGGACAAAGTGCGTCTCGACAGACTTCGCAGCCAAGACCTTGAACAAATGTCTAGAGCCTTACTAAAAACCTTGCGATACCAAGACACAGCCAACCTCGTTGATTTCGCTACAAAGGTGGGTCGCCCCACGTTACGGCTTGAATTAGCTCGCACAGAAGCGCTCTGGCGCCTAAAAGACACTGCGGGGGTCGAGGCTTCTCGGGAGCGAGCCATCGCGCTCATAAGCAACCCAACAAGTGCCGAAATCTCGCTCATCAAAAACGAAAACCAAGTAATCGACCTTGCATCCCGTTTGGAACTCCTTTGGATGACGGCGCCAAACATTGAGTCGATCAAGAACATCGCCAATAATCTGCCCGTGGAATCGGCTCCGAAACGGAATGCCTTTGTTTACTGGGATTCTGGTTTCACAAATGCGCCACGACTCGTTAAGACGTGCGTGAAACAGATGCGAAAAATCTATGGCGAAGAACTTGTCGAGCTCAGCGAAGAAACGCTTGCAACCTATCTTGAACCAGCACCGCAACTTAGGCGCGCGGCCCAACTGTGGCCAGCAAACTACTCAGACGCTATTCGCGTTGGGCTACTTGCCCGCCATGGCGGGGTCTGGTTAGACGCAACAGTCTATGTTTCCGAAAACAGTGTCGGTAAATATCTCGATTCGAACCTCTTCGTTTTTCAATACAACGGCCCTCGAATTGCGTCTTGGTTTATGTCGGCCGAGGCTGGAAGTTACCAAGCCAGGCTTTTGTACGCGACGATGCTTGATTACTGGTCTAGAAACCGAAAGCTCAAAAACTATTTCTTGTTTCATGATTTTTTCGAGGTGCTCTACCACCTGGACCCTACGTTTCGTCAAGAGTTTGATGCATCTACCAAACTCGATGCCCGCCCAGGCCTGATTGCACAAAAACTTCTTTGGCAGCCACATGACTCAGAATCGTTTGAAGCTGCTCTAAGAGTGAGACCCATCCAAAAGCTGACTTACAAACCAGGTAAAAAGCCGCATGGCAAAGGGACTTTATTCGACGCTCTGAAACGCCAGGCATAAACTTCAGTCATGAACACATCAAGCGTCATCGAACCAACGATCACATTCCTCGGCGCTGCCGGCACCGTGACCGGCAGCCGTTTCTTGCTCAGCTGCGGAGAAACAAAGGTTATGGTCGATGCCGGAATGTTTCAGGGGCTCAAGGCTCTCAGACTTAAAAACTGGGAACCCTTTGCTATCGACCCAGCTGAGATAGATGCGATCGTGCTAACACACGCTCACCTAGACCACTGCGGTTACATTCCCAAGCTGGTTAAAGATGGTTTCGAAGGCAAAATTCACTCAACCGAGAACACCGCAAAACTTGCCGAAGTGATTCTTCTCGACTCAGCCAGAATTCAAACAGAAGACGCAAAGTGGGCAGCCAAAAAAGGCTTCTCAAAACATAACCCCCCAAAGGCGCTCTATGAAGAGCCAGACGCCATAAAGGCGGTTGGCCAGTTCGAGACGCATGACTTTAGCCAGCGCGTTCAAGTTGCCGACCAAACATTTGCCACGTTCCACCCTGCCGGTCACATACTCGGCTCCGCGTTCGTAGAGGTCGAGTTCTTCGGCAAAAGGCTTCTTTTCACCGGCGACATGGGGCGCCCGAACCATCCACTGCTTGTAACGCCAGGGCAGATACCTAGCGGGCACTTCGACGCAATCATCACAGAGTCAACATACGGCGATCGCAAACACCAAGACGCCGGGGATGACCTTGAGACTGTAATCAACGAGACGGTCGCCAAAGGTGGTTCGATTCTGATTCCAGCGTTTGCCGTCGACCGAACCGAAGTCATTCTGGTTCGCCTTCGCGAACTTGCCGAAGCGGGCAAGATACCTAACATTCCCATTTACGCCGACTCACCGATGGCACTGAAGGCCCTAGATTTTTACCGTGAAGCGATCAATCATGATTCTCAGGAGATTCGCCAAGACGTTGCCGCTGAGTGGAAGGGGCGCGACCCCTTCGATGCTGGCACCCTGGTCGAACTCATGACTGTTGAAGAATCGATGACGGTTAACGACCCTCAAACTCCCTGCATCATCATTTCAGCAAGCGGTATGGGAACCGGCGGCCGCGTGGTGCATCACCTGCGCTTCATGTTGCCAATAGCTAAGAACACGGTGATCATGGTTGGCTACCAAGCCGCTGGCACTAGAGGGCGAGCGCTCGTTGACGGCGCTGACGAAGTGAAGATGCATGGGGAAATGGTGCCTGTTCGCGCCACCATCGCCAACATTCAAGCGTTCTCAGTTCACGCCGACGGCGACGAAATGTTCGAATGGGTCATGAAGGCAACAGAAAAACCAACCAATGTGTTTGTTGTTCACGGAGAAGCTGGCGCAGCCGATGCTCTCGGCGAACGCTTCAAATCTGCGGGTTGGAATGCAATTGTGCCAACAGATGCTTCTAGCTTCGCCCTCTAACGCACCTGAGTAACAGTGAGAATCACTGAAGGAATTCCAGGAACACCGTTGCGTGGGTTTGAAAGCAGAAATATATTTTTATCTTTCGACTGCCAAGCCAACTCGTAGTAGTCACCCTCTTTGGCTTCGACGAAGAAGTTCCAGGCGGCAACCTGTCGATCATCGTTGCCCCACGACCGCAACTGAGTAGCCGACATGGGCACATTCTCGCCGTTGTGGCGGAGCCAGATGTCTATAAAGTCAGTGCCTGAGTCAGTCTTGGCAAACTGGCTTGAGAACTGAATGTTATAGATTCCTGGGTGATCAAAATAGATGCGATCGCCCTTGGCGCGGATTCCAACAGTCCAAGGGTCTGTCGTGTTGAAGTTCATTAGATTCGGAGACGCGCTGTTCGTCTGAGTAGTCGTATCGTAGAACGACCCGTTGTAAGGCAATCCAGCACCAGCCTCTCCTTGCAGGGACTTCAAGAAATCTTGCTCGGTACCGGTGTTTCCCTGCGCGATCCAAATCTCGTAAGCGCTCTTTCCGGTATCACCGATGCTGCACACTCCAGGCGCCCCTTTTAGGGAATCGAGAAACTGCTGCTCGCTACCTGAGTGACCGTTTGCGAGCCAAATCTGGTATGCCGATGAACCATTGGTGCCATTTGAGCCATTTGATCCATTGCTACCGTTTGAGCCATTCGTTCCGTTAGATCCGTTCTGGCCGTCCTGACCCGGTGCACCAGGAGCACCTATTAGCGAGGCCAAAAACGCAGAGACGTCGCCCGTATTGCCGTTTGAGAGCCACAATTCATAAGCTGAAAGACCGTCAATGCCGTTGGTTCCATCTAGCCCATTTGCTCCATCACTTCCATTTGCGCCATCGACTCCGGCGGTACCAATGAGTGAGACCAAGAATTCGGTTGGGTTGCCGACATTGCCTGCGTCTAGCCAGAGTTGGTAAGCGCTAGCACCGGCATCACCATCCTCACCCGACAAGCCAGCCGAGCCTGAAGGTCCCGGAGACCCGCTTGAAAAAACAACTGCCGCGAATCCGTTAGCGCCAGTTACACCGTTTGAACCGGTATAGCCTCTAGGGCCTTTGGTGCCTACAAGAGACTTCAAGAAGTCAGATTTTGTGCCGGTGTTACCCTCAGAGACCCAAAGGTCGTAGGCAGACAACCCAGTAAGCCCCTTTGCTCCAACCAGCGGAGTTGACGTCGGTGCACAAGACGGACCGGCGTTTGAACTTGTTTGTGCAAAGTTGAGGCTAAGCACGAATATGATCACGGCGACTATCGCAAGTGAAGCCGAAGTAAGCCAAATTTGGCGCAAAACCTTTGCGCGACGTTGTGCATCCATTGCACGCCCCCTAAACGGAGGCGAGTACCCCAATGAGGATAACCTTGACATATGTTGAGGAAATTGCCAAACAAAATAGTAAAAAACCCATGGGTTTGGTTCTTCGCGATCACCGCGGCATTCCAAATCTTTAGAGGCTCTTTTGGCGACACCTTGATCTTTGGGCTAGGCGGCATCTTGGTTGCGATTGCCGCTTCGCCAGCACTGAATCGCGACTTTCTGAATCGAGAGCAAGTTCGTTTGACCGCTAGCCTGCCGGTGGCGGCCGGCTTGGCTTTAGCCCTCAGCCTGCTACCAAGGCATTCCCCGTTTCACGCGGGCATCTTCATTGCTATCCTGCCGCTTGCACTCGCTCTGGTTTGGCACAAAGATTCGGGCGAAAAGGTAAAACCAACAGACAGCGAAAAGCGTGCGAGGTCGCTTTGGGCAGCACTGTGCGTCGGCATCACAGTCTGGGAGCTTGGCGCAAACATCGTTGGCCAAATGAATCACACACTGACCGAGTTCCCGACAATCTCGGTTTTGGTTGACCCTGGTTTAGACACGATCCTTGGGCAAGGGCTTTTTGTAGTGCTGTGGCTCGCCGCGGGCTGGGGCTTTTTGAGGCTGGGAATCAAACGATGACCCGCTGGATCACAATCGCCGGATACCTTGCATTCGTGGTAGCTGGGGTTGCCGCGTGGTTGATTACCAGACACTCTGATTCAAAGGTTGCCTCAATCGGCAAACTCTTCGATCGTGTAATGCACCATAGAGCCACGCGCGTCGCAATCATGATTGCCTGGTGGTGGGTCGGCTGGCACTTTCTTGTGAACCGAGTCGGCCGCTAGTTTGTAGTTGCGCCTAGGGCTTCAAGTTCGGTTTGAATGTGTGCCGAGATGTTTGAAGCCATACCGTGTTTGGAATCCACTGTGGCATGCATGCCGACAGGCAAAATCACTTTGAAGCCAGCAGCCAGCGCACCTTTTCCACTCTCAAAAACGCAAAGTTCAGACTGCAAACCAATCAGCTCAAGCTCATCGAAACCGGCAACTTTGAGTTCTTCGGCAAGCGTTGGGTTTGATTCAAAAACGTTCAAGGTCGTCTTGCGAACGGTTCGTTCATCGCCGCGCGGTGTGAAGAAGAGCTCCCAGCCGGGGTGACCAGGAGCATCGTCCCAGGGTTCTTCGCCGTCGTTTTGCAAGAACATAACAGGGGTACCTTCTTCTCGAGCCTGCTCGATTCGTGCACCCCACTTGGCCAAAAATTCGTCGACTTTAGCAACGGCCCACTCCCCGGTGACCATAGCCTTTTGAACATCGACAACAATCAATAAACGTGACATAGGAACTCCTTCAAAGACATTGAAACACAAAGAACATCGTCTCGATTAGCCTCGAGTAATGGAATTCGTGTTCAGTAACCCAATCTTCGAGTGGCGTGGGCCAGCACCATTCTTTTACGTTCAAGTTCCCGCCGAGATCGCCACCGAGATTTCGCAGATGGCAAGGCAGCTGAGTTATGGCTGGGGCGTGATACCTGTCACAGCGAAGATCGGCAAAACAACATTCACGACCTCCCTGTTTCCTAAAGACGGTGGCTACTTGTTGGGACTCAAAGTCGCAGTACGCGAACCCGAAAACCTTGGCTTGGGCCAGATCCCGACGATCAAACTCAGGTTTGCAATTTAGGGTGCGAGTAAAGTCAAGGTATGGTCTTCCTTAAGCGCGCGGTTGCGTTAATCATCGGTTTAGCGCTGACCTCTATTGCGTTACCCTCGCTGGCCGGCGCCTCGATAAATACTCAGTACGTTGAGGGCACAGACGCCGCAGCGGCCATGTACAACCCGCTAGTAGTGAACCAGTTCAATCTGACAATGCCGCAAAGCACCATTGACGGCTTGAACGGCTCAACAAATTACTGGGGTGACGAAGGGCCCTACCTGCCAGCAAAGCTCTCGGGCACTGTCAACGGCGTTGCCTTTGGGCCGCTCGATGTCGGTGTGCACCTCAAGGGAGCCTGGGGTTCGTGGCGGAACATCTACGGCAAAGCCGGTTTCAAAATCAAGGTCGATTTCAACAATAAAACCCAAAACCTTTATGGCGTCACAAAGTTGACTTTGAACAATATGGTGCAAGACCATAGCTCACTCCACGAAACGATGTCTTATCGGCTATTTAGGGCGGTAGGCGTGCCCACGGCTAGAACCGGTTACGCGAACGTCAGCGTGAATGGTCAAAACTACGGCTTGCATCTAAACATCGAAACCATAGACACCAAGCTTTTGAAACGCTGGGGCATCACACCTCTACATATCTACAAAGGAGGGGTTCCCTCTTTTCCAGATTTTGTGCCAAATGACCTAAGTAAGTTTGTGGTTGACCAAGGTTCAACTTCAGACAAGAGCGACCTCAATGCGCTGATTGCAATCGTCGGGCGCGGCAACGGGGTGAATTGGTTTCGAGACATGAGCGCGGTAGCTGATTTGAAAGAAATGACGCTCGATTGGGCCGGCGAAAAGTTCACGGGGCACTGGGACGGCTACGTAAACAACCACAACAATTTCTTCTTAGTGAAACGCTCAGACCTCAAGTTCATCATGCTGCCTTGGGGCATGGATCAAACTTGGAATACCGGGCTGAATTACTGGGAGGGTGCTCTATTGTTCAACCAATGCCTGGGTGATTCGCAATGTCTAGCGTTATACAAGCAGGCGATCGTTCAGGTCGTCCACACGGCACAAGACCTCAACCTTCCACAACTTTCGCGCGATACGGCCACCGTGATTAACCCTTCACTTTTGGCTGACCCAAAGAAGGAATTTGGCAATGGCGAGATTCCTAGCGTTCAATACCCCGCGCGCGACATGGTTCTAAGTCAGATACAAAACGGTCTTTCGATGACTTCGGGCTACGATGCAACGTTGAATACTTTTGGCCAAGCTGGCCAACCGGGTATTGCAAAGACCGAAACGCTTCGTGTTTCGAACCAAACCACCACTATCAACCTGACAGGCACCGCCTCGAGTCCAAATTCTTGGGTGGCACAAATTGTTGGCGCTGCACTAAAAGTTGGTGAAAACGCAATACCAATGGTTGTTACGAACTCCGTCGGTCTAGTGAGTCAGACAACAATGGTTAAGGTTTACCGCATGGCGCTTTTTAGCAAGACAGCGAACATTGCCGCATCGGGCACTAGCACCGCGCTAAGTTCAGTTTCTATAAAGGCCATTAACGCTCTTGGGGAGCTCGGAACTGGCGCCAACCACCATACTGTCTCTATCAGAATGCAGAGCCCGGCCGGGATGGCTGCAAAAACTGCACTCAACCTGCTTAAGGCGCGAGCCTTGAAGATTGAAACTATTTTGGCAAGCCATGGCATTCAGCCAGAAAAGATCACGCTAATTGTGGGCTCCGTGAAGGGCTCTAATACTCTCGCCGTGACTCTCGGTTACCAGCGTTAGTCGTTACAGGTGCAGCGCTGGTCTGCTGAAACGCCCTCAAGGGCTTCTTCGATGTGGTTGCCACAGCCGGTCCAGGTGACCTTGCCGCAGCTTTCGCAGTTGATTGGGCTACACACTACTTCTTACCTCCGAATAGTCGCGAAAAGAATCCAGGCTCTTTAGGGTCATTTGCGTGGCCCTGGCACTGCTGAGACTTTGGGATTCCTCGCATTACTTGGTTTACGTGCTGGCCACAACCCGTCCAGGTTGCCTTTCCGCACTTTCTACAGGTTACTTTCTGACACATGTTTTCTCCTTCTTAGTTCTGAACTATTTCTAGACCTGTCGCCGACGAAGCGTCTTCAACAGCTCCTCCATTGGTCAAGGTGCCGGTAAATCCGTCACCCTCCATAAAATTGATTGCCTGACCGGCGCGGTTTCCCGAGTGGCAATAGATGTAGAAGCTCGCAGCCTTATCGAGCTGTTCTATTTGCGTGCTGAAACCAGACCCTTCAATGTCTATGTTTATGGCGCCTTTTAGATGCCCGGTTGCGTACTCCTGAGGAGTTCGAACATCGATCACCGCACTGTATTTTTTGATGTCAACAGACGGAGCACTAGAGCAAGCTGCAAGTGAACCGATACTGAAGAATGCAACAATCGCAACTAGCAGGAGTCTTAGGTAGTTTTTCATTGGTCAACTTTCTCATACCCCCTAGGGTATACTAAAATCGTAACACACCAAGAACGAACGGAGTCAAATTGCAACTCGACCCACAAGAACTGAAAGCGGCACGAAACCGGTTGGTCCGCGTTCAAGGTCAAATTGGAGGCGTTGTAAAAATGCTTGACGAAGGCCGAGATTGCACCGATCTTCTCAACCAGCTCTCTGCCGCAAGCACCGCCCTTACCCGGGCCGGCTTCATTATCATCTCGACCGGCATGCAGCACTGCAATAACAACAATGGTTCAGTTGCCGAGCGAGAAGCGCTAGAAAAAGCGTTCATGTCTCTGGCCTAGGAGAATCATGAAAATAATCATCATTGGAGGAGTTGCAAGCGGCATGTCTGCTGCAACGCGCCTTCGCAGATTGCAAGAAGACGCAGAAATCGTTGTGTACGAAATGGCCGAGCACGTCAGCTACGCCAACTGCGGGCTCCCCTACTTCGTGAGCGACGTAATCGCACAACGCGAAGCATTGCTCCTGCAGACACCCGACTCGCTGTGGTCTCGCTTTCGAATCGACGTCAAGGTCAATCATCGTGTCACGGACATCGATCGCGAGGCTAAAACAGTACAAATAAGCAATCTTTTGACCTCCGAAACTATTACCGACACTTACGACTATTTGGTTATCGCCACTGGCGCAAAGCCAAAGCACCTAAACATTCCAGGCATCGAACGCGCACTCGAACTCAGAAACGTAACCGACGCAGACGCAATCAAAGCAGCAATAAGTGTGACGACTGAAAAAAGCGCAGTCATTCTCGGAGCAGGCTTCATTGGAATCGAACTTGCAGAGAATCTTCGGCACCTCGGTCTACAAGTGACCATCCTGCAGCGAGGCAGGCAGATCCTTGGCCAACTAGATCCAGAGATGACTCAACCTCTCGTTGAACGCCTTCGAGAAAACGGCGTTGCAATAGAGTTCGAAGCCGTTGCTAGCAGGATTACCGAGAATGCGGTGATTCTAGAAAACGGTAGGACCATCAACGCAGGGTTAGTTTTCACAGCCGCGGGTGTTGACCCCGACAATGCCTTGGCACGGGCCGCTGGGCTGAAGCTAGGTGCAACCGGCGGGCTGTGGGTTGATAGCCGTCAGACGACCAGCGACCCGAGCATCTTGGCAGCTGGCGACGCCGTTGAAAAGCATGGCGAGCTTACCGGGGAACAAACTTTGATACCCCTAGCGAATCTTGCCAACCGTCATGGGCGCCTAATCGCAGACGTGATTTCAGGTCGTGACGTTCACGCACATCCAGCTTTGGGAACAGCAATTCTTGGTGCCTTTGGGTTGGCTATAGGCGTTACAGGCTTAACCGAAAAGGCTGCAATCCAACAAGGCACCAATCACCAAGTGATCCACACCCACCCGAATAATCACGCCGGTTACTACCCAGGCGCTACTCGAGTGTCGATGAAAGTTCTTTTCGACCCATCCAACGGCCAACTTCTTGGTGCGCAGGCCGTGGGTGATGACGGTGTTGATAAACGAATCGACGTTATGGCAACTGCTATCAGAAACAAGATGACCATCGATGAATTGATGGATCTTGAACTTTCGTATGCGCCACAGTTTGGCTCAGCGAAAGATGCCATCAACATAGCCGGTTACGTTGGCAACAACGTCTGGAGCGGCACAACGCCAACTATTCAATGGCATGAACTTGAGGCCGCACGAACTCAAGGAGCGAGGGTAATCGACGTCAGATCGAATGGCGAGCACGGCAACGGCCACATACCCGGAACAGAAAATATCCCTGTAGACGAATTACGCGACCGAATCGACGAAATATTTGGCGACGATGTAGTCGTCTATTGCGCAGTTGGTCAACGAGGGCATATTGCCACTCAGATTTTGAAAGCAAACGGCGTAAAGGTCAGAAACCTTGACGGCGGTTACAGCACCTGGGTTTCGGCTACGAGCGGTTAGCAGGGTTGACGAACAGCTGCACTAGGCAGCCGATTAGGTCATCTTGAATAACAGCCCTGGCGATGTAGCCGGAGCCATCTTCGTAACTTAAGACCTCTTTTGCCTTGCGGTCGAATTCGCTCAACTCGCCAATGACGGTATTGCCGAAGCGAATGTAGTAAACCTTTTTCGGAACCGAACCAACCTCGTCACTGTCTGCGAGCTCAAGAAAAACCTTGCCCTGCCAGAAAGGCTCACCTTCGGTTAATGCCTTCTGAACCAGCGCTGAGCGGGCAGGTGCATACTTTGTTTGGCCATACACGCGGACGTATTGTTCACCATCGGCAGGGGTGAGAAACACCTTGGGTGTGAGGATCTGCTGACTCAAGAAGGCGTCGATACTCGAGCCTGAGTCGTCGCGACCTGCAAAGATCCCCATTTGTTTGCACTCCGAGCCGTTGAATGATGTTTTATGTTCGCACACGCGAACCTTTAAAGATTACCAGACAGTCTTTCGACCAAAAATTAGCCTCAAACAGGCACCTAAACTAAAAACATGACCATAAGCGGCGGGCAATACCTTGTTCTTGGAGCGAACGGAACCTTCGGACGACTCATTTCGGAAGCACTAATTTCTCGCGGCGCGACCGTGATTGGCACGGCTCGGTCGAACGAGACTGCTGGCTCGATTCCCGAGCAGGTAAGCCAAAAACTTCTTCTCGACCTCGAATCGCAGACTTCAATACGGCAGCTTGTTGATTACATAAACGGCTCAGACGTTCGCATCGACGGAATCATCAATGCCGCCGGGCGCGTGGGCTTTGGAACAATCGCAGACACCACCCTCGAAGATGCGCACAGCCTCATGCAGATCAACCACTTCGGCCCAGCTCAGGTGATTGCGGGCTCTATCGGGCAGCTGGCGAAGTCGACAAATGAGCCATTCGTTTTGTCGATTACCGGCGTGGTTGCAGAAAAGGTTTTTCCGGGAATGGCTTGCTACACAACAAGCAAGACTGCCCACTCAACATGGCTTAAGGCACTGGCTCTCGAGGCGCGACGCCAAAAGATTCGCGTTATCGATGCTCGCCCAGGCCATACCGAAACCGGCCTAGCCACGCGTCCGCTGTTTGGAACCGCACCCGCTTTTGCGCAAGGCATGAGCCCTGAGCACGTTGTCGCGGTGATCATTGCTGGTATCGAAAATGGAATAACCGAGCTCGCAAGCGACTCTTTCACTTCATGACCAAAGAGCCGCTTTGCCTTGTTACCGGAGCTACCGGATACATTGGCGGGCGCTTGATTCCCGAACTTCTGGCTAAAGGCTTTCGTGTTCGCGTTCTTGCCCGAAATGCAGCGCGACTAAAAGACCACCCTTGGATTGATCAGGTTGAGTTGGTTGAGGGCGATGCCTTTGATTCGAAGGTCGATGAAAAAGCCCTAAAGGGCGTTGATGTTGCTTATTACCTGATGCACTCACTGATGGAGAAAACCGACTTCGAGAGCCGTGAACAGCAGATGGCAGAGGTTTTTGGTAAAGCCGCCGCAAAACAAAAAGTGGGGCGCATCGTTTACCTCGGCGGCATTGTGCCAGCAGAGGCTGAGCTTTCACCGCACATGAGCGCTCGTGCCAACACCGGCAAGATTCTTCGCGAATCGGGTGTGCCAACAATCGAACTTCGAGCCGGCATTGTTATCGGGTCGGGCTCGGCGTCATTCGAAATGCTCCGCTACCTAACCGAGCGACTACCTTTCATGATCACGCCCAAGTGGTTGAACATTCGCATTCAACCAATCGCCGTTCGTGACGTGCTGCACTATCTTGTCGGGGCGGCGTCTGTGAAGAAAGATGTCACCGGCTCATTCGATATCGGTGGCCCCGACATTTTTAGCTACAAGGTAATGATGCAGAAATACGCCGAAGCGGCCGGGCTTCGCAAACGCATAATCATTCCGGTGCCGGTGATGACCCCAAAGCTTTCGAGCGGTTGGGTCGGCTTAGTCACCCCTGTTCCTTACACGCTTGCCAAGAGGCTTGTTGCCAGTCTCAAGAACGAGGTTGTGGCCGCCGACGATCGCATTCGTAAACTGATTCCAGACCCAAAGGGTGGGCTAACACCATTCAAGAAGGCTGTAGAACTCGCGCTAGTGCGCATCAAAGACCGCAGGGTCGAAACACGGTGGTCGGACGCGTCGATTCCGTGGACTCCAAGCGACCCACTACCCACCGACCCTGACTGGGCGGGTGGTTCACTCTACAAAGACATACGCAAACTCGACTCAAAAGACCCTGTGAGCGCCGTTTGGGCGCGAATTGAGGCCATTGGTGGCGACAACGGCTACTCAACTGCAACCTGGGCTTGGGAACTTCGCGGTCTCGCCGACAAGGTGACTGGCGGAGTCGGGCTTCGCCGCGGACGCCGTGACCCAAACCACCTTCAAGTTGGCGACGCCCTCGACTTTTGGCGAGTCGAAAAACTCGACCGGCTAAAGACCCTGCGCCTTCGTGCAGAGATGAAAATGCCAGGACTAGCCTGGCTGGAGTTCACGGTCGTGCCAGACCCTTCGACGGGCGGCAGCAAGATTACCCAGACTGCAACCTACGCACCAAAGGGCCTAATGGGTCACCTTTACTGGTGGTCGGTTTGGCCAATGCACGGAATCGTGTTTCCGAGCATGATCAAACAGATCGCTAACGGTTAGATACGAAAAGGTCTACGCGATAGCTGCCAGGCAACCAGAGCGATCCTCGAGCAGCCCTTGGCGCTTGACCGCTCTTTGCCGTTTCGAGCAACGTTACGGACTTGGGTTTCAGACTCTTCACCTGGGCGCAGAAGCTCTTTGCCAGCGACATCGAATATGCGGTTGCGCGGGTCGTTGGCGCATAGACATATGCGCGGCAAGTGAGCCTTGCTCCAGCAGGCAATGCCTTTAAGGCTTTCTTCAAACCCGCAAGGCTCATCGAACTCAACTTTGTTGAACCCGCCTGCAGGAAGGTTGAGAAAGCTGGCTTTGCGGCCGTCTTGACTGCCGGCTTAACCACAGGCGCGACTACCGGGGTTTGGGTGCCGAAAAGTTTCACGCCTGCGACCTCGATGTAACTCCATTCGCTATAAGAACCATCATTTGAGAACTGCAATAGCAGATAACGCGACGAGGTGGAAGCAAAGTCAAAACGCGTCACAGCATCGTTGATCAGAGGAGTTCCAGGGAGTTGCACCAACCCCTCTGACACGTTACCGTCAACAACATTTACCCAGCCAGCATCGGCCTGGACTGGAGATACCGCAGTGTTGTTCGCATTCTTGAACAGTTTTACATGGGTAACCTGACCATCTGCCCCATGCATTTGAAACACCTCAAAGGTGCTGAACGTTGACCATTCACCTAGATCGATAACCACAAAAGACTCTGCGCCTGTACATTCAGCCGAGTCCATGTCTTGACATGCCCGATCAGAGGTGTACCCACTGGTTGCACCCGCTTGCGCTAAAAGAGTTGGGCTGTTTGTTTGAGGTGTTGGGTCACACAGAATTTGCTCAAAACTCCATTCTTTAGCACAGTCGATTTGGCCAGCTTGAAACTTGCCGTCTTGGGGCATGCCGCCATAGCTCCACTGAGCCTGATTGAATGGCTGCCCGACTAGCCCAACGAGGCCCTCCGAGTTCGTAACCGAGCCATAGGTTCCAATTAGGTTTACCTTGCCAGCAACAGATGGTGGGGTCGGCACCTCAGGCGCTGTGTAATCACCGATGTAAGTTTTGAAAACGTAGTCAGGATTGTTTTCGTACCAAGTTTGCCCATCTTGAAGCACTAGAGCTGTTCCGGCTGGGTATGGATCCTCATCCCAACGAGTTTGAACCCACATATACTCGTTTTCAGACTCCTGAGTCAATGTAGAAGAGAGCGCCAAGGCGTACATTGCACCACCGGTCAAGCTAACCCCAGGGCTAAAAACCGCTGTGGCCCAGGACGTTGTCGTTCCAACTTGAAGAGGGTCAATGGTTGTGGTTTCGAGAGCAGACGTCATGTCTGGGTGGCCGTCGTTCCCCATAGGGTAAATCGCAACGGTCAGTACTTCTCGTATGCCACGGCTGCGTCTAACGGCAACATCGACTCTGGCTAGAATTCCTGTCGCGCTTGGAACGAAGGTTTGAATGCCGACCTGGCGTTCATTGATGGTTGCTCCACCATCTTGACTCGCATCTGAAACTTGATCAAGAGTCGCAGAAGAAACTGCGTTAGCACTGATGGGGTTTAAACCAACGAAGGCAAAAGCCAGTGCGACAAACATAATTTTGAACTTCATTGGAATCCACACCTTCAAATAATAGAACTTGGCTCTATTATTCAATTTCTATTGGAGAAAGTAAAGTTATCTCGTGCCTGAAAACATGATTCCTCTGCCAGTCGGCCGCAAAAGTGCGTACGCCGCAAGGAATCGCAACGCCCTGATCGAAGCAGCACAGCAAATACTGGCCGAAATCGGGCCCGCCCTGACCATCGAAGACGTGGCAATTAGAGCCGATATGGCTGTTAGCACTGTGTATAAGCACTTCGTAAACCGCGAACAACTAGTGAATGTTGCTCTCATCGCCGGCATGAGTGATTGGGAATCCTGGGCTCAGCAGTTTTCATCAGAAACACAGGATCCGCTCCAGTCGCTGGTGATCCCGATGAGGCTCTTTATCAAGATGAACCGCACTCACCCGAACTACGCACAGATGGCGATTAATAGCGATCGTGCGCTAGCAAACCTGCTGCCTGTACTCTCAGAGGGTCTTGCGAAACACATCAGATCGCTTGACGCATCAGGGACCTTAGCTGTGCCAAACATCGATGCGAGCCTTGCGAACCTCAGCGCCTGCCTACTTGCAGCTTTCAAGGTTGCGGTTCTCGATAATGACGAGACGCTTGCCCAAAACCAACTGCGAAGCGCCTTGAGTCTCGTTGGCATAAACGCCGAAACGGCCGAAAAACTAATGGCAGCACCTATGCCAAAAACAGTTGAGCTAGAGAACTAGCACGAAGGTTCCGGCAACCATAACGGCCAAGCCCAACAACCCGCGCTTCGAAACCTTCTCGCCCAAAAAGGCATAAGCCAAGACCGCAGCAAAAACGATGCTCAGTTTGTCTATCGGCGCAACCAACGAAACTTGGCCCAGCTTGAGCGCGCCAAAATAGCAGAGCCAAGATGCGCCGGTGGCTAAGCCACTAAGCCACAAAAACAAGAAGCTGCGCGAACCCAAACCAACCATGCCCTTGAACTCGCCCTTCGAGAGCGCAATGCCTGTGGCAACCAGAACAACGACAATCGTTCGCACGGCGGTTGCCAAAGTCGAGTCAACAGAACCGAGTGCGACTTTGGCGAGAATCGTGGTGGCAACCGCGAAACCCATAGATCCAAGCGCCCAAGGAAGCCAGGCAAAACCCGCGCCATTCATGGCGCCACCTTGCCAAACCAAAATCAGCGTGCCGGCGAAAACCAAGCCCAGGCCGGCAAGTTTGAAGAAAAGATTGTTCGACTCCCCCAGAAACACAATCGCGAACATTCCGGTGAACAAAAGTGACGTTCGATCAATCGCCACCACCTGGGTTACGCGTCCGAGTTTTAGGGCCTTGAAATACATCAGCCAAGAAGCGCCTGTTGCCAGACCAGAAATAACAAGCGCGAAAAGTACTGGCGGCGTCAAAGAAGCAAGCTGCGAACCGACGCCGCTCACCAAAACGAGACCCCAAGCCAAAGCCAGCGCAACCGCAGATCGAATCGCCGCCGCCAAGTTGCTCGGCACATTGGCCATGCCGCGTTTGCCTAGCACCGAGACGAAGCCGGCGAAGATGGCGCTACACAGCGCGAGGATTAGCCACACAGGGCAACTCTACTCAGGGTAATAACTTAGACTCACCCCATGAGTATGCACGGTGGCGGACCAATGGGTCGATTTTCTACAGACCCAGAAAAAATCAAAGCTAGAAATGCCGAGGCTCCGAAGATTGATAACTTGGTTGGCCGAATCTTCGGCCTCTTCGCACCATACAAAAAGCCTCTAACGCTTGTCATCGCACTCGTGCTTTTCTCGGCTGGACTCTCGGTGATTCCGCCACTACTTATTCAGGGCGCCTTTAATCAGGGCTTGTTCCCCAAGAACGGAAAACCTGACCTCGGCTTTTTGACCGCCATGGTTTTCACCATGATCGGCATTTGGGTTCTCGCCGCATCGATCGGCGTTTGGCAAACCTACCTAACCGCCAACGTTGGCAACAAGGTCATGGGCTCACTTCGAGTGCGAATGTTCGCTCACCTGCAGTCGATGGAGCTCGCGTTTTTCACCAAAACCAAGACAGGCGCTATTCAGTCTCGGCTCTCCAACGATGTCGGTGGCGTCGCAGGCGTGCTCTCAAACACCATCTCGAGCATTCTTGGTAGCTCGGTGACGGTTCTCGCCTCAATGATCGCGATGCTGCTTCTGAGCTGGCAACTAACCATCGTCGCCCTCGTGCTTCTGCCACTGATGGTTCTACTTCAGCGTCGGGTTGGTGCCGTTAGAGCCAAGATTGCTAGCAAGACGCAGGACTCCCTGAGCGAAATGTCATCGATCACCCAAGAATCTCTTGGAGTGAGCGGAATCCTGCTCGCCAAGAGCTTTGGGCGCCAAGCCAGCGAGGTCGCTCGTTACGAGGCAGAAAACAAGAACCAAATCGGCCTTCAGGTTCGACAAACCATGAGCGGTCAGGCATTCTTCGCCACCGTCCAGGTGTTCATGTCTTCGATTCCAGCCGTGATCTACCTTTGTGCCGGCTGGCTGATTCTTCAACACGACCTTCTATCGGTCGGAACCGTTGTCGCATTCACCACAGCCCAGGCAAGGCTTTTGTTTCCGATGATGAACCTGCTTCAGGTGAGTCTCGACCTGCAAACATCACAAGCACTATTCGCCCGAATCTTCGAATACTTCGACCTCAAGCCAAACGTAGTCAGCCCCAAAGAACCAAAGTCAGTGAACCCCAAAAAGCTTGGCGAAATCGAGTTCAAAAACGTTAGCTTCAGTTACCCAGAAGCTGGAGAAAAGGCCGGGTTGACTCTGAAGAAGGTCACCTTCGAAGTGAAGCCAGGCCAATACGTTGCCCTGGTTGGCGCTTCGGGTTCAGGCAAAACAACCATCAGTTATTTGATTCCTCGCTTCTACGACGCCACCTCCGGTTCACTAAAATTCGCCGGAGTCGACGTCCGTGAACTCAACCAAGAAGAGCTGATTCAAAACATCGGCATCGTCAACCAAGAGACCTACCTCTTCTACGACACCATTCGCGAAAACCTCGCCTACGCCAAGCCGCAAGCAACCCAGGCAGAGATCGAAGTAGCCGCCAAGGCAGCCAACATTCACGACGTCATCATGAGTTTTCCGAAAGGTTACGAAACCATGGTTGGCGAGCGTGGCTACCGCCTCAGCGGTGGCGAAAAGCAGCGAATCGCAATCGCCCGCGTGCTACTCAAAGACCCGCCGGTGGTCATCTTGGACGAAGCCACAAGCGCGATGGACACAAACTCCGAACGCATCGTGCAAGCAACCCTCGACGCCGCAACTGCCAACCGCACAACCATCGCAATCGCCCACCGACTATCGACCGTCGTAAATGCAGATGTGATTCTCGTGATCGACAAAGGCGAAATAGTTGAGCGCGGCACCCACACCGAGCTACTGAAGCTCAAAGGTGTCTACTCGCGCCTCATCAAGGCGCAGAACACCTTGCAGGCCTAGACTTTCGGCATGCCTAGTTTTATAAATAAAGCCTTCGACTCGACACCTTTTGCAATGACATTGCTCGTTGACGACCTTGCCGCAACCAAAGTTTTCTACGGTGACAAGCTGGGCCTTCAAAAACTGTTCGAAGACGAGGTTTCTGTCGTCTATAAATGCGGCCAGACCGTAATAAATCTTCTGCAAGGCGACCAGGCAAGCGAACTTCTCGAACCCGCAAAACTTGCGCCTGCCTCAGCCGGCGTGAGAGCCGTCTACACCCTTCGCTGCGCCGAGATCGACCAAGCCACCGATGAACTCATTGCCGCGGGCGTAAAGCTCTTAAACGGCCCGATTGACCGCCCCTGGGGTGTTAGAACTGTTAGCTTTCAAGACCCGAGCGGCCACACCTGGGAGCTGGCTAACCACGCTTAGCGCGCATTAGCAACAAATTCACCGCTGCGCCACAAACGATGCCGCTGATCACGTCGAGCAGAACGTGTTGGTGAACAAACAGCGTTGAAGCGCAAACCAAAACCAACCAAACCTGTAGGGGCCAAAACTTGCGCCACCCGAAGCTAAGCCCAAGAGTCAAGATTGCGATCACGCTTAGAGCGACGTGGTTTGACGGGAACGTGTTAATCGGTTCGTCCAGCTTCCAGACAAGTTCACGCAACAAAGTCGTGAACGGGTCTGTGCCCGAAAGATCCGGGCGGGTCAGCGTGCCAGGAACAAGCAGATAAAGAACGTTGAGAACCATTTGGGTTACGAACACGCTCAACCCGAATCTTTCAAAAGCCTTGGCATCACGCCAAAGAATCGCCGGCAAGACGACAAACAAAATTGGGATGAACGACAGGTAGGGAATCACAAAGACCGGAATCACCGGGATCGCCTTGTCGAAAGGCGTCGAAAGATCGATCAGGTGATCACGCCCGATGTGGTTCAAAAACTCATAGGTGCCCGCGGCTAGGGCGAGATAGATCGCGCCAAACCAATGCTGCTTAGTCATTTTGAACACGTTTGTAGGCTAAACGCTAAATCAGTTTGTTGGCGATTAGGAACGCTCGAAAAAGCGGGCCAAGTTTTGCCGAGAAGTCCTGGGTGAAGTGAGCGCCATCCCAATAAACCGGGGTGTTGTCGATGATGCCAGGGCATTTGCCACCGACGCACAGCCACTCATTTGCGTCGATAAAAGGGATTCCGTAGCGTTCGGCAAGGTTCGCTTGCGAACTAACAAAGAATGACAGCCAGTCAGATGAACCAGTGCAAGGGTTGGTTATTACCCCACCTGCCAAAACGCAGTCTGTTAGGGCCTGCTGGCTCGTCGGCACACCAAAATAGACGATCTTCTTGGCTAGCGGGCGAAGTGTTGCGAGTGCCGAGTCGAGGCCGTCTGCCCAGATTCGATTGTGCTGGTCGCCAGAATCCTGATTTCCGTCGGCGATTGGGTGAAATGGTTGGTCTGAGAGAACTACAAGGTCTGGCTTGAGCCGAGCAATGTAACTGTTCACCCAAGCTCGGTGATCTGGGCAAGTTAGGTCTGCCCCAGTGCCAGTCCAAGGCCAAGGTGTGATGTCGGCGATCATGCATTCGCGTTGGTTGAGACCGATAACCTTCCAGTCGGTTAGGCCCAAGGCGTTGATAACCATCGGGTAGACCGCCAAAGCGTATGAGTCGCCGAGTATCACCGCAGTGTGTTTGGCGTTATCAGGCCCATACTCGCAGGTGGTCTGGTGAACGTGAGGGTCCATGCACTGCGACCACTGCACCCCTCGCCCACCTAGCAAAGAAGAGATCGAAGGTGAAAGACCATCTGGCACCCTGGTTAGAGCAAGGCCCTCAGCGATCTTTGGTACCCAATCTTTGAGTAATTGGGCGAGAGTCTTCTCGGCAACTGGTTTTGGTGGCTTCGGGGTTGTCGTTGGTGTCGACGACGCAGTAGTTGCGCCAGAGGGTATTGCGGTTGGCGTAGCAGTGGCAGACGGTGTAGCGGTTGGAGAGCCTTGCGGGCTGGGCTGGTTGGGCACGTATTGGTCGCCCGACTTCGGTGCACTAACCAGCGACTGAGCGGTGTTCCAAGTGCCTCCAGTCAACGCGAATGCGCTCGATGCCAAACCCAAAACGAGCAGTACCGCCAGCGAGCTAAATGCTAAGCGGACAGCTGGCTTTGCGCTGCGAGGTTTTAGTTTGATGCGCCTAGTTGGTCGCTCTACAAATAGGTAAGCCGCTGCCGAAAGTCCCAGCGTCAAAGCGAGCACTGCAGGCGCAAAAACCCAAGACTCGGCAAACGAAGGCAAAAGCTGTTGACTGAAGATGATCAGTGGCCAGTGAATCAAATAGATCGAGAAAGACGATTTGCCCACGAACACCAGCGGACGCCAACCCAGAGCCTTTGAGACAAATGACGGTGACGATTTTGCGCCGGCCGAAATTATTAGAGCAGCTCCAAGGGTTGGTAGCAGGGCCAACCAACCCGGGTAACCCGTGGCTCCCCCATAAGCCAAAGTCGAGACAGCAATCGCCAACAAACCGACCACACCAAAAACAGCCGAGGTGGCCCTGCCTTGCTCTTTCTTTACTCCAACCGCCCACAGTGCCAGCAGGGCACCAATGCCAAGCTCATAAGCCCTCGTGGCAGAAGAAAAATAGGCACTGTTGGCAGAAACGCCACCTTGAATAATCGCCAACGAGAACGACGTGACGCTGATGAATACGACGAGTGCGGTGACTCCGATACGCAAAACTTTCTTCGACACCTTCACCAAGATCAAGAGAAGAAGAGGGAAAACGAGATAAAACTGTTCCTCGACGGCAAGCGACCAGTAGTGCTGCAGCGGCGATGCTGAGAAGCCGTGGTTGAAATAGTCAGCCGATTGTTGAATCAAATGCAGGTTTTCGAGAAACACCGCCGACCAAAAACCGTCGACGCCGATTTGCAATGCCTTGGCTTCGTTGAGTAACAGGTAACCGGCTGCGACGGTGATTGCGATGACAACCAATGCCATCGGAAGAATTCGGCGCGCTCGGCGAAAATAAAACTCCCGAAGCGAAAGTGTTCCGGCACGCAAGTTTTCGACCAAATAGGTCGTGATTAGAAAGCCCGAGATTACAAAAAAGACATCAACGCCGATGAACCCGCCAGCAAACCCTGCGATGTGCAGGTGAGATAAAACGACAACGCCAACGGCTAGAGCTCGTAGCCCATCAATGTCTGCGCGGTACTTCAAAGAACACCTACTCGAAAAGGTTGAACAACCGCACAGTTGTTAGTTCAGTTTATAAGTGGTATTTGCCTAGACGTTGAAACGAAACTCGACCACGTCGCCATCTTTCATGACGTAGTCCTTGCCTTCCATGCGCACCTTGCCGGCCGCCTTGGCGTCGTTCATCGAACCGGCTGAGTCCAAGTCATCGAAAGACACGATTTCGGCCTTGATGAAGCCGCGTTCGAAGTCGGTGTGAATAACTCCCGCCGCTGCAGGAGCCTTCCAACCCTGACGAATCGTCCAGGCGCGAGCCTCTTTAGGGCCGGCGGTTAGGTAGGTCTGAAGCCCTAGAGTCTTGAAGCCGACGTGTGCGAGCTGGTCGAGGCCACTCTCGTCTTGGCCGAGGCTGGCGAGAAGTTCATTGGCTTCTTCGGTGCTTAGGTCAATGAGTTCGCTCTCAACCTTCGCGTCGAGAAAAACGGCTTCTGCCGGGGCAACGAGGTCGGCGAGCGCCTTCTTCTTTGCTGGGTCGGTGAGGATTCCTTCATCGACGTTGAAAACGTAGAGGATCTTCTTGGCGGTTAGCAGGCCGAGTTCTTTGATCGGCTCAAGGTCGATGTTTGACGAGCTGAGCGGCTTGCCTTCGTTGAGAACCTTGAGGGCCGCGTCAACGGTTTCAAGAGCGATGGGTTCCATCTTCTTGCCTTTGACTTCTTTTTCGATTCGGGTGCGAGCCTTCTCGAGAGTCTGAATGTCGGCAAGCGCTAACTCGGTGTTGATTGTCTCGATGTCGCTCGAAGCGTCAACCTTGCCATCAACGTGAATGACGTCTGGGTCACTGAAGCCGCGAACCACCTGGGCGATTGCGTCTGCTTCACGAATGTTTGCCAAGAACTGGTTGCCAAGGCCTTCGCCCTCAGATGCACCGCGGACGATGCCGGCGATGTCGACGAAGGATACGGGTGCTGGTAGCAGGCGCTCTGAGCCGAAGATCTCGGCGAGGCGGTTTAGGCGCTTGTCTGGCAGGTTCACCACACCAACGTTTGGCTCGATCGTTGCGAACGGGTAGTTGGCCGCAAGGACGTTGTTTTTGGTGAGTGCGTTGAAAAGAGTCGACTTGCCCACGTTAGGGAGACCGACGATACCGATAGTTAGAGCCATTTGAAGAGTTTAATTGACTTATGGCCTTGGACTTCACCAGCATCGACTTCGAAACCGCGAATAGCTCGCCAGCATCACCCTGCGCGGTCGGTTTGGTGAAGGTGCGCGATGGCCAAATCGTGGACGAATTCATGGCCTATTTCATGCCGCCCCAACCGCACGACTACTTCAACGAAGGCAACATTCGTATTCACGGCATCAAGCGATCAGACGTTGAAGACGGGCACACCTGGAGTGAGATTCTGCCAATGATGTTGGCCTTCATAGACGGCGACGTTCTCGTGGCTCACAACGCGACCTTCGACATGGGTGTTTTGAAGGCCGCGGCCGAAGCCATCTTCTTTGAGTTGCCAAAGGTTCACTACGGCTGTTCGCTGCTTGTCTCTCGCAAGGTTTACAACCTCGAGTCTTATCGCCTAAACGCGGTTGCCTATGCGATCGGTCATGAAGAGTTTGACCACCACGACGCCCTTGCCGATGCTGATGCCTGCGCCAGAATCATGATTCACGCTGCCAATCGTCAGGGAGTTGAAGACCTCGTTGCGCTACTAGCCTCGGCCAACCAGTTGGTCAAGGCGCTCAATTAAAAAAGGCGCTAGGGAGTTCGCGTAGGCGAGCGAAAAGTGGTGGGTGTCTCGATAGACGAATAGACCTCCGACAGAAGCCTCACAGGTTTTGGCGCATACGAGGTCGGTCAGATCAATCCGGTACACGCCCCGGATGCCTGACGCCAGAGTGAAGGCCACATCCTGAGTCATTGATCCACTGGAAGGCATTCTGCAGCCCGCTGCGGTTTTTGCATCTGAATAGCAGGACGCCATCGTTTTGCTCATTTTTGGACCGTCGCGGAGAACCAAGATGGTTGAACCCATTTTCAACAGTTGTTGCCATGCGGCTTTGAAGCCGTCGGCAAAACGGGTTGGGTAGTTCGCGGAGTTGACGCTGGTTGAGATGTTGCTGGCCATGTATGAGGTGAAAACGTAGTCGAACTTTTTTTGACCGCTCAACCAAGTCTGGATTGCTTTGTTCCAGCTTGAGCAGGTTTGACCTCGAACCGTATTGTTTCTAGGTGCCAGATTGAAAGCACAGGATGCCTTGTAGATGAGCGTGATCTGCCAGTTACGAGACTTGGCGATACGCTCCAGTGGTCCAAGGTACATCGCAGCATGAGAATCCCCGATTAGGAGGACGCGTTTGAATCCGGAATTCGGTGCAGCCTTCACACATGGCATCACCGCAGAAGAAGTTGGCGTTGTCATGCAGGCATTATTTGGATCAGCAGAATCGTGGGTGGCTTGGTCAAGGGAAATGGCAAGTGGGAGAGTCACATTTGAGCAGGAAGGTTTAGCAAGACTCCGCGCACCAAAACAAGGATTCGCTTGAATGTCGGAGACCGCCATTCTGGCCTGGGCTATTTGGCCATTAGTTATCTGACCAATGGCAAAAATGAAAGTAAGCAGCAGGATACTCGCGACGAGTGCCGACGTGAGTGACTTGGCGGATGACTTGAGAAACTCGAATCTTTGCAGGCGTATCGGGTCTTCGATAAACCTTTTTGAAACCGAAGAGAGGGCGAAGGTTAAGGCAAGAATCAAGAGGAATGCAACCGGAGTCGGCAGAGTTGGAATCGCAAGCGGCAACAGAATGGCGACCGGCCAATGCCATAGATAGACGCCATAACTCTGATCACCTAGCCATTGGATTGGACGCAATTCGGTTAAACGCCTCATTAACCCAGTGCTTTGCGCCAAAATAACGCAAGCGGCGCCTGCAACTGGAAGCAGCGCCAGCGTGCCCGGGAATGGCTGGTCACTGCTGACCAGATAAGCGCTGGCAGCGAGCAGCCCGAAGCCAAGGTAGGCGACACTTACGTGTAGACCTTTTGAGCGCTTCGAAAGCCAAAGCGCGATGATTGCTCCGACCCCAAACTCCCAGGCTCTGCCAAAGGTTGAAAAGTAGGAATACTGGTTCTTACCAAAGGTAAGCCAAAGGTTGTAGGCAAAACTGACCGCCGTGATACCAGCAAC
>CAIRNX010000038.1 GCA_903880095.1 uncultured Micrococcales bacterium | reverse complement strand
TGATAATCCTAGATTGAGTATTCGACGACGACGGGGGAGTGGTCTGTCCAGCGAGTGTCATAAGAGTCTGCGCGATGAACCTTGTAGTTGGCTGCGGTGGCGGCAAGGTTCGGGGTGGCGAGCTGGTAGTCGATGCGCCAGCCTGCGTCGGTGTCGAAGGCTTGGCCTCTGAACGACCACCAGGTGTAAGGGCCAGGTTGTTCTGGGTGAGCGGCTCTGCCGAGGTCGACCCAGCCCTGAGACTGCATCCAGGTGTCGAAGTATGCGCGCTCTTCAGGCAAGAAACCGGCGTTTTTGAGGTTGCCCTTCCAGTTTTTGATGTCGAGCTCGGTATGGCCAACGTTTAGGTCGCCAACCACGACGACATAACCGCCATCGTTGATGAGTTCGTTCATGCGGGCTGTCATGGCCTCGAGGAACTTGTATTTCTCGACCTGCTTCGGGGCGTCAACCTCGCCGGAGTGAACGTAGGTAGAGATAACGGTGAGGATCTTGCCGTCAAATTCGTAGTCGGCTTCGAGCCAGCGGCCGGCCGAGTCGAATTCGTCTGGGCCGAGAACCGTGCGGTGGGCGATTGCAGGTTTTTTGCTTAGTAAGGCAACACCCGCGCGACCTTTGGCGCTCGCGGGGTCGTGAAGAATGTGCCATTCGCCCAGTTCGGCGAAAAGTGTTTCGAGGTCGGTGGTTTCGGCGCGCACCTCTTGAAGGGCGATGATGTCTGGCTCATTGGCCCTAACCCAGTCGGCCATGCCCTTGCGAAATGCGGCGCGAACGCCGTTGACATTGATGGTTGCAACGCTGATTGCTTTATTAGGCATAGCCCCAAGTATATTCGCCTGTTCGATTAGCGTGAGCGTTTAGTTTGCGCCTAGCATCGTGTTATGGCAGAACGGGTCTTGGTTGGTAGCGGCGTTGGTAATGGCGTCGGTGTCGGGCCTGTTTTTCGGGTGGTAGACCGCTCTCAACGAGAACTTTCTAGCGCGATTGGTTCGCGCCACAACCTAACCGCTATTCGCGGTGCTGTTGAAGTGGTTGCCGACGAAATCGAGCAAGCTTCTGGTCGCGCTGAGGTCGACGCCGTTATGGGTGCCTTGGGAATGATGCTTCGTGACCCTTCGCTGGTTGAACAAATCAAGTCCCGGCTGGCTGACGGAGTTTCGGCCGACAGAGCCATTCGCGGTGCCTTCGCTCAGTTTGCAAGGTCTTTGGCTTCGCTCGGGGGTTACTTTGCTGAGCGTTCAGACGACCTTGTGGCGCTCGCCGAAAAGGTTATCGACACATTGGTTGGGGTTGACGAGGTCGAATTGCCAACGACTCCGTATGTTTTGGTGACCGACACCCTCTCGCCGATGGTTGCATCGAAACTAGACCCAGCGGTAGTCCTAGCAGTGATAACCCGGACGGGCACCGCCACCAGTCACACCGGCATCGTGCTGCGATCGGTGAAGATTCCTTCAGTGGTTGGCGTGAGCGCAATCGGTTTGCTAACCGACGGTATCGATGTGCTCGTGGACGCCTCGAGCGGGCAGATTTTTGTGGAGCCATCGGCCGAAGAGTTAGAGAATTACGCCCGCGCAGAAGTGTTTGAAGACGAGGTTTTACCACCGATTCAACCAGGCGAGTTGCCTGTAACTGTTTTGGCGAACCTTGGCTCAAGCGCTGAGGCAGAGGCGGCTCATCGCGTTGGTGCTGAAGGCGTCGGGCTTTTTAGAACCGAACTGTTGTTTTTGGGTCGCCAAGATCCACCAACCCTCGACGAACAGGTTCTCGAATACACCAGACTGCTCAGCTTTTTTGAGGGGCAGCGCGTGATTGTTCGCGTGCTCGACACCGACACCGACAAACCGCTGCCTTTCCTTTTCTTTGCCGGCTCAGGTAAATACGCAAACCGCGGTTTTCAGGTGCTTCTTGCCAACCATTCGATTCTCGACACCCAACTCGAGGCACTTTCTATCGCCCAAAACAATGTGCCAAACAGCAACCTTTGGGTGATGGCTCCGATGGTGATTACGGCAGCCGAGGCAAACGAGTTTGCACGCTCGGCAAAGCTTCACGGCATCAGAAACATCGGAATCATGGTTGAGGTGCCCGAGCTCGTTGATGCGCTCGATGACGCCCTCGAGCAGATTGACTTCTTGAGCATCGGCACCAACGACCTTTCGCAATACACGCTCGGCAAGAACCGTCACGGCGTTGCCTCAGATATTTCAGATGCGAGAGACCCGAAGGTTTTGGCGGTTATTGAGAGAGTTTTGAGCATTGCTAATGCTCGCGGGATTCCCGTTGGCGTTTGCGGCGAGGCCGCGGCAGATCACGAGTCTGCAAAGCTCTTCGTCGAAATGGGGGTCGACAGCCTTTCGGCATCGCCGGCGTTGATTCCGGCGCTTAGAGAAACCCTTAAACAGTAACCTTCACACTGGTTCCTACAACGGTGGTCGTGTAGCGCTTTAAGCCACCTCTGGCTGGGCCACCCGTTGGAGAACCGGTCGTCGTGTTGTATGAAGCACCATGGCGTTGGCAAATAAGGTTTGTGCCCTGAATGCCGCTAAGCATGGTTGTCTGGTGTGTGCAATAAGGGCTGAAGGCGTGGTAGCTAGTCTTGTTTGGTCTGGTTACAACGATCTGAACGTTTGTGCCTGGCAGGGTAACTAGTTTGGCGCCACCGACGGTTATGTCTGTGGTTTTGCACGCCACGTATGTCTTCGAAGCAGCCATCGCAGATTCGCCAAACGAGGCTAAGCCGATAGTTGCGGCGATGCCTGCGAATGCGCTTAGCAGCCCTCTGCGGCTAAGCAGGGCGTTCTCTGGAGTCTTTGGTGTGTGTTCTTCGCACACAACTGTGCCGCATAGGTTTTCGCAAGTCATGGTTAGAGGTTAAAGCGAAACGGCCACCTTTCGGTGACCGTTTCGACAAACTGTTAGCAAACTCTCAGGCTTACGGCTTTCCGCGAAGAATAGCCTGCTTAACCTCGGCGATTGCCTTGGTGACCTCGATGCCTCGAGGGCAGGCCTCGGTGCAGTTGAAGGTGGTGCGGCAACGCCACACGCCTTCTTTGTCGTTGAGGATGTCTAGGCGAACCTCGGCGGCTTCATCGCGGCTGTCAAAGATGAAGCGGTGGGCATTCACAATCGCTGCCGGGCCGAAGTATTGGCCGTCTGTCCAGAAAACTGGGCAGCTTGAGGTGCAAGCTGCGCAAAGAATGCACTTGGTGGTGTCTTCGAAGCGCTCGCGGTCTTCAGGCGACTGAATTCGCTCCTTCGCCGGCTTGTCGCTTGCGATTAGGAACGGCTTGACGTCACGGTATGCCTCGTAGAACGGGTTCATGTCGACCACAAGGTCTTTTTCTACGGTCAGACCCTTGATCGGCTCGACATAAATCGGCTTGGTCATGTCCAAGTCTTTGATCAGGGTCTTGCAGGCTAGGCGGTTGCGGCCATTGATGCGCATGGCGTCAGAACCACAGACGCCGTGGGCGCATGAACGACGGAACGTTAGCGAGCCATCCTGCTCCCACTTGATTTTGTGAAGGGCGTCGAGAACGCGGTCGGTGCCGTGAACGGTGACGTCAAAGTCTTCCCAGCGAGCCTCGAGGCCGTCTTCTTGGTTGAAGCGGCGAACGAAGAGCGTGACCTGGTAGGTCGGGATCTCGTCGATAACCTTTACGTCGCTCATTAGTACTTACGCTCCATTGGCTGGTAGTTGGTAACTGTGACTGGCTTCCAGTCAATCTTGATCTTCGAGCCCTTCTTGTAGGCCATCGAGTGAACCATGAACTTCTTGTCGTCGCGAGTTGGGTAGTCTTCACGGAAGTGGCCTCCGCGAGATTCGCGGCGCTCCTTGGCGGTAACAACCAAAACCTCTGCGAGGTCAAGCAAGAAGCCAAGCTCAACCGCTTCGAGTAGGTCGGTGTTGAAGCGCATGCCCTTGTCTTGAACCTGGACATGCTCGTAACGCTTGCGAAGCTCGGCAATCTTGGCGAGCGCTTCGTCGAGGCTCTCCTCGGTGCGGTAAACCTGGGCATTTAGGTCCATGGTGTCTTGAAGCTCCTTGCGAAGCACGGCAACCTTCTCTGTACCGGTGGCGTTTCGCATGTGGTCAAGTAGGGCGACAGTCTCTTCGATCGCGTCCTTAGGCACAGGCACGTGCTTGGCCTTCTTTGCGTACTCAACGGCATAGATTCCGGCGCGCTTGCCGAACACGTTGATGTCGAGAAGCGAGTTGGTGCCTAGACGGTTTGCGCCGTGGACGCTAACGCAGGCACACTCACCAGCGGCGTAGAGGCCAGGAACAACCTTCTTGTTGTCGCTTAGAACCTCGGCCTTGATGTTGGTCGGAATACCACCCATTGCGTAGTGCGCGGTTGGGAAGACCGGAACAGGCTCGGTGTAAGGCTCGACGCCGAGGTAGGTGCGAGCAAACTCGGTGATGTCTGGGAGCTTGGCGTCGATAACCTCTGGTGGCAGGTGGGTTAGGTCGAGAAGAACATAGTCCTTGTTTGGGCCGGCACCTCGACCCTCGCGAACCTCGTTAGCCATAGCTCGGGCGACCATGTCGCGCGGAGCCAAGTCTTTGATGGTTGGCGCATAACGCTCCATGAAGCGCTCGCCGCTCGAATTGCGCAGGATTCCGCCCTCACCACGAGCAGCCTCAGAAAGCAGGATGCCCAAGCCGGCGAGGCCGGTTGGGTGGAACTGGTAGAACTCCATGTCTTCGAGCGGCAGTCCCTTACGCCAGATGATGCCAACGCCGTCGCCCGTGAGGGTGTGAGCGTTTGAGGTGGTCTTGAAGATCTTTCCGAAACCGCCGGTTGCAAAGATGATCGACTTGCCGGCGAAGACGTGAAGGTCGCCTGTTGCTAGTTCGTAGGCAACAACTGCGGCAGGCTTGCCATCGTTCATGACGAGGTCGAGCACATAGAACTCGTTGTAGAACTCGATGCCAAGTTTTACACAGTTTTGGTAGAGGGTCTGCAGAATCATGTGGCCGGTGCGGTCGGCTGCGTAGCAGCTGCGGCGAACCGGAGCCTTGCCGTGGTCGCGGGTGTGGCCGCCGAAGCGTCGCTGGTCGATCTTCCCGTCGGGGGTGCGGTTGAAAGGCAGACCCATGTTTTCTAGATCGATAACTGCCTGCACTGACTCCTTGGCAAGGATCTCAGCTGCATCCTGGTCGACGAGGTAGTCGCCACCCTTGACTGTGTCGAAGGTGTGCCATTCCCAGCTGTCTTCTTCGACGTTGGCGAGCGCTGCCGCCATGCCGCCCTGGGCAGCGCCTGTGTGGCTTCGGGTTGGGAACAACTTTGAAATCACAGCGGTCTTCGCGTGAGGCCCTGCCTCAATCGCGGCGCGCATGCCAGCACCACCCGCTCCCACGATTACTACGTCGTACTGGTGGTTGTGAATCTTAGGCTTAGCCAATTTGGTTTGCTTTCTACTTGCAGACGCTGAGGGTGTGTGAAACCGATGAGTCGACGCACGGGTCGAAGGTGGTCACCACGAGGGTGCCCAAGATTATTAGCGCTGCGCAAACCACCCAGAGTGCCACGTTTAGAGTCTTTCGAATCATTGGGCGCTCGCTGTAGTCGTTTACGATGGTGCGCATGCCGTTGGTTCCGTGAATGAGTGCCAGCCAGAGCATCAGGCCATCCCAAATCTTCCAGAACGGGTCTGCCCATTTACCTGCAACAAATGCAAACGAAATCTGGGTGATGCCGCCGTTCATGACCAGGTTGATGATCAGGTGGCCGAAGATCAGGACTAGCAGGGCTACACCTGAGAAGCGCATGTAGAGCCAACCGTAACGCTCGAACTTAGCGCTTTTGCGGCTGCGCGGACTGCGAGGAGTTTCAATGACAACCATGATTTAGTAACCCAACTCGATGTCGTGAATAACGTTGGCAATGTGTCTTGGCGCGAAGCCTGCAAACAAGATAAGAGCTAGAGCAATGACAACCCAGAACATGACGCGCTGGTACTTGGCGCCCTTGCTCCAGAAGTCGATGAGGATCACGCGAATGCCGTTGAGCGCGTGAAAGAGAATTGCGGCCACTAGGCCGAGCTCGGCAAAGCCAATGATTGCGCCCTTATAGGTCGCGATAACTAGGTCATAGTCCTTTGGGCTCATGCGCACGAGAGCGGTGTCTAGCGTGTGCACAAGTAGAAAGAAGAAGATGGCCACGCCGGTGATGCGGTGGAGAACCCACGACCACATTCCGGTCTTGCCACGGTAAAGGGTGCCGGCAGGCTTGGTTGGCACTATTCCTCCTGTATTTGCTCGGCGTTGAAGCCTTACTAGTCTAAACCTTCGTTACTCCGCGCTACTGCCAACTCGGCCAGTTCGGATACGCTTTTGGTATGCCTAAAACACCAAGCGAACGATTCCACGCGGTTATTCCCGCAGGTGGCGTTGGTTCACGACTTTGGCCGCTATCGCGTGCCGCAGCGCCCAAGTTTTTGCACGACCTAACCGGCTCTGGGCGCACACTTTTGCAGGGCACCTGGGATCGCCTGGTTCCGCTAGCCGGCGACCGCATTGCGGTTGTGGCCGGGGCCGCACACCAGGGCGGAATCCTCGAGCAGCTCGCTGATCTTCAACCAACCAACCTTTTCTTGGAGCAGTCGCCTCGTGACTCAACGGCAGCCATCGCGCTCGCCGCGGCGATTCTTTCGAAGCGCGAACCAGACGTAATCATCGGTTCGTTTGCTGCCGACCATGCCATTGCCGATGACAAGGCTTTTGCCAGGACGATTCGTGAAGCTATCGAAGTTGCTGCAACCGGCCGCCTAGTCACGATTGGCATTCGTCCAACCTTTGCCGCCACCTCGTTTGGTTATATCCACGCTGGCGCTTCGCTAGATGTCGAAGGCGCCCCGAACGCCCGCGAGGTGAACGACTTTGTTGAGAAGCCAAACAAAAAGGTTGCCCAAGAGTTTTTTGAGTCTGGCAACTTTTTGTGGAACGCGGGCATGTTTGTTGCCCCAGCCTCACTGATTCTTGAACAGATTTCCAAGAGCGAGCCAGAACTTCACGAGAGAATCGTCGAAATTGCTGAAGCGTGGGACACCCCGACTCGCGCAGATTTGGTCGCGAAGTATTGGCCGGAGCTCAAGAAGATTGCCTTCGACTACACCGTCGCCGAGCCAGCCGCGGCTGCTGGGTTGGTCGCCGTGATTCCAGCCGAGTTTGAATGGCACGATGTTGGAGACTTCGCCGGAGTTGCCGAGCTACTTTCGGGCGGTCGCCCAGAAAACCTTGCGGTAATTGGTGACGCACAGCTACTTGCCGAAGATTCGAGCGGAATCTTGGTCGGGCAGTCAAAGCGCCTAATCGCGGTTGTCGGTTTGAAAGACATCATCATTGTTGACACCCCAGACGCACTTTTGATCACCACAAAGGAGCACGCGCAAGGCGTGAAAAATATCGTCGAAACCCTGAAGAATTCGGGTCACGGTGACGTTCTTTAGCAAACTAACACTTGCACTTTTGCCGGCAATGGTTTTGACCGGTTGCGCGAACCTGCCAACCGAAACGGCAACACCAACCCCGGCCTCGTTCACCGCATGTCTGGTCGCTAGTGCCAGCGGCCTAACCGATGGCGGAGTAAACGAATCGGCATACTCAGCCATCAAAGAGGCCGTTGTGTCTCTTGGTGTTGCAAAGCAGCAGGCAGTTTTGCATGAAAAGAGCGGCCCAAACTCGATTTTTAAGGCAATCAACTCGATGGTTCGCCGTGGCTGCAACGTTGTAGTCGCTACAGGCGAAAAAGTTCGGGCTGCCTTGGTTAAGGTCGCTCGCGCCAACCCAGACGTGGCCTTCGTTTTGGTCGATGATGTGGTGCCGAGTGATGGTTGGCAGCCCTTAGCCAATAACTTAAAACATCTCACTTTTGCCGCCGGTCAGAGCGCGATTCTCGCCGGATACCTTGCCGCAGCAAACTCTAAGACCGGTCTTGTGGCCACATTTGGTTCATACGACACACCTGCAGTGCGGGCGGCTATGCAGGGTTTTTCTGACGGCGTTCAACTCTTCAACAATGATTCTGATTCTGACGTCGTCGTTCTAGGGGCGCCTGATATTGCAAGCAAATGGACGTTTCTGGGTAGTTCTACCGACAAGAGAGCTGCCAAGGCCACCTCGGCTGCGTTCTTTGCCGACGGCGCCGACGTCATCTACCCTGTTGCAGGTGCTGCCGGTTCCGGTGCTGGATTGGCGACGGTGGGCAAGTCAGACGCGTTCGTGATTGGCTGTGATCGCGATTGGTTTATGGACACCGACAACATCGCTTGGCGTTCACATATACTTGCCTCAACGGTTAAGCAGGTTTCGCGCCCGGTGCTTGAAGTGATCAAAAACTTCGTAGCCTCGCAGACCGTTGGCGACCCAGCCACCAACGAATATGTAGGAACACTTTTAAACGGCGGTGTTTCTCTCACAGGTGAGCGAGATGTCGCCTATGCCGCACTCTTCAACTCTTCAAGAAGCAACCTAATCTCGGGTATCAACTCGGGCGAAATCCCAACCCCGAAAGGCAGCACAAAATAATGGCCATCAAGTTCAAGGCACTGCCAAAGATTTCGCTTCATGATCACCTCGATGGCGGGCTTCGCCCACAAACCATCGTCGAACTTGCCGATGAGATTGGTCACAAGCTCCCAGCCAGCGACAGCGCAGCCCTTGGTAAATGGTTCAGAGACTCGGCAGACTCTGGCTCGCTACCGCAATACCTCGAAACCTTCGCCCACACCTGTGCCGTCATGCAGACTCGCGCTGGGCTCACTCGCGTGGCCCGTGAGTTCGTGCAAGACCTCCACAAAGACGGCGTTATCTACGGTGAAATTCGTTGGGCGCCAGAGCAGCATCTCGAAAAAGGTTTGACTCTCGATGAGGTTGTCGAGGCTGTTCAGGACGGCCTCGAACAGGGCGCCGATGACGTGGCAGAACTTGGCGGAGACATTCGCACCGGTCAGCTAATCACCGCAATGCGCCAAAATAACCGCGGCCTCGAAATTGCCGAACTTGCGGTTCGCCATCGATTCAACGGTGTTGTCGGTTTCGACATCGCCGGGCCAGAAGCCGGGTTCCCGCCTTCGCTGCACCGCGAGGCATTCGATTACCTTGCCACCCAGATGATGCCGATCACTGTTCACGCTGGTGAGGGCGACGGCGTTGAGAGCATCGCCGACGCGCTCGTCTCTGGCAGAGCACTGCGTTTGGGTCACGGCGTTCGAATCGCCGATGACATTCTTTCGAGCCGAAGCGAAGGCGACCGCGACTTCGTAGAACTTGGCGAGGTTGCCGAGTGGGTTCACTTTAGGCAGATCCCTCTAGAACTTTCGCCTTCTTCAAACTTGCAGACAGGTGCAGTCTCTGAGTGGGGAACCGAGATGACCGACCACCCGTTCGACATTCTCTACCAGCTTGGCTTCATGGTTACCGTGAACCCAGACAACCGACTCATGAGTGGAACCTCAATCACTCGCGAACTCGAGCTACTGACCAAGGCCTTCGAATATAACCTCGAAGACCTGCAGCAATTTCAGCTAAACGCCGCCGAGGCGACATTCCAGAGCCTCGAGGCTCGCGAAGAACTTATCGAGCAGATTCTGCGTGGCTTCAAGAAGGCTGGGCTTTGATCGCTTTTGGCGAGGGGTCTTTGGCGGTTGCCGTTTCGGCAGCCGACCGTGAAGCCGCCATTCGCGCAAGCGGAGACTTGCTCGTTGCTAGCGGCAGGGTTACCGCCGACTACATTGACCAAATGATTGCTGCGGTTGAAGAATTCGGCCCTTACATAGTCATCGCGCCTGGCATTGCTCTGGCGCACGCCCGCCCAAGTGAGGCTGTGCTTGAAACAGGTTTGAGCCTCGCGGTGCTCTCTGAGCCAATCGAGTTTGGTAGTCATAATGACCCCGTTCGCTTGGTCTTTGGGTTGGCGGCACTCGATCACGAAGGTCATCTTGAGGTGTTGGCGGCACTTGCTGAGCGCCTGACCGACCAACAGTTTGTAAATAGCCTGTTAAATGCGTGCACAAATGACCAGTTGAGCGCTTTGCTCGCGAGCGAGAGGGCAGAATAGAACAATGCGTATCGTTGCGGTTTGTGGAGTGGGTATTGGCAGTAGCATCATTTTGAAAAAGAATGCTGAGAGAGCTCTCGTTGAGCTTGGTCTAACGGCAACTGTAGATGCCATTTCAATGGCAGAGGTTCGACGCGACAGTCGAGAAGCAAACATCATCCTGACCACTGTCGACTTGGCCCAGTTGCTTGACGGTATTGGCCCGGAGATTATTACTATCGACCATGTGATTGATAAGCATGAAATCAAAGAGAAGTTGGCCAAAGCGCTGCTTTAAATCAGTTTTGCACGAACTTCTTCAACTAGAGATTTCAATCGCTCATCGGCGTTCTCGCCGCTAACTTGCAGGTAGCACTTAAGTTTTGGTTCGGTTCCAGAAATCCTGAAAGTCACCTTTTCGCCTTCTCGCGGCACCCAAACCACCATGCCGTCGTCTTCGTGCATGCCGGCGGTGGCCTTTTCGAAGGCAACCTTTGCCTCAGCCACGCTCGAGAAGCGAAGGCTGACCTGGTCGGTAGCGTAGCTTCCATATTTTTTCGAAAGATTGGCCATGAAATCGCTAACGGGCGTCTCGCTGGCAAGTAGAGCGATCGCCATCGCGGCGCTTATGCCGTCTTTATCAGGCACAACCTGAGGGTCGATGCAGTAGCCGAGTGCTTCTTCGAAGCCAAAGACGAGACCCGGAACCTTGCTGATCCACTTGAAGCCGGTTTTGGTCTGGCTGAATCCGAGTCCGTGTGCTTTAGCAACAGCGGCAAGCTGATCGCTCGAAACCATTGAGCAGGCAAGTGAGCCACCGCTGGCTCGCATTGCCATCATTTCGCCAAGAATGAGACCAACCTCGTTGCCGGTGAGACGTTTAGCTTTGCCAAACTCGTCTCTGATAACCACGGCTAACCTGTCGGCATCGGGGTCGTTGGCAATGATCAGGTCGGCATCGGTTTTCTCGAAAAGGTCGAGAGCGAGGTCGAGTGCGCCGGGTTCTTCTGGATTTGGGAATGCCACTGTCGGAAACGCTCCGTCGGGCTCCTGCTGCTCAAGCACCGAGTGCACGTCGGTGTAACCGGCACGCTCAAAAAGCTCTTTGGCGAAGGGCCAGCCAACGCCGTGCATTGCCGTGTAAACAATTTTGGGTTGGATTTGCCCTCGGCCCTTGGTGATTTCTAGGACGCGCGCAAAATAGGCCTCGATAACCTCTGCGCCAATGAACTGGTAGTCATCGCTTCTAGCCCATGGCTGGTTTGAATCGGCAACCTTTAAAATTTCGGCCTGAATTTCGGCGTCGGTTGGTGAGATGATTTGGCCACCACCGTTGGCTCCTCCCAAATAAACCTTGTAGCCGTTATCTCTTGGCGGGTTGTGGCTCGCGGTAACCATCACGCCTGCGGCTGCGTCGAGGTGCTTTACGGCAAAGGCGAGCACCGGGGTAGGCACCATGCGGTCGAAAAGCAAAACCTCTAGGCCGGCTGCCGCGGCAAGCTCGGCGGTGTCTCGAGCGAACACGTCTGAGTTAACGCGCCCGTCGAAACCGATAACCAGGCGACCCCTGCCACCCAAAAAGTTGCTTAGCCCAAGCGCGGCCTGGCCAACTACAACGCGGTTCATTCGGTTCGGGCCGGCTCCCAGTTCACCGCGCAAACCGGCTGTGCCAAAGTTCAGCCGCTCGGCAAAACGTTGTGCCAAAGCGGCTTCGTCGCCAAGTAGGGCAGTTAGTTCTTCGCGTGTCTCTGGGTCTGGGTCAATTGCGAGCCAGGCTTCGGCCAGTTTGCGGTAGTCCACGTTTTAGAACTTTGCGATGATCTCGGCGAGCAGTTTCGAGATTCGACCCTCGGCTTCACGGCCAGCTTCAAGCACCTCCGTGTGTGAAAGCGGCGTGGTCTGAATACCGGCGGCAAGGTTCGTCATCAGCGAGAGGCCAAGCACCTCGAGCTTCGATTCGCGTGCTGCGATCGTTTCTAGAGCAGTCGACATGCCGACTAAGTCGCCGCCAATGGCCTTGGCCATTTTTACTTCGGCAGGGGTTTCGTAGTGCGGGCCGGTGAACTGAACGTAGACACCTTCGGTGAGGCTCGGGTCAACGCTCTTGGCGATTTCGCGTAGGCGAGGCGAATATGCGTCGGTTAGGTCGACGAAGTTTGCGCCTTCGATGGGGCTCTTGAACACAAGCGAAATGTGGTCACGAATCAGAACAGGCGTGCCCGGCTTGAGGTCGGGGTTTAGGCCGCCGCAACCGTTGGTGAGAATGAAAACCTTCACGCCTGCCGCTGCCGCGGTGCGCACAGGGTGCACTACCGAGCGAATACCGTGGTCTTCGTACCAGTGACTTCGAGGCAGAACTAGCGCGTGACGGCCGTCTGGGAGCTTGATTGAGCGAATCGTTGTGGCGTGGCCAAGCACGGCGGGCGGGTTGAACCCAACGACTTCGGTCGCGTCGAAAGTGGCGATGGTTTCGCCGATAAGTTCGGCAGCTTTGCCCCAGCCGGAGCCAAGGGTCAGTGCGATGTCGTGTTTCGCGACCCCGGTCTTCTCGGCGATAACGGCGGCGGCCTCGGCGGCTACGTCGAACGGGTTCTTCGTTGAATCCTTCAGTGGGTTATTCATATTTTGAAGTCTACTTATCGGTTGATGAGCGAGAATGGACTGGTGAGCACAGTAGCCCCAAAAAAACACCACATTGTCATCATCGGCGGAGGCCCCGGTGGCTATGAAGCAGCCCTAGCCGGCATTCAACTCGGCGCCCAGGTAACTCTGATTGAGCGCAACGGCGTGGGTGGCTCGGCCGTTCTCACCGATGTGGTGCCTTCGAAGGGTTTGATTGCGGCGGCTGAGGCGGCAGCGTCTGTCAAACAGGCAGCTGAACTCGGCATCCATTTTTCGATGAGCGAAACCCCGATCGACCTTGGCGAGATCAATAGGCGCCTAAAGGCCATGGCCCTCGAGCAGTCTCAAGAACTAACCGAAAACCTTCTCGAGCAGGGCGTTCGAATCATTCACGGCTCTGGCCGTCTCGATGGCAACCACCACGTAATCGCAACTCATGCAGATGGCAAAGAAGAAAAGCTCGAAGCCAAGACCGTAATCGTTTCTGTTGGCGCGCACCCTCGAACTCTTGAGAGCGCGAAACCAGATGGCGAACGAATTCTCACTTGGCTCGACCTCTACGAACTAACCGAGGTGCCAGAGCACATGATCGTCGTCGGCTCTGGTGTCACCGGCGCCGAATTTGCGTCTGCGTTTCTAGGTCTTGGAGCTGAAGTAACACTGGTTTCGAGCCGCGACATGGTTTTGCCTGGTGAAGACCAAGACGCCGCCGAACTTATCGAGCGCGTGTTCCGCGGCAAAGGCATGAACGTTCTAAATAAGTCTCGTGCCGAAACGGTTGTGAACACCGGTTCGGGTGTGCAAGTTACCCTTGCCGACGGCAAAACCATCGAAGGCAGCCACTGCTTGATGGCCGTTGGTGGTATTCCAAACACCGCAGGGCTCATGCTCGAAGAAGCCGGTGTTGAAGTCACCGAGAGTGGGCACGTGGTCGTGAACCGTGTTGCTCGAACCTCGCGAGCAAATGTTTATGCGGTTGGCGATTGCACCAACTTTTTGCCACTTGCTTCGGTGAGTGCCATGCAGGGGCGCACCGCAGTGTTTCACACCATGGGCGATGTTGCAGCGCCAACCCAACTTCGCAACGTCGCAGCCAACGTTTTCACCAGCCCAGAGATTGCGTCAGTCGGCTGGAGCGAAAAAGCGGTTCAAGAAGGTTTGGTTGATGCAACCGTGCACCGCATCGAGCTCGAAGAAAACCCGCGCGCGAAAATGCAGGGGCTAACCGAAGGTTTCATCAAGATCATTGCCTCGGCTGGCTCAGGCACGGTGATTGGCGGAATCGTGGTTGCGCCGCGCGCCTCTGAATTGATCTACCCGATAGCTCTCGCGGTTGAAAACCGCCTAACGGTCGATCAGGTGGCTAAGACCTTCGCGGTTTACCCATCGATGTCAACGTCGATTACAGAGGCTGCTAGAGCGCTCCACCGGCCGCTCGCCTAGCATCTGCGTCTTGCTCCCACGTGGTTTCGATCATTCGGGAGGCATCGATTAGCGGCATCTTCTTGTCGAAGTCTTTCACAACCGCCTTGATGATCTTTCTGGCTGCCTTGCGCGGGAAAGGGATGGCTTCGTCCATGAAGTTTTCGATCTGCTCGCTTCTGTCTGGCAACCCTTGAGCGCGAAGTTTCTCGAACGCGTGACCGAACTCGACGAACGACTTGAAACGAACCGAGGTAGCTGCGATTGTTTCACCAAGTGGCGAGAAAGCCCAATGGTCTTCGCGCTCCAAGAACACTGCAGGGCGGCCGGTGATCAGCGGGTATTCACCCAAGAACGAGATACCGTCGCAGATCAGCATGTCGCTGTTCACAAACAGCCCAACGTAATCGCTCTCGGTGTTCGTCGAAGTGTTTGGCAGAGCCTCCCAGGCTAAAACCCATTCTTCAACCTCACTCTGAGACATCAAACCACGGTCGGTCATGGTGCCGAGCAAGAAAGGGTGAGGCTTGAAGACGATGTCTACTTCGGGGTGAACCTTGGCGAAGGCGAACATCTGCTGGTGCATCTGCGCGAAGGTGCCGAAGTTCAGCCACAGCGGCCCATATGAGTGGTGTGGCGCCCAGACGATTCGATAGCGGTTTCTGGCACTCTTTTCAACTTTGCGTGCCCGCTTAATCAGAGAATCAATCTTTGGTGAACCTGTGAACTTAACGTACTTATTGCCACGCTCAGTGAGTTTGAATGCACGCTTGGTGTTGCGGTCTTGCGTGAAAATAAGCGAGGCGAGTTGGTGTGATCGTTGGCGGTAGTAGTGCCCAGCCACACCAACGTCCCACGGTTCAGTAACCATTGGCAGCAAGAAGTAAGGCACGTAGGCCAACTTGGTGAACTTCACCAGTTCTTCGGCTCGGTACTGCTCTTCGTAGTTGCGCTGCCACGGGTAGTTGATGAACGTGTAGTCGGGGGCAAACACCTTCAGTTCATCAACCGAAGTGAGCATGGTGTTTTGCACTTTTAGCGAATTGAGATATTCGTGGGCCTCTAGTTGCCCGTGAAATTCGGTGTCGCCGGTGAGTTTGCGGTTGATGGTGAAGACGCGCACCTCAAAGCGCTCATCTTTGCGCATGCGCTCATAAACCTCGGACAGCGAATCCCATGCCTCGGTATAAAGCGGAAGAAACGCTACGCGGATCAATCTTCGATTTCGAGCAGCACGGTGCCTGCAGGAATCGTGGCGCCAACCTCTGCTGAAATCTTGGTGACGGTGCCGGCCTTGTGAGCTTTGATTGGCTGCTCCATCTTCATGGCCTCAAGGACGATCACAAGGTCACCTTCAACAACCTTGTCGCCCTCTGCGACGGCAATTTTCACGACCGTAGATTGCATCTCGGCCTTCACGGTGTTGCCAGAAGGTCCGCCGGTTGCAGCGTGAGCCTTGCGCTTTGGCGCACGCCCAGCGGTTGCACTTGAACCGCCGGCTGAAACGAGACGCTTTGGCAGCGAAACTTCGATGCGCTTGCCGCCAACCTCGACCACGACGTTGTTGCGGTCTTCAGGTTCGGCAGGCTGGTCGGCAACGCCGCTCCAAGCGGGAATGTCGTTGACCCACTCGGTTTCGATCCAGCGGGTGTAGATGCCGAACTTGCCGTCGGCACCGATGAAGGCTGGGTCGTTCACGATCTTGCGGTGAAAAGGCAGAACCGTTGGCAGCCCGTTGACTTCCATCTCGGCTAGGGCGCGACGGCTACGAGCCAGCGCTTCTTCGCGGGTCGCGCCGGTGACAATCAGCTTTGCAACCATTGAGTCGAACGAGCCAGAGATTACGTCGCCTGAGCCAACGCCGGTGTCGACGCGAACGCCAGGGCCGCTAGGCGCTTTGAACACGTGAACCGGGCCCGGTGCGGGCATGAAGTTTTTGCCAGCGTCTTCGCCGTTAATTCTGAACTCGAAAGAGTGGCCGCGAACCTCAGGGTCTGAGTATTCGAGCTTGCCGCCCTCGGCGATTCTGAACTGTTCGCGAACTAGGTCGATTCCGGTGACTTCTTCAGAGACCGGGTGCTCAACCTGCAGGCGGGTGTTTACCTCGAGGAACGAGATGGTGCCGTCTTGCGCGACTAAAAACTCGCAGGTGCCGGCACCCTGGTAGCCAACCTCTTTCAAGATCGCCTTCGACGATTCGTAGAGGCGCTTGATCTGGTCATCGGTCAGGAACGGAGCCGGTGCCTCTTCGACCAGTTTCTGGTGCCTGCGCTGAAGCGAGCAGTCTCGAGTTGAGACAACGACCACGTTGCCGTAGGCGTCTGCGAGGCACTGGGTCTCAACGTGCCGAGGCTTTTCTAAGTACTTTTCAACGAAGCATTCACCACGACCAAAGGCTGCGATTGCCTCACGGGTAGCCGACTCAAAAAGCTCGGCAACTTCTTCTTTTTTGTAGGCAACTTTGATTCCACGACCGCCGCCGCCGAAGGCAGCCTTGATGGCAACCGGAACACCGTGAATGGCAACAAAATCGAGAACTTCTTCAGCCCCCGAAACAGGGTTTAAAGTGCCAGGGGCTAGCGGTGCGCCAACCTTCTCGGCTACGTGTCTCGCCGAAACCTTGTCGCCGAGTTGTTCGATTGCTTCTGGGCTCGGACCAATCCAAATCAGCCCGGCCTTGATAACCGCGCGAGCGAATTCGGCGTTTTCGGCCAAGAAGCCGTAGCCAGGGTGTACCGCGTCTGCGCCAGATTGCTTAGCAACGCCGAGAATCTTGTCGATTACCAGATAGGTTTCTGCGCTTGAGGTGCCGTGAAGCGCGTAGGCCTCATCGGCAAGCTTCACGTGCATCGCATCACGGTCTTGGTCGGCGTAAACCGCTACCGATGAGATGCCTGAGTCTTTGGCAGCGCGTGCGATTCGCACAGCGATTTCGCCGCGGTTGGCAATGAGGACCTTAGTGATCTTGCGTGAAGTCATAATCGTTAAGCCTATTGGCTAAAAGGTTGGTTTTACAGGTTCCAGAGACTCGTATATTCGACGCCGAGCTGCAGCGTGAGCGAGCGAAGAGCGCTGAGTGAAAGACCAACCACGGTGTGCGAGTCACCCTCGATTGACTCAATGAACGCACCGCCGAGCCCGTCGATCGTAAATGCGCCGGCAACCTTTAGAGGTTCGCCGGTGGCAACGTACTTTTCGATCTCGTCGTCGCTCAGATCGGCAAAATTAACCTTGGACGATTTCACCAAACCGATGGCGGGGGAGGGCTCGCCCGCAACTGGGTTTCGGTTGTCGATTAGCCAATGGCCGGTGTGAAGGGTGCCGCTGTGCCCGCGCATGCGCTTCCAGCGATCAAGGGCAACCTGAGGTTCGTGAGGCTTACCCAGTGCTTCGCCAGAGAATTCGAGCGAAGAATCGCATCCGATGACAAGTGCGCCGGCAGCCTCAGGTAGGGCTGCAACTGCGTCAGCTTTGGCTTTCGCCAAAATGTGCACCATGTCTTCGACCGAAGAGATCAGGCCCATCTCGTTGGCGCGCTGTGCAACAGCGTCTTCGTCGACCCCCGGAGCAATTGTGATGGGTTCGATGCCGCCCGAGCGAAGCAGGGTCAATCGAGCGGGGCTGGTTGATGCAAGAACAAGGGCGGTCACGCTTCGAGTCTGGCACACTTGAGTAGTGACTAAAAGTGAATCCTGGCTAGGCCGCGAAATCGAAACGACCATTGAGAAGGTCGCGCACGGTGGCGTCTTTGTCGCCCGGCACGAGGGGCGAGTTCTCTTTGTCTCGCACGTGCTGCCCGGCGAAGTAGTTAAGGTCAAGGTATTCGAAGATCGCGGCGGCTCTTTCTGTCGCGCAGAACCGATCGAAATCATCAAGCCTTCACCAGATCGCGTCAGGCATTTCTGGAAGTCGGCGGGTGTCGGAGGTGCCGGTGGCGCCGAGTTCGGTCACATCAAACTTTCGCGCCAGCGCGAGCTCAAGGCAGACGTTCTCGAGGAGGCACTCGACCGCATGGCCGGCATCAAGCGCCGCGTCGAGGTTGAGGCTGCACCTAGCGACGATGCAGCGAACGGCCTCGGCTACCGCATGCGCGTGCAGTTGCACGTCGACGCCGCAGGCTTTGCCGGCCCTTATAAAGAGCGCAGCCACGAGGTTGTGCGCGTCAAAGACCTACCGCTCGCAGTTGAAGAAATCGTCGAGTTGAGCGTTCACACCAAGAATTGGCAAGACGTCTCGAAGATCGAAATTGCGGCATCTTCGGCTGGCCAGTTGCAGTGGAAGATTGATAAAAAGCTAAAGGGCGACGAGCGCCTAATCGAGCGCGCTGCCGGGCGAACCTTCAGAATTTCGGGTGGAGGCTTTTGGCAGGTGCACAAGGCGGCTCCGGAATTGCTAACCAGCTGCGTGCTGGGTTTGATCGAAAAGGCTGGCTTCAATAAAGAAGAGAACAACCTTGACCTTTACGGTGGTGTTGGCCTATTTGCAAGCGCCCTAGCCGGCAAGTTCGGCAAGGACGTTCGCGTTACAACCGTCGAGGCTTTCAAGCAGGCAACCGAAGATGCCAAGCTAAACATCGCCGACATGCCAAAGGCTCAGGCCATTTGCACCCCGGTTGAGCGATTCTTGAACACCCAAAAAACCGCTGACACAATCGTTCTTGACCCGCCGCGTTCTGGCGCTGGCGCTAAGGTGGTTGGTCAGATTCTCAAGCTAGAGCCGCGCCATGTTGTCTATGTTGCCTGCGACCCTGTAGCACTGGCACGCGACCTGAAGCAGTTCTTGGCTGCCGGCTATGAGCTCGCAGGCCTTAGAGCATTCGACCTGTTCCCGCACACTCATCACGTTGAGGCAGTGGCAAGCCTCGTCAAGAAGTGACCGACGCCTCACCAAGGTCGACCTTTGCACTAAGGAGGATCGACCGACTCACCGGTCGAGTTTTCACCGTCGGAACAATCTTGACCGGCGGCGAGATGGTCATTCACGCCCTTGAACAAAGAGAAGCTTTCGTGCCTTTGTGGTTCTGGGCGGCTCTGGGGTTTCTGGTTGCAGCGCAGTTGTTTAATGTAATCAACTTTTGGCTACTCAAGGCCGAGCGCTGGCCGTATTTGGTGCACGGGCTCGCCTATCTGTTTGCCTTTGCCACCTGGAGCTTGCAGGTTGGCCCCGCCTACCGAATAGATGCTGGCGTGAACCCTTGGCTTTGGTCGGCGGTTGGCCCGGCATCGATTGCTGTCGGTATGTATGTACCGCGAATCTGGGCACTCGCCTACATGGCATTTGTTCCAATTGGCTGGACGCTTCTGCATCTCTCGGTGGCGGGTGGTTCAGAAAAATTTGACCGTGCCCTGACCGATGGAATCTACTCGACACTCTTCCCGGGCGCGTTAGTTGCCCTCGTTTGGATGCTTCGCAGAGCGGCCCTTAGAGCCGATTACGCCATGGATGATGCTTTGGCACTTCAAATCGATGAGGTCTCAAAAGAAACGCAATACAAAGAGCAGACGCGCATCGATTCGATTGTTTACACGAGCGTCTTTGACGCCCTAAAGTCGGCAGCCAAGGCAAAAAACGCATCAGAATACGAGAGCGCTCGCCAGGCGAGCAAAGACAGTCTCGATCGAATCGAAGCGGCAAAACGTCCGCAGCCAGAAGAGGTTTCGACGATGTCGCTGTTTCAGACGCTCGAGCGAATCGTGGCAAAGCTCGACCCAAAGTGCCAGTTGAGCATTCGCGGCTCCAGCCTCACCTTTGTTCCAAAGGAGGTCGCCAATGCGCTCTCAGACGCGGCAGTTCAGGCGTTGAATAACTCTCTTCAACACGCGGGAATCAAAACCGAGCGCAAGATTCATCTGAGAAGCACCAGGCACGGCGTCAAGCTCGTGATCAGCGATGACGGCGTGGGGTTTAGGCCTTCGAAGGTTCCAGATCAGTCGCTCGGTTTTAGGTTCGTGATTATTAAACGAGTCGAATCCGTCGGTGGCGTCGTCCACATCGATTCGAGCCCGTCACATGGTACTCAAATTATTCTCGAGTGGGAGGCGCAAAAGTGATCCGCGTTCCTCGCTGGCCGATGGCAACCACGGCCTTTCTTCTGGGCTTAATGCATGCCGCCCTTGGGCTCTACTGGAGCCATACCTACCGAATCCCTGCCGTTGGTTTGTTGGCGGTGTTTGTATACCTCGTGGTGTTGTCGGGAACAATCCTTTTGCACAAGGAGCTAGAAATCCCGAATTGGCAGGGGTTACTAAACCTCTTGGCTGCGGCTGTTCTGCCTCGCATGATTGAGGCGCAAATCACGGCAGCTGATTTCGGCACCTACGCGACTTGGTACATCGGCGCTCTGGGTGTATTGCTCGGCGCCACGGCGTTGCGCGGTCAGCTCTACTTTGCCTGGGGTGGTCTGATCATTGCAACGTCCGAGATCATGCTCTGGGAGTCACCAAAGAACCTACTCAACAGCGGCTGGTTGGGGCTAGTGATTTTGGTTGTTATCGGTCACGCCGCAAGGCTCGGCCTCAAGGTTTCTGAGCTGGCAATCGAGCAAGCCAACCACGAGGCAGCAGCGGCAAGTATCGAGGCGAAACGAGCCGAGGTTCTTCGAACCACGCAAGCCAAGGCTTTCGCGAGATCTGTTGCTGATGTGCAAACGATTCTGCGCAGGGCGGTTGCTCAAAAAGGCAAATTATCTGAGGATGATCGGCGTGAGGCTTTGCTGCTAGAGCACCGATTGAGTGACGACGTCATGGGTGGTGCTCTAATCACGCCTGCCATTAGCCAATCCGCAAGACTTGCTCGCCTTAGGGGTGTCGATGTGTATCTAATGGATCAAGGAATTCTTAACACACTGCCAAACGCCGAGCTCGAAGAAATACGCCAAAAGGTCGAAGACGTGGTCAACGACCAAATGACCGGCAAGGTTACCGTTCGGGCCACAACCGGTAATCGCTGGCGCGTGAGCATCATCGCCTTCGAGCGTGGCTCGAAGGTTGCAAACGTCGACTGGAAGTATTAGCCGATAACTGCGTCACGCAGAATGTCTAGGCGAAGTGCGCCCAGGTTCAATGCGTCACGGTGGAACTTCTTGATGTCCCAGTCGGCTCCAGCCTTAGCCTTGGCTTCGTCACGAATCTGCTCCCAGACGCGCTGACCAATCTTGTAGCTTGGTGCCTGACCTGGCCAACCGAAGTAACGGTGAACCTCAAAGTTGATGAACTCTGGTGACATGTTGCAGTTCCGGCTAAAGAACTCGATCGCGTAGTCGAAGTCCCACTTGCCGGTGCCGTCAAGGCGTGGCTTGTCGAGGTGCACCGAGATGTCTAGAACCACGCGAGCGGCACGCATGCGCTGGCCGTCAAGCATGCCGAGGCGGTCGCCTGGGTCGTTCAAGAAGCCGAGGTCTTGCATCAAGCGCTCAGCGTAAAGCGCCCAGCCTTCACCGTGCCCCGAGCACCAGTTGGCCATGCGGCGCCAGTTGTTGAGTTCTTCGCGGTTGTAAACCTGGGTCGCGATTTGAAGGTGGTGACCAGGCACACCCTCGTGGTAAACCGTGGTGGTTTCACGCCAGGTGTCGAATTCGGTGACGCCTGCCGGAACAGACCACCACATGCGTCCTGGGCGACTGAAGTCGTCGGTTGGGCCGGTGTAGTAGATGACGCCCGAGTTGGTCGGAGCGATCATGCACTCGAGAGTGCGCAGCTTGTCTGGAATGTCGAAGTGGGTTGCGCCAAGCTTCTCGATTGCTTCGTCGCTCAAGCGCTGCATCCACTTTTGTAGTTCGTCGGTGCTGTGCAGCTTGCGGCTAGGGTCGTTGTCTAGATGCGCGATCGCCTCAAGGACGCTGGCGCCAGGCAGAATCTCGTTGGCGACAGCCTCTTGCTCGGCCTTCACGCGGGCGAGCTCCTCGATGCCCCACTGAAGGGTTTCTTCGAGGTCCATCGCCTTGCCAACGAACTGTTCGCTCAAAAGCGCGTAGCGCTCGCGGCCAATTGCGTCGCCCTCGGTTGCCACTGGAGCGAGTTCGTCGCGCATGAAGTTTTGAAGCTTTGCGTAGGCGGCGGTGGCAACTTCGCTCGCTGCGTGAAGCTCTGAGCGGAGGCTATCCGGAAGGTCTTTGCCCTCCGCCTTGGCGAACTTCGCAAAAAAGCCGTTTGCTCCGGTGATGTTGTTTAGGTCATTGACAACCCAGTTAACCTGGCGAATGGCCGGAGTGTTGTTTTCGGCCATGCCGAGGCGAAGAGTCTCGATGTAGCCATCAACAGCACCTTCGACAGCGCGCATACGCTTGGCAACGTTTTCCCAGTCGGTAACGGTTGCAACCGGGGTGAGGTCGAAGATGTCGCGAATGTTCTGTGCAGGTGACGCGATGACCGAAACGTCACGCTTCCATAGGCCCGACTCGTGAAGTCTGATACCCAAGTCGAGGTTGGCTGCAAGCGCGGCCTTTGAAACCTCGTCGATCTTGTCTACCGGCTGCATGCCCTGAAGCTTGGCCAGAAGTTCCTTCTGCAGAAGGTAGTAGTTCTCGGCAGCGGCAGGCGAGTTGTCGTCTAGTCGGTCTTCGCCACCCGGAATGCCAACGTAGGTCGAGAACGACGGGCTGAGCTCGGCGAGCTTGACCACCCAAGCGTTTGAAAGTTCATCGATTGCTGAGGGAGTGCGCGTCATTGCTAATCCAATCCTGGGCGGGAGCTTGCGGTCCATTGACCGAAGCCTGGGGTGAGTGAGCCTCGCAGCATGTTGCTGCTTCGGTTCCAGCTTGATTTTGGCTGGCTTACTGCCTTCGCCGCCTGCTCATTTGCTTCGGCAACCGCAGCAGACAGCACGGCTACCACGGCCGCAAGTTCTTCTGGACTAGGCGAACCGGCCTCGACCCTAAGTAGATGTTGAAGTTCCTCACTCATTACAGCGGAATGTTTCCGTGCTTCTTCGGTGGCAAGCTGGCGCGCTTGGTGCGAAGTGCGCGAAGGGCCTTGATTACCGAGATGCGGGTAGCCGAAGGTTCGATGATGCCATCGAGTTCACCGCGCTCGGCGGCGAGGAAAGGCGAGGCAACGTTGTAGGTGTATTCGGCGGCCAGTTTGGCTCGCACAGCGGCTACGTCAGCGCCAGACTCCTCGGCCTCCTTGATTTTGTCGCGGAACAAGATGTTGACTGCTCCCTGACCACCCATAACGGCAATTTCGGCTGTTGGCCAAGCGAGGTTGATGTCGCCACCGAGCTGCTTTGAACCCATCACGATGTATGCGCCTCCGTAAGCCTTGCGGGTAATCACGGTTACCAGCGGCACGGTTGCCTCGGCGTATGCGTAGAGCAACTTTGCGCCGCGGCGAATAACGCCGGCCCACTCCTGGTCTGCACCAGGCAGGTAGCCAGGCACGTCGACTAGCGTGAGAATCGGAATCGAGAAGGCGTCGCAGAATCGAACGAATCGAGCCGCCTTTTCACCGGCGTCGATGTTCAAGGTGCCAGCCATTTGTGACGGCTGGTTTGCGATGATTCCTACGCTGCGGCCGTCCACGCGGGCGAAACCGATCAGGATGTTCGGCGCGAAGAGCGGCTGAACCTCGAGGAACTCGCCGTCGTCAACGATCGATTCGATGATCACGTGCATGTCGTATGGCTGGTTTGGCGAGTCTGGAATGATCTTGTCGAGCAGTCGGTCTTCGTCGGTGACCTCAAGTTCACCGTGGGCTTCGTAGGCAACCGACTCAGAGAGGTTGTTGCCAGGAAGGTAGCTCAGTAGGTTGCGAGCGTAGTCGAGCGCGTCTTCTTCGTCGCTTGCCAAGTAGTGGGCCACACCAGAGGTTTTGTTGTGCGCGAGGGCGCCACCGAGCTCCTCCATGCCGACGTCTTCGCCGGTGACCGTCTTGATGACGTCTGGGCCGGTTACGAACATGTTTGACGTTTTGTCGACCATGATCACGAAGTCGGTTAGAGCTGGGGAGTAAACGGCACCACCAGCGGCAGGGCCCATGATGATCGAAATCTGAGGGATCACGCCAGATGCCATCGTGTTGCGCTTGAAGATTTCGCCATACTTACCGAGGGCGATTACACCTTCTTGAATACGAGCGCCACCAGAGTCGAGGATTCCAATCAGCGGCACGCCAGTTGCGATGGCTAGGTCCATGACCTTTATGATCTTGTTACCAGCGGCCTCGCCGAGCGAGCCGCCGAAGATGGTGAAGTCTTGCGAGAACAGGGCTACTTGGCGACCACCGATGGTGCCAACTCCGGTTACGACAGCATCGCCGTATGGACGGTTTTTGTCCATGCCGAATGATGTTGAGCGGTGACGCACGAACTCGTCAAGTTCGACGAACGAACCCGGGTCGAGCAGCATCTCGATGCGCTCGCGAGCGGTCTTCTTGCCTCTGGCATGCTGCTTTGCAATTGCTGCCTCGCCACTGGCATAAACGGCCTCGTGGTAACGGTGCTGGAGGTCTGCGATCTTGCCTGCAGTGGTGCTCAAATCTGGCGTTGGTTTTGCGTCAGTCATGAATAACACCCTACTCGCGGGCGGCGCGAAACCTAAACTAGCCAGCATGGATCTTTCACAGAGCGAAACACTCGTCTCTTCGATTAGCTACGTCGAAGAAACCGGTTCGACCAACGCCGACCTAGCAAGTGTGGGTGGCGAGGATCTAACGGTTCTGGTTGCCGGTTCGCAAACCGCTGGCCGCGGGCGCGCTGGCCGTGAATGGTCTTCGCCAGTTGGCTCGTCTCTCTCGGTTTCGATTCTGCTTCGTCCGAAGTTTGAGGGAATCACCTGGTTGCCGCTGATGGCTGGGCTTGCCATGACGCGAGCAGTGCGAGCTCTGGGAGCGCCGGCGGCCCTCAAATGGCCAAACGATGTCTTGGTAAATGAACGCAAAATCAGCGGCGTTCTAAGCGAACTGGTCGACGGCTCGACCGTGATTATCGGTGTCGGATTGAACATTAGGCAGTCGCAATCCGAATTGCCGATTGCCAACGCAACATCGCTTGCCCTCGAAGGTTTGGCTATCGACCTACCAGATGCCCTGAATGCCTACCTCGCCGAGTTCGTTCCTCTTTATAAGAACTTCGACGAACACTCGCTTCGTGACGAGGTGCGTGAGGCTTGTGTGACGCTCGGGCAAGAAGTTCGCGCAATCATGCCTGGTGATAACGAGGTGGTCGGTAAAGCGATAGACATCGATGCTTCGGGTCGGCTGCTCATCAACGTGCCTGGAGAAAACACGCTCTACGCGGTTGGTGCCGGCGACATTGTGCACCTGCGCCACAATTAACTAATGCGCAAAATCGAACGACTTCGCCCACGCTTGGCCCGCCTCTGGTGGCCAACGCTCGTTCTCGCAGCCTGCAGTGCTGGCTATGGGTTCTTCGTCGGCAAAGAGCTCGACCCAAACTTTGCCACCACCCTCTACTTCGGGCTTGGTGTGGCTATATTCTTTCTTTGGCTACTACCGTCACTCGCCTATCTCGGCACGTGGCTAGATGTTTATGAAGGCCAACTCGTGGCCCGAAAAGGAATTTTCGGTGTCAAGAGGGTTGTGCTTTTTGTCGACATTGAAGACATCGCCGGCAGCGTCTCAAAGGGAGTGGTTATCAACGTGAAGGTTGAGAAACCGGTGGTGCTGAAAGGCTACCCAAAGCCGAAGGCGATCGCTGCCAACCTGATTGCTCTGGCAAAATAGTCTTATGGTGAAAATTGGTGTGATTGGTGGCGGTCAGCTCGCTCGCATGATGGTTCCACCAGCGGTTGCCCTTGGGCTCGAACTCAAGGTGCTCGCCGAAACCGAAGGGTCTTCGGCAGCGATCGCAGCAACCCAGGTCGGCGATTACAACAAGCTCGATGTGGTTCGTGAGTTTGCCAAGACGGTAGATGTCATCACGTTTGATCACGAGCATGTTCCGTTGGTGATTCTCGAAACCTTGGTCGCCGAAGGTTTTGCTGTTCACCCTTCACCCAATGCTTTGCGTTTCGCGCAGAACAAGCTCGAAATGCGCCGTCGACTCGGCGCCCTGAACCTGCCGATGCCTGACTGGGCCGAAATCAACACGCGTGAAGAATTACAAGAATTTTTGGACGCACACGGCGGCGAAATTATTTTGAAGACCCCAATCGGTGGTTACGACGGCAAAGGCGTTCGAGTGATTCGAAACGTGGCCGAAGCCGAAGACTGGTTTGTCTTTGCCCCTCTGCTTGCAGAAGAAAAGGTTTCGTTCACCCGTGAACTTGCCCAGCTCAGCGCTCGCAGTTCGACTGGCGAACACCGCGCATGGCCGCTGGTTCAAACCGTTCAGCTTGACGGTGTTTGCGCCGAGGTTTTGGCTCCAGCGCCTGATGCAAACGATGCAACTCTCGCATACGCCGTTGAAATCGCTCGCGGGGTTGCCGAGGGGCTCGACGTCACGGGTGTTCTTGCGGTCGAAATGTTTGAGACCACAGACGGCCGCCTTGTCATCAATGAGTTGGCAATGCGTCCTCATAACTCGGGGCACTTCTCAATCGAGGGCTCGGTTACCAGTCAGTTTGAGCAACACCTCAGAGCGGTTGCTGGGTTGCCTCTCGGCTCGACTGACATGACGGGTGAGAGCGCCGTGATGATCAACCTTCTCGGTGTCGATGACTCAAACGACTTTGTTGTCCACTACGCGCATGCGATGCAGCTTCACCCGCACGCGAAGTTTCACACTTATGGCAAGGCTGCTCGCAAGGGTCGCAAGATGGGGCACGTTACCGTCGTTGCAAGCGAAGCGGGATGGGCTTTGGCCGAGGCGCGCGCCGCTGCCGCTGTTTTGCTTCACGGATAGCAATATTGTCTAGATAACGACAGGAGACCGCTTTGGTTCAGCCAATCGTCGGCGTAGTAATGGGTTCGGACTCTGACTGGAGCGTCATGTCAGATGCTGCTCAGACACTAAAAGAGTTCGGCATCGAATACGAGGTCGAAGTTCTCAGCGCGCACCGCACCCCTGAGCGCATGATCGAGTGGGGCAAGGCTGCCGCCGGTCGCGGCATCAAGGTGATCATCGCCGGCGCTGGAGGCGCGGCTCACCTGCCAGGCATGCTCGCAAGCGTCACGACTCTGCCTGTAGTTGGAGTGCCTGTCTCTCTCGCGAAGCTCGATGGCATGGACTCGCTTCTTTCTATCGTGCAAATGCCGGCGGGAATCCCGGTCGCAACAGTCTCTATTGGCGGCGCGCGCAATGCAGCGATCCTCGCCGCAAGAATAATTGGCACCAGCGATGAGTCGATGGCCAAAAAGCTTGCCGCATTCGGTGAGTCACTCAAAGACGCAGTCGCCGAGAAGAACGAGAAACTGAAATCTCAGATCTAAGCAACTCCATGTTTCGTCGCTTCGACACTGCAACACCTCAGCAGATGCGTAAGCGTGCGATGTTCCTGCTCATTCTGGGGTTGCTGCTGCCCGGCAGCCCGCAACTTTTGGCGGGCAACCGTTTGCTCGGAAAAGTAGGTATTCGCGCAACCATCGTTGGCTGGGCGTCGATCGCGGTTTTGGCGATCCTATTCTTCGTCAAACGGTCGTGGGTGCTGACCATCTTTGCCACTCCAGCAATGGGCGGAATCGTTGCAATCATTTTGTATGTCTACGGTTTCGGTTTCGCAATTCTTCTACTCGACGCATTCAGGCTAAGTCTGCTGGGACGGCTTTACCCGGTTGGCCGCTACGTCATGATTTCGTTGTTTCTGGTCTTTTCTTTTTTGGGGGCGAGCGTTTTTGTCACAGGTGCAAACACGCTAAAGACCGCAGACAACACGGTGGAGTCAATCTTCAGGCAAAAGGGTTTCAGTAGTCCGTCAGATGGCCGCTACAACATTTTGCTCCTGGGCTCCGACGCGGGTAAGGATCGCTTCGGTGTTAGAACAGACTCGATGTCGGTTTTAAGCTTCAACGCAAATACCGGCGCGATGGTCAATATCGGTATTCCCCGCAATCTTCAGCACGCGCCGATTCCCGCAGACTCCCCGCTTCGCAAGTTTTACGGCCAGAGCTGGGATGACTTGATGAACTCGGTGTATAAGAATGTCACCGACAACCACTCGAGCGCCTACCCAGATGCAGTGAAAAACGGTTCAACTCCAGGAATCGAAGCCGTGCGTGACTTGGCCGAAGGCGTCACCGGTCTAAAGATTCAATCTTTCGTGATGATAAACATGACCGGGTTCAAGATGCTTATCGATAGCCTCGGAGGCCTCACCATCGACGTCAAGCAGCGTTTGCCAATTGGCGGACAACTCGATGACGGCTCAGACGCCTCGGGCTGGATTGAACCAGGCGTTCAAACCCTCGATGGTCGACTCGCACTTTGGTATGCGCGAAGCCGACACGGCACAAGTGACTACTCGCGTATGGCACGACAGCATCAGGTCGAGCAGCTCATAATAAAGAAGCTGACCCCGAGCTATGTGCTCAGCCATTTCGATTCACTAGCTCAGGCAGCCAAAACTCTCATAGACACCGACATCCCAGATGGTATGGCAGCGACGTACGCAGATCTTGCCCTGAGTGGCAAGGGCAAAAGTATCAAGTCTCTCGAACTTGTGCCGAATTACGGGTTCGAGCCGGATGTTCCGAACTTTGAAAAGATTCACACCGCTATCGCAGCGGCAATTAAGGCCAGCAACTAAACTTTCAACGACAGGAGGGATGCCTTGGATCTCGCAAAATACGCTGCCGAAAACGGCTTGAAGCGCGTCGGTGCTCGCCCCCCGTTTTTTGCTTATATTCGTGAAGCTTGGGGTCGACGAGACTTTGCCTGGACACTCTCGTCATTCACCAACAAAGCCGCAAACGCACGCAACCGACTCGGCCGCTGGTGGATGGTACTTACGCCAGCAATGCAGGGTTTGATGTATGGCCTGATTTTCGGTGTCATTCTAGGTTCCAAAAATCGACCGGAACACTTCATCGAGTATCTTTTCTGCGGTGTTTTTCTGTTCTCGTTCATGCAGGGAGCTTTCACCACAGGTGCAACTTCAGTAACGGGTAACGCTGGTCTGGTTAAAAGCCTCAGTTTCCCTAGAGTCCTTCTGCCGGTTTCGGCGACGATCCAGCAGTTCATCAACCTAGTGCCTCAGCTCGGCCTGCTTCTGTTCACCGTCTTGGTCATGGGTAATCCCATTACTGTCGAATGGCTTTTGTTTATTCCTGCGATGATTCTGATGGTCCTTTTCGGTGCGGGGAGTTCGATGATTGCCGCGAGGCTTACAGTGCAATTCTCTGATTTAAACAAAATAATTCCTTTTGCTTTCAGGATCATCTTCTATAGTTCGGGTATTTTTTACAGCCTCGAATCAATTTTGAAACACCATCAAACGATCGCCGCTATCCTGAAGTTCAACCCGTTCGCCGCCTACATCAACTTGGTGCGTGGCCTTCTGATTCCTGGCCGCGAGGCAACTCCAGAGCTCTGGCTAATTTGCGCGGCTTGGGGAGTCCTGCTGCCGGTGGTTAGTGTCCTGTTGTTCTGGAAGGTCGAGGAGCGACATGGCCGCGAAGACTAAGAGAGTTGCTTCTAACCCGGTGCGCAAGCCGGTAGTCGTAGTTGAAAACGCCCACGTGATTTACAAGGTTTTTGGCACCGGCCGCAAAGTGACAGGCAACCTTGCCAAGGGTGGGCTTTTTACCAAAAAGATTCGTGTTCGCGAAGTTCACGCCGTGAAAGGCGTTTCGTTCACCATTTATGAGGGCGAATCGGTCGGCATTATTGGTAGCAACGGTTCCGGCAAGTCTTCGCTCATGCGAGCGGTCGCAGGTTTGACCCCGCTGGCTGAGGGTGCTGTTTACGCGTTTGCCCGCCCGAGCTTACTTGGCGTCGGCGCCGTACTTCTACCAGCACTTAGCGGTGAGCGCAATATCATCCTCGGTGGCTTGGCGATGGGTTTCAGTAAGAAAGAAATCCAAGAGAAGGCCGACGACATCACCAAGTTCGCTGGCATCGAAGAATTCATCGACCTGCCAATGCGAACATATTCGAGCGGTATGTCTGCTCGACTCCGCTTCGCAATAGCTGCGTCTCGAAACCACGACATCCTCATCATCGACGAGGCTCTCGCGGTTGGCGATCAAGAGTTTCGAGAAAAATCCGAAGCACGCATGCGCGAAATGCGCGATCAGGCTGGAACCGTGTTTTTGGTAAGCCATAGTATGAAATCCATTCTTGACACCTGCAACCGCGTCATCTGGATCGAGAAGGGCGTTTTGAAAATGGACGGCGACCCAAAAACCGTTACAAACGCCTACAACGACTACATCGGCTCCACGACGATCGACTAGACGTATGTCACCAAAGTCGTATCCGGCGGTCAGCGTGCTGATGCCCGTGCTAAACGAAGAGGCCCACCTTTTGGCCGCCGTTAATTCGGTGCTCTCGCAGGGTTACCCTGGCGCTTTCGAACTTCTGCTAGCCCTTGGCCCTAGCCGTGATGCGACAAATGAACTTGCCGTCAAGATCGCTAAGGCCGATAAGCGCGTTCGATTGCTCGACAACCCGCGGGGGCTCACCACGGTCGGCTTGAACGAGGCGATTCGCCTGGCCAAGCATGAATACATTATTCGAGTGGACGCACACAGCGAACCAGACGAAAACTATATGACTCGCGGCATCGAAATTTTGCTTGAAACTGGCGCAGACCTTTTAGGTGGCATCATGGCCGCCAAGGGCAAGAGCTCGTTCCAGAAGGCCGTCGCGTGGGCTTACACCAGCCGGTTCGGTGTCGGTGGTGCCGCATATCACGTTGGTGGTGCAGCTGGCGAAGCCGAGTCGGCATACCTTGGCATTTTCAAGAAGAGCGCCTTGGCTCGGGTTGGTGGCTACAACGAAGAGATCATTCGTGGCGAAGACTGGGATCTCGCCCAGCGCATCAAACAGACCGGCGGTTTGGTTTGGTTCAGCCCCGAGTTGCAGGTTACTTATTGGCCGCGCGGGCGTTTCAATCGCTTGGTCAAGCAGTTCTATTCGACCGGTGTTTGGCGTGGCGAACTCACGCGTCGAAACTTTGCCAACGCTTCAAAGCGGTACTTCGCCCCGCCACTAGCCCTCGCGGCGATTTTGGTCGGTCTGATCGTTTTGTGCACCGGGCACGTGCTCGGCCTTCTGCCGGCTGCGCTTTACCTTCTCGGTGTAGCGGGTCTTGCAATCACAGCACCGCAGCTTTCACTGAAGGCTCGAATCGGCGTCCTAGTGGCTTTGCCAACCATGCACCTCAGTTGGGGCTATGGCTTTTGGGTTGGTTTGATTCGCGGCGCAAACATGCGCACAGTCGATAGGAGCAGGGTCTAGTGGACGTCAAGCGCCTCATGAAAACCTATTCGCCAACCCGCGTGATGGGGGCTTTGCGCCGCCGCGGCTCGGCCTATGTTCGCAAACTTCAGTACCATCCAGGTCGCACCAAGCAACTTGAAAACGCGGTGCTTTTCGAGTCGCACCGCGGCTCAATGGTCGGCTGCAATCCGCTAGACATATTTCTCGAACTCAAGGCGACTCACCCTGAAATTAAGCTCTACTGGGCGGTAGGTAAAGGTTTGTCCGCACCTCAAGGGTCGCATGCAGTCGAGTTTGGTTCGGGCCCTTACCTTCGCGCGCTGGCGACCTCAAAGTGGCTCGTGAACAACACCAATTTCCCTTGGTACTTCAGAAAGGTAGAGGGCCAGGTTTACCTTCAGACTTGGCACGGAACCCCGCTAAAGCGATTGGCCCGCGACATCGCCACAAACTACCTGACCAAGAGCTATCTCGACACCATGGACCGCGAAGCGAGCTTCTGGGACTACCTGATCACTCCAAACGAGTTCTGCACCGTGATTCTGCCAAACGCATTCGGGTTCAACGGCCAGGTCATCGAAAGTGGCTACCCGCGAAACGACAGACTCACCACGGCAACCGCAAAGGATCGCCAGCGAATTCGCGAATCCATCGGCGTTAGCGACCCGAGCGTCAACCTCGTGCTTTACGCCCCAACCTGGCGAGACTTCAAACGCACGGCCACCGGCAAATGGGACACCGTGAATTTCATGGATCCAAATATCGAACTCCCAGAAGGCTTCAAGATGATGTTCCGCGGCCACTCGAACACCATCGACGCCCACACGGCGAAGGTGGCTGGTAATTCGATCGATGTCACCACCTACCCAGATGTCACCGATCTTTACATCGCCGCTGACGTTTTGGTAACCGACTATTCTTCGGTGATGTTCGACTACACGGTTACCGGTAAGCCGATCATGTTTTTGGCCCCTGATCTCGAGCGTTACCGCGCCGAGCGCGGGTTCTATTTTGATTTCGAAAACGAAGCACCGGGTCCGATTCTTGAAGACGATAACGAGGTTCTTGCGGCTCTCGGTCGCTTAGATTCACTCTCGAATCAGTACGTAGACAAATACCGCGCGTGGCAGCAAAAGTTCAATGACCTTGAAGACGGCAAGGCTTCAAAACGCGTTGTGAAGCGAGTTTGGGGCTGATGAACCAGCTCAAGCGAATCATTCGCCGAGCACTCGCTCGAGGCGTTGTGCCAGCTTTTTACTACTCGGTAAAGCGAGTTACTTGGCGACTAAACAAGGGCACTGCGCGTTCACTCGAACCAAAAGTAACCGTTGTCTTGCCGGTTTATAACGTCGAGGCTTACCTTGCCGACGCGGTGAATAGCATTCTTGGGCAGGGTTGGGGAAACCTCGACTTGATTGCCGTCAATGACGGAGCGACTGACGGTTCGCTGGCGATTCTCGAAAAGCTCGCCAAAGGCGATTCGCGTCTGAGAATTCACACCAAGGTGAATGGCGGTTTGGGTGCCGCTCGAAACACCGGCGTTGCGCTAATCAAAGACACCGACTACCTGCTGTTTGTTGACTCTGACGACATTTTGCCCCTCGGCGCCATCAAGCGCTACGTTGAGGCTCTAGAGCACAGCGCCTCGCCGCTAGCCATCGGCCGCCCAGGTTGCTTTTATGGCGCTCGTTACTTCGACCGCCCCGGCTTCAAAGCTACCTACGCGCAAGATCTTCGCGAGGTAACCGTGAACGATATCCCAGATGTTGTTGGTGACCTGACGGCTTGGAACAAGTTTTTCAAGTGGGATTTCTACAAGGGTTCTAAGTTCCCCGAAGGCATTCGCTACGAAGACATGACCTTGATGATGAAGTTGCTCTTGAAGGCTCCGACAATCGATGTAGTTTCGGCTCGCCAGTATGCCTGGCGAGTTAGAGGTGAGGGTGAGTCACTTTCGAAGATGACCACCGAGCTCAAGAGCCTCAACGATCGCGTTGGTTCTATGAGTGAAATTGTCGCGATGCTCAAAAAAGCAGTCAAGGCCGGTCGCATTGACGACTCGGTTTATAAGGGCTACCTGAGCCGCGCGATCACGTTGGATTTTCAACTCTTTGCACCAGCAATCGAAGAGGCAAACCTAACCTTCTTTGCCGCCTTCAAGTTAGCCGCAAGCGAATTGCTTCGTGACGCCGACGAAACTGTTTGGGCGAATGCCAGCGGTCGCTACAAATCAATCGTCCGAGAGGCCATGGTAGGTTCTAGGGCTTCGACCTTGCTCCGCCTACGGGCGCTAAGACCCTAGCCAAGTTATTCTTGAATTAGACGCCAGCGTGCGTTTATTGGCCATCTTTGGCTTAAGGAGGTCTCAAAATGAAACTCAGAGTTTCACTCGCCGTTTTGGCGCTAGCCTCTACCTTTGCTCTTGGCGGTTGCGCCTTTTTAACCCCTAACTGGAATGCGCTTCGGCCAAGTTCAACTCCTTCACCATCCGAAACCTCATCAAACCCGATATCGTCGCCAACAAGTTCTGTTTCAACGCCAATCACTCAGGTTGACGTCATAATTTTGAACGCAACCGCTGACCAAACTGGCATTGACATTGTTGCTCAGGCCTCCAACATCAGTGAAGACGGCGGCACCTGCCAGTTAGTTGTAAGTCAGGCGGGCACAAAGAAGCTGCTTGTGGTCAAGGGTGAGGCGAACGTCACCGATACCCAGTGCTTTCCGTTTCACCTACCGCTTACCGGATTCGCAAGTGGGGTGGCGACCTTTAGTGTTAGCTACAAGTCGAACGACGCCAACGGCGTCTCAGCAGTGGGTCAGGTAGTGATTCCTTAGCAAATGTTCGGTTCGGTCAAGCGCGCATTTGCGGCCACAGTCTCTTTGCTGTTGGTCGTTATTGGGCTGACCACGCTCGGTGTGGCCCCTGCGCAGGCCGAACAAAACGGCAAGATGTTCGACCCCGGTTTGATCATCAGCGACAGTGTTTTCTTCGACTTCGGAACCATGACCGTTGCACAAATTCAGCGCTTTCTAGACAGCAAGGTGCCCATCTGCAGCGCGAATGACGGTGGCCCGACCTGTTTGCGCTACTACACGCAAGACACCCAAGCTAAGGGTGGTGAAGCAGGGCGCTGCAACGCGATGGAGGCAAAGAAAGCACAGACTTCAGCACAGATAATTTACGATGTGGCACACGCCTGCGGCATAAACCCGCGAGTTTTGCTTGTTCTGCTGCAGAAAGAGCAGGGTCTTGTGCAGGCGAGCAATCCAACCGCCTACATGTATAAGGCGGCAACAGGTTACGGTTGTCCAGATTCGAACCCGGCAATTTGCGGCAAGGGCTCGGTAATCACTGGTTTGTTTAACCAGCTTTATCGAGCCGCCGGTCAGTATCAGTGGTACGGCGACCCTAACGGCTCGTTCACCTGGCTGAAGGTTGGCACTAAGGTTTCGATGCGCTACCAGGCAGATTCTTGTGGCAAACATGATTCGAAGGGTAACTGCACCTCCTGGGTTAATAAGTGTGGCAACACCAGTTTTGTTTTGAAGAGCCAGGCAACGGCCGACCTTTACTACTACACCCCTTATGTTCCCAACGCCGCCGCGCTTAAAAATCTTTACGGCACCGGTGACGCTTGCAGCGCATACGGCAACCGAAACTTCTGGCGTTTCTACTCGGACTGGTTTGGCAGCACCGTCGGTGGCGGGTTCCTTTTGAAGAGCGCGAATTCAGGCACGTACCTAATCGTTGATAGCAAAAAGTATTTGATCGATGAACCGGGTCTCGTGGATTCGCTTTCTCCTCTTGGCCCACTCGGAACCATCTCAGACAGCTACCTGGCTTCGTTCGTAGACTCAGGCAAGCTGACCCGACTCGTTAAGTCTTCGGGAGATGCACTTTTCTTGATCGACCAAGGTAGAAAATATTCGGTGTCGAGCTGTGTTGTTGCCGCAAGTCTCAGCCTTGACTGCGCGCAAGCCGTCACTCTTACCGACAATCAGCTAGCAGCGATTCCTGCAGGAGGTGGCGCAACACCACTCGTTGTGGATTCCGACGGCAACCGCTATTTGATTCAAAACGGCATGAAGCGCCAGATTCTAGATGATGCCTCGCTGGCTGCTGAGTCTATTCAGTTGCCCGCCAAAAGTGCTTTGAAGCTCAGTGCTTTTGACTCGCTACCGTGGGGATCACCGGTGGCGAGGCAGGGAACCACCTTCACAAATTCGACCGACGGGCATCAGGGCGTCTATATCGGCGACCAGTTCTTTGAGATCGATCCGAATTTTGCAAAAGAGGTTGACCTTTCAAATTGGTTCGCGTTCTCAGAGGGAACCCTTACTTCGCCCGGTCTTTCGCAGATTTCAAGCAGTTCGGTCATTGGACCATATGTCGAGAGCACTCTCGGAACTTTCTTAATCACCTCTACGGGTAGGCGTGAGCTTAGTAATCCGACGCAGTTCATCACGAACCCACCTCACGTGAATTCGACTTTTGTCTCATCGATTCCAAGTGCCGGAGGTGCTCTTACGGCGCCGCTGCTGACTAAAAAGGCCAACGGAGCAGTTGTCATGATTGAGGGTGCTCAGCAGCGCCCAATGGCATCAAGGTTCGATCTCAACGTTCTCACTGCGAAATTTGGTACTCCCGATTCAGTCCTTAGCGGCAGTGCACTTTCGAGCATCCCGGCTGGGCCAGCCGTCTTCGCCACGGGTTCCGTTCTCAAATCGAAAAAAACCGGGTCGCTTTATCTTGTCGACAGCTACAGGCGTCTTGTTTCTTTTAGCAATCTTGACGCATTCAACGTCCTCTCGCTCGCTCTAGGTAGAACGGTGCCTGACGAGCAGCTGGCTGCACTGAAGCAGGCAAAGTACAGCGGGCTGTTAGTTGAGTGTGGTGGTGTCGTTTCGATGCCTTCACTTGGCACTTTAACTCCGGTAAGTCAGACCGCTATTAGAGCGTGGCCGGGTAAACCCTTTCACCTCAGCGATGATACTTGCGCAAGGTACATACAGACCGGCCTAACGGTAGGAAATCTAGTAAGGGACGCCGACACTGGTAAGGGGTATTACATTCTTGGTGGGCAGAAACATTTCATCGCCAGCTCGGCAATTTACCGCTCACTAAAAGGTGACGGACTTGGATACGTTGATGCCGAGACATCGTTGCTAGCATCTATCCCCACAGGCGCAAAGGCCATCGCTAAGAAGCCACCTATCGTGTTACCCGGGGTCAAGACATACACGGTTGTCGCAGGTGACAGCCTTGGAACAATTGCGGTGAGACTCAAGACCACGGTGGCGATTCTAAAGTCTCTCAACAAAATGACCACCGACACCATTCGCGTGGGTCAAGTGCTTGTGATTCCTTAGACTTGACGCATGTCTAAACAGGTCGTAATTCTTGCCGCTGGTATGGGCACCCGCCTTGCCCGCCCGCTACCAAAACCGCTCACTGAGCTTCGCGACGGCCGCTCGATCATGAAACAGCAATTCGACAACCTCGAAACGGCCTTCGGGGCAGAGTTCCGCGCCATGATCGTGGTCGGGTTCAAACTCGAGGCAATCATCGAACGATTCCCAGCGGCTACATTCGTCTACAACGAGTTCTATGACCAGACCAACACTTCAAAAAGCCTGCTAAAAGCTCTGCGAGCATCTGGCGATGGAGGAGTCCTTTGGCTTAACGGCGATGTCGTTTTTCACCCAGAGGTTCTCACCCGAGTTACCCCGCTCATTGAGGCAAACCAGTCGTTTGTCGCGGTGAACACTTCTAAGGTCTCAGACGAAGAGGTCAAGTACACCCTCGCCCAAGATGGTTTCATCGATGAACTTTCAAAGCAGGTTGTCAATGCCCTCGGCGAGGCAGTCGGCATCAACTTTGTTGGTGCGAGTGACAAGGCTGCGCTCATTAGGCGACTTGAAGAGGTTGCCGACAACGACTACTTTGAGCGCGGCATCGAGTTGGCTATTGAACTCGATTCACTCAAGTTCAAACCTGTCGACATCAGCGATCTTTACGCGGTTGAGATCGACTTTGACGAAGACCTCCAACGAGCAAACGAGCTCTTTTAAGGTCGTCAACTCGGGGCTCAAGTGAGTCTTGTGGGTCGCGCACCTTTACGGCAAACAAAACAAGTAGCACCCAGCCGATTTCGATCAAGAAACGGCTTTCGGTGAAGTTTTGAACAATCAAGCCAACAAACACCAAAATCGGCCAAAGGTAGAGCGTGCTCGTGTGGCGAACTGCGAGTCGCCAAAGCGGCACGAAGGTGTAGCCGATTAGCCCGATAAAGAGACCTAGCCCGAGAATGCCGAGCTGCAACCAAACGTCTAAGAATGCGTTGTGTGCCTGCAGGTAAGTCACGCCGTGCATCTTTACCAGGCCGTCATAGGGCTTCAAGAATGGAATCCAATACGAAGTCCAGCCCCAACCTTGCAGAGGTCGCTGATCAATTAGCCCGAGCACCAACTTCCAAATCTTGGTGCGGCCAGAGATGTCGGGGCTCTTGCCGAGTAGGCCAAAAATCTGTGCCCGAAAAGCCAGCACGACAAGTGCTGTGCCACCAATGCCCCACCATGCTCCTCGGTAGTAGCGGTGACGGGTTTCTTTTTCTTTACCTTCGGCGGCGATTGAGACGATTGCAGCAAGAACAACGGCAACGAGCGCAAAGTTGACAGTCATGGACCATGCATCGGCCAGGCCGGCAATCGAGGCTGCGAGGCTCGCTATGCTCAGCCAGCGATTGGATTCGCGAAGCGTTAGTTCAACGAAGAAGAGGATTATTCCAAGCATTGCCACGTAGGCGAGGATGTTCGAGTTTCCGAGGATGCCCTGGATGCGTCCGCCGTTAAAAAGGTTGCCTCGGCACCAGTAGAAGTCTCTCGATGGCGGAAACTTCCCTGCATACATCTTGAAGACAGCATCGACCGGACCTCTAACAATCACAGCGGCATAAAGTTCGAAAAGTAGCGAAGCGGCCAGAATCGCTCGAATAGTGTTCGAGAAGACTTTGAGTAGATCGCGCCAACTGAAAGCGGCCGCTAAAAAGATCGCGAAGGCCGTCTGAACAAGTTGAATAAAGAATACGCCGAAGGTGATCAATGGGTAGTTCGACCAGATTGAGCTGAGCAGAATCAGGCCGAGAAAAGCTGTGAGTGGCCAAGGCATTTGCTTGATTGTGGCCACCGGTTTGTTGCGCACGAGCCAATAGATCATGAATGAGGCGAGCACCGCGCAAATAGCGCCCCAACCGGCCCACGAGACGGTGTTGCGCACAGCATCGCCAGCCATGAGAGTGAAAACCCCCAGGTAAGCCAATGTCTTCTTCAGCGTCACTGCATGCTCCTTACTAGGGGCAAGTTTATCGCCGCAACTAAACTTGTCTTCACGACCTTGGGAGTCAAAAGTGATTGTGAAAATAGAGAACGAAGCGCGCGACTACGCGTGGGGTTCGACCACACTCATGGCAGATGCTCTAGGGCTCACCGCCACGGGAGGCCCGATGGCCGAAGTTTGGTTTGGTAATCACCCCGGCTCGCCATCGCGCACCGAAGCTGGCGAGAGCCTCGCCGACCTTCGCAGCAAACCTCTTGGATTTCTTTTAAAGTTTCTTGCGGCAGCGATTCCGTTGTCGATTCAGGTGCACCCTTCTCGCGAAAAAGCCGTGGAGGGGTTTGCTCGTGAGAATGCGGCTGGCCTAGCGATCACCGACCCGAACCGATCCTATAAAGATGAAAACCCGAAGAGTGAGTCTCTGGTTGCCATAACGGAGTTTGAAGTTCTGGCCGGCATTCGAAGCGGTTTCGATGTCGCGCAAACGCTCGAGTCGTTGGCGCCATTCGTCAAAGCCAATCAATCGACGCTCGAGGGCCTTATTGCAATCGCCGAAACCAACCCAGATTCACTTTTTGGCGAAGTACTGAAAGGTAACGCCGATTACAACGCACTAGTCGCCGAACTCTTCGCCAACCTCACCGAACCTACACGCCCCGAGCAAGAGTTGCTCATCGACATTTTCGCAGAGTTCGGCCCGGATCGCGGGGCCTTGCTCGCACTCTTAATGCGCCACTTTATCTTGCAGCCTGGTGAGGCACTCGTCGTACCACCAGGAACCCCGCACAGCTACATCAGGGGCCTCGGACTCGAAATCCAAGACAACTCAGATAACGTTTTACGAGCGGGGCTCACACCGAAGCACATCGATGGGGCAGAGTTTTTGAAAGTCTTCGACGTCGAAGTTGCCAAGGCTTGCGAAACGGTGCGCCCGAAGGAGTTGGCCCGCGGGCTAGCGGTGTACCCATCTATCAGCGATGATTATTGCCTTCACAAGGTAGACGTTTCTGGTCAAAACCTTCTCGCCGACATCAAACTGCCAGGTGACTCGATTTTGGTTTGCATTGCCGGCGAAATAGCCGTTTCTAACTCGCTAGCTGAACGTGTGGTTTTGCGCAGAGGGGAAGCCGCTTACCTAAGCGCCGACGCCAATTTCTTCAGTTTCTCGGGTAGCGGCACCGGTTACATCGGTAGCGAACTTTAAGAAATCGCCTGCCAGGCGGATCGCACTATATCGGTCAGTGTTGCCTCGGTCCGCCAACCGAGCGTCTTTTCGATTCGCGACACTTGGGCGCAGAGTCGAGGCGGGTCACCCGCTCGGCCAGGTAGCACATCGACCTCAAAGTTTTGACCGGTGACTTCGCGAATTACGTCAATCACTTCGAAAACGCTTGAACCCGAACCCGAACCAACGTTGAAAGTAGAGTGCGGGCGAGTGTCAGAGCGAAGGTATTCGAGGGCTGCAACGTGCGCCTTGGCGAGATCGAGCACGTGCACATAGTCGCGAATACACGATCCGTCTGGGGTTGGGTAGTCAGCGCCAAAAACTTTTGGCTTCTCGCCGGCCTTCAAAGCGGCAAAGACGATTGGAATCAGGTTGGCTACCGCGGAGTCTGCCAGCTCTGGCCAGCCGGCGCCGGCAACGTTGAAGTACCTGAGGTTGACGTGGCGAAGGCCCCAGGCTTTGGCTGCGTCGCGCGACATCCATTCGCCGATGAGCTTGGTTTCGCCGTATGGATTTATGGGTCTGCAGTCGAGATCTTCAGAGACCGATTCGACATCTGGCATGCCATAGGTCGCCGCGCTTGAAGAGAAGACAAAGTTCATCACACCTGCAGAGCGCATCGCAGCTAGGAGGTTTGCCATTCCACCAATGTTTTGTTGGTAGTACCACTCCGGTTGCTCGACTGATTCACCCACCTTTTTGCGGGCTGCTAGGTGAACCACCGCGGTCACGGAATGCTTGCGCATTAGTGCCTCGAGTCGGTGTTGGGCATCGGCTGATGCGATGTCAAGTTGCTCGCAAACAAGCCCCCGCACGCGGGTTTCGATGCCCGCCGAGAAGTCGTCGACGATGATCGCATCGGTGCCGAGCAGGCGTGCAACATGCGAACCGATGTAGCCGGCTCCGCCGGTGACTAGGACTGACATGTTTCAAGGATACCTAAAGCCTCAAGAACACCTTGAGACTTCGATTTTTTCAACTTGACTTGAACGAATAACATCAGTGTAATTACACCCAAGAAACTATTTCGGTGCTGGTCACCAGAAGAGGTAATGAAGCCATGAGCTCAGACAGTCGCATTCCAGAAAACTGGTTTATCGATCCGGTTCTGCTCGGTGTCGCAGGGGCGTATTCAAACGACCTAGACGAGAACCCGCTGGCTTGGCAGGCTGACGCAGTTTGCGCTCAGACCGACCCAGAAGCATTCTTCCCTGAGAAAGGCGGCTCGACCCGAGACGCTAAGAAGATCTGCTCTGGTTGCGACGTAAAGGCTCAGTGCCTCGAGTACGCACTTGCCAACGACGAGCGCTTCGGCATTTGGGGCGGCCTTTCGGAGCGCGAGCGTCGCAAGCTCAAGAAGCTTGCCTAACCAAAATTGACCGAGACGATAGCCTCACTCGTATCGAGTGACGGCAAGGCAATTCGAACCGCCACCGGTTCGAGTCTTGCTTCGGCTATCGCGGCACTAAACATCGAGCCAGATCCAACTCTTTGGGTCTGGCTCAACTATTCCAACTCGACCCCAGATCCAGGAGCTTTAGAAGCCCTGCTCGACTGCGCGTCAAGGTCATCTGAGCTCACCGGCATCATCGGGCCGAAGCTAGTTTCAACGGCTGACCCTCGAATGATCACACAACTGGGTCTCACACTCACCCCTTTCGGCGATGCATTCTCGCCAGTTTCTGAAACTTTCGACCAAGGTCAGCACGACCGTGGCGGAGACGTCCTGGCGGTTGGCACCGCCGGCATGCTGGTTCGAACCACCGTTCTCGCTAAGTTGGGCGGGTTCGACCCGAGAGCGCCAGAACTTGCAGCCGATCTAGATTTCTCGATTCGAGCAAGAATGGCTGGCAATCGCGTGGTAGTTGAGCCGAAAGCTCGCGTCGCCTACGACGGCAAAGCCGCTGAGTTGGGCGGTTCGATGAAGGTCGAACTTCGCAAAGCCTCAATTCATCTAAGAATGGTCTATTCACCGATTTGGTCGGTTCTTTTGTATTGGCTGGTGCTGATTCCACTGGGCTTTTTGCGGGCGACCTACCGCATCGCGCAGAAGCGGCCAGATCGAATCTGGGCCGAAATCTACAGTGCCTTCTGGGGCTTCTTTACGGTTCCAAAGCGACTCTCAAGTCGCAAGCTTTTGCCACCAAACTCAAATGTCACGCTCGCCGCGCTGAAGCCACTTCGCGCAAACTGGCAACAGGTGCGTGCGGCAGCTAGGGCCAGCGCAGATCGCGATGAGGCTCAGCAGAACCTAGCAGCCTTCGCGCGTGGAAACTCAGATGAGGTTCCGGCAAAGGGGTTCTCAGCCGCGCTTGGCTGGGTCTTCGTGCTGTTACTCGCGACTGCTTCGTGGCACCTGTTTCCGACAAACATCGCTGTCACCGGCGGCAACGCGTTACCGCTTAGCGCGCAACTTGGCGACCTCTTCGCCAGAGCTGGAGCGAGTTGGCAGCCAATTGCCGACGGCTACTTCGCGCCAAGCGACCCTTTCAACTGGGTGCTCCTGCTTCTCGCGGCACTAACTTTTTGGTCGCCACCGTTGGCTATTGGACTTCTGCTTTTTATGGCGCGTCCGATTGCGTTTATTGGAGCCTGGCGAGTGGCCGCACTTTTTACAAAGAAGGCATGGCTGAGAAACATCACAGCCACAGGATTTGCACTTTGGCCGAGCCTCACAGCAGCTCTTGGCGACGCGAGAGTCGCAGACGTCGTCTCGAGCATTACCCTGCCTTGGCTAGTGCTCGGCATCGCAAGAGCCGCCGGTCTTGGGCGAGTCGGTAGCGCGCGTTCGAATCGTCAAACCTGGAGCTGGGTGGCGCTTTCTGGTTTGCTGCTCGCAGTCGTTGGTGCAAGCGCTCCGAACCTTCTGGTTCTAGTACTTGTGGGTCTTGCTGTCGTTGCTTCGATGCGCATTCGCCGTCTCGGCTACCTGTTTTGGATTCCGCTACCGCTCGGTGCGATTTTTGCACCCTACGCCTATTACCTGATTGCAAAACTGGGTGAGCCAGCCGCTGTTATCGCCGACCCAAGTCTCGCCAAGGGTGTTTCGCACCTGAGCAACCTCGAACTGTTGGTTGGAGGTTCAATCTTTACCGCAACCTACCTAATCGCCGGCTTGGCCGCACTTTTTACAAAACGATGGGGTCTTTCGCTGGCCCTCTGGTGCTTTGGCTTGCTATTGGTCGTTGCCGCCTGGTTCACTCAACAACTGAGTTTTCCTTCGGCAGACGGCGCCGACAGAACGGTTGCAGGGTCTCCGCTATCGTTACTTTCGGCCGCGGCATTGGTGTTCGTGGTGCTGGTTGTTATCGCTTTCGATTCGGTCGATAAGCGTTGGTTGATCAGGACTGTCTGCACCGGCCTAACTCTGCTCGGCTTGCTACCGCTGTTATTCGCAAGCGCAACGTCGGCGCCCAAATTCGCTTCAAGCGACGGACGCGTTGTGCCGTGGCTTCTTGTTTCGCAAGAGGATAGCGATGCAAAGCTGCTTGTGATTTCGGCCGATGGCGAGAACTACACAACCAAGTGGTTATCAATTAGGGGTCAGCACCTCGAAGACGCGAGTACCGCGTATCGTTTCGAACTTTCCAAACTTTCAAAGACAACGCCATATCGTGAGGTTGCCAAGTTGGCGGGGGCTATGGTCTCGGCAAATGGTGTAGACATTGCGAATGAGTTGGCGAGCACAAAGGTTCGCTACGTGCTTGTGCCAAACAACAAGTCGGCAACGGTTCTCGAAATCGGCTCATCGCTCGACTCGGTTCCTCAACTAGAATCGGCCGGCGTGACAGAGTTTGGCCGACTTTGGCGGGTCAAAGACCAGCCAACGCTCACACTCACTCGTCACTCTGTTTGGTCAATAACAAAGGGCATTCAGGTTGCGATCCTTGGCGCCTTCGTTCTTCTTGCAATTCCGTCGCGAACACGAAGAAACGCCGGTAGCGAAGCTCAAATCTTTGTAGATGGCGAGGATGCCGATGTATAAGAGATTCCTAGCGGCAGCGCTGGTCCTCGGGGCCATCGTGGCATTGTTTGTGAACCCACTCGGCCTCTCACTTCAGATCGGCGACTCGGCAAAGCCAATCTCTGTAACGGCACAGGCCAAAGATCTCACCTTGGTTTGCCCGGGTGCGCTATACCGTGCGGGTGGTTCTTCTGGAACCTCGCTTCAGGTGACTCGAGCTGGCTCGGCAACACTCTCGGGTTTCTTCGCCAGCAATCCAAGCATCAGGCTCGTTGAGCGCCGAGTGGTTGCTGACGCGCCACTAGTCGCCGGGCTCGTCAACGGCCCGCTGGTAGACGCCAAGTCAATAACCGTTCAAGACCCTAGCGGGTCAGCCGTCCAGGGTTCTGCGCTGCTTGCTGTAACCCAAGTACAAAAAGCGGCACTTTCGAATCTTTCAGGGCTTGCGGCGGCGAACTGTGTGCGCCCAAGCAGCGACAACTGGCTCGTGGGTGGCGACACCTCACCTGGACGTGAGACTCTGCTTATTTTGTCTAACCCGACCGATGTCGACTCTTCGGTGAACCTAGAAATCATCGGCTCAGGTGGCACAGTCTCGGCACCCGGCCTAAGCAGCATCTCGGTGCCAAAGTCGAAGACCACAGTGATTCCGATCTCAGGTGTCGCGCCTAATCTTTCTACCTTTGCAATCCACATCGTCTCATCTGGTGGAGCGCTAGGCACCTGGCTGCAGGTTCGAACCATGCGCGGGCTTTTGCCTGGCGGCGTAGAGTTGGTTGGCCCGAGTGCCGAACCCGCAAAGTCCCTGGTTATACCGGGTATCTTTTTGCGCGGCCTTGCCGACGCTGCAAAACTAAGCGCCGACAACCCGGCCTATGCCGACCTGACTCCAACCCTGCGAATCTCTTCGACTGCCACCACCCAAACAACTGTCACTGCCCAAATTGTTGGTACCAATGCCAAAACCTACGGAACAGTGATTCAGCAGGTGATTGCACCAAACAGCACGATGGACATCCCAATCACCGGCCTCGCCGACGGTGACTATGTTGCTTTGATTGATTCGAGCGAACCGGTGCGTGCGGCAATCCGATTCAATCGCACAAAGGCAAAGAAAACGGATCTTGCGTGGGCACCTGCCGTTAGTCCACTCAAAAACAAAGTGGTTTTCAATGCTCCAGCCGGGGCAATCAGCAAACTTGCAATCGCAAACCCTGGCAAGGTTGGGGCTACCGTGAGGGTGGGTTCGCAAACAGTCACAGTGCCGGCTGCGTCGTCGGTTTCGGTTGTCGCACCTGCAGGCAGATCGGCGACAATTAGTTCAACCGTTCCGGTGGCAGCTACTGAAGTAATCGATGTCGGTGGTCTCGTTGCTGTGATCCCAGTGCTCGACTACAAAAACCTTGGCGGGCAACTGAGCATTCTTGTTCGCTAGTCTTTGAAGCGATCCGGCATGAGATCCCAAGGGTCTCTGCCAAGTAACTCGCCAACCGCGAAAAACACAAACTGCTCGGTGTGAAAGCGTTCATCGATCGCATCCGGTCTTCGCACGTGCGTTTGGCGTTGAATTGGGATTCTAAATATCGTGATGCGCATGTTGCGTGTGTCTGCCTGCCACCGGGGGAGCTTGCCATCAATGACATCGCTCGGGGCGTCGGAAATACGCCAACTTAAACGTGAAAGTTCGTCTGGCCATTCATCACGCAAAAACTCGCAGGTCTCTGAGACGACATCGGCGAATGAGCCGTAGGCGCGGCGGCCGAGCCCAGCCAACACAAAGTTGCGCAGTGGGCGTCCGTGTCTCGAACCTCTTGACCTCACCATTCAATCCTAGTTTTTAGCCCAGAAGGTAAGATTTACGGCATGGTCCCTAGCCTGAATGCAATCGTAAAAACCTATGACATCCGTGGTTTGGTCGGTGTCGAACTTACCGAAGAGATGGTCGAGGCGGTTGCCGCCGGATTCGTCGACGAGCTCGAACTCTCAGGCCTCGACGTCGTGGTTGGCCACGACATGCGCGACTCTTCGCCCGCCTTCGCCGCCGCTTTTGCCCGAGGTGCACGCGCCCGCGGCGGAAACGTGATTTCTCTGGGACTTTGTTCGACAGACCAGTCGTACTTTGCCTCAGGCACTCTCAAGGCCGCCTCGGCGATGTTCACCGCGAGCCACAACCCGGCCGCATACAACGGCATCAAGCTTTCGCGCGCGGGTGCCCGTGGCATCTCACTCGACACAGGTCTTGCCGCGATTCGCGACAGGGCAAATGCCTATTTAGCTTCGGGGATCCCATCGGTTGATTCTGAGGGCTCCCTGCGCGAGATTGACACCCTGGCCGACTATTCGGCTTACTTGCGTTCGCTAGTAAACCTAGCGGCGATCAGACCACTAAAGGTTGTCGTCGATGCCGGTAACGGCATGGGTGGATTCACGGTTCCAGCGGTGCTTGGCACCAAGGTCGGGTTGCCCGAGCTCCCGCTCGAAATCATTCCCATGTATTTCGAGCTTGACGGAAACTTTCCGAACCACGAAGCTAACCCACTCGACCCCAAGAACCTCGTTGACCTCCAAAAAGCGGTGGTAGAGCACGGTGCAGACATCGGTCTCGCTTTTGATGGTGATGCCGACCGATGCTTCGTGATCGACGAAAAAGGCGACGCAGTGACCCCTTCTGCAGTTGCGGCGATTGTTGCCGAACTCGAGGTGGCGCGCGAAAAGGTCGCCAACCCTGGCGCTCCAATCACGGTGCTACACAACCTTCTGACCTCACGCGCCTGCATCGAGGCAATCGAAGCCTCAGGCGCTCGCGCGGTTCGCACACGCGTTGGCCACTCTTTGATCAAAGACCAAATGGCAGCCGAAGACGCAATCTTCGGCGGGGAGCACTCGGCTCACTACTATTTCAAGGCTTTTTGGGGTGCCGACAACGGCATGCTTGCCGCGCTTCACGTGCTCTCTGCCCTTGGCAGCCAGCAAAAGCCACTGAGCGAGTTCGCCGCAAAGTACGACCCATACTTTGCCAGCGGTGAGATTAACCACCGAGTTTCTGATGCCAAAGCGATCATCACCTCGGTTGAGCAGGCATTTGCCAATAGAGCCGATATGGACCGCCTAGACGGTGTCACATTCAACTCGAAAGACACCGACGACTGGTGGTGGTTCAACCTGCGAACTTCAAATACCGAGCCGCTGCTCAGATTCAATTGCGAAGCCAAAAATCCCGAAACAGTAATTTCAATAACTCGCGAAGTTGAAACCTTTATCAAGTCGTAACATTGATTCATGACCAAAAGAGCCTTGCTCGAACACCGCGTTAAAGACCTCGCACTCGCCGAAGCTGGTCGACACCAGATTCGTCTTGCCGAGCACGAGATGCCAGGTCTCATGGCACTGCGTGAGCAGTTTGCCGCCGAGCAGCCACTGAAGGGCGCTCGCATTGCCGGTTCGCTGCACATGACCGTTCAGACCGCAGTCCTGATCGAAACACTCGTAGATCTTGGCGCTCAGGTTCGCTGGGCTTCGTGCAACATTTTCTCAACCCAAGACGAAGCCGCTGCTGCAGTCGTGGTTGGCCGCGATGGCACCGTTGAGAACCCAACCGGTTCACCGGTTTTTGCTTGGAAGGGTGAAACCCTCGACGAGTACTGGTGGTGCACCGACCGCATTTTCGACTGGAGCGATGAAGGCTTCGACGGCCCGAACATGATCCTCGACGATGGCGGCGACGCAACCCTTCTGGTTCACAAGGGCCGAGAGTTTGAGCTTGCCGGATCTGTTCCGCCCACCGGAGTTGACGACTCGCACGAGTATTCGGTGATTCTTGAACTGCTTCGAGGCAGCCTCAAGACCGACCCAACTCGCTTCACTCGTATTGCATCAGAGATTCTTGGCGTAACCGAAGAAACCACCACCGGCGTTCACCGCCTATACGAGTTCTTCAAGCGTGGCGAACTCTTGTTCCCAGCCATCAACGTGAACGACTCGGTTACCAAGTCGAAGTTCGACAACAAATACGGCATTCGCCACTCGCTACCAGACGGCATCAACCGAGCCACCGATGTTCTCATCGGCGGAAAAACCGTCTTCATTGCCGGTTACGGAGATGTTGGCAAGGGTGCCGCTGAGGCTATGGCAGGCCAGGGTGGCCGAGTCATCGTTAGTGAGATCGACCCAATCTGTGCCCTTCAGGCCGCCATGGATGGCTACCAAGTGGCCAAACTCGAAAGCGTCATCGACACCGTTGACATTTTCGTCACAGCTACCGGTAATGCCGGAATCATTCGCCCCGAACACCTGCTCAAGATGAAGAACCTTGCAATCATCGCCAACATCGGGCACTTCGACGACGAAATCGACATGGCCGGCATTGCTCGAATCGAAGGCGTCAAGCGCATCGAAATCAAGCCGCAAGTTCACGAATGGCGTCTGCCAAACGGTAACTCGGTTTTGATTCTCAGCGAGGGCCGTCTTATGAACCTGGGTAACGCAACCGGTCACCCTTCATTCGTGATGAGCAACTCGTTCTCAAACCAGGTGCTTGCCCAAATCGAGCTGTTCTCGAAGCGAGACAACTACGAGCTAGGTGTGTTCGTTCTTCCTAAGGCACTCGATGAGCAGGTTGCTCGCCTTCACCTCAAAGCTCTCGGTGTCGAACTCACCGAGCTGACCAACGACCAGGCTCGTTACATTGGAGTCCCGGTTGCTGGGCCATACAAGGTTGACCACTACAGGTACTAGGAGTAGTCGATGAAAAAGATTCTGGTAATCGAGGATGACTTCGAAATGAATGAATCTATCTGCGAGGTCTTAACCAACGCAGGTTACGAGGCGATTCCTGTTCATGATGCTCTTCAAGCGATCTCAAAGTTTGAGTCTGTCAAGCCAGATCTGGTTTTACTTGATTGGATGCTCGACCCGCAACTTCAAGGTATAGACATCGCCAAAAAAATCCGTGAAACACAGGGCACGCCGATCATCATGGTTACAGCCAAAACAGACCCAGAAGACATCATTTTGGGTCTCGAAGCTGGCGCCGACGACTATGTAACCAAACCGTTCAACTCTCAAGTTTTGGTTGCGCGAATTAAGGCAAACCTTCGCGACATCAAATCTTCGGAGCAAGAAGTTTTAACGCTGGGCCCAATCACGATCGATGTTCCTGGGCATGAGGTTCGCAAGGACGGCACGCGTCTTCAGCTAACCCCACTCGAGTTCAATTTGCTGCAGACGCTGGCTGCTAGCCCCGGAGAGGTTTTTAGCCGCGAAGAGCTGTTGGTGAAAGTTTGGGGCTATCAATTCAAGCCAGATGACAAGTTCAAGCCTGACACTCGGCTTGTGAATGTTCACGTTCAGCGCCTTCGTTCGAAGATCGAAGAAGACGCCGATTCACCTCAGTTCGTGTTGACCGAGCGCGGCATCGGTTACAAGGCTGGAACCAACTAATTGGCGAAGGTTTTTCGCAGGCTGGTCGCCTTTTTTAGGCGCTCACTGCAAGCGAGGTGGGTTGCCGCCACACTAATCATGAGTACCATCGCACTGGTGTCGGTCGGTGGTTTTCTTAGCTATTCGATCAGTGCCGGTCTTTTCGAGACCAGGCAACAACAAATCATGGCGGAGTCCGCTCGTGCTGTTGTGGAGGTGCAAAACACATTCACCGCGTCGACCTCTACAGACACTGCAACTCTTCAGGGCTTAATGAACACGGTTGTTCCCAACCTCGAGTCGAAGACGACGAACTCGAGCCGAACGGTTGCACTCCTGAGAAGCCCTGGCCAGTCGAACGGGCAATATCTGCAATCGCCAGTTTCGCTCGGACTTGATGCAGGAATCGTGCCAGAAGCGCTTCGAGAGAAGGTGCGCACGCATGCTTCGAAGCTCCTTTATCAATCGGTTTCGATAATAGTTGGCACCGAAAGCCATCCCGGTCTTATTGTTGGGTCACACATCGAAATTCCTGTAGCCGGTGCATATGAGCTGTACCTGGTCTACGACCTTGGTAGCGCCCAACAGACCCTTGACTTCGTGCAAAGCACCCTCGTTTTCGGTGGAGCGATAATGATTTTGCTCATTGGGGCGGTTTCGTTTTACGTCACCGGCCGTATCGTCAGCCCGGTTCGCAAGGCAGCGGAGGTTTCGGCGCAGCTTGCGGCCGGAGACTTGGAGCCACGCCTCAAAGATGCTGGTGATGACGTAATTGCGGCCTTGGGAAAGTCTTTCAATACCATGGCCGACAGCATGCAGGCCAAGATAAATGAGTTGAGCGCTGTTTCGCAGATGCAGCAGGTGTTTGTGTCAGATGTCTCTCACGAGCTTCGAACTCCGCTAACCACGATCAAACTGAGTGCTGAGTTACTTCAAGCCCGACGAGATGAGCTAGACCCAGCTGCTGTGCGCAATTTGGACAAACTCACGGGGCAGATAAATCGCTTTGAAGATCTTTTAGCCGACCTTCTCGAAATCTCGCGTTTCGACGCCAAGTCTGTAGTTGGCGAGTTTGAGGTTGAAGACCTCAATGGCGTTGTTGGAATGGCTCTCGCTCACATTCAGCCGCTTGCCGACAGCAAAGGGTCTGTGCTCGAGGTTGACATTCCGAACGGTCCTGTTGAAGCCGAGTTCGACCCGAGACGCGTCGAAAGGGTGCTTCGAAATCTTCTTTCCAACGCCATCGAACATGGCGAAGGCAAGCCAATCCGAATAGAAGTTGGACAAAGTCCGACGGCCGTTGCCGTTACTGTAACCGACTACGGGGTGGGTATGACTCCGAGTCAAGTGTCTCGAGTATTCGATCGTTTTTGGCGAGCCGACCCGGCCCGCAAGCGCACGACAGGTGGCACAGGCCTAGGCCTAGCCATTGCACTCGCCGACACCACGCTTCACAACGGCTGGCTCCAACTTGTGTCAAGCCCAAACAAGGGCACCACGTTTAGGCTCACCCTCCCGAGAAAGCAGGCGGTCCTGTTCACCCAGTCGCCTCTACCCCTAGGTCGGAGAGACTCGTGAGGCGAAAAGTTATTGCCCTGGCGATCTCGGCTTTAGCGCTCAGCGGTTGCGCATCAATCCCTACATCGGGAGCGATCGGCTTCGGCCCCGACGTAACCTCCGGGCTTACCAATGACGAGGTTTATTACTCGCAATCCGGGCCTTACACCGGTGCAACACAAGAGGCGGTTTTGTACGGATTCTTGAACTCCGGTAACGGCCCTCAGAACGACTACGCGGTTGCTCGAGAATACCTAGCGAAAACCTTTTCCACGAAGTGGCAACCCAATCAAGAAGTGCTTATTCAAGAGGGCGCCCCGGAACTTTTGAAGTTGAGTGAAACCGAATATCGAGTCACGGTTGGCGTTTCAGGTCAAATCGACTCCGACGGGCGCTACACCGACCTTCCCGCCGGCACGAAACGAACCTCGACAATACATTTCGTTAAAACCTCAGGCCAATGGCGAATCTTGTCGGCGCCAAACCAAACGATCGTGGTTCGCCAAAACTTCAAGGTGCTATTTCGGTCTTATTCGCTTTTCTTCTTTGACCCTAGCCTCACGTATTTGGTGCCCGAGATTCGGTGGTTCCCGTCACGCGCTTCAACCGGCACGAGATTGATGAACTCCTTACTCAAGGGAGCAAGCGACTGGCTCAAACCTGCAGTTGTTAATGTGATTCCAGTTGGCACCAAACTAAACATCAACTCGGTAACGATTGAGAACGGAGTAGCCAAGGTCGACCTCAGTTCACAGGCGCTTCGCGTGCCTGCGGCAAGACGATCGCTAATGAAGTCTCAAATAGCAGCCACCCTCGAGCAACTGACCGATGTGAGCAACGTTGAGATTTCGATTCAGCGCACACCGCAAACCATCACGCAATATGTTGACGGCCAGCCGCCGAGCCTTGGTAGCTCGCCAATTGCACTCACAAGCGTCGGTTTAGTGCGCCTGAATGCTAATGGTTCGCAGGCGATTGCGGGCACCGCTTCGAAGGTGCTTGATTTAAGTCCAACTGACTTCGCTTATTCGCAAAACCATAATCGGGTAGCTTTCGTGTCACCAAGCGGTGTTCACCTCTACGCCCTCGATACCTTCAACGACCAAGGCAAGATAGTCGACAGGAGAGCCAAACAGCTTTCCCCGAGCTTCGACCCGCAAGGCTCACTCTGGACGCTCTCGAGCACTCAGGGAGCCCCATTCGTTGTTTCTGGTAGCACCCGCATGGTTCTTCAAAATAATTGGGTGAGCGGTGTGCCAATCTCTTTTTCGGTTTCTCCAGAAGGGGCACGTGTCGCGGTGGTCTACCAGATCGGAAAGATTAAGCAGACTTACCTGTTCCCGATTGAGCGAAACAAATCAGGCGAACCTGTAATCATCGGCAAACCGATCTTGGTGACATCGGCACCAAAAAATTCCGACAGAGTTAGCTGGGCAGACAACGTGACCCTCGCCCTAATCACACCTTCTGCCCCGAACGGATTCATACCTTGCTTGGTGACGATTGGCGGCCTGTTGAATCCGTCCACGGCCATCGAATCGGCAAACTCAATTACTGTGAATGGAACCGGGCAGCTTTTTGTGCTTCAATCTGACGGCAGAGTTGTCGAGTCTCAAGGTTCAAGTTGGACGACCATTGCGCAAAATATCCTCGCTCTTCATTTGTAGGTTATTCACAGAAGCGTTTAACTAGTCATCCACGCGGCAGACTCTTGCCATGCAACTTCTCGAAAACCTACTGCCAGCAACCTGCGTTTCATGCCGCAAGGTTGGCAGAACTATCTGTGACACTTGCCTCTCGGCACTCCAAGCGAGACCAAGACAAGTTGACCGCGGCATCATAGGTTGGTCGGCCATCGACTATTCGAAAACCGCGACCAGTGCGATCAACGCCTTCAAAGAACACGGACGAACGGCTTTACTCGGAGAGTTCTCCAAACTCCTCGACGAAGTTGCCTTGCCGGAAAATGCGATTCTCGTCGGTTTGCCATCTTCTTCGACGGCAACTCGAAAACGAGGGTTCGTGCCGGCCGAACTCTTGGCAGAGAGACTCGCAAGAAGACGCTCCGTTCGTTCTGCACATGCCTTGGTTTTTGCCAGAAAAATCGCCGATCAGGCTCTACTGAGCCGCGAGCAACGTGAGGTTAACCTTGCCGGCTCGATGCTTGCCAAGCCACTGAGCGGGCCTGTGGTGCTTATTGACGACGTGGTTACAACTGGCGCATCCCTGCGCGAAGCGGCCAGGGCTATGGCCGCAGCCGGAAACCAGGTAGCTGGGTTCATCACGATTGCTGAAACAATCCTGAAAATCGACACATCATCGAAAAATTAGGCGTATCTTTGCGACACGGTAACAAATCCGTAGAGAGTCGCAGGAGACCATGGAAGTAAAAATTTCCGCCAAAAACCTGACAGTCTCGGAGCGTTTTCGCGATTATGTCGACGAACGCGCAGCAAAGGTTGATCACCTACTGCATAAGGCAACCGAAATCGTTGTAAAGGTAACCCGAATCGATCACTCTCGCCAGAGCGGCACTGAAGACCAGGTTGAACTCACCGTTTACGGTGGCGGCAACATTATTCGCGCCGAGGCTCACGCCCAAGACAAGTTCGCTGCCTTCGACGTGGCCTACGGCAAACTCACAGAGCGTCTGCGACGAGCAAACGACAAGCGAAAGGTCCATCGCGGACTTCACGGCAGCCACGGCGTATCGGAGCTGAGCGCCACAGACTTTGCTGAACTAGACATCACGCCGGCGCCTGGCGAAATCTTTCTTGGCGGTGAGCCAGAGGTGGCGACGGTTGACCTTGGCGTTAGTCCTGTAGTGATTCGCCGCAAAGACTTTCACGCCCAGCCAATGAGTCAAGAAGAGGCGATCGATGCCATGGAACTTCTCGGGCACGACTTCTTTTTGTTCCACGACGTCGCAACCGACAAGTCTTCTGTTGTTTATAAGCGTCGCGGTTGGAACTATGGGGTAATCACGCTCGTCTAGCCTCAGCGTTTAGGATTGAACCTAGACAAAACCGTTTGGAGTCATGCCTTGGCATCTGTGATCAATAAGTTGCTGCGCGCTGGCGAGGGCCGCATTCTCGCTAAGCTGCGCAATCACGTAGCGGCAGTAAACGCGCTCGAAGAAAACTTCAAAACCCTCACCGATGATGAGCTTCGTGGCGAGACCCAGTCTTTGCGCGAGCGTTACGCGGCCGGCGAAAGCCTTGACGACCTTCTACCTGAGGCGTTCGCAGCCGTTCGCGAAGCATCGGTTCGCACACTTGGAATGCGCCACTTCGATGTTCAGATCATGGGTGGTGCCGCACTTCACCTTGGCAACATTGCCGAAATGAAAACTGGTGAAGGTAAGACCCTTGTGGCGACCCTGCCGGCTTACCTCAACGCAATCGCCGGCCGTGGTGTGCACGTTGTTACCACAAACGATTACCTAGCTAGCTACCAGAGCGAACTTATGAGTCGCGTTTTCCGTGCACTGGGCATGACCACCGGTTGCATCACCGCCGGGCAGGAGCCAGCTGTGCGGCGCGAGGAGTATCTTGCCGACATCACCTACGGCACCAATAATGAGTTTGGCTTCGATTACCTTCGCGACAACATGGTTTGGACCCAGCAGGACCTGGTTCAACGAGGACACTTCTTTGCCATCGTTGACGAGGTTGACTCAATTTTGATTGACGAGGCTCGAACCCCGCTGATCATCTCTGGCCCTGCCTCCGGCGACGCGAACCGCTGGTTCGCAGAGTTTGCCAAGATTGCCGAAAAGCTTGAACCCGTCATCGACTACGAAGTTGACGAGAAGAAGCGCACCATAGGCATTCTCGAGGCCGGAATCGACAAGGTTGAGGACTACCTCGGTATCTCAAATCTTTACGAATCGGCTAACACCCCACTCATTTCGTTCTTGAACAACTCATTGAGAGCGAAGTCTCTCTTCAAACGAGACAAAGACTACGTAGTGATGGACGGCGAGGTGCTGATTGTCGATGAGCACACAGGTCGCATCCTGGCTGGTCGCCGTTACAACGAGGGTATCCACCAGGCGATCGAAGCCAAAGAAGGGGTCGAGGTCAAGGCCGAAAACCAGACCCTGGCGACTGTTACCCTGCAGAACTACTTCCGCTTGTATTCAAAACTCTCGGGCATGACCGGTACGGCAGAAACCGAAGCAGCGGAGTTCGTGAACACCTACAAGCTTGGTGTGGTTCCGATTCCGACCAACAAGCCGATGATACGCATCGACCAGCCGGATCTGATCTATAAGAACGAAGAGATCAAGTTCGCAATGGTTGTCGAAGACATCGCTGAGCGTCACGCCAAGGGCCAGCCGGTTCTAGTTGGCACAACCAGCGTTGAGAAGAGCGAATACCTTTCGCGTTTACTTGCTAAGCGCGGTGTTCGCCACGAGGTTTTGAACGCCAAGAACCACGCTCGTGAAGCCGCCATCATCGCTCAGGCTGGCCGTCTAAGCGCAGTCACGGTTGCCACCAACATGGCTGGTCGAGGCACCGACGTAATGCTCGGTGGCAACGCTGAGTTCTTGACCGTCGAATCTCTAGGCAAAAAGGGACTAAACCCAGAAACCAACCCAGAAGAGTACGAAGCGGCTTGGGCGCAGGCTTTTGAAGAAATCAAGGCCAAAGTTTCTGAAGAGGCCGACAGGGTTCTCGAGGTTGGCGGCCTTTATGTCTTAGGCACTGAGCGTCACGAGTCTCGCCGCATCGACAACCAGTTGCGCGGTCGTGCCGGTCGCCAGGGCGACAAGGGTGAATCGCGGTTCTACCTTTCGATGACAGATGACCTAATGCGCCTGTTCAACTCTGGAGCGGCAGCTAGCCTAATGAACCGCGGGGGAGTCCCAGATGACACCGCGATTGAGTCGAAGATGGTCAGCCGCGCAATCGCCAGCGCTCAGTCGCAGGTTGAAGGCAGAAACTCCGAGATTCGCAAAAATGTTTTGAAGTACGACGATGTTCTGAACCGTCAACGTGAGGCTATCTACACCGACCGCCGTCACATTCTCGAGGGCGACGACATTGCTGATCGCGTTGATGCCTTCCTTGAAGACGTAATCGCCAATATCGTTTCGAACCACTTGGTTGAGCACGGCGCCGACTGGGATCTTGAGGCCCTCTGGAACGAGCTTCGCACGGTTTACCCGGTGGGCATCATGATCGCCGAGGTTTTGGCCGAGGCTGGTAACCGTTCGAAGTTGACCAAGCCTTGGCTAACCAACGAACTTCTCAGCGACGCACGCCTTGCCTACAAAAAGCGAACCGAAGATATCGGCGAGGAGGCAATGCGCGAACTTGAGCGCAGAGTCGTGATGTCGGTTATCGACCGCAAGTGGCGCGATCACCTGTATGAGATGGATTACCTTAAAGAGGGTATTGGGCTTCGAGCTATGGCTCAGCGTGATCCGCTGGTCGAATACCAGCGCGAAGGTTTCACCATGTTCCAGATCATGATGGGCCAGATTCGTGAAGAGTCGGTTATGTACTTGTTCAACATCGAGGTTCAGGCGGCTCCGGTCGCTCCAACCCAAGAGAACCTAACCTTCTCGGCACCGAGTGAAGACGGCGAAGCCGAAATCGTAGACGAAGCTCCGAAAAAGCCAAACAACGGGCCAGGCAGTTCGTTTTTTAGAAACAACTAGAGAACGGTTACCGCAGTCGCAACCCAGCGGGCATGGCGACCTTCCAGTCTTATCGCAACGGCTCGCGTCCGCTTTTCTGTCGTGAGCAAAATCACCGCTTGAACCAAGTTCGGCCTGGTGTATTCGTGGTGCAAGCGTGAAATCTTGATGTTTGGCCATGGCAGCTTCTTTGCATTCGAAAACCGGTCCCTTGCTTTGGCGGCCGAACGATTTTTTAGCAATTGGTAGATGTCTTCGGTGACCATGCCGCCAAGTTGCGCAACCGATCGCACCCCTTCCAATACCTCCATGACGGCTGGGGCTAGATATTTGAGTTGCTCGACGGGGTCGGGGAGTTCGGTTACGTGAACTTTTTCGACTTGAGTTGCATTTGCCATTTCGACCTCATTCTCGACAGTTTCAAAAATGGTAATTACTTTGTAGAAATATGTCCATATCTTCATTAATCACTTGTGAATAACAATTTCTCCCCACAAGCTGGCCAATAATTCGACTATGAACTTTGACGCCCTATTCGACGACCTCGAAGCAACCTTCGATCGACTGCAACCTCGTTTCAACAAACTCTGTGAGTGCACCCCAATTGGCTTAGAGCGAGTCGACTTCGGGATTGACCACTTCAGCGGCTTCGTGACTAACACAGCGGTTTGGCGGTTAACGATGTTTACTCAGTCGTTTCGTGTCGCACCGGGTAAATCGAAAACAAGTGGGCGAAAAGCGCGCGAAACAATCGAAACGTTGACTTCAAATTGGATTCGCATCGAAACAGACACGGAGCGAATCCAAGGCAAACTTCTAGCCGTTGAAGGCAAACTTCTCATCTTTAGAGAATTCTGTGTTCCGATAGCGGCTATCAAGACTTTGGAATTGCACGCTGTGGATAACCCCAAACGCTGATCACGCATTCAAGCAACCTTTAGTAATGCAAAAAGTGACCAGACTTGGCAAACGCAGAGGTGCGTGGCTCGCCTTACCCATCGCCGTTGCACTAGGTGCCGCAACCGCGCTTCTATGGCCACAGGGCGCCACAACGGCCGTGTTGATAGCAAGTCACGACATCTCCTCGGGCACTCTCGTAAGTGCCTCAGACTTCACCAGAGGCAAGGCTCGAATCGGTGACTCTGCAAGCCTCTACCTTGCTAATTTGCCCGCCGGGAGTTTCTTGGTGAGTCGCATCGCCCAAGGTGAGTTGCTCAGTCGAAGCAATGTGGCGCCTAGCCCTCTCCAAACCCAATTGCCAACGGTTTTGCAGTTCAAAGACGGGCTGCCATTTGAACTCAGGGTTGGTAGCCAAGTCGACGTTTGGTCGACCGAACATGCCACCGGCGCCGAGCCGACAGCAATTGCGCTCGACTGCGAGGTGGCAAACCTAAGAAGCGAATCAAGTCTCGGGCAGAAAGCCACCTCGGTAGAGGTCAACTGTCTCCCAGAGTTCATTCCAAAACTGCTCAAAGCAAAAGCCACTGACTCTTCTATTGCATTGGTTCTTCAACCGACCACGCTAGAACATTGACTCTCACACTAGGAGCCCCGCCGACAAGGCGCTCTCAAAGGAATTCGAAGCCTAAAAATCTTCGGGTGATCACCGTCTGGGGAACCCAGGGTAGCGGCAAGTCCACAATCGCTCTAAATCTCGCGGCAGAGCTAGCGAAAACCAAAGCCAAAGTTCTTCTAATTGATGCAGACATCCATTCACCAAGCCAGACAATTGCACTCTCGCTTGCCGAACACCCAGCCGGCTTAGCGCCGATGCTTCGATTCGCCAGGCAAAACCGACTAAACCCAGAGGAGTTTGAGAGCCAATCGATGACTCTCAAAACCGCTCAAACCAGCTTCGCTTTGATTCCGGGCATAAACCCAACCCGGTGGCCGGAGGTAACTCCGCATGTGTTCGAGTTGTTACTAAACCACACAACCCAAGGTTTTGACTTTGTGATTATCGACACCGCTACCAACATCGAGCCGCACATCTATTCACACACCCAACCACTCGAACGAAATGAGTTCACCCGCTGGCTTCTCAAGAGTTCAGAATTACTCATCGCGACCTTCACCGCCGATCCGGTTTCAATCGCAAGGTTTTTGACACTCGAACCCGAATTACAAGAAATCCGACAAGACAAGCCAACGCTGTTGATCGCAAACAAATACCGAACTTCAACGCTGGGTTCAACCGCTAAACGTCAACTTGAACAAACCTTCAAGACGCTAACCAACAAGAAAATTGATCACTATCTGCCAAACGATCCAAAAGCCCAAGACGCGGCCCTGAAAAACGGAACTCCTCTTATTGGAATACGCAGCAAGTCGCCACTCCGCAAAGCCATTGCTCAATTGGTCCGCGAGAAAAAGTTGGCTGGCTAAACTCGTTTTCGTGGCAACACTTACCGAGCAACTAAAAAAGCAAGGTGTCGCATCCAACGCCGACATCGACTGGTTGAACCAGCTCACCGCAGACTGGCAGCTTGTCGCCGACCTTGTCTCGGCAGACCTAGTGCTTTGGGTGCCAACCAAAGATGGCACATTTGTTGCGGCAGGTCACGCTCGCCCAGCGACCTCGGCAACAATTTTCTATCGAGACGTTACCGGAACCCCAGGTGATAAGTCGCTAGCCAAGCTGGTGAAGCAAGCATTCGACTCGGCCGAGTCAACGGACTTCACTGGAGTCTCACAGTACGAGGGCATCCCAACCCGCATTGCCGCGATCCCTGTGCGAAGAAGAGTTAGCGCCAAAAATCTAGAAGTGCACCCGACCCCAATAGCCGTAGTAACTCGACACGCGAATCTCGGCGAAACCAAAGAACCAACCCGCCAGCAGCTCAGCTTCAGGCAATCGGGCGAAGACCTCCTCGAAATGATGGTCAATGCCCAATACCCAGATTTGGGTAACCAAACCGGCTCAAAGCGAGGCGCTCCGAGAGCCAACGACGGGTTCCTTCGCCTAGACAATCATGGCAAAGTCACCTTTGCGAGCCCTAACGCGGTCAGTGCTTTCGCCAAGTTCGGGTTTCCGAGAGAACTTGAGTCTGAAAATCTGACCGAGGTGGTCGCATTCATCACCAAGGCAAAAATCCGCGGAGACGAAGACCTCGCCGTTGTTCTAGGTGGCATCGCCCCGAGGCGAGCAGACGCCGAGTCTAAGTCGGCCACCCTCTCACTGAGGTCAATACCGATCAAACTAGAGAACGAGAGAACCGGTGCAATCATTCTCTGCCGAGACGTCTCAGAACTCAGACGTCAAGAACGTGAACTGATCACCAAAGACGCCACCATTCGAGAAATACACCACCGCGTAAAGAACAACCTCCAAACCGTTGCAAGCCTGCTTCGCATTCAAGCAAGACGAGCCAACAGCAACGAAACCAAAGAGTCACTCGAGCAAGCCATGCGCCGAGTTAGCGCCATCGCCCTGGTTCATGACACTCTGTCAGAAGGCCTGAACCAAGAGGTTAGTTTTGACGAGGTCTTCGACCGAGTCCTGCTGCTCGTCAGCGAGGTGGCCGCTAGCCACAACACCACCGTCAGAACAATCATCGACGGACGCTTTGGTCAACTAAAGAGCGAGAAGGCAACACCGCTCGCGGTGGCACTAACCGAGATTGTGACAAACGCGATCGAACACGGGCTCAACGAAAGATCCGGAAACGTCTTGGTTCACGCCGAACGCAAACAAAAGAAGCTCATCATCACGGTGAGCGACAACGGCAAAGGTCTCCCCGGCGGCAAGATTGAGCCTGGTTTGGGCACTCAGATTATTCGCACGCTAATCGAAGGTGAACTTCGAGGCAGCATTAGTTGGTTCTCGCCTCGTGAAGGCGGAGCAAGAGTGGTTATTGAGATTCCGCTTTAGCCAGCGCGGCGTGCGCGAGCGTATTTGCGCTTGAGCGACTTGCGCTCGTCTTCTGAAAGTCCGCCCCAAACGCCAGTGTCTTGGTTTTCTTTGATTGCGTACTCTAGGCAGCTAGTTGCAACAGCGCATTCGCGGCAAACAGCCTTGGCCTGGTCGATCTGCTCCACAGCGGGACCGGTGTTGCCGACCGGGAAGAAGAGCTCTGGGTCTTCGGTAAGGCAACGTGCTTGGTCTTGCCACTGCAGGTCCATATATTCCTTTGTGATCGGGAGCAAAAGTCTTTAGGCATCTACGCCTTAGGCATCTACGCCTTAGGCTGGAAACAGGCGCAAAAAGCTAGGTTTTGCGAGAGGATTTCCTTAGACAATCGTTTCACGCGAACGCCCATTTGGCAATACCCAAGTTAAGGATTAAATGAAAAAGCCTGCCCAACTACTGCTCCTAGTCACCATCACTGGGGCAGAGTCACTAGCAGTGGCAGTTTTCCTAGCCATCGGCATCATCAACATCATTGGTGGGCACGAGAAGAGTCTCGCGCTTTCGGCAGCACTCGATGCCTTGATCGCAGCCTTCGTGGTTTGGGGAGTGTTAATCAGCAAAGGGCTCTGGCAACTAAAAAGCTGGGCCAGGTCTTCGAGCATCTTTTGGCAAACCGCCCAGTTAGCAATCGCCTACGAATCGTTTCAGGGTGAAACGGCCAACCCTGCAATCGGTTGGGCGCTAATCATTCCGAGCGTCGCAGTGCTAGCCCTGATGTTCACTAAACCGCTAGCAAGCCTTCTTAAACGAGACCTAGAGGCCTAGCAGCTTCTTCAACATCTCAACGTGACCGGTTGCCTTCACGTTATACAAAGCATGGGTTAGAACACCCTGCTCATCCAAAACAAAAGTCGAACGCAGAACACCCTCGTATTCGCGACCATAAAGCTTCTTCATTCCATAGGCGCCGTAGGCCTTGTGAACCACAAGCTCTTCGTCAGACAAAAGGTCGAAATGCAACGACTGGTCGGTGTGAAACTTTGCGATCTTCGAAATCTTGTCTGGCGAAATACCTACAACGCTGTAACCAGCCGAGGTCAAAGAACCGAGGTGCTCTTCAAAGTCGCATGCTTCTTTGGTGCAACCAGGGGTCGAAGCGGCTGGGTAGAAATAGACGATCGTCTTCTTGCCCTTGAATGACGAAAGCGAGAAATCCTTGCCATCCTGGTTCGGGAGAGTGAACTCTGGGGCCTTTTGGCCCGCCTCAAGTCTTGCCAATTCCATTACAAACTCCTCGTGTTCTAACGTCATTCTAACTAGCGTTTGTAACCAAAGGCAGTTGCTGGTATTCTTGTCATTCGTTGCGTTCGCAAGTTCCAACACGCACCTCTAGCTCAATCGGCAGAGCAACTGACTCTTAATCAGTGGGTTCTCGGTTCAAGTCCGAGGGGGTGCACGAAACCTCCGGTTTCCTTCTCACGAGGAACCGGGGGTTTTTCCTTTTAACTACTGGGCTTTAGCGGGGTTGCCGATAACTCGCGTTTCGTTGTCCCCGCTATTGGATATCATTAGGTAACAACCAATACCAACCAGATTGGGCACGTATTGGGCACGTATTGGGCACGTATTGGGCACGAAAAGCGTCAGTGATGACCCATAAACGCGGTTTGGGGTCTATTCGACAACTAAAGTCAGGCCGTTAGCAGCAAGTTGACACTCAACACCGTTTTATGTCTAGACGTCGCGCCCGCAATACCTGCAAACCTTTGCGGCTGCCTTAATCGTTTCAGCGCAAAAGGGGCAAACTTTGTTCTCATCAGAAGCTACAACGAATTCGCCAAAGGCTGCACCAAAAATCTCGGTCAACTTCCGGTGAACTTGTTCTGCCCTCAAACGATCCGTATTTGAAGCAAGAATCGAGCCAAAAGCAGTTTTCATAAAAACTTCAGTCCCGGATTCTCTAGGAAGTAAAGAAATCCTCACTTGGACTATCGACGGACTAAGTACTGCTTTCCAACGCCACACTATGTTGAAGGTATTCGAGTTTGAATCTCCGTTGGGTCGATGAATCTCGGGTACGTTAACCAGCGCATTCAGCATCAAGTCATAAGTGACACTAGGTTGGTGGGGAGATGCAAAACGATTTTCGATTAGGAATTCTTTCATGGGAAGGCCCTTTCCATTTGCGGCAAAACCGACAAAAATCTATCACAGCTCATCTTATTCAATGCCCCATTGTTGGTTCTACTAAATTATTCCGCTGCTGGAAAAGAAGCTTAGGCTTCTTTTCGTTGGGCACGTATTGGGCACGAAATGTCGGCGAGCGCGGCCGCAAGCCCCTGGCTAAAGGCGTTTAGGGCTTTTCGCCAACTGGCTCTTAATCAGTGGGTTCTCGGTTCAAGTCCGAGGGGTGCACGAAATCCCGGTTCCTTCTCACGAGGGCCGGGATTTTACTTTTTGTGGCAGATTAGCAGGATGACAAACGCAGCAGATTTTGCCGGTATGACTGGCGACGAGCAGGTTGAGAGCCTGTGCGCGTGCGTTGCCGAGGTTCTCGAGCAATACTCTCTTGTTGCCCCGGCGGCCGAGTCAATCAACCATGAATACAACTCGACCTTCAAGGTGAGTGCTGGTTCGGGTGAAACTTTCGCTTTGCGAATCAACGTCAACTCTCAGCGGTCAATCGAAAACCTCAATGCCGAGATCTTCATCGTCAATGCGATTGAGTCGGTGAAGACGCCAAAACCTGTGGCGAACAAGGATGGCTCGTTTGTCACCACGGGTTGGCACGAGGCTACGGGCAGAAAACTTACCGCGGTTCTCTACACCTGGCTAGATGGTGAAGAGCCTGGCGATGAACCGACCGATGAGCAGCTCTTTGCTCTCGGAGCTGCGATGGCAAAGCTGCATGGTGAGACAAAAGGTTTGGTGTTGCCGCTTGGTTGCGAGTTGCCTGAATACTCAGACTTCTTCTGGGGGAGCCCCGACATGTTGTTGGGTGATTCAAGCGAGTTGAGTTCGCCTGACAAGGCACTGGTTGCGGCGGCCAAGGTAAAGGTCGAGAAGGCCCTCGCCGAATTACAAGAAACCGACAAGCCGCAGCCCATTCATGCCGACCTTCACCCATGGAACGTTATGTGGCACGAGGGGGAGTTGTCTGTCTTTGTCTTTGACTTTGATGACTCGGGTATTGGGTTGCCGGTGCAAGATCTGGCAACGTCGTTGTATTATCTGGACACACCCGAGCAAGAAGAGGCGCTTTTGGCTGGTTACAAAACCGTCTCAGAGTTGCCGGCTTATAGCGAGCAGCAAATGAAGTTGCTTTTGTTGCAGCGCAGAATTCTGCTGCTTAACTACCTCTACGAGACAACGAACCCAGAGCATCGCGAGATGATCCCTGACTACCAGGTTGAGACGCTGCGTCGAATCAGAGTCATTTTAGAAGGCTAAGGCTTCACGAAGTCGGCGATGACAATCTTCTTCATGCGTCGGAGTGCTTCGTTGGCGTAGGCGCGCTTCTCAGGGTCTGGGTTGCCTAGGTGGTCGCGCATCTGAATTGGGCTTACCTGCCAGCTGACACCCCACTTGTCGTAGCACCAGCCGCACTGGTTCTCTTTGCCTTCTTTGGTAATTGCGTTCCAAAGTCTGTCGACCTCGTCTTGACCGTCAACGTTGATGCTCAAAGAGATTGAGTCGTTGAAGGCGGGCCCGCCCGGCCAGTTGAGACCAATGAAAGCCTGGCCGTATATCTCGAAGTCGGCAGTGAAAAGCTCCTCGCCGTTCATGTTCTTTGAGTGAATCGTCGCGCCGAAGGTTTCTTCGTAAAAGTCGAGTGCTTCGGCCATATTCCCCGGAAACCAAAGAAATGTTTTGAGCAATGGTTGTTGTGTCAATTCTTAAGCCGTCCTAGCGAACTAAAAATTGGGGGTTATGCGAGCGCCAACGATGTAGATGTCACCAGTATTGATGTTGTCTGGAGTGTCCCACCGACCCAGAATCATCTCAAAAACGTCACCGGTTGCGAGGCTCTTATTGAAAACCTCTTCTGAATAAGTAAATTTCTGGAGTCTGTCAGGGCCGTAGTTCTCAGGAGTTACGGTTAGTTCTCCGGACTGGTTGCTTCCAAATGCGTCGCCAGCAGAAAAGCCGTCGATGCCATGCTCAAGAACCCAAGTAGATGTGCTGTCGGTCGAGGTTGTATAGAAGAGTTCGACCGAGAGTGATTGAGCGGTCTTCCAGCTCGATGGAAGTCTTAGAGAAGCCATGCCATATGCGGGCTGATTTGGGTGAACAACCAAAACCATGTGGTCAAAGCCCGCAATACTTTCGTGTTCGAGTGAAGAGCTCGTGTAGTACTGGGCAGCAAAGTCGCTCGCAGGAACATAGAGGCTGTCAACTGCCGTTGCTCCAGCTGCTCCGGCTGCTCCGTCTGTTCCAGCTGGCCCAACTTCACCCTGGTATCCCTGAGGGCCTTGCGCTCCCGAATCGCCCTTCGCGCCCGGCAGCCCTTTTGCGCCGAGAATTATTCGCGCATAGCCCTTCGGGCAGGTGCTTTTCAGTGGCATTTTTACGGTCTGATCCGTTTTCTTCACGCAGACTACGTAGCCACCTGATGCTGTGTTTAGTTTTGTAGAACTTTGCGCAATGGCCACCGTGCCCAATGCAAGAGCAACTGATGCTGCTGCGGTGAATGTTGCGATTGCTAATTTCATCGATTTGTTTTGCATTTGCGGGCTTCCTCTGGCGTTGGATTGGCTTTTGGCTAAGGCTAGACCCATTTAGGGATTTTTTTGGTTGAAAATGTGTTGTTTACACAACAAAATGCCGTTTGTGCTTTTGCACTTATCTTCCGAACTTTGGGCGCATAATGAAACTGAAATAAGAAGGAGGTGATTTGTATGTCAGACGGATGCTGTGGCGGAGAGTGCCAGTGCAAGCAGAACAACGAGAAGAAGAACTAGTTCTTCTTTAAAGAGAGACAAACTATGACCAGCATTGACTGGGACGCCCTTCGCGAAGTTGCGAAGAAGGCTATGGCGCACGCCTACGCGCCATACTCGAAGTTTCCGGTGGGAGCAGCTGCTCTCACCGAAGACGGTCGAGTTGTTTCGGGCTGCAACGTTGAGAATGCGTCTTACGGGCTCGGCCTTTGCGCCGAGTGTGGTTTGGTTTCAAACCTCACCATGACCGGCGGCGGCAAACTCGTTGCATTCACCTGTTGTGACGGCAACGGGAATATTCTTATGCCTTGCGGTCGTTGCAGGCAGCTGTTGTTTGAGCACTCTGCTCCCGGAATGGTTCTCGAAACCGTTTCTGGTTTCAAAACTATCGAAGAGGTTTTGCCAGACGCCTTCGGGCCGCGTGATCTTGAGGCTTTCAACAAATGAGTTTTGATGCAGTTCAACTGATCGTTGAAAAACGTGAGCGTGGCGAGCTTTCTACCGAGGCCATAAATTGGCTGGTTGAGAATTACACCAACGGAGTAGTCGCCGATTATCAAATGTCGGCTATGACCATGGCTATCTTGCTGAACGGCATGAGCAGGCGTGAAATTAAAGACTTGACCATGGCGATGATCGCCTCGGGCGAGCGCCTTGATTACTCGCACCTTGGCTTGCCCACGGCAGACAAACACTCGACCGGCGGTGTTGGCGACAAGATCACTTTGCCGTTGGCGCCTTTGGTTGCCGTGTTTGGTGTTGCCGTGCCACAGCTTTCTGGCAGAGGCCTTGGCCACACCGGTGGCACGTTGGACAAACTTGAGGCCGTGCCTGGTTGGCGAGCCGCATTGTCGAACGATGAAATGTTTAGCCAATTGCAGAAGGTTGGGGCAGTTATTTGCGCGGCTGGTTCGGGCTTGGCCCCTGCCGATAAAAAGCTTTATGCGCTTCGCGACGTAACCGGCACAGTCGAGGCGATTCCGCTGATTGCGTCATCGATCATGTCGAAGAAGATTGCCGAAGGAACCTCAGCATTGGTTCTCGACGTGAAGGTTGGTTCGGGCGCTTTTATGAAGACGCTTGATCGGGCCACCGAGCTGGCTCAGGTGATGGTCAAGTTGGGCCAAGATGCTGGCTTGAAGGTTTCGGCTCTGTTGACTGACATGTCGACACCGCTCGGTCGCAAGATTGGCAACTCGCTCGAAGTCGAAGAGTCGGTTGAGGTTTTGGCTGGCGGTGGCCCTGCAGACGTAGTTGATCTAACCGTGATGCTCGCCGAAGAGATGCTGCGTTTGGCCGGTGTTGAGGGCGATGTTCGTGCCGCCTTGAACGACGGGCGTGCGATGGACAAGTGGAACGAGATGATTCGCGCGCAGGGCGGCGACCCTACGGCTGCGTTGCCGGTTGCAAAGCACTCACACGTTGTTGTGGCGGAGTCTGACGGCGTTTTGGAGCAGCTTGACGCACTAAGCGTTGGTGTTGCTTCGTGGCGTCTGGGGGCCGGTAGAGCCACCAAAGATGACTTGGTTCAGCTTGGCGCAGGAATCGAATTGCACGCCGTTCAGGGCGAGTCAGTTCGCGCTGGGCAGCCGCTGATGACCCTGTTCAGCGATGACGAAGATCGCTTCACTCGTGCGCTCGAATCGCTTTCGGGCGGAATCAAGATTTCTAACGTTGCACCAACCGATAGAGTGCTTTTGTTGGGTCGAGTAACGGAGTAAACATGTCTGACAACAAGGTTGCGGCGCCGGAACTTTCGGTGTTGCGCGAAAGACACTCATCGAAGTGGCGCAGATTCCCTTCAGACGTTTTGCCGCTACACGTGGCCGAAATGGACTTTCAGATTGCCGAGCCAATTGCTGCTCGCATCATCAAGATGACCACCGAAAACGACCTTGGCTACCTTGGCCCGGTTCCCGAGGTTTCGGCAGCTTTCGAAAAATTTGCCGCCAAACGTTGGGGCTGGAATATCGACCCGCTTTACATGCACCTCGCTACCGATGTTGGTGTTGCCGTTGTCGAGTTTTTGCGCACACACGCCAAACCTGGCGAGAAGGTAATCATCAACCAGCCGGTTTACAACGGGTTTCACCACTGGCTTGAAGAGCTCGAAATCGAACCCGTCGATGTTCCACTAATCACCGGCAACCACGAATACCTTCTAGACCTCGACGGCATCGAAAAGGCGTTTGCTGCTGGCAACCGGTTCTTGCTTCTTTGCAACCCTCACAACCCGGTTGGTCGCGCCTTTAGCCGCGAAGAGCTAACCGGTTTGGCGGCCCTAGCTCGCAAGTATGACGCGGTTGTTTTGAGCGACGAGATTCACGCACCGCTCACCTATGGCGAGTTTGTGCCATACCTCTCATGCGGTGACGATGCTTCGGCCACGGGTGTTTGCATTTCGTCGTCGTCAAAGTCATGGAACCTCGCCGGTTTGAAGATTGCTTTCTTGCTCGCGCAGTCGCCCGAAATGAACGCCAAACTAAACGCTCTGCCTGAGGCAATGCACTGGCGCGCCAGCATCGTCGGTGCCTTTGCGATGGCCGAGGCCTTCGAAAATGGTGAACCTTGGCTTGATGCAACGTTAGTGACTCTAAAAGAAAACGCCGAGCATCTGGTTTCGGAGCTGGCACGAGTGTTGCCTTCGGTGAAAACACATATTCCCGAAGCGGGTTACCTGGCGTGGCTAGATATTTCTGAGCTTGGTTTAACCAACGAAGAAATTTTCACCAAAGCCAAGGTTGCGCTAGTGCCAGGCCCAGACATGGGTGGCTCAGTCTACGAGAACTTTGCTCGTTTCAACTTTGCGACCTCTAAAGAGATCATCACCGAGGCGTTAGAGCGAATTCAGCGCGCTCTCTAGATCTTTCAATAGGTCGTCCACGTTTTCGAGCCCGACCGAAAGTCTCACGGTCGAGGTCGTGATTCCCATCTTGGCCTGAGTTTCTGCGTCGAGTCTTCGGTGAGTGGTTGACGACGGGTGAGTCATCAACGACTTCGAGTCACCTAGGTTGTTTGAGATGTCAATCACGCGAAGAGCGTTCATGACTGCGAAAACCTGTTCTTGCGGCAGGTTGAACTCAATAGCCAATGTTGTGCCGCCGCCGCGCATCTGCTTTTTGGCAAGCTCGTGTTGCGGGTGGCTTTTCAAAAACGGGTAGCAGATGTTTTTGATTGCGGGGTGGCTTTCGAGTCGCTCAGCGATGGTTTGCGCAGTGGAGTTCATCTTCTCAACACGCATGGTGAGGGTCTCGAGGCTCTTCAGAAGCACCCAGGCGTTAAATGCGCTCATCGAAGGGCCGGTGTGACGAATGAACGGCTTCAAAGCGTTGTTGATGTAGTCAGAGCTACCCAACACTGCACCGCCAAGAACGCGCCCCTGACCGTCGATGTGCTTGGTTGCCGAATACATTACTACGTCGGCGCCGAGAGCCAGTGGGCTCTGCAAAACTGGCGAAGCCATGACGTTGTCGACGATTACGGTTGCGCCAACCTTGTGCGCGAGCTTCGAAACCATCGCGATGTCGACGATCTCCATTAGCGGATTGCTTGGCGTCTCGATGAACACCACGGCGGTTGGTTCGCTGAGCGCCTTAGCCCAGTCGCCCTCGTCGGTGCCTTCAACGAGAATCGTTTCAACGCCCCACTTTGGCAAGATTTCGGTGAGCACAACGAAGCATGACGAGAACATGGCGAGTGAAGCAACCACGCGGTCGCCCGACTTCACGATGCTGGCGACAGATGCGAACATCGCGGCCATTCCCGAAGCGGTTGCCTTGCAAGCCTCTGCGCCTTCGATGGCAGCCAAACGCTGCTCAAACATGGCTACGGTCGGGTTGTCGAAGCGTGAGTAGAGAAAGTGTTCGGTCTCATCGCGAAAAGCGCTAGCTGCCTGCTCGGCGCTGTCGTAGGTGAAGCCGCTCGAAAGGTAGAGTGCCTCGCCGGTTTCGCCAAAGCCTGAGCGCATCAAACCGCCGCGAACTGCAGTGGTTTCTGGGTGAAGCTCCCAGTCGGGTGATTTGCCGGTTCCAGCGTTCTGGTAACCCCATGGCTGATTGCGTTGAGTCATGCAATCAAGATTAGCGGTCTACTCTTCGCCGATGTCTTCGTTCCAGAGGGCGTCATTGTTTTCAATGAAGTCACCCATGAGCTTGATCAAGCCGGGGTCGTTCATAACTCTGACATCACAGCCGTGTTCGGCGACCCAGTCTTGGCCGCCCATAAAGTTTTTGTCGTCGCCCACGAGGACGCGCCCAATGCCGAACTGCCTAATCAAACCAGAGCAGTACCAGCATGGTGAAAGTGAGGTGGCGAGCGTTACCTTGCGGTAGCTGCGCTGTCTGCCAGCGTTTCTGAAAGCGCTGGTTTCTCCGTGCATCGAGGCGTCGCCTTCTTGCACACGGAGGTTGTGGCCACTGCCTAGCAGTGCGCCGTTCTCGTCGAAGAGGGCAGCCCCAATGGGGATGCCACCCTCCGCGAGACCG
>CAIRNX010000037.1 GCA_903880095.1 uncultured Micrococcales bacterium | reverse complement strand
GACTCATGGCCGAAGTAGCCAAAACCAAGACCACCCTCAGAGACCTCGCCTCAGTCATGAAGGTCTACCCACAAGTTCTAATCAACGTGCGCGGAGTAGACAGAACCAAAACCGACGACGCAGAAGTCCAAGCGGCAGTCAAAGAAGCCGAAGCCGACCTCAAAGACACCGGACGCGTGCTCTTACGCCCATCGGGAACCGAACCAGTCGTTCGCGTAATGGTTGAAGCAGCCGACGAAGGCACCGCCCAATCATGGGCTGATCGCATCGCTCGCGTTGTCGAGCGCCGCCTCGCTATTTAGCCAAGGCCCAACTTATTCAGAGAATCAGAGTTCGTCTTGCGTAATCGTTGTCCTGATGTATCATGTTTATACATTGTAGATACATAATCGGGAGTCAAAATGAGATCAAGCATCAAACGCTGGGGCAACAGCGCCGCATTGCGACTCCCTGCCTCGGTACTCAAGCAAGCAAACTTCAGCTCGGAGCAAGAAGTAGAGTTTCATGTTGCGAAAGGTCGCATCACGATCGTGCCTGCGTCAGAGAATGAGTTCGACCTGGAGTATTTGCTCGCAGGCATTACAAAAGACAACCTGCATTCTGAGGTTGATTTCGGCAAACCAGTGGGTAACGAGGCCTTCTAGTGTCGTATGTTCCAGACACCGGCGACATCGTCTGGTTGCATTTTGATCCGCAGTCGGGTCATGAACAGGCCGGGCATCGCCCTGCACTAGTTCTGAGCCCAAAGGCATACAACCAAGCAACCAATTTGATGATCTGCTGCCCAATGACCACTAAGGGCAAGGGTTACCGGTTTGAGGTTGAAACCGAAATTGATGGCGAGACAGGTTTCGTGCTCTCCGATCAAGTGAAATCTGTCGATTGGGTAGCCCGGAGAGCCAAGAAAAAAGGGGCAGCATCTGATGAAACGATGCGTCAAGTCAAGGGGCGAGTGAAGTCCCTACTAGGACTTTCTTAGCAACACGCTTTCAACCGCGTGAGCAGCGCCTTTGCGAAGAACTAGCGTTGCGCGGGAGCGGGTGGGTTCGATGTTTGCCTGGAGGTTGGGGAGGTTGATGGTCTCCCAGATTCTTTGTGCTGTTGCGAGTGCTTCTTCGAATGGCATTGATGCGTAGCGATGAAAGTAAGACTGTGGGTCTTGGAATGCGCTTTCGCGGAGCTTCTGGAATCGGTTTAGGAACCATTCGGTGATGTCGGTGTTGTTGGCGTCCACGTAGATTTTGAAGTCGAAGAAGTCGCTTAGGGCAACCTCTTGGCCGAGGCTCGGTGGTTGCAAAACGTTTAGGCCTTCGATGATCACTACGTCGGGTTCGTCGATGGTGATTTTTTGGTCGGGAACGATGTCGTAGACGAGGTGGCTATAGACGGGGGCTTCGATGTGTTTCTTACCCGACTTGATGTCGGAGACAAAGTTGATGAGGGCCATGCGGTCGTAGGATTCGGGGAATCCTTTTCTTGTCATGATTCCGCGTTTTTCGAGTTCTTCGTTTGGGTAGAGGAAGCCGTCGGTGGTCACTAGGGCAACCTTGGGGGTGCCATGCCAGCGCTCGAGGAGTTCTTTGAGCAGGCGCGAGACGGTTGACTTGCCAACGGCAACCGAGCCGGCAACGCCGATGATGTAGGGGACTCTCTTGGAGCGCTCGCCGAGAAACTCGGCTTCTTGGCTGTGAAGCTGTTGGGTTTGGTTGACGTAGATGTTGAGAAGTCGGCTGAGCGGGAGAAAAACCTCTTCAACTTCTTTGAGGTCGAGGAAGTCGCCGAGGCCGCGAATGTTGTCAATCTCTTGCTCGGTGAGCGGAAGTTCGGTGTTTTTGCCAAGCTCTGCCCAGTCGGATCGTTGGATTTCGACGAAAGGGCTCAGTTCGGGGCTTCGGGGTTCGCTCACAACTACCCATTCTCGCGTAAATTAGAGGTATGTGTGGAATTGTGGGCTATGTAGGGCCAAAGTCGACCCTTGATGTTTTGCTGGGCGGCTTGCGCCGTTTGGAATACCGCGGGTATGACTCGGCTGGTGTTTCGGTGATTTCGGCTGCCGGTCTTGAGACTCGCAAGAAAGCCGGAAAGCTCGACAACCTCGTTGGCGAGATTGACTCGCACCCGCTGCCTGCGGCTCACATTGGTATAGGCCACACTCGTTGGGCAACTCACGGAGCCCCAACCGATGGCAACGCTCACCCGCACCTCGGTGGTTCGGCACTCAAGCTTTCGTTGATTCACAACGGCATTATCGAAAACTTCGCTGAGCTAAAGGCCGAGTTGGTTGCCGACGGTGTTTCGTTCTCGTCTGAGACAGACTCTGAGGTCGCTGCTCACCACATCGCTCGTGAGTATGAGAAATCTGGCGATTTGGTCGCTGCGTTCCGCTTTGTGATGAACCGTTTGCACGGCGCTTTCACGATTCTTGTTATTCACGAAGATCAGCCAGATGTTGTTTTGGCTGCTCGCCGTAATGCTCCGCTGGTTATCGGTTTGGGCGATGGTGAAAACTTTTTGGGTTCTGATGTTGCTGCGTTTGTTGAGTACACCAAGCGTGCTGTTTCAGTTGGTCAAGACGAGATCGTTGTTTTGAAGGCCGACTCGGTAACCGTCTATGGTTTCGATGGTCAGCCGGTTTCGTTCGACGAGTTCTCGGTTGACTGGGATGCCTCGGCTGCTTCGAAGGGTGGTTGGTCTTCGTTTATGGCAAAGGAGATCGCCGACCAGCCTCAGGCTGTTGGCGACACCCTGATGGGTCGTTTGAGTGCCGACGGTGTTGTGACTTTGCCAGAGATGTCTGGGTTGTCGGCGGCCGACATAAAGGCGCTTGACCGAATCATCATCGTTGCTTGCGGCACGGCTTCTTATGCTGGCGACATCGCGAAGTATGGAATCGAGAAGTGGTCGCGGATTCCGGTGCAAGTTGAGCTTTCACACGAGTTTAGATACCGCAGCCCAATCGTTACTCCAAACACTTTGGTTGTTGCAATCTCGCAGTCTGGCGAGACCATGGACACCCTGATGGCTACGCGTTACGCCAAGGAGCTTGGCGCAAAGGTTTTGGCTATCTGCAACACCCAGGGCGCGACTTTGGCCCGTGAGTCTGACGCCGTGATTTACACCCATGCCGGCCCTGAGGTTGCCGTGGCATCGACTAAGGCTTTGACCGCTCAGATCACTGCTGGCTACCTGCTTGGTTTGTTCTTGGGTCAGGTGCGCGGTGTTGTGCCGGCTTCTGAGTTGAAGGCTCTGGGTCTTGACCTCTTGAAGATGCCTGCTCGTGTTGCTGAGGTTCTCGAAGGCTTGGATGTTGCCTCAGACCTCGGTGCTGCGATGGCAAACGCAAAGTCGATCTTGTTCCTCGGCCGAAACGTCGGGTTCCCGGTTGCTATGGAGGGTGCTCTAAAGCTCAAGGAGCTCGCCTACATTCACGCCGAAGGTTTTGCCGCCGGCGAGCTGAAGCACGGACCTATCGCTCTGATCGAAGAAGGCCAGCCGGTTATCGTGATCGTTCCATCGCCTCGCGATGCAGAATCGTTGCAGCCAAAGGTGATCTCAAATATTCAAGAGATTCGCGCTCGCGGTGCCAAGGTTATTGCGATTGCCGAAGAAGGCGACCCAAACGTTGCCGACTACGCAGAGCACGTGATCTATGTGCCACAGACCGAGCCAATGTTTGCCGCGATTCTCACCGTTATTCCGCTGCAGGCTTTTGCCATGGCACTCTCGACGGCTAAGGGGCTCGACGTTGACCAGCCGCGCAACCTTGCCAAGTCGGTGACGGTCGAATAAATCATGATCGTTGGCGTCGGCGTTGACTTGGTCGATCTGGCCAGGTTTGAGCGCGCAATCGCCAAGACTCCCGAGCTGGTTTCGAAGATCTTTGCCGAGTCTGAGCGAGAGGGTTCAACCGAATCGCTCGCCGGGCGCTTTGCCGCCAAGGAGGCACTGATCAAGGCAGTTGGTGACCCGTCTGGGTTGAAGTGGCACGAGGTTGTCGTTTCTAAGGACGCCCTTGGTAAGCCTTCGATTGCTGCCAACGGTTCGAGCGCAGCCTTTGTGGCCGAGCGCGGCATCAAGTCTTTGCACCTTTCGATCAGTCACGACGCCGGTTCGGCGATAGCTTTTGTGGTGGCAGAGTCATGAGAACACTGACCATCGACCTCGGCGCAATCGTTCACAACTACAAAACGATGCTTGCCCGCACCTCGGCGGCAGTCTTGCCGGTGATCAAGGCAAACGCCTACGGGCACGGAATGGTTGAGGTTGCCAAGGCGCTCGAGGCTGCCGGTTGTGGCGGCTTTGCTGTTGCCGATGTTGCCGAAGGTTTGGCACTGCGCTCGGCCGGGGTTACCGCCGCGGTGTTGGCTTGGTTGCACGACCCGGCAGACGACTTTGTTGACGCGATTGCCAACGACATCGATTTGGGTGTTGCCAATGTGGCGCAGTTGCAAAAGGCTTTGGCCGCTGCCGGGGTTAGCGGCGAGATTGCTCACGTGCACCTCAAGATCGACACCGGGCTAGGTCGCAACGGTTCTTCGGTTGACGAGTGGCCGGCGTTGCTTAAGGCCACCAAGGCCGCGGTTGCCACCGGCAAGGTTGCGGTAATCGGAATCTTTAGCCATCTGAGCTCCACCGGCGAAACCGAAGACCTTCGCCAGGTTGAGCGCTTCAAGGCGGCTCTCGCAATTGCCGAAGACATGGGTATCGAATACGAGTTCGCTCACCTAACCGCAAGCGACGGCAGCCTCGCCTACCCAGATGCCCACTTTGGCATGATTCGGGTTGGTATTGCGATGTATGGCCTAGACCCTTTCTCGTCTAACCGAGCAGCCGAGTACGGCCTGCGCCCAGCGATGACCGCCTCGGCAACGGTTGTGCAAACCAAGCGCGTGCCGGCAGGCACCGGGGTTTCTTATGGCTACCAGCACGTTACCGAACGCGAAACCACCTTGGCGCTCGTGCCGGTTGGTTATGCCGAAGGCTTGCCGCGCAACGCGAGCGGCAAGGCTCACGTGAGCATCAATGGCAAGAGCTACCCGATTCTCAGCCGCATCGCCATGGATCAGTTTGTGCTCGATGTTGGCGACGACAACGTGCAGGTTGGTGACGAAGTTGTTTTGTTTGGCGACCCAGCCAAGGGTCACCCGAGCGTTGACGACCTCGCCGATGCCGCCGACACCATCAACTACGAAATCGTGACCCGAATGGGTGGCCGGTTCAAGCGCGTCTATGTTGGTGGCGGCAAATGACCGCTCGAGTGATCGAGCGTCTAAAAGTTTCAACCCCAGAACAGATGCATGAGTTTGGGTTGCGTTTGGCTCGAAACCTCGCTGCTGGCGACCTCGTTTTGCTCACCGGCCCACTTGGGGCTGGCAAGACCACCCTCACCCGCGGGGTAGGCGAGGGCCTCGGCACCATCGGCACCGTCTCAAGCCCAACCTTCGTAATTGCCCGCACTCACCATCGCGAAAACGGCGAAGCCCCACTGGTTCATGTTGATGCCTACCGCCTAAGCAGCCCTGCCGAATTCGATGACCTCGACATCGACATCGAACGGAGCATCGTCCTAGTTGAATGGGGCCGCGGCTTCACCGACGAACTCGTCGATTCTTGGCTCGACATCGAAATTGACCGCTCGAGCGCCGAAGACGAACGAATCGTCACGGTCACCGGCCACGGCCCGGGTTGGCAAGAGCGGGGTCTCGAATGATCCTTGCAATCGACACTTCGGCCGGCACCAGCGTTGCGCTGATCGAGCACGGCGAGGTGCGTGCCGAAATCACCGTTGACGACAACATGCGTCACGCCGAAGTAATCGGCGAGACAATCGCGCAACTGCTTTCAACCACCGACACAAAGCCGCACCAGATCAACGCTGTCGTTGCCGGTCGCGGCCCAGCACCGTTCACCGGCCTGAGAGTTGGCATTGCCGCAGCGACCATGTTTGCCGCAGGGGCAGGAGCCAAGCTCTTCGGAATCTCAAGCCTCGACGCCATCGCGTTCAACGAACTCACCCGCGGCGAAACCCACCCTCTGCTGGTAACCGCAGACGCCAGGCGCAAAGAGGTTTATTGGGCAATCTATGAGGGCCTCGACGAAGACGGCGTGCCAATCAGAACTCACGGGCCAGCCGTAAACAAACCACAAGACCTCGAAGAACTGCTCACCGAGCAAAACCTGGTAACCGTAACCTCCCAAGCCAAGATGAGCGCCAAAGACCTAGGGCTGCTCGCTCACAAATTACAAAAAGCCAACCGACTAGACCCAGACACCTCGGCCCTCTACCTCAGAGCAGCCGACGCTGTCGAGCCAAAACCAAACCAACGTTTCGGCAAGGCGGTCAGCGGATGACCCTCTATCTAAGGCTGGCCACCGAGGCCGACCTCGCAGAGATCATGCAACTCGAAACCGCGAGCTTTCCGACAGACGCCTGGCCAGAAGATTCGATGCGCTTCGAACTTAACGGCCCTCACACGCGCTACTTCGTCGCATTCGATGCGCCTGAAGAAGAGAACCTGATCGGCTACGGCGGCCTTGCCAAGCTGCAAAACAACCCCCAGGCCGATATTCAGACCATTACCATCAGCCAAGCTGAAAGAGGCAAAGGCTACGGCAAGAAACTGCTCGAGCGACTAATCGAAGAAGCGATCAACCAGCAGGCCGAAGAGATCTTCTTAGAGGTGCGCGCCGACAACGAGGTTGCCCAAAAACTATATCTTGGCCTCGGCTTCGAACACATCGACACCCGAAAGCGTTACTACCAACCAGACGACGTCGATGCCTGGGTGATGCGCCTTCGCCTTGAACCACAAAACACCAAACAGCCGCTCGTGCTCGGCATCGAATCTTCTTGCGACGAAACCGGCATCGGCATCGTGCGCGGCAACACCCTGCTCGCCAACGTGATTTCGAGCAGCATGGACCTCCACGCCCGTTTCGGTGGCGTGGTGCCTGAGATCGCCGCGCGCGCCCACCTAGAGGCCCTGCAACCGACCCTCGAGAAGGCGCTCAAAGAAGCCCAGATCGACCTGAGCGAACTAGACGCAATCGCGGTTACCAACGGCCCAGGCCTAGCTGGCGCCCTAATGGTCGGTGTCGGAGCAGCCAAGGCGCTCGCCGTCGCCACCGGCAAACCGCTCTATGCCGTCAACCACCTCGTTGGCCACGTTGGAGTCGACGTTCTCGAGCGCGGTGAGGTTGTCACCCCAACCATCGCCCTGCTCGTCTCGGGCGGCCACACCTCGCTACTCAAGGTCAACCACCTACTTGACGACGTCGAGCTGCTCGGCGAAACCATCGACGACGCCGCCGGCGAAGCCTTCGACAAGATCGCGAGACTCCTCGACCTCGGCTACCCCGGCGGACCCAAGATCGACGAACAAGCCGCCAAGGGCGACCCAAAGGCAATCAGGTTCCCACGCGGACTCACGCTGCCAAAAGACTTGGAGAAACACCGCTACGACTTCTCGTTCTCTGGCCTGAAAACCGCCGTCGCCCGCTGGGTCGAGGTCAAAGAAGCAAACAACGAGGAGTATTCGATTCCCGACGTCGCGGCTTCGTTCCGCGAAGCTGTAGTCGACGTCCTAGTTTCTAAAGCAATCAACGCCTGCCTAGATCACAACATCAAAAGGCTCCTGCTCGGCGGGGGAGTAGTTGCCAACGCAAGGCTTCGCGAAGTCGCCGAAGCCAAGTGCAAAGAGCACGGCATCGAACTGAGAATCCCGGCCTTCAGCCTCTGCACCGACAACGGCGCGATGATTGCTGCCCTCGGCGCTCAGCTAGTCATGGCTGGTCGCCGGCCATCGGGCCTCGACTTCGGCGCCAACAGCACGCTGCCGGTCACCACGGTCCAAACGCTTTAAATAGTCTTGGCGTCAATCACAAAGCGGTAGCGCACGTCTGAATGCAGCATGCGCTCGTAGGCGGCGTCAACGGCACTAGCCTCTGAGGCATCAACAATCTCAACATTCGCGGCAATGCCGTGTAGCCCGCAGAAATCCAACATCTCTTGAGTCTCGGCAATGCCACCGGTGTTGCTGCCCGAGATTGACTTCATCGAAGCAATCAGGCTGAACGGGTTGTAGTGAACTTCTTTGCCAGGTAGCCCAACATTCACCAGGCTGCCGCCAACGCGAAGCATGCCCAAAAGCTTGTCAACGGGTATCTCAACCGAGGTGGTGTTCAAAATGACGTCGAAGAAGTTCGCGTGGTTAGAGAAGGTTTCTTCTGAGTTCAAAAGTAGGTATTCGCTAGCGCCAAAGCTTGCCGCATCGGCAGCCTTGGCAATCGAGGTGCCGAGCGCGTAAGTTTCGGCACCTAAAGCGGCAGCGAACTTCACGCCCAAGTGACCCAAGCCACCCATGCCCAAGATCGCGATGCGCTTGCCAGGGCCAGCGCCCCAACGCTTGAGTGGCGCATAAGTGGTTATGCCGGCGCAAAGCAATGGCGCAGCCACATCGAGCGCGAGACTCGAGGGGATCTTCAACACGAAGTCTTCGTTCACAATGATGTTGCTCGAGTAACCGCCGTAAGTTTCGCGGCCGTCGTAGTGGCGCCCGTTGTATGTTTGCACGTTGCCTTTGAGACAAACATTCTCTCGGCCAGCAAGGCAATATTCACACTCGCCGCATGAGCCAACAATCGTGCCAACGCCAACCGCATCGCCGACCTTGAACTTAGACACGGCCGAACCAACTGCCGAAACATGCCCGGCGATCTCGTGCCCAGGCACCATCGGAAAAATCCCCTCAAACCATTCGTTGCGTGCCTGATGCAAGTCGCTGTGGCAGATGCCAGCGAACTCGATGTCGATCAACACATCATGCGGCCCAACTTCGCCACGATCGATAGTCCCTTTTTCGAAGCTTGATGTTGGCGACATTGTCTTGATTACGCGTGATGTTGTCATGCTGCGAGTCTATGACGACTGAGAAAACTCTCTAGCAATCATTCAGCATCAATACAGCCTTCTCTCAGGTTGGCTTGCTCTACTATCAATAGCCAAACAAAGGAGAACCAATGGCAGACGAAAAAAAGGTAGACGATTCAAAGAAATTTGATCTCACCAAGCTCAACAACCTAGCTGTGGTTTCACTCGCAACCGCGGTCACCGGTTTCGGCGCAGTGGCAGGTGTAATAACAGGTCACATCGCACTTGCTCAGATCAAGAAGACTGGTGAAGCTGGCCGACCAGCAGCGCTTGCGGGTCTGATTCTCGGTTACTCGTTCCTTGGCTTAGGTGTTGCAATGGCAATCGCCGGTGCAGTGCTTCGCGGTCGCGGTTACGAAATGGGCAACGGACAATTCCGCCCAGACCAAAACGGCATGATGGGTGGTCAGTTCGGCCACCACATGGGCCAGGACGACTTCAACCAGGGCGGAATGATCCAGGTTGACCCAAACCAGGGTGGCGTAATCCCACCAATGCCAGCACCATCGGCAACCCCTGGAGCAACAAACTAGCAACAACGCTTCATTTGTATTTCCCCTTTCGTGGAGAACCCCGTCGCCTAGCAGGTGGCGGGGTTTTTCTTTGCCATAGGCTAAACACATGACTTACAACTGGGGTTTTCTCGGTGCCTCCGGCATCGCCAACTCAATGGCCCAAGACTTCGCGCTCGCCGGCCTCAACATTCACGCTGTAGCCGCCCGAGAACTCAGCCGTGCGCAAGAATTCGCCAACAACCACAAGATTCCAAACGCCTATGGCGACTACAACCAGCTGATGAATGACCCAAACATCGACATCGTCTATGTTTCAACCCTCAATCAAGTTCACCTCGAACACGCGTTGCTCGCCATCAGGTCTGGCAAGCACGTGCTCGTCGAAAAGCCTTTCACCGTGTCGGCTAAAGAAGCCGAACAGCTCCAAGCCGAGGCTAAGCAACACAACGTCTTGGCGATGGAGGCTATGTGGACTCGCTTTCTACCAAGCCACCTCGAATTGCAAAAAGTCATCGAATCCGAAGAACTTGGCGAGATCAAACTTCTTCAAGCCAGCCATAACCAGCTGCTCACCCACGTACCACGCCTGCAAGACCCAGCCGTTGGCGGCGGAGCCATGCTAGACCTCGGCATCTACCCGCTCTCTTTCGCCTATCGAATCCTCGGCTCACCAAAAGCAATCCATGCCAACGGCCAACTAACCGAAAGGGGCGTGGACGAGTGGGCAGCAGTCTCGCTCGAATATGAAACCGGCGCCGGAGCACTACTCACCACCTGCATGAGCGCAGCCGGTTCAACCACAGCCGAGGTCATTGGCACAAAAGCCAGAGTCGAGCTCGACGGCCCGTTCTATAACAACGTCGCCTGGCGCATCATCGCCCCTGACAACATCGTCATTCGCGAATACAAGCCAGAACAACAAGGCCGCGGAATGCAACACCAAGCCCTCCACCTCGAAGACTGCCTAAACAAGGGACTTGGCGAAAGCCCGATTCTGCCGCTGGGCGAGAGTGTGGAGATCATGGCGGCGATGGACGCGATACGCGCCCATATTGCTAGCTAACGAAGATTGCCCGGTGGGCATCTCCAATTCGAGTGACGATTAGCGTGGCCTTGTGCTTGCCCTTGGGCGAGAGCTCTTTGCGCAGTCCCTCTGGGGTGATGTCGGCTCCGCGTTTCTTGATCTCTAGGGTGCCGATGTCGTTTTCTTTGATGTATGCCTTCAGTTGTTTTCTGTCAAATGGCATTTCTTTGATCACTTTGTAGCTCTTGAGCCAGGGGGATTTGACTTCGTGGTTGCTGCTTAGGTAGGCGATCTTGGGGTCGATGGTGTGCGTGTTGGTTTCTTCGGCGAGCAGGTTGATTAGGTGTGATCTGATTGCTGCGTTGTCTGGTTCGTGAATGTATTGGCCGAGTTCGCCTGTTGGGGCTGGTTGTTCTTTCTCATTCGTTTTGAGTTCGTGTTTGCCGTCTTTGGCAATCAGTAGGGCTGACCTTGCGACGTCGTTTCTTCTGGTTTCGTTGAACCAGAGGGAGAGTTCGACCAGGTCGCCTTCAACCGAGACCCACTGGGCTTCGGCTTCTTCGGGAATCTGATTATGTGGGTGGCCGGGGCCGAGTTTGATGCCTGAAGGCTTTTGTTTGGCTTGTTCGATTACCCAATCAAAGTTGGGTGAGAAGTCTTGCGGGTTGAAGAGTCTTGCTTTGGAGTTTCTTCTGGCTGGGTCAAAGAAGAGTGCTTGGTGTTTGGTGAGGTCGAGTTTGGTGACGTCTTCGTTGATGACTTCGGCGTTGTCGAAGATGGCTAGGTTATAGGCGGCGATGGCGGCGGTGACTTCGTCGAGCTCGAAGGCTTTGACGTTTAGGTTTAGTGAGGCGAAGGCGAGGGATTCGGCTCCGATGCCGCAGCCGAGGTCGGCTACTTCGGTTACCCCCGCTTGCTTGAAGCGGTTGGCATGAAGAGCGGCAACCTGGAGCCTTGATGCCTGCTCGAGGGCGGCTTCGGTGAAGAACATTCTTTCGGCGAATTCGCCAAACTTGGCTTGGGCTTGCTTTCTAAGCTTGGCCTGACTTAGGGCGTTGGCGATTAGGGCGGGGTCGTGGCCCTCGGCCCTGAGCTTGGTGATGGTTTTGACGATGTCGAGCTTGGTGCTGTAGTCGATCTGGGCGAGGAGCGACTGGCCCTCTTTTGAGAGCAGTTGCAAGAAGTCGTCGCGGTTCACGCTTCAAGCCTAAGGTTTCGGCGACTAGCACTCGCCTTGCGTGAGTGCTAATGGTGATTTAGAATTGGGGTGTCTCAATTGAGGCCCACAACTTATTAGAAGAAGAGGTCATTGTGTCTGTAAACATCAAGCCACTAGAAGATCGCATCGTCGTTCGCCTGCTAGAAGCAGAGACTGTTACCGCTTCGGGTCTGGTTATTCCAGACACCGCTAAGGAGCGCCCACAGGAGGCTGAGGTCATTGCTGTTGGCCCAGGCCGCGTAGACGACAACGGTGTTCGTATTCCTGTTGACGTAACCGTTGGCGACAAGGTTATCTTCTCGAAGTACGGCGGCACCGAGCTCAAGTTTGAGGGTCAAGAGTTCTTGATTCTTTCGGCTCGCGACGTTTTGGCTGTCGTAGTTCGATAAACCGTTTTAGCGGGAGCGCCTCGGGTCTTTGACCCGGGGCGTTTCTCTTTATGGTTAGTGTTGGTTCGGTGAGCTCAACTAATACGGCTAAGGGTCTGACCTACGGGTTGGCGGCGTATTTAATCTGGGGATCTTTTCCGATAATCATCTCTGCTCTGGGTTTTGCTACGCCGGTTGAGGTCGTGGTTTGGCGAGTGGTCTTCGGCTTCTTGGCTGCCGTTGTTTTGATTACCGTGAATCGTTCTTGGGGTTCAGTTCGTTCGGTACTGTCTTCTGGGTCATCGCTGGTTTGGATTTTGGTGGCCGCGGTTTTCATCATGGTCAACTGGCAGGCTTATGTGATCGGTATTGCTTCTGGTCACGTTGTCGAGTCTTCTCTGGGGTATTTCATCAACCCAATCGTGACGATCGTTTTGGCTGTGGTGTTTTTGGGTGAGCGGCTTAGGGTTTGGCAGTGGGTTGCCGTTGGGGTGGCGTTCGTGGCCGTTTTGGTTCTGACTTTTGATTACGGGCGTCCGCCATGGATTGCGCTGATCTTGGCTTCTTCGTTTGGTATTTACGGCTTGGCGAAAAACAAGTTGGGTGGCAAGGTTTCGGCTTTGAACTCGTTTGCATTTGAGTCGGGGTTTCTGTTGCCAGTTGCGCTGGTTGAGTTTGTGTTCTTCATGCCGCTTGGTTCGCAGTTTGGGGCGGCTGGTTTTTGGGGTTCGTTTGGTTTGGTTGGCTTTGGGGTGATGACCGCGATTCCGTTGATTCTGTTTGGGTCGGCTGCCAAGCACCTGCCGCTGAGCTGGGTTGGTTTCATGCAGTTTCTGACCCCGATCATCCAG
>CAIRNX010000036.1 GCA_903880095.1 uncultured Micrococcales bacterium | reverse complement strand
GTCGTCTAGGTAAGGTTCTCGGACCTCGCAACCTGATGCCAAACCCTAAGACCGGTACCGTAACCCCAGACACCGGTAAGGCTGTTGCAGACATCAAGGGCGGAAAGATCGAGTTCCGCGTTGACAAGCAGGCAAACCTTCACTTCATCATTGGTAAGGCTTCGTTCACCAAGGAGCAGCTAGGCGAGAACCTAGGTGTTGCACTTGACGAGATCCTTCGCCTCAAGCCTTCAAGCTCAAAGGGCCGTTACGTTCAGAAGATCGCGCTTTCGACCACCTTTGGTCCTGGCATCTTGATCGACTCGAACGCAACCAAGGTTGAGTTCTAAAAACTAAAACACAAACTCATTGATGAGGGGATCGGGGCTAAAGGCCCCGGTCCTTTCGTCTTCTTTGAAAGGTTGGGATATTGTCACAACACGCGTTTGGCGCAGCTACTCTTCTTGATTCGAAAGACCCAATGGGCTTGCGCTCTAGCGCACCCCTGCTAGACGCGTGGATTCGCGACATGGAGACCGACAGGTCACCGTTTCAGATCCCTGGCCACAAAGGCCGCTTAGACCTAACCGGAGCCGTGGTTGATGGCGACATCCCAGTGCTTCCCGGCAACCACCCTCACAGAATTTCTCCGAGCCTCATTCTCGAGGCCGAAGCCCTTGCCGCAAACCTTTGGGGCGCAGACCTCTGCCGCTTCGGCGTGAACGGCTCGAGCGGCTCAAACCACGCAGCCGTAATGGCGGTCGCCGGCCCAGGCGACAAAGTGATCGTCTCAAGAACCCTTCACAAATCGGTAGCCGTAGGCCTCGTTTACGCAGGCGTGACCCCAATCTGGGTTAAACCAATCATCAACCCAGAAACCGGCCTGCCCGAATACCTCCCGAGCACCACCCTCAAAGAAGCGCTCGAAAAACACCCCGACGCCAAGGCTGTGCTGATCGGCGAACCAAGCTACGTCGGCACCATGAGCAACATCCCAAGACTCTCAGCGGTCACCCATGAATACGGCATACCGCTAGTCGTCGATGCCGCCTGGGCCGCCCACTACGGCTTTCACCCAGAACTGCCGAACCACCCGCTCGCCGAAGGCGCCGACATTGTCGTAACCTCCGCCCACAAAACCCTCCCGAGCTACTCGCAAGCAAGCTTCGTGCTCGTCAACAAGAAATACGTTGACCTCGCCCGCTTCAACAAAATGTTTGATGCCACCCAAACCACGAGCATGTCTGGCCGCATTCTCGCCAGCATCGACGCCGCCCGCGCGCTTCTTGAAAAGCACGGACACGAACTCATCGACCCAATCATCGACGCCACCGAACGCGGACGCGCCACCCTCACAAAAGCAGGCATCCAAGTTATCGACGGCGAATACATCGACCCGCTCAAACTTGTGATTCTGCTCAGCAGCTGCGGCGCCGACGGCAATCAAGTTGAGCGAGACCTACTAAACGCCAACATCGACGTCGAAATGGCGAACCGCGACCTGATCATTCCGATGATCACCTTCGCCGACACCCCCGACCGTATCGACGACCTGATCAACCGAATCATCGAAAGCGTCAACGCTCACAAAGGCGAACCACGCCCGATCGAAATCGCAGCGAGTTTCAAGATCGAACCAGACGTCGTCGTCTCACCGAGAGAAGCATTCTTCGCCGGCTACGAAGTGGTCGAAGCAGAACAAGCAGTTGGCCGAGTTTCAGCCGAAATGATTTGCCCCTACCCACCGGGCGTCCCGGTGCTAAGCCCAGGCGAACGAATCACCCAACAAGCCCTCGACGCCCTATTTCAGGCAAGAGATTCAGGCGTGAGAATCGCGTTCGTTGCCGACCCAACCCTCAAGACCCTCAAGGTGCTACCGAACTAGTCATAAACCGCGTCGCGTTTGCCGACGTGGATAACTTCGATCAACAAGTACTCTTCGAACGGCTCGCAAATTAGCCGGTACTTAGCAACCCTGAACCTATAACAGCCGGCCCAGTTACCCTTCAGAGGCCTAGCCAGGCTCAGCGGGTCAGGGTGGGTTCGCAGAGCGGCAACTTAATCATTGATTAGGTTCTGCGTCGCTGGATCCAGCTTTTGTAGTTCCTTTGTCGCTCGTTGCAGAAACACTATTTTCCATTGCTTTTCGCCCAAGGTATTCACTCAACATTTCTTGAGGGATCCCCGGCCCTGCCTCTCGGCCGCCTTCTGCAACAAACTCCTTATACATAATCTCCAAGAGCATCTCTTCTTCGAGATCGTCTAGCCCTTGACGAATGAGCTTCTTTACAAACCAGGTCTTAGTGCGGCCAGTCTTCTCGGCCATCATCGTGAGTCGATCGTTCAGATCATCCGAAATGCGCAAAGTTAACATAGCCATAAGTCTCTCCTGTATTACATGTAATACAGCAAGAGTAAATCCACTCAGTGGATAAGTAAACCCCTAGAGATACTTAGCAACCAAAGGCGCAACACGAGAGGCAAAACCAGCCGAAACAAAAGCCTTAATCGCCTTGCGCCCAAAGCGGCGAGCAGCCACGACATTGCCCGAAGCAAAGGCAACATCAGCGCGAACAGCCAGAGCATCACCCAGACACAACGTCGCATCAACCGACAAACCGGTAGCAATAACCGTCATGGCCGCAGCATCGGCGTCTGAAAAACGATCCAAACGCAAATAAGCAACCGCCAAAGACTGCAAAACCGCAGGGAACCAAACCGAGTAACGGTTGGTCGGGTCGCGATCTAGCGGCTCATAAACATCGACCACCTGCTGCCATGCTTCACGAGACTCATAGATGCCACCCAACAAAACCGAAGCGTTAGCCAACAAAGAAGATGAAGCAACAGAATCCAAACGCGAAAGCACAGAACCCAAAACCAACTCGGCATCTAGGTCATTACCCATGGCCATGTAGTTCATGGCCTGGTGAAACATAGCCTCGGTTGCTGTGTCGGCAATCTTGAACGAATCAAACATCGGAATAACGCGCTTGAACAGGTCTGATGCCTCAGCCCAAAGCCCTAACCCCGACTTCGCCTTAGCGATCTCCAAATCAACACGCAAGCGGTGCTTGATCTTGGCCTTGTAGCGCTTCAACGACTGAATCTGCATCAGTTCATCCAGCGCCTCAGAGTGGCGCCCAAGGAGGTTCAAAGCCTTCGCCATGTTGAACTGAGCACGCTCAGCCTCACGGCCCTGGTCAACATAAACCGCAAGGTTGTGCGCCTCTGTCGCCGCCACCAACGCCCCGGCATAGTCGCCCTGATCCATCAGAATCGCTGCGAGCTCTTGATCACCCATAACGATAGGGAAGTCCTCGCCAGAGTCACGCCCCTCCTCAATAGCAGCGCGAGCCAACTCAGCCGCCAAAGAGTAGTTCGAAATCTTGCGCAAAGAACGAATGTAGAAGTTGCGAATCCACGGCAACGCGTGCGAGCCCTGAGCCTTCGCCAACTCATAGGCAACCCCGTAATACTGGGCCGCGTTCTTGTGATCCTTCTTGCGCTTATAGATCAGCGCAATGCAGGTGATGTTGTTCAGTTCGTTGTCGTCGTCCATCACCTGGCGCGAATACTGCGCCCCCTTTAGGTGCACCTCCAACGCGCGCTCATACTCCTTGGCATTAGCCAAGGCCCAACCCAACCAGTAAGCACAAATACCGGCGTCTCCCAAAGACCCCGAAGCCTCAAAAAGAGTGAAAGCCTCTTCAAGATAGATCGGTGCCACGTTGTCGTTGTGGTTCACGTGAATAAGAGCAATCGCCTTGGTGCGCAACGCCTTAGCGCGAACCAGTGGGTCCTTCGACGAAAGATCCGCCTCCAGCTGGGCTTCCTCAGAGTCGTTATCGAAGTCATCAAAATCTGACATAGGGGCCTCCTGAGGGCAAAAAAGCGAAATGGGTGGAAGGTAATGATGAACCCAACCCCCGACATTTATCTTCCAGACACGCCAACTTTTTCTAGGACGCATACAAAACAGGGAAACGGACGCCGGTATCTCTGCCTCTCCAAAGTTAGGGCACTGATAAACGTGTGAGTTTTGACCGCCTAAATGCGAGGGCTTACTGAACTGATGATGTCGGGAAACGTATTTTCCTTACCGCAACTCACCAAGGTGTGAGGGCTTACTGAACAAAAGATCTTGCAAAAGGCAACACCTTAGAAACACCAAACCCAAGGAGAGAAATGCTATCAACCAAAGAATCAATCAACCTCAAGCACTACACACGAACCCGCGGCAAGCACGACTTCGCGACCGCTGCCGGCAAACCGGCTGGTTACTGTGTTGTTTGCAGCATTGACTTCACCCCAACGGAAAAGGGCTTCGTAGAACCCCGCATTGCAGGCCCTTGCCGTTGGTGCGGAATCGTAGGCCAGTGCGGCTCGGTCTGCGGTGACGTTGTCGCTTTGGGTTTCCGGTTGGTCAGCCCAGATGGATTCGACCTGTTTGCCACCGGCGAAGTCGAGATCTCCGACCTGAACTAGTTAAAAAATAACCAGCCCTTGAATACCCGGTGACGAAGTGTCTTTGAGTAACAGAGGAGCTGGTGTTGATGGTTCAATTTTAGCGAAAACACATCCCCAAAGTGGTGGACAGACCAAGCCAGTTAGCCACACGCGCTATATATGGGGGCCGTTTTTATTCATCAAAAAATCAAAAACCCCTAGAAATCAAGGAGGGCCAAAAAACTAAGCTCAAAAATGTAAGGGAAACTACCCACCCCACTTTACATAATTCAAAACCAACCAAAAGAAATGAGCCCATGAACAAATTCACCCTCGAGCAGACCATGACCGTTCTCATGACTATGAACCTCAGCGAAGAAGAGAAGCTGCAATACCACCTGGCCAGAAACTTCGAAAAGCCACTACCAAAGAGCTTCGTAAAACCTTGCCTGCAGGCAATCATGCTTGACAGTTATGGCTTTGACTGGGAGACCACGATGATTGACCTTCCGCCAGAGACGAAATATCGCGGTGAGCAGCAGGCCCCTATGAAGGCGATCATCGAAGGCCACTACCTTCAGTGGTTTTTGAAAGATACCGAAGACAACGGAAGAAAAATGTCGGAGCAGGGGTTTAACATGATCACGACAACTAAATAACCAGTATCACGAGGTAGGAACAGGGTCCGTTCCCCCTACCGCTGCGAAAGCAGAGCAACCAGCCATCCATCGGCAACGGTGCGCAAACGGGTACGAAACAAGATACGGCCGCAAGGCAAAACATAGATGGGGCATAGCCCCAAGAAAGGGGCATTTTTTATGTCCAAATTCAGTGAGCTATACCTGAGCAGCAACATCCGAGTCGGCTTTGCCGATGGCACAACCTGGCTGCTCAGCGATTCAAAACCGCAAAATCCAGAAACACTACCAAACGAAACAACCTTCGTTATCACGGCATGCAACCCCAAGAGCCAAGAGGCAACGCTCCAGCAAAACCACCTCAACACATTGGCCCTCGAAGACGACCTCATAAAAAACGGTCTCGAATATCACATCGGCTGGGGCACCTCAGAAGACAACCTTCATGCCGAACTGAGTTTCTGCGTGCCGGTTCGAGAACCAGAGGCCCTAGACGCCACCCTGTACCTAATTCGAGAACTCGCAATCAAGTTCGAACAGAACGCGATTTTCGAAATCAGCGAAACCGAAGTCAAGCTGATTCCTTGCCTTGACCCAACCGCCATAGGCGCCATCACCAAATACGCCACCAGGCTCGAAGAAACTCAAGAGTCGTTCAAGTCGAAACTCGGCATTCTCAGATGGGCGGCCGAAGCCGACCCAAGAGACTTCGCCGAACTAGACCGGTTCATCATCAACCACCAGCCACCGTTCGACGACTACGACCTTTAGAAAGAGAGAAAACCTATGTCTATTCATGACGAAATCGGCGACGTATCTGGCGGTCAGATTCACCTCTGGAGTTCAGAACGACGCGACCAAATAATCGAAAACTTCGAGTTCGACCCAACCAGGTCAAACATCACCATCGATCGCGACCTCGACGGCTTGCCTCAAGAGACAATCGCGGCCGAGATCGCCCGCAACATCTATAAGGGCAAGGCGCTCGAGTTTGGCACCAGCACCTTTCACATCACAAAAACCCTCTCGAGAATCATTGTCGAGGAGGCCTTCGAAAAGAGCGACACAAAGAAGCTCATTGATTACGTGATAACCGGCCTAGAGACCATTCCTGACATCGTGCCTCTGGCCTGGTTGTCGAGAGCCTTCGATGCCGGCGCCACGCAAGCCGACCTTCTCGAATGGGGTGTTGAACCCTTCGTAGTGATTCAGCTGATCTGGTGGCAAGCAAAGCCCGAAGAAACCCGCCTTGAGCAGCAGGTTAGAGCAGTCAGAAACGGCTGGGGACTCCCGTTACTGGCTACCGCTACCCGCGCCAACTACGGCAACCTTTCACGCATGATCAACAAGGGTGACGCCCCTCAGGAGTTCCTCGACGAACATGCCAAAGATCTAAAGGAGGTTGACGAAGTGCTCGACTTCTTCAGAGACCAAACCAGAGACCTCAACAAAGCCGAACCTCCCATAGAAGAACTAACCGAAGAACTCAAGCTCGCTTGGGCCAAAGCCTTCGAAGAAGCCGGCATAAGAACCATCTCGCCCGACTCGAAGGGCCGATGGGTCATGTATGCAGCCCAAGGGCTAAAGAACGGCCAACTGCGCGAACCACTCAACACAGTTGCCCGCTACTTCGACCTCAAAGGCTTCAAACCCGAAGACTGGACAACCAAGATCACCGAAGACTGGTTCGTTCGAGTTCAAGACAACTAACCCAGAGCAACCCCCAAATAATGTCCCACCCACCCATCACAATTAACCCCCACTCACAAAGGAACCAATGACCTCACAAGTAGCCCTAATGAACCTCTACGGTGTCGCGCTAGCTTCAGACACCCTCGCATCACGCAAGGTCGACGACGGCTGGATCACCACCGAAGGCAACAACAAAATCTGGAGCATCACCGGCCACCAGGTTCAGGTGCTCCACTACGGCAACACCCTCCTCGGCGGAATTCCTCACAAGATCCAGTTCGAGGCATGGGTGAGAACCCTCACCAAGCCGCTGCCAAACATTCAGGCCTATGTAACGAGCTATAAGAACTACTGCCGGAGCCCGAAGAGCATCCACTCTCGCCAAGCCGAAGGCTTTGATCTTCGACGCGTCTTCAAAGACGCCCTCAACCGTCTCAACAACAAGGTCGAACCCGAGATCGCCAATCTCGACTCAACCCAAGACGAGATTGAAAACCAAAACCGCATTCACAAACTTCTCGCCCAGCAGGCCACCAGCTTCAGCAACTTCTACAAAAACTCCATCAAGTTCAACGGAGCAACCAAGGAGTGGCTCGAAGCCAGCATCACCAAGTTCAAGATCGACCTCAACGAGGTGATCGAAGAATGCTTCGACTACCCGGTGATCCCAAAGAACAAGACGATTCTCAAACGAGCGATGAAGAACTTCGCGCTTGCCGCTTGGGATATCCGCTCCGACACCAACCTGGTCTTCGTCGGTTTCGGCTCCAAAGACGAGTTCGCCGGCAGCCAACGCCTAAGAATCCGCGGCATCTATAACCAAAAGCTTCTCGCAATCACCGAAGACGCCCTCTATGTGAGCCCCGACGACATCGACTCGCGAGTCATCTATGCCGCCCAGGCTGACGCCATGAAGGCCCTCCTTCAGGGCTACCACCCACGTTTCGGCGACTTCGTCGAATCTGCCGTCTCAAGAAACCTCGAACAGTTCTTAGACGGTAAGAAGATGAACCGCCACTACGGCACAGAACTCTCCGACAAGATCACCGAAGAGCTTGCCGAGCTATCACGCAACACCTTCATCAACCCCGCCTTCAACGCCATCATGAACATGAGCCCAGAACAACTAGCCCAGGCAGCCAAAGGCCTAGTAGTCATGCAGGCAGCCGCAGCTGGCATCGGCACTCAGACGCCTACAGTCGGAGGGCCAGTAGAGGTGTCGACGATTACGAAGCGGGATGGGGTTGTAATTTTGCGGGGATGAACTAGTCCTCAAGGTATGAGAAGTTTTGCTTAATCAAATTTGTAACTCGGGATGGCCATTCTCTCAACTCATCCCAAATTAATAACTCGATGTCTAGAGACTCCGCAAATTCGAAAAAGTTCTCTGATATCACAAGGAAAGCGGGCTTCTCTATAATCAGGCAGGCGCGGATGGGTGAGTAATGGGGTGAAAACTCCCACCGGTATCTAGCAACCTGGAGCAGGCCTTTCTCAAACTGTGCGTCAAAATTTTCTGCAGTCGCGCTCTTTATTTCATAGATTGTTAGGTTGCTTCCGAATGTGTAGGCAAGGTCGGCAGATTCGCTTACAAGTGGGGTAATTGAGCTTTCGGAAAGATAATTCGCGCAATCCTCAAGGATTTCTTGGTGTCGTTTTTCGGCTCGTTCAAGCTTCACTTCAATTGCGTCAATTTGGCTTTGGTTCGGCAATTTTCGAGTTTTGCGCACCCTTGCTTTGAAGTCATCGATTGTTGCGGCTCTGAGGCCTAAGTCGACGTTAGGCATTCTTAGTTGCCCGGGTTCGAGTGCGGCAATGTTGTGCTCAACAAAATAGCCAGCGAGAGCAGAAGCTGCTGAGTTGTAAGGTGTTCCCGTGATTCTGTCACCGGGAGTCATATGGAGTTGGTCAGTGGCGAAATTGCGCCGAAGACCGATTTCGATGGTCTTTGCCAGCGCAGATAGAGAGCTAGCGGTTCTGGGAACGTATTCGAGCGCCTTTGCTCTTACGAGGTTCGGGATTGATCCGAACGAGATTTTCCACCTTGATTTTGCAAGGGCCTGAATCGCCTCGCGTTCGTTATCCTCGAGTATTGAAATGACTAGTCCATCACGCACTTCGCTCTGCTGAGGATTTGCAATGGCCAACCAGGCGTTGTAATCGGTGCTTAGGAATTCGCTCTCCGCGGGGTCTCCAACGATCACTAAGGCCGATTCTGTTTCCACCAGCTCGACATTCCGGAGAACAACACCTACATAAAAGCCTTCAACGGAGGCGTATCCAGAGAAGACGTCTTCGATCTCCAAATCGAGCAGTTCGAGCGCCGAAAGCGGCAAGTGAATTTCGAAACCGAACGGCGCTTTGCTCGGGTCGGGTGCAGAAAGTTTGTCGCTTGCAAAGACGCAGATCGAAGATGGCATATTAGGTTGCCGCCCCTACAATTTCAGCTAAGGCCATCTCGAGATCGAGTCCACCTAACGTAGAGTCGCCCAAAATCCACGATTGTGACGTCTGTTTCTTTCCTAATTTTTCAACATCAACGGCATCAATCGTGCCCTCCGAAACCAAAATTTTGTAATTGACAACGGATGACTTCTGACCAATTCGATGAATTCTGTCCAAGGATTGCATGTAAGTGGCTGCTTGATTCGAGAACGAAACATAAATTGCCGTGTCAGCTGCTGTCAGAGTGATGCCAGCGCCTGCGGCCGCAGGGTTGCCAAGGAATATTCGAATAGAGGGGTCAGTTTGAAATGCCGTAATTGCATTTTGCCTATCATCAGAGCTTGCATTTGTGCCATCCACTCTCACTAAGCCGTAATCCTTAAGCATGTCCTCGATGTGGTCGCTTGATTTCGTGAACGCGCTCCAGATCACTACCTTCTTGGAACTCGATTGCGCGAGTATTTCGGCGACAATTTCCGAGAGTTTTTGATATTTTCCTGAATCCACCTGGTTGTCACCGATCAGTGCCGGACTTACAGAAATTTGAGTGAGTGCGGCGCGCTTCTGAAAATAGCTACCGAGGTCACGCTTAAATGTCGTGTTATCTAGTTTTTTCAGAAACAGAATCAATTGCTCTTTTGCTTCCGCGTAAAGCTCACTCTGGCGCACTGTCAGAGGGCATTCAATAACCTCAAATTCCTTGGAAGCAAGTTCAGGCAGAACAATCTCTTTTGTTCGGCGGATGAAGGTTCCACGTTCGTTAACGATTTTTTCGATGAGAAGATAGTCTGCTTCGGCGTCAGATGTCTTGCGGAAACCTCGGAAAGCCCAACCTAGGTCTGCGAGATTGAACTGGTGGACCAAGTCGTAGGCGTTATTAGGGGCGGGAGTGCCGCAAAGGATAAATGCCTTTTTGGCAGACCGCCTAATTCTTTCCACACCTAGGGAACGCTCAGCTCTCTCGTTTTTCACCATAAAACTTTCGTCCACCACTAGTAGGCAGGACTTATGTCTCATAGTGCCTTCGATTGCCACGAAGTCACTGGCAGCTGTCTCATACGAAGTAAGATAAACGTCTGCTTTTTTGTTTAACGCACCCAATCGCTGCGAAGGGGATCCAGATACCTCAACAATCTGGTACTTTCCATCGAGAAAGGCCTCGAATTCCTTCTTCCATGTCTTAACGAGAACTTTAGGGCCGACTAAAAATAATGTGTCCACATCACCGCGTGCATAAAGTTCGTCGAAGGCTGCAATTGTGGTTAGAGTTTTTCCAGTCCCCTGTTCATCGAAAAGACAAAGACCTCGTAAATCAGGGAGGACCATTGCCTCAACGGCCTTGACCTGATGTGGCTTTAGGAGTTCCCGCCAAAAGGGAGAGACTCCCTCCACGGTTTCTGTGGCTAAAACGTCAAAAAAGCAATCTCGGGCTTCGGAATGGGCCTTTTCGCTGGTTGTGAGCGACTCCAGAAGGGACTTGAGTTCAGTCTCAAGGGTTGCAACGAATTGACTGTCATCCCAAGCGCGCGAAAATGCGTCAAGGGTCGTCTTGAGCTTGCCCTTAGACGAGGAAATAATGGAATCGCTTCCACCCAGGGCGATAATTGCAGATTTTAACCTGAGAAAGTCTGAGCCGGACCCTTCAATTTCGACTATTCGACTCTCCAGGAGTCGACCAATCACTGTCATTGGGCTTTTCGGCCCGCTTCAGCCATTTGCTTCACTTTCTTCAGAATGCTTTCGAGCTTATCGATGTCGTCTGCCGTGAGCGATGCCAATTGCACGGCTTTCATGTCACTGAGGTACTTTTCGAATTCAGTGATCTTCTGCGAGGCATCAGCGGTGTCCTGTTTGACTACCTTTCGGTACTGAACTTCGGCTAGAACCCTTGCTGCAGCTTCAGGGTCGTCACTCTTCAAGATCTTTCTTAGTTTGTCATCGTCCCATGCCTGCCCAGCGACTCGAACTTGAGGGAAACTTGAGAACTTACCCTCGTGGATCCAATTGAAGAATTGAATCTTAAAGTCATAGTCCGCGAACATTTTGTCATAGAAAGATTTTTGAGCCTCGTTAAAGAATTGATAAGCGTTGCTGGCGAGCGCTTCAGCCTCATTTTCTGACAAACCGAGGCCGTCGCTTTCCCCGGTGGGCTCAGTCGTCGCGAATTCGATGAAGTCTTTGATCAGCTCCATTATTTTCTTTGTTTCGCGTACCTTTGGCCTGGACCAACCGAATGTTGCCGCTACCGTTTTCTCATCATCGCCTTCTTCAAGACGATCCGAGACGTACGTTGCCAAAACAAAGTCGGGCCATGTTTCTTTCAAAGCAGGGTAAAAGTTTTCGTGCCACAAAACTAGTTTTTCGTCTGACTCTGTGCAATTTTCACTAAGCACAATTACGGGTATCACCTTGTAGTCGTCAAGTTTTGGGTCTGCAGCGTTTGTTTCCGAAATCAATTTTTTTACGGCAAAGAATCTCCGGTTTCCATCAAGCAGGACGCCTGCATGACTTAGGATTATCGGCGTTCTGACACCATTTTCACGAATGTCTGTTACCAACTGCGAGAGCTTAAAGTTCTTGTCCGCAGTCATGATTGAAAGAATTTCATCCTGTTCGGGATCCCTATTTGCGTGAGCCTCACGGAATGTCTTCAAGTGAAGGTCAAGCCTTGGGTTGTCGACCCATCCCCGGACGTCTTCAATGCGAACCTTCCCCGTCCAAACGGAAAGAGGTTTACCTCGGAAGTATCGTTGCTCATTTCTGGGGGCTGGGTTGGTAAGCATGATCTTAGGAGTTGTCATTTGCACTCATTTCTTTCTTAATGGCCCGGTATAGATACTCTTCAATCGATTCACCTGGTGTCAGGCGGGATTTTATGGCATCAATCACATCTTGGTTTAGGGAAACTTTCATCTGCGCCTGCTTGCCAACGCTCTTGTAACAACTCAAATACTGCTGCCTTGACATAGCCGATTGGCTGAAAAGTTCACCCCAAAAAACTGGAAGATCAAAGTCAAAGAGTTTCCCGAGATTTGGATTCGTAGCTATCACATCGTTTGTGTACAGATCTACCAGGCCTTGCGGGCCATCTACACTGAAATCTACTAAGTCAACTTGTCGGTAATAGTAAATGGCGATTGCTAAAACTGGTAGCCGGTATTCACTCTTCAGGCATGGCGGGGAAGTCCTGATGAACAGCCTGTCATAGCCTTGTTGGCTGAATACGATCCTTGCAGGCCATCCAGCCTTTGGGGTACGTTCAAAATATCCAACTTCGGGGGATGTCCAACTGTGGCTGCCGTTCAGCAATCGCCCGTATACAGTGCTTTGGATGTAGTCCCGAGCTCGCCAATCCCCATCAATCGGGTTAAAAACTGCATCTTGGGTTTGATCAAATGGGGCGTCTAAATATCTGCCCATCTCCAACTCAAATGCTCCTTTTTGACTGCTCTTTGGATACGAGATTTCTGGACATTTCGAAACAATAAGAGCAAAGATAAGCGCAAGCTGGTCCTTTGGAATCCTCTTTAGTTCCGAGAGCGCCCACTTTACGGCACTCTCGCTCACAAATTTCCCCATAGTTTCCATGCACGTTAGCCTATCGAAGGCCGGGGACATCTGTGTATAAGCGGTAAATGGTCGTTGGTGGACTTTAGAATAAGCAACAATGTCCAAGCGTGAAGAACCAATAAAAAGTAAACCTCTTTCGGGGAGTTTTAGCGACCTCGCCAGAATCACCGGCATTGAGGAAGAGGAATTGAGACGCTGGGCAAAAGGTGGACTTCTCGAACGAGTTGAAGCTAGCAGCCCACCCATCTATAGGTTTGAAAATTATGAGCGCTTTTTACCCAACAAAAAGCACACACAGGCAGACCAACCTCGAGTGGTCTCGTTTTTCTCTGGTTGCGGCGGCTTGGATCTTGGCTTTGAAAACGCAGGCTTTGAACTCGGTTACGCCAATGATTTCTTTTTGGATGCGTGCCTAAGTTACTCGGAAAACATAGGGCCCATTGATCCACGACCAATCCAGAAGGTCAAAGTTCAAGACACCGGCGTTGCGAACGTGCTTCTGGCGGGGTTCCCGTGCCAGCCCTTTTCTAATGCAGGCGCTCGTAGGGGAGTGTCGGATCCGCGCGGCACTTTGTTCTGGGAAACATTAAAATTCGTCGATGAGCTAAATCCTGAGATTGTCGTTTTTGAGAATGTCCGCGGTTTACTAAGCATGAAAAACCCCGATGGCAATCATCTAATTGACGCCATCGAGCTTGAAGTGCAACGTCGCGGTTACGAGGTGGGGCATCGCCTGATAAACACGAGTGACTACGGGGTTCCCCAAAATAGGTACCGAGTAATTATTGTTGGCATCCGCACAGATTTGGGCAAAGGGCCGTTCAATTTTGATTCAATTGCGCGAGAGCTTCCTGAATCAGTAGGCGACATCATTTCCAAGCCAGTCTCTCCAAACGATCCCAACAACGAGCACTGGCAGTTAAGCCCGCAAGCGGTTGACCTTATTAAATACATTCCGGAAGGTGGATCGTGGAAGTCCGTACCGTATGACCAGCTTCCGGAAAGACTTAAACGAATTCGCGACAATATGAAGCGCTACCACTCTCCAAACTTTTTCCGGAGATTCGGCCGAAACGAAATAATGGGAACAATAACTGCCGCGGCAACCCCTGAAAACAGTGGCATTCTGCATCCTATTGAGGCTCGTCGCTACACGGTGAGGGAGGTTGCTCGCTTCCAAACTTTCCCTGAAACCTATTCATTCAAAGGGAAATCTATAGCTGCAAAATATAAGCAGATTGGTAACGCCGTCCCGCCTGAGTTTGCCCGAAGACTTGCCGTGGCGCTCCGGGAGCACGTCGGTTTTTAGCGGGTTTCCAAGACTGCCCTCAGGTCCTCCGGAGTAGGAGGCTCACAACCAGCACGTTCGCAGGTGATTGAGGCTGCGATGCCGGCGATGTAGACGTAGTTGGTTAGTTCTTCTATGTCGATCTGGTTGAGGTTGGTGCCGAGGTAGTTGTTGTCTTGGAGCTGGCCGAGGAGGTTGGCGCAGAAGGTGTCGCCGGCTCCTACGGTGTCGACGACGTTGATCTTTCTTGAGGGCACGTTTTTTGGTTCGTTGTTCTTGGTGAAGACTGATGTGCCCTCAGCGCCTCTGGTGATTAGAACGATCTTGCCTTCGTTGGCCCATTCTTGAGCTACTTCATCTACTGGTCTCTGGTTTTGGTAGAGCCATTCGATGTCTTCGTCGGAGGCTTTGATGATGTGGGAGAACTTGTTGGTTCTCTCGACTCTTGCTTTTTCTTTAGCTGGGTCGAAGCCGAGGGCCGAGCGGATGTTGATGTCGTGGGAGATGGTTACTTCTTTGCGTTCTTTGGCCCACTCTTCGATGACTAGGTTGCCGGGTTCCATGGCCATGGTGAGGCAGCCGAACTGAATGCAGGTGATTCCTGCTTCATTGAGTTGTTCTTGGGTGGGGAGTTCTTCTTTGGTCCAGCCCCAGTCGGAGGTGCCGTTGACATAGAAGGAGTAGTTGGGGATTCCTGCTTCGTTTAAGCTCACGATGGCGAGGGTTGAGTTCTCGTTTGTTATTAGTGAGTTCTCGAAGTTGACGTTGTTTGTGGTCAGTTTCTCTCGGATGATTTGGCCGAAGCGGTCGTTAGACATGCGGGCATAGAAGGTGTGAGCGGAGCCTCTCTTGGCGAGGGCGGTGGCGACGTTGAGGTTGGCGCCGCCGACGATGGCGTTGAAGGCGCCTGGCTGGTAGCGGTTCTCAATGAGGTCGATTAGGGCTTCGCCGATAACTAGGATCATCGTTTTTGTCTCTTCTTTTTGGTTTTAGTTCTTTTTTAGGTTCTTGATGGAGCCTCGGGTGAGGAGGTTGGTTGGTAGAACAATCTTTTCTGGCTTTTTGGTTTTGTTGTTGATGTGTTCGATGAGTTTTTCTACTGCGAGTTTGGCGAGTTCGTCCACGGGTCTTTCGACTACGGCGATGCCGGGGGCGATTGCTTCGAGCCATTGGGAGTCGTCCACGGTGACTAACGAGATGTCGTTGGGGATGTTGAGGCCCAGCTTGTTGGCTGTTCGCATGACGGCGAGGGCCATGTCGTTGTTACTGGTGAAGATGATGGTTGGTGGGTTTTTGGTTTTTAGTAATTGGGTTATTGCTTGTTCGGCTTTGTCAGGGTCGTCTGGGGAGTAGATCCAGGTGGGATTTTTGATCTTGTTGTCGATGACGCCGTTCATGAAGCCGTTGACGCGGTCTTCGATGGTGGAGTTTTGGAGGACGGGCTTTTCTTCTTGCGGCTCTTTGACGGTTGAGGTGGCAATGAGGAACGCCATGTTGGTGTGGTTCTTTTGTTTGGCTTCGGTGACGGCTTTTTCGCAGGATTCGAAGTCGTTGGTGGTGATGCTGGTTGCGTTGATGCCTGGAACCATGCGGTCGATGGTGACTAGGGGCTTGTTACCTCTGTTTTGTGCATCGAGGTGGTCGTGAACGGCAGCTGTGCTGGGCACGACGATTAGGCCGTCAACCTGTTTTTCGAGCAGGGTTTGGATTGCTTCGCGTTCGACTTCGAGGTTTTCGTCGGTGTTGGTGATCAGCACCTCGTAGCCGTTGGCTCTTGCGGTGTCGACGATGCCTTTGGTGGCGCGGTCGAAGAAGACGTTGGTGAAGTCGGCGATGATGACCAGGCCGATGGTTTTGGTGTTGCCGGCGCGCATCGAACGAGCGACCTGGTTTGGGGTGTAGCCGATCTTGTTTGCGGCCGCTTTGACGAGGTTGCGGGTGTCTTCAGAGATGCGTCCGTAGTCAGAAAGGGCTCTTGAGGCGGTTGCTCGCGACACACCGGCGGCGGCAGCGACGTCGTTAATCGTTGGTTTCTTCACCGCTGCCCTCCTTATCTTTAGCGGGTTTTGTCTATCGTAACTAAACCGTTATCTAGAAAATTTGTATTTTCTTTGTGCGTTCTGGTTGTATTCTAGTAGGAAATGCGAGAACGTTCTCGCAATTTCTCGCAAAAATAATCACGCAAAGTTGATTTTGAAGAATTCGAAGTCGCGGAGCAAAACAATCAAGGAGAATCGCATGAAGCGTTCACTACGAACGATTGCAGCTTTCGGAGTTGCCGCGGCTTTGGTCGCTGGCGCATCGGGTTGCGCAGCTAACAAGCAGATCACCATCGCCTTTGTTATGGGTGCAGAATCAGACCCATTCTTCCAGGCAATGAAGGTCGGCGCACAGGCAGAAGCCAAGGCAGAGGGCGTAAAGCTAATCTGGCAGGGCGACGCATCGCACTACGACGTAGCCACCGAGGTTCCAATCGTTGACAACGTAATCGCACAGAAGCCAGACGGCCTCGTGCTAATCCCAACCGACCCAGACGGCCTACAGGCTTCGAGCGACAAGGCTGTTGCAGCCGGCATCGCAGTTGCTAACGTAGACACCCACGTAACCGACCTATCGAAGGTTGTTACCTTCATCACCGGTGACAACACCGACGGTGGCGCAAAGGCTGCTAAGGCAATCGCCGACAAGATCGGTTACACCGCTGGCAAGACCTACGAAGTTGTTGTTGGTCTAACCTCAGCAACCGCTACCACCAACGTTGCACGTCTAGAGGGCTTCAAGGCTGCTGTTGCAGCAAGCTACCCTGGCATTGTGATCAAGGACGTTGCCTACTCGGCTTCGAACCCACAGACCGCATCGTCAAACGTCAACAACTGGCTAACCAAGTACCCTAACCTCTCGGGTATCTTCGCTATCGATGGAACCAATGCTTCGGGTGCAGCTGCTGCACTACAGGCCAAGGGTCTAACTGGCAAGATCGCTCTAGTTGGTTACGACGCTTACCCAGCAAACGTTGACCTGATCAAGGCCGGTGTATTCACCGCTCTTATCGCTCAGGACCCAGCTGCTGAGGCTCGCCTAGCAATCAAGACCCTTGTTGACTACATCAAGAACAAGAAGTCTCCTGCACAGCGCGACGTAGTAATCCCTAACGTGACTCTTGACGCCATGACCTCGGCTTCAGACCTCGCAAAGTACACCTACGTAGCAACCAAGTAATAACGATTTATAAATAAAGGGTTCAAAATGACCGACAGCAAGCAGACTCTCAGCGTGATGGATCGCGCAAGATCGCTGGTAGGAAACCAGACTTCACTACTCATCCTTGTGATGATCGTGTTGTCTATCGTGTTCACCGCATTTTCGAATGGAACATTTCTATCAACCGGCGTCTTTGCAAACATCCTCACCGACTGGGGTGGCTACATCTTGCTTGCTGTCGGTCAAACCCTTGTAGTGATTAGCGGCGGAATCGACCTCTCGGTCGGTTCCACCGTTAGTCTCTCGTCGGTAGTAGCTGGCTTTGTAATGGTGAAGGTTTTGGGCCTAACCGCAGAGCTGAAGGGCGTTGACGCCTGGGGTGTGCTGTTTCTTGCCGCTCTAATCTCGATTGCCACCGGCCTCGTTGTCGGCGCAATCAACGCTGTGTTGATCAACGTGCTCAAGATTGTGCCGTTCATCGCAACACTCTCAACTTTCGGTGCGGCCGCTGGCCTCGCCATCATCATCTCGGGCGGCATGCCAATGCAGGGTCCGAGCGACTTCTCGCTAATCAACCCGGTTCGAATACCCGGCATCGACCCGTTGGTCTTTGACACCGGCTTGTTCTCGCCAATGGTTTTGATCATGATCATCGTGACCATCGTTGTCGGCTTGTTCTTGCACAAGGCTCGCTTTGGTCTCTACACCTACGCAATCGGCTCAAACGCGTTCGCCGCTCGCGCAGCTGGTATCAACGTGAAGAAGCACACCGCAAAGATTTACCTGGTTTCGGGTGCTCTCTCGGGTCTCGCCGGCTTCTATGCTTACGTTCGCCTAGGCAGCGGTTCGCCATCTTCGGGTACCGGCATGGAGCTTTATGCAATCGCGGCAACCGTTATCGGTGGCGCATCGCTAATGGGTGGTATCGGCCGCATGTGGGGTACCGCCCTCGGAACCCTGATCTTGTTCACCGTGCAGAGCGGTTTGCTCATGACAGGTGTTGCTACCGACTGGAAGCAGATCATCGTCGCAATTCTTATCGCAGCAGCAGTTGCGGTTCAAACCCTCCAGAAGAAGAACGGTGCACGCTAATGGCCGGCGAAGTTATCTACGAAGTAAAGAACGTATCGAAGCGTTACGGCTCGGTCGTTGCACTCGATGGCGCAAGCCTGAAACTGCACGCTGGTGAGGTTCTTGGTCTCGTTGGCGACAACGGTGCTGGCAAGTCGACTCTTGTTAAGGTGCTTTCGGGCGCTCACGACGCCGACGGCGGCGAACTGTTTCTCGACGGCAAAGAGGTTCGTTGGCACGACCCACGCCAGGCGCTAGACGCTGGCATCGAAACTCTCTACCAAGAGAGCGGTCTAGCCCCGCACCTAACCGTTTCGCAGAACGTCTTCTTGGGTCGCGAAAAGTTTGTTAAAGGTCTTCTGGGCAAGCTGGGCTTCTTGGCTCGCAAGCAGATGGAAGAAGAGGCGCACCACGACCTCGAGGCCGTAGGCATTGCAGTGCCTGCCTCGAACCGCTCGGTTTCGCAGCTTTCTGGTGGTCAGCGCCAGGCTGTTGCTATCGGTCGCGCAGTTTCTTGGGCAAAAAAGGTCATCATTCTTGACGAACCAACCAACCACCTAGGCGCACGCCAAGCTGGCGAGGTTCTTCAAATCGTCAAGGCTGCTAAGGCGAAGGGTTTGGGTGTGATTTTCATCTCTCACACCCTCCCTCACGTCCTTGAGGTAACCGACCGCGTTGTGGTTCTTCGTTTGGGCAAGATCGTCAAAGACGCCCCGACTCACCTTTTCGACGGCGACACCTTGGTTGCGATGATTACCGGAACAATCACCGAGCTTCCGTCTGAGAAGAAGAGCCAGTAAGCCCCTTCTTATGACTTCTGCAACGGGAGAACAGTTCGTTCTCACGCATCAAAGCCCTATCGGCGAATTGATTGCGACAATCACTCAAGTTGGCGCGGCTCTGCGCTTGTTTAGCGTGAACGGCATCGACCTGGTTGAGCCTTACTCTGCCGATGCCAAGGCTCCGCTTTGCGCCGGCCAGGTTATGGCTCCTTGGGTTAACCGCCTAGACCGCGGGCAGTGGACGCATAACGGGGAGCTTTTGCAAAACCCGATCACGATTGTTGAGCAAGACAACGCCAACCACGGGCTGCTACTTGATCACAGCTATGAAGTGGTTTCACGGTCGCAATCTTCTGTGGCACTTTCGGGCGTGATTTTGCCAACCGCTGGTTACCCGTTTGAGATTTCGACAACCGTTACCTACGAATTGACTGATTCGGGGTTGGTCGTAACCCATAAAGCAGTGAACAAGTCACACGAATCAGCGCCCTATGCAACAGGAGCGCACCCGTACTTCAAGTTTTCGGCACTCGAATCGGCTGATTTGATTTTGAGCTCAGACGCCGCAACTTTGACCGTCGTCGACGAACGCCAGATTCCGGTTTCTGAATCTGCCACGGCTGGTGGCGCACTAGATCTTCGCGGCGGCGTTCGTGTTGGTGACCAGCACATCGACGAAGACTTCACCAACCTGCCCCGCGACGAACACGGCAACGCACACACCTACCTGCGCGCAGCCGACGGCCGCGGGCTCGACATCTGGCAAGACGAACAGTTCAAGCACGTAGTTATTTTCACGCCAAACTACTTTCCGACAATCTCGGGCGGTGTCACCTCTGTCGCGGCTATTGAGCCGTCGACGGCGGCGCCAAATGCTTTCAACTCAGGGCGAGACCTGCTCTGGCTTGAGCCTGGGGTCGAGTTCGTTGGCCGCTGGGGCGTAAACGTAACTCTTTAGTAATGCCGCCGCCTACGGGTGTAGCGTGAAAGCATGAACGCAAAACTTCGCATTGCACTTGGGGCTCCGCTCGTTGGTCTAGTCATCACCTGGTCGCTGTTCTTTATCGGGGCTTTCACAACTTCGACGATTCCGGTTCAAGACAACTCAGGTCAGATATTGCACCTAGACGTTTATTGGTTTCTGGGCGGCATAGCCGCTTTTGCAGCTGCATCGGTTTTCTCTTTCAGAATTGCCGATGGCGCGGTTGCCGAACACAAGTCTTTGGCTTCGGGTGCGGTACTAAAGTTTGCCGGGTTTAGCGTTGTGGTCTCGGCTGCGGCAGGCGCGGTTTTCGCGTTCGTCTTGTTCGCAAACTCGATTGGGCAAACCTTTTCGACAAACCGCCTGCTCGAAACCTATGTGCCAATCATTGTGATGGCCGGTGTTGTTGTGGTTTCGATTCTTCAAGCGACCGTTTGGCGCAAGTCACAATCTGAGCCTGGTGCTCCAGCAGACCCGCGCAAGCGCGCTTTGGCGTTGGCTTGGGTGATTCCGATCATCGGTTCGGCACTGGCTTTGATTATCGGGCTGCTCTCTTACAGCGGCAACCAGAACGTTAGCGTTTGGGTTTGGGTTGTGACCTTGAGCATCATTATGGCTTCGGTTCTGCTCGGCACCTACTTTGCTTCGGTCGCTCGCTCGCTAGTGAAGCGTGAGGTGCGCGAAAACACTGTCGAGGTTGGCGGCGGCGCGAGCAAACTCAACTTCGTTCTCGCTGTGGTTTTTGGCGCAGTTGTCACAGTTGTGGCATTCGTTACCGGAGCAGCAGCGGCAACTTCACTCGGTTCGTCTAATTACGATGGCGGATACACTCCTGCAATTGAGCCACGATTCAGTTCAGACTGGTGGGGTAACCAGTTTGTGCCGTCACTGGTGTTTTTGCTCATGTCGCAGGCAATCATCTATTTCTCTGTGACGTTGCGTCATAAAAACGCCGAATGATTCATTCCTGTAAGGGGCTGCTGTTCGACAACGACGGCGTCTTAGTTGATTCTCACGATGCCGCTATTGAGGCTTGGGGCATTTGGTCTTCAGAGTTTGCACCGCACTTTGACTGGAACCAGCCGCAAAACGCTGGCCGCAGAGCCGAAGACAAGGTGCGCGAGCAGGTGGCTTTGGAGCTTTTCGAGGTTGCTAACAACCGCATCAACGAGCTCGAGCAGGCCACAGCTCATATGACTGTTGCTCTACCAGGTGCCGTTTCGCTGACTTCTTCTTTGCCCGCTGGGTCGTGGACCGTTTGCACCTCGGCAAACTCTCGATTGGGAATCGCACGGTTGCAGGCGGCGGGGATTCCCGTGCCGGCAGAGTTGGTAACCGGCGATGACGTTTCGCGCGGCAAGCCGTTTGCTGACCCTTATCTGCTTGGTGCTTCGCGGTTGGGGTTCGCGCCGGCCGAATGCGTGGTGTTTGAAGACGCCGAGGCTGGTGTTCAGGCCGGTTTGGCTGCTGGTGTTGGGCTGATCGTTGGTGTTTCTGAGCGGGCTCTCGAAACCACCTCTGAGATTGTGGTTCGAGATCTTCGCGGGATTACTTTTGATGGTTCAACGCTTGTTATTCCTGACGAGATTCGTTTGCGTTAGGAGGCCCAGATGGCTGAGTTAAAGGTTTATGGAGCCGATTGGTGCTCAGACTGCCGAAGATCAGAGAGGTTGCTGGTCGGTTTAGGTGTTGAGTTCGAAAAGCTTGACGTTGAGCAATCGGCAGAACTGGCTGCCGAAGCCGAGTCGATCGCTGGCCGCAAGAACATTCCTGTGATTCAGTTCACCGATGGCGTTGTTTTGGTTGAGCCGTCAGACGCGACTTTGTGGGCCGAGCTGAAGATTCGCGGGCTCGTTTCTTAGAGTGTGACTATTTTTCGTTGAGTCGATTGTTGATTTTGCGAACAAGTGCAGTGAGTGAACCCGCAATGGCGCCAGCCGAAATGAGCGTCGAGGCGAGCATGAACACCGACAAATAGGTCAGGGGGTTCATGAGCGTCATCTTTGAGCTGGTTGGGCTGCCCCACATCACCGCTGGTAGCAAAGTGGCACCCATCACTAGGTTGAGTAGCGCGCCAAGCCTAAGGCCGGCGATCACGGTTTCTTTCTTGAACTGGGTGAGCAAGCCGAGGGTCGCGGCCAAGAGAACCAGCACCGATAGTGGCATGATTACGCGAGGGATTGTGTCGAGAAGCGCAAAAGTCAGGCCGAAAAAGGCGGCCAGGATGAAAAGTGTGCGGGTTGAAATGTTCGACATTTGGCTAGTTTAGGTGGCTTGAAAAGAAGTCCTAGGTTTTTTGGCGTTTAGCGGTTAGCCTTGAAGCGTTACGAATTCGTGACAATTTAGTCGTTTGCAGGAACACAAGGTGTTCCCAGTCTTCCTTCGTTTGAGATTCCGCCGTATTGCGGATGTTCTTCTCGTGTGTGGGTATAGCGCGATTGACTAACCCACCGCCAAAGCGCTACTCCCGCTGAGGTACATAACAGAAGAAGGAAACCATGCCTAACCAAGGCAATTCAACTCCGCGCGCGCGCGGTAACAAATCGACCCCAGCCCGTTCATACAAGCCTCGTGAAGATGGCCGCGGCGGCCGTGCGCCACACCGTGAAGACCGTGTTGGCTCAGACCGTTCAGCTCGCCCAGCCCGCGACGGCGCATTCAAGCCGCGCGAAACCCGCGACGGCCGCCCAGATCGCGGACGCGACTGGACCCCAAACACTGGTGACGGCGCCCGCAAGCCTCGTCACACCTCAGACGACCGCGCAGCTCGCGACTCACGTCCAGCGCGTGACGGCGAACGCCGTTCGTTTGGTGACCGTGACTCACGCCCACAGCGCGATGGTGAGCGTCGATCATTCGGCGACCGCCCACAGCGTGACGGCGAACGCCGTTCATTCGGTGACCGCGACCGCGGTGCACGCCCGGCTCCACGTGATGGTGAGCGTCGTGAATGGGCTCCTCGCGGAGACCGTCGCGACGAGCGTCCACGCGATGGCGAACGCCGCGAGTGGGCTCCACGCGACTCTCAGCGCGACGACCGCGGACCTCGTGACGGTGCTCGCACCGAAGAGCGCCCAGGCCGCCGTTCATTCGGCGACCGTGCCGGTGCTCCAACTCGCCGTGAATACGGTGGCCGCGACGCATCGCGTGACGGCCAGCGCCGTGACCGTGTAGAGCGTGACCAGTCACGCGACCGCACCTTTGAGGGCGCTCGTGAGCGCACCCCAAACAAGAAGGCTTTCTTCGAAGACGTAGTTCTTGAGCGTTTGGACGCAGTGCCAGACTCTGAGGCCGTAATCATCGAGACTTTCGCTGACATGGGTCTGCACCAGCGCGTCCTTGAAGCACTGACCGGCATGGGTGCAGAAAGCCCGTTCCCGATTCAGGCAGCAACGATTCCTTCGGCTCTTTCGGGCCAGGATGTTCTAGGCCGCGGTAAGACCGGCTCTGGTAAGACCATCGCCTTCTCTGTTCCACTAGTCGAAAAGCTGATCGCAGCTGGCTCACGTCCTCGTGAAGCAGGTAAGCCTCGCGCTCTGATCATTGCTCCGACCCGTGAGCTTGCAGACCAGATCGACCGCACGGTTAAGGGCTTGGCACGTGCTGCCGGCTTCTTCACCGTCTGCATCTACGGTGGTGTTCCTCAGCGCAAGCAAGAGATCGCCATGGATCGCGGAACCGACATCATCGTGGCAACCCCTGGTCGCCTCGAAGACCTAATGGCTCAGGGCATCGTTGACCTTTCGCAGGTTGAAACCATGGTTGTTGACGAAGCCGACCACATGTGCGACCTCGGCTTCATCGAGCCGGTTCGCCGAATCATGCGTGCCGCTGGCGACTGCCAGAAGCTGCTGTTCTCGGCAACCCTAGACCGCGAGGTTGACTCGTTGGTCAAGGAGTTCCTACCAAACCCTTACGTCTACCAGGTGCCAGACGAAGAAGAAGACAACTCGAACATCACCCACCGCGTGCTAACCGTCGACGAGCAAGACCGCTCGCAGGTTCTGCTTCGTTTGGTTCAGGGCGAAGGCAAGAGCCTTATCTTCACCCGCACCAAGATGACCGCAGAGCGTCTTTCTGAGTCGCTAACCGGTGCTGGCGTTCCTGCAGCTCGACTACACGGTGACCTCAACCAGAACCAGCGCAACCGCAACCTGGAGCGCTTCGTTTCGGGTGCAGTGCGCGTGATGGTTGCTACCGACGTAGCCGCTCGCGGTATTCACGTGGACGACGTCGCCCTGGTTATTCAGGTCGACCCACCAGAGGAATACAAGACCTACCTGCACCGTGCGGGTCGAACTGGCCGTGGCCACAAGACAGGTACCGTGATCACCCTGATTCCTCGCTCACGCCGTCGTCGCCTAGAAGATCTTCTTCGCCGCGCCGACCGTGACGGAATCTTCAGCGAAGTGCGCCCTTCGAGCGAATTGCTTGAAGAGCTTGCTGGCCCGATTGCCCCACCTCCTGCTGCCGAGGTTCTTGACTTCGGCGACAGCCGTGGCAACCGTGGTGGCGACCGTGGCGGAGACCGTGGTGGCCGTGGTGGCGACCGTGGTGGTTACCAGGGCGGCCGTGGCGGCTCAGGTGGCGGCCGTGGCAACTTTGGCGGAAACGGCAAAGGTCGCTGGGCAGACAAGCCTGGTGGCAGCTCGCGCCCGAAGCGTCGCTTCGACTAATTTCTAGCTCTAAGAAGAGACCCTCGGCCTTTTGGTCGGGGGTTTCTTTGTTTGCCTGTTCCGAAGGCAATGTATTAAACAATGTAAGATATTGCGCGGGGTAGGCGATAAGCGAGGCTGGTTTACAGTGTCAAAAATGCTCGGTATTCTTGATGTCATGCACCCTGCAAGCCTCAAAACACGCGCGCGCGCGTCTTTTGACGACCTGTTACTGGCCGGCATTCACGCAATCTCGGTCAAAGGCATCGACCAGGTAAACGTCACCGACGTGACCGCAATTGCTCAGGTTTCTCGCCCAACCTTTTACACCTACTTTGGCGACATGAACGGTTTTTACGCCGAAATTTGGCTTCACCACGGTCGCGAATGGCTAGACGCACAATTCAACTCAGGGCTCGAAATCGACGCGAAAATCGATCAGGCCCTGCTCGAAATCTTCGCCGTCGCTCGCCGAGTGCCAGAGCTAATCGAGGTTGTTCAGCCCGAATTCGAACGCTGGTGGTCCGACAACGTCGGTGAAGATGCACGCCTTGGGCAGAATGCGTCGTGGCTCTTGGGTGCGCGAATCGGCCTCAAGATCTCGAAGCCGGTTTCGAGCAAAGGCTCATTCGGGCTCGAGATTTTCGATTTTCTAGAAATTGGCGAAGCCGAATTCTCGTCTGAACTGATGAGCGGGCTCGGCGTCATGCCTGAGCAGCTGCCGCCAATGCCAGGAATCCAATATTCAGAAGAAGACGTTGAACAGAGCCTCACGCACGCCGCCATCGAAGTAATCGCAAAATCGGGTGTTGCGGCAGCCTCGATGACCCGCATTGCTCGTAGAGCACGCGTTTCAACTGGCACGGTTTACCCGAGATTCAAGAGCGCTGAGCTACTGATCGAGTCTTCTTTCGCCCAGGCGATACGCGACATCGTTTCAGGAAACGTCGTCATGATTGAGTCACAGGGCACCGGGGTCGACCAGTACGGGCTAGCCGTAAACGCCGGTTTTAGAGCCGATCGCGAAACCTGGCGCAACTATCGAATCGAGATGCACCTAGCGGCCGCCCACGACCAAAGCCTGGCCCGAATGATGGAGCCGGGGTTCGAAGAAACCGCAAAACTACTCGAAGATTCGGCGATTCGCATGGGTGTTCAGCCTGAATTTGCGGCCATGCTGGCCTGGTTTATGCACGTCCACGCCATAGGAATTTCACTGCTCTATTCGGTGATGCCGGCCATTGCAATGCAAGACAACCGCTTTATGACCAGGCATATGGGAGCGCTCTTGCGCTCGGCCAACCAACTGGGCTAAACTGAACTCAGCCAAAGACCGCTGGTTTTAGGTTTGAGCAATCAAAGCTAACGAAGGTCCACGAATTAGTGGAGTCCCGCGCAGGTGTGTGAAGTTTCTCTTTTGAACCTCGTGCGCGTGCGCTCGGGGTTTTTCTAATTTTTGAGCCCGGGGCTACCAGCACTAGAAATCAAGGAGTGCCATGGCGAACAAGGAAGCAAGCGTCGCCGAGCTAACTGGACTATTCCAGACCTCGGCCGCCGTACTGCTAACCGAGTACCGCGGACTCACTGTGGCTCAGCTCAAGGAGCTGCGCCGTTCAATCAGTGGGAACGCAACCTACGCTGTGGCAAAGAACACGCTAATCAAGATCGCAGCAGCCAATGCTGGCGTGACCGCATTTGACGGTCAGCTACAAGGCCCAACCGCTCTTACCTTCGTATCGGGCGACGTAGTCACCGTTGCGAAGTCGATGCGTGACTTTGCCAAGGCAAACCCTCTACTAGTCATTAAGGGCGGTGTCTTTGAAGGCGCTGCACTTACGGCTGATGAGGTTAAGAAGCTTGCTGATCTCGAAACTCGCGAAGTTCTACTGGCCAAGGCCGCTGGAATCTTCAAGGCTTCGATGTTCCAGGCTGCTTACATGTTCAACGCCCCTCTTGCCCAGGCTGCACGCGCAGTCGACGCCCTGCGTCAGAAGCAAGAAGCCTCGAACTAACAAAAACCAAACGCTTTAAAAAACCAAAACAAGGAGAAACAAAATGGCTAAGTT
>CAIRNX010000035.1 GCA_903880095.1 uncultured Micrococcales bacterium | reverse complement strand
TGGTTCTGCAGTCAATGTTAACCTTATACAAACGCCGATTTTGGAGACTTTCCCAGTGACTGAACGCCCGACCTACATGAACCCCGCTGAAGCACCCGAAAAGGTGAGTGTCGAGGGCCTGGAAGAAAAGTGGTCTGTGGCTTGGGATGTTGCTGGCGTTTATAAGTTTGACCGCTCAAAAACCCGTGAGCAGATCTACTCGATCGACACTCCCCCACCAACCGCTTCTGGCTCGCTGCACGTTGGCCACGTCTTTTCATACACCCACACCGACGTTGTGGCGCGTTACAAGCGCATGACCGGGCTTGAGGTTTACTACCCGATGGGCTGGGACGACAACGGCTTGCCAACCGAAAGACGAGTGCAGAACTACTACGGTGTTCGCTGCGACCCGAGCCTACCTTACGACCCAAACTTCACCCCGCCGTTCGAAGGTGGCGACAACAAGTCGTCTAAGGCTGCCGACCAGATTGCAATTTCGCGACGCAACTTCATCGAGCTTTGCGACAAGCTGACCACCGAAGACGAGAAGCAGTTCGAAAACCTTTGGCGTCGACTTGGAGTCTCGGTCGACTGGGATCAGACCTACCAGACCATTTCGAAGGACGCCCAGGCTGTTTCGCAAAAAGCATTTCTGAACAACCTTTCACGTGGTGAGGCATACCAGTCGATGGCGCCAACCCTCTGGGACGTCACCTTCAGGACTGCTGTTGCGCAGGCTGAGCTCGAAGACCGCGACCAGCCAGGCGCCTACCACCGCGTTGGCTTCGACGGCCCAGCCGGCAAGGTTTTCATCGAGACCACTCGCCCAGAGTTGCTACCCGCCTGTGTCGCGCTAGTCGCTCACCCAGATGACGAGCGCTACCAGAGCCTCTTTGGTAAGACCGTCAAAACCCCGCTATTTGGCGTTGAGGTTCCGGTGGTGGCACACCGCCTCGCACAGATCGATAAAGGCTCTGGAATCGCCATGATTTGCACTTTCGGTGACGTTACCGACGTGATCTGGTGGCGCGAGCTCGACCTACCAAACCGCGCAATCATGGGCTGGGACGGCCGAATCATCTCGGAGTGCCCAGAAGACATCACTAGCGAAGCAGGCAAGGCAGCATTCGCTGAATTAGCCGGCAAAACCACCTTCTCTGCGAAGGCCAGAATCGTTGAGCTTTTGCAGGAGTCTGGCGACATGGTTGGCGAGCCAAAGCCGATCACCCACCCGGTCAAGTTCTTCGAAAAGGGAGACAAACCCCTCGAGATTGTTTCAACCCGCCAGTGGTACATCAGAAACGGTGGACGAGACGAGGCCGTTCGCTCGCGCCTAATCGAACTCGGCAAGCAACTCAAATTCCACCCGGACTTCATGCGCGTTCGCTACGAAAACTGGGTCAACGGTCTAACTGGCGACTGGCTTATTTCGCGCCAGCGCTTTTTCGGCGTCCCGATTCCTGTTTGGTATGCCCTCGATGCCGATGGCAACCCAGACTTCGACAAGGTGCTTGTTCCGCCACTTGAAACCCTGCCGGTTGACCCGTCGAGCGATGTACCTGCCGGTTACGACGAGTCACAGCGCGGTGAGCCAGGTGGCTTCATTGGCGAGGTTGACATCATGGACACCTGGGCCACCAGCTCACTTACACCTCAGCTAGCCGGCGGCTGGATTGCCGACCCTGAAAAGTTCGCCAAGGTGTTCCCTTTTGACCTTCGCCCTCAGGGGCAAGACATCATTCGCACCTGGCTTTTCTCAACGCTCCTCAGGTCAGAGCAAGAACACGGCAAGCTGCCGTGGTCTAACGCCGCCATATCGGGTTGGATTCTCGACCCAGACCGCAAGAAGATGTCCAAGTCGAAAGGCAACGTTGTTGTTCCGGCCGAGCCGATCGACAACCATGGCGCAGATGCGGTTCGCTACTGGGCTGCTTCGGCTCGCCTAGGCACCGACGCGGCATTCGACGAAGGTCAAATGAAGGTTGGTCGCCGACTCGCGATCAAGGTGTTGAACGCCGCCAAGTTTGTGCTTTCGTTCGAAGCGCCAGCCGTCGCAGCCGAAGTCTCTGAGCCAGTTGACCAGGCAATGCTTCGCGCACTAGCCGAAATCGTTGCCGGGGCTACCGCAGCTTTCGAGAGCTACGACCACACCAAGGCGCTCGAACTCGCCGAGCAGTTCTTCTGGGGTTTCACCGACAACTACCTCGAGCTAGTCAAAGACCGCGCTTATGGCCAGGGTGGAGTAACCGAGGCCCAACAGGCTTCTGCAGTTGTAGCTCTTCGCCGGGCACTGCACGTAATGCTGCGCCTCTTTGCACCGTTCTTGCCTTACGCCACCGAAGAGGTTTGGGCTTGGTGGCAAACCACCGGCTCGATTCACCGCGCACCTTGGCCAAACGTTGCCGAACTCGCCGATGTCTCTGCAGACCACGACGGCCTGCTTGAGGTTGCCTCGAGCGCGCTGTTTGGTGTTCGCAAGGCCAAATCAGATGCCAAGGTTTCGATGAAGGCCGAGGTTGCCAGCGCAACTTTGAAGGCGCCAAATGCGGCGGCAATTTCTCTCATCGAAGGCGACATTAAGGCGGTCGGGCGCATCTCAGAACTAACCATCGAGACAGGCGACGAAGTAGAAATGACTGATGTGGTTTTGGCTGATATCGAGCAGTAGGCTCGATTCATGACTTGGACCCCACAGAACCCATTCGCTAACCGTTCAGACCTTCCTTACGAGCTGCCGCCATTCGCGCAGATTCGCGACGAGCACTATCTGCCAGCCTTCTATGAGGGCTGCTCGCTGCAGTTGGCCGAGGTTCGCAACATCATCGATCAAGACACCGTGACCTTCGAAAACACGATCGTTGCTATGGAGTTGAGCGGTCAGGTTCTGATGCGCATGCTTCTGGTTTTCTTCAACAAATCTTCAAGCGACACGAGCCCAGAGCTTGACGCGATTGAGGCCGAGATCGCGCCAAAGCTAGCGGCGCACACCGATGCCATTCAACTCAACCCGCAGCTCTGGGCTCGAATCAAAGACCTTTACGAACGCCGCGACAACCTCGGTCTCGACGCCGAGTCTGCCTACCTTCTCGAGCGCTACTACCGCGACTTCATCCACGCCGGTGCTCATCTAACCGAAGACCAACGCGAAACACTCAAGGGTTACAACGAGCGCCTTTCAACCCTTGAGACCGAGTACGGGCAAAAGGTTTTGGCTGATGCCAACGACCTAGCCATCGTGGTTGACGAAGTTGCCGAGCTTGACGGCCTAACCGACACCCAGATCGCGACCGCGGCCGCCGCGGCAAAAGACCGAGACCTCGAGGGCAAGTGGGTCATTCCGATGGTCAACTTCACCGGTCACCCGCTACTCGAATCGCTAACCAACCGCGGACTTCGCGAACGAATCATGAAGAACTCACTGGTCAAGGGCGGTCGCGACAACGACAACGACGTTCGAGGCATCGTCAAAGAGTTCGTCAGCCTGCGAGCCAAGCGTGCCGAACTTTTCGGCTTCAAAAGCCACGCCGAATACGTGATTAGCAACCAGACTGCCGGCAACCCAACCAACGTGCATGGCATGCTTCGCAGAATCGCTCCGGCAGCTGTTCGCAATGCCCGCGCTGAGGCTGCCGACATCGCCCTAGCTATGGGTGAAGGAACCGTTGAAAGCTGGGACTGGGATTTCTACACCGAAAAGGTTCGCCTAGAGAAATACAACGTCGACACCGCAAAGTTCAAGCCGTATTTCGAACTTGAACGCGTGTTGGCCGATGGTGTGTTCTTCGCTGCCAACCAGCTATTCGGAATCAGTTTCAAAGAGCGTAAGGACCTTGTGGCCTACCACCCTGACGCTCGCGTATTCGAGGTCTTCAACGAAGATGGCAGCGAGCTGGCTCTATTCGTGTTCGACGTCTACGCGCGCGAATCGAAGCGTGGAGGTGCCTGGATGAACAACTTGGTTGATCAAAACCACCTGTTCAACCAGAAGCCGATCATCGTCAACAACCTCAATGTTCCAAAGCCACCTGCAGGTGAACCGACACTCCTCACCTTCGACGAAACTACGACTTTGTTCCATGAGTTCGGCCACGCACTTCACGGCATGCTTTCAAACGTTACCTACCCACGCTTCTCAGGCACTTCTACGCCTAGAGACTTCGTCGAGTTCCCTTCGCAGGTCAATGAGATGTGGATTCTTTGGCCAGAGGTTGTTACCAACTACGCTCGCCACTTCGAAACCGGCGAGGCTCTGCCTCAGGAGTGGATCGACAACCTGAATGCAACCGAAACCTTCAACCAAGGTCACGCAACCACCTCGTACCTCCAGGCAGCGATTCTCGACCTCGCTTGGCACGAGCTCGATTCGAGCGCGAAGGTCGGCTCTGTCGAAGAGTTCGAAGCTAACGCCATCGAGACCTACGGCCTAACCTTTGCACCGGTTCCGACCCGTTACCGCAGCACCTACTTCACGCACATCTTCGCGGGTGGCTATGCATCCGGTTACTACGGATACATCTGGTCTGAAGTTCTCGACGCCGAAACAGTCGACTGGTTCAAGAACAATGGCGGATTAACTAGAAAGAACGGCCAGCATTTCAGAGATACCCTGCTATCGCGGGGTGGCACGAAAGATGCAATGGAGTTATTCAAGGACTTCAGAGGCTCTGAGGCCTCAATTGAGCCGCTACTTAAGCGTCGCGGGTTGTTGTAACAAACCAAACGATTACGCCGGCTAGGAGCGCCCAGAAGGCTGCTCCGATGCCAGCTACCGCAACGCCCGAAGCTCCCACCAAGAACGTGATTATCGCTGCCAGGCGAAGTTTCGGCTCTTCTGTCGCACTCGTGAATGCCGAGACGATTGTAGGAAACAGTGCCACTCCTGCGGCCGCCAAAATTAGTTCACGGGGCACAGCCGATACAAAGCCAACCGCAGGCCCTGCGACAAGCGCGAGCAAAAGGTAAAGCACCCCCCCAGACACCGAGGCAATCCAGCGCTTTTTAGGGTCTTTGTGAGCATGTTCGTTGGCGTTCAATGCCGCCGATATTGCCGCTAGGTTGAGAGCAAACCCACCGAAGAATGAACCGGCAACCGTTGCCGCCCCCGTCGAAACCAATGCGGCTCGAAAAGGCACTTCGAAACCAAAGGTTTTCATGATTGCAACGCCGGGGATGTTCTGCCCGGCCATCGTCACAAAGTAAAGAGGCAGCGCAATGCTGAACAGGCCAGAGACGCTGAACTCAGGCGTCACTAATTCGAGGTGAGGCAGGAGTGAAACATCAAATGTCGGAATCTTGACCGAAAAAGCGATCAAAGCAAAGGCAAGTGTGACTGCGACAGGAGCCGCCCAAATCGGTGCGAAACGGTAGAGCAAAAGCCAAATCGCCAAGACCGGCAAAATTACCAACGGATAGGCAACCAAAGACTGAAACGGGGCCGCACAAAAGCTAAAAATCACACCAGCGAGCATCGCACTCGCAATCGGTTTAGGAATGCTTGAGACAAACCTGCCGAGGGCTGGCCAGAGGCCGGTTAGAACGAGAAGCAAACCAGTGACCAAGAATCCGCCAACCGCGGTCGCAAAGCCGAGCTTTAGACCGCCAGCAGCAACCAGCATGGCCGCACCAGGGGTAGACCAAACGATAGAGATGGGCATCTTGAAGTAGGTGCTCAAAATGATTGATAGAGCGCCGTAAGCGATCAACATGAACAAGATTGCCGAGGCGGTTTGCCCCTTCGTGGCCTGAAGCCCCGTGAGTGCGGCTAAGACAACACCGATAGAGGCAGCGGTTCCGGTAATTGAAGCGACAAACCCTGCCAAAATCGGAGCGCGCAATTTAGGCCGACTTCTCCTGTTGGCGCTTGAAAGGCGCAACCTGAGGCATGCCCCCGTTTGAGACGACATCTGCGGTGATCTTAACTGTGCCGGTTATTGCGCTACCAGGCAGCTCAAACATGACCGGGCCCAGAATGTCTTCAAGGATTGCGCGAAGACCGCGGGCTCCGGTGTTGCGCGAAATTGCTAGATCGGCGATTGCCTCAAGCGATGGTTTGTCGAACTCGAGCTCAAAGCCATCGAGTTCAAACATGCGCTGATACTGCTTAACCAAGGCATTTCGTGGCTCGGTCAAAATCTGAAGCAGCGCCGTCCGGTCGAGTTGGGTCACGTTTGCGATGACCGGCAGACGTCCGATGAATTCAGGAATAAGGCCGAACTTGCGAAGGTCTTCTGGTTCGACCTCGGTGAAGATATCGAGCTGCTCTGCCTTGCCCGCAATCGAAGAACCGAAACCGATTCCCTTCTTGCCTGTGCGTGCAGCGATGATTTCTTCAAGCCCAGCAAAAGCTCCGGCAACGATAAATAGCACGTTGGTCGTGTCAATCTGGATGAATTCCTGCTGCGGGTGCTTGCGGCCACCCTGTGGTGGAACAGACGCGACGGTTCCTTCAAGAATCTTTAGAAGTGCCTGCTGAACACCTTCACCAGAAACATCGCGAGTGATCGAAGGGTTCTCGGCCTTGCGCGAAATCTTGTCGATTTCGTCGATGTAGATTATGCCGGTTTCGGCGCGCTTGACGTCTCCGTCGGCAGCTTGAAGGAGCTTGAGCAAAATGTTCTCGACGTCTTCGCCAACATAGCCCGCCTCAGTTAGGGCGGTTGCGTCGGCAACGGCAAAAGGCACGTTTAGGCGCTTGGCTAGGGTCTGGGCAAGATACGTTTTGCCGCAACCGGTAGGGCCAATCATCAAGATGTTTGACTTGGCAATCTCGATTGAGTCGTGCTCTTTGCCAGCGGCAGTTAGGGTTCCGCGTGAACGAAGTCGCTTGTAGTGGTTGTAAACAGCAACAGAAAGTGCTCGCTTTGCTTGACCCTGACCGATTACGAATTCCTCGAGAAACGCGAAGATCTCTTTAGGCTTCGGTAGCTCGATGTCTTCAAGCGCCTCTTCGACGCTCTGACCTAGTTCTTCTTCGATGATCTCGTTGCAAAGCTCGATGCACTCATCGCAAATGAAAACGCCAGGCCCCGCAATTAACTTGCGTACCTGCTTCTGACTTTTAGAACAGAAGGAACATTTCAGGATTTCGCCTGACTCACTGAGCTTGCTCACGAGTAAAGCCTAGGCGTTGCTTAGGCGTTTTTGCGGGAGGTGAGCACCTGGTCGATTAGACCGTACTCGAGGGCCTCCTGCGAGGTAAGAATCTTGTCGCGGTCGATGTCTTTCTTGATCTCGGCAACCGACTGCTTTGAGTGCTTTGCCAGGGCTTCTTCAAGCCATTCGCGTATGCGCATGATCTCGCGAGCCTGAATCTCGATGTCTGAAGCCTGACCTCGGTCGCCGCCGCCAGACGGCTGGTGAATCAAGACGCGCGCGTTAGGTAGTGCGAGTCTCTTGCCAGGTGCCCCACCGGCGAGAAGAACTGCCGCGGCCGATGCTGCCTGACCAAGGCATACAGTCTGAATCTGCGGGCGAATGTATTGCATGGTGTCGTAGATCGCAGTCATAGCTGTGAACGAACCGCCTGGTGAGTTGATGTACATGGTGATGTCACGATCTGGGTCTTGAGACTCGAGCACCAAAAGCTGTGCCATTACGTCGTCTGCAGAGACGTCGTCGATCTGTGCACCCAAAAAGACAATGCGATCTTCGAAGAGCTTGGTGTAAGGGTCATGAGTCTGGTAACCGGCTGCGGTGCGCTCTGTAAAGCTCGGCAGAATGTAGCGTCCTTGAGGCATGTTCATGATTAGTTGCTTCCTACTCCGGTAGCGCTGGCGGCGTGTTTCTGAATGTGGTCAATGAAGCCGTATTCAAGCGCTTCTTGGGCGGTGAACCAGCGGTCGCGGTCACCGGCCGCCATGATCTCTTCGGCGGTCTTGCCGGTCTGCTCGGCAGTGATGCCGGCGAGCTGCTTCTTCATCGAGAGGATCAGCTCTGCCTGGGTCTGAATGTCTGAGGCGGTGCCGCCAAAACCACCAGAAGGCTGGTGAAGTAGCACGCGAGTGTTCGGGGTAGCGTAGCGCTTGCCTTTGGTGCCAGATGAGAGCAAGAACTGGCCCATCGACGCGCACATACCGACACCAACAGTGACGATGTCGTTTGGCACATACTGCATGGTGTCGTAAATGGCCATGCCAGCAGTGATCGAGCCACCTGGCGAGTTGATGTACAAGAAGATGTCTTTGGTTGAGTCTTCGGCTGCCAAAAGCAGCATCTTGGCGCAGATCTCGTTGGCGTTGTCATCGCGAACTTCGTCGCCAAGCCAGATGATGCGGTCTTTCAATAGACGCTCAAAAATTCCGTTAGGAAGTGCCGCGTGTTCAGACATGAAAACTCCTTCTAAGTTGCTCAATAAACCTAACCGACCGGTGCGACATGACACGCTCGTGTTCGCCCCTAGCGCACCAAAAAGTAAGGCCCGAACCTAAAAGGCTCGGGCCAAACTCAGAAACTGAGATTAGTCGTGGTCGTGACCGGTGTGGTCTTCGACGTCGGCGTCTGCCTTCAAGAACTCTGCTAGGTCAACCTTTTTGCCCTTGGCGTCGGTGACGTCGGCGTTCTCTAGAACGATTGATAGCGCCTTGCGACGGGCGGCATCCGTGACGAACATCGGGATCTGACCGTTCTGGTCGATAATCTTGATGAACTCGTTTAGGTCCATGCCGTAGCCCTGAGCTGCAGCGGCAAGCGCCTGAATGAGCTCCTGCTCTGAAACCTTGACTTCTTCTGCCTCAGCAATTGCATCAAGAAGCATCTGAATCTTGAATGAGCGAGTCGACTGCTCGAGAACCTCGGCGCGGTGTTCCTTGTCTTCAAGGCGACCCTCACCTTCGAGGTGGTTGTTGACGTCGGCTTCGATAACCTCGTCGCTAACTGAAACATCAACAAGCTCAAGAAGTGCGTCGGTGAGCTTGTCGCGAGCCTCGATGCCTTGACCGTAGCTCTTTGAACGAGCAACCTGCTGCTCAAGGCCTGCCTTGAGCTCCTTGACGGTGTCGAATTCGCTGTAAAGCTTGGCGAACTCGTCATCGAGCTTAGGTAGTTCGCGCTCCTTAACCGAGTTGAGGGTTACCGAAATCTGTGCATCCTGGCCGGCAAGGTCGCCGCCAACTAGCTTCGAAATGAAAGTGGTCGACTCTCCCGCGGTTAGGGTGTCTAGAGCTTCGTCGATGCCGTCAAGCAGGTTGCCCGAGCCGATCTCGTAAGAAATGTTCGACGCGTTGTCGATGGTCTTGCCATCAATCTCGGCAGTTAGGTCAATCGAGGTGAAATCACCCTTCTTGGCGGCACGTTCAACGGTCTTTAGAGTGCCAAAACGGGCGCGAAGTGCGTCAACCTCGGCGTCAACCTCTTCAGCCGAAACCTTGATCTCGTCAACCTTGATCTTTAGACCACGGTAGGCAGGGAGCTTGATCTCTGGTCGGACCTCAACTTCGATTTCGACAACCAGGTTGCCTTTGAAGGTTTGCTCGTCAGGTGCAGACTTTACATCGGCGGCTGGCTGGCCGATTGGGCGAAGCTTCTCTAACTCGATTGCAGCGCGGTAGAGGCTGTCCAGACCGTCGTTGATTGCGTGAGCAAGAATTGCGCCGCGACCTACGCGCTTGTCAAGGATTGCTGGCGGAACCTTGCCCTTGCGGAAGCCAGGAATCGATACGTCTTCGGCGATGTGCTCGTAGGCGTGGTCGATAGAAGGCTTGAAGTCTTCTTCGTTCGCCTCGATAGTCAACTTGACTCGGGTTGGTTTGATGCGCTCGACAGTGGTCTTCACGTGGGTACTCCAGTTGGGTGATTGGCAGTGATGAAACAAACAATGGTCGGGGTGACAGGACTCGAACCTGCGATATCCTGCTCCCAAAGCAGGCGCGCTAGCCACTACGCTACACCCCGGTGAAATCACTCAAAAAGTTCTTGAACGAAAACAACCTCGGTTAGTCTAACCCATAGAATGGTCTTGTTACCAAATGCGGATGTAGCTCAATGGTAGAGCCTCAGTCTTCCAAACTGATGGTGCGGGTTCGATTCCCGTCATCCGCTCCAATTACCTCTGGCAACCGGGGCAAAAATAAAGTTTCCTGCCGGCAGCCATTTCTAAAACAATCTTCTTTCTGCATTTGCGGCAGGTTTGCCCCTCGCGTTTATAAACCCAGTTGCGCTCTAACTTGCCGGGGTCCTCGTCAAAAAACTCGTCACGCGTGATCATTACCCCGTGCAGCACGCCAATCGAGAGAAGTTTGACCGAGTCGGCCCAAAGTTCACTAATCTGCCTAGTTTTGAGATCGGAGCCCTTGGTGTGCGGGTTGATTTTCGCACGGTAGAGAATTTCGGCACGATAAACGTTTCCGATTCCGCTGATCACTTCTTGGTTCATCAGGAGCAAACCGATAGGCGTTGATGATTTCTTGACTTTGGAGGCAAAGCGCTCGAACTCCCGACCATTCGGGTCTGGGTTTAGCGGGTCGGGGCCAAGCCTGTCATAGACCTCGGCAAGCGCTTTTGAGTCGATCACTTCGCAAACGGTTGGCCCGCGTAGTTCTGCTGTGACGCCATCAACAGCGAATCTGACACGAACCTGACCGACAACTTCGGGAGCCAACCCCTTATGAAATTGCCATTTGCCGTAGATGCCAAGGTGGATCCGAATTATCAGGTCGTCTTGAAAATGCAAAAACATTTGCTTGCCGACTGCACTGGCAACTTTGAGCCTCTGCCCATCAAGCATTCGAGCGTCGGTGAATCTACCCTGAGGTGAATCAACTCGCAGCACCTTGCCACCAAAGAGTTCATTGAACTCGTTGGCGATTCGATGAACGGTGTGCCCTTCGGGCATTTAGAGGATTTCACCCGTCTGTTCGTATGCCTGAATTTTGCCGATTCGACGAATGTGGCGTTCGTCTTCGCTGAATGGTTCGGAAATGAACGCACGAATCAGCTCAAGCACCTCTTCTCGACTGTGCTGGCGAGCACCGACGGCGATCACGTTCGCGTTGTTGTGCTGGCGTGCAAGTCTCGCCGTGTCCAAGTTCCAGGCGAGAGCGGCACGGATACCGCGCACCTTATTGGCGGCAATCTGCTCACCGTTACCCGAACCACCGAGCACTATTCCCAAGGCTTCGACTTCTGCCACTTGGTCTCTGATCACGGCTAGCGCCGCATTGATGCAAAAAGCTGGGTAGTCATCCAACGGGTCGTATTCGCTCGGCCCATGATCGAAAACACTGTGACCATCGTTGGTCAGCTCCTCTATTAAGAAGTGACTAAGGTCTAAGCCTGCGTGGTCGGTGGCGATGTGAATGCGCATGGTTACTTTCGTTTCTTTTTTCTGGCTTGAACTATTGGCTTAGTGATGAGGGTTGCATCTGGCACCTTGCTCTCACGAACTAGTAAACCGAAGGTGATAGCCGAACCTAAAAGGCATGAAATCGTGAAAGCGATGACTATCTGCGCTATAACCAGAACCCCTTGAGCCTTGTTGTCGCTCGCTAAGGAGGTTTGCAAGAGCAACGCCCCGAAAGCAGCCACCGCGAGAGCAACTCCCACAGAAGTTAAAAGTCTTGTCGAAATTTTGGCATCTCTCGCGACTCTGCCGAAGATTAGCCACAATACGAAAGCGGGAAACAGAAGCATTGCAGAGATCGTCGGGCCCTTGGCTAGCATCTTGTTTACATCACCCTCGATGAGCCAAATACCTGCCATGAAAAACAGAAAACTCGTTGCCATCAACGAGCAAGCTTCAATCATCGGGCTCTGGCGCAACCGCATTATGGCTCCTTCAAATGCTTCGTGTCTTGCCTATTAGGCTAGTTGAAGATTTTGCACAATCGAAAAACCACCGACATAGGAGTCACATGCCAGGCGAAAACCTAACCCGTATTGAAGCCGCAGAGCGCGCAGAGTTGCTAAGCGTTGAGTCCTACGAGGTGACACTTGACCTGACTACCAACGAAAAGACTTTCGCGTCGAACACACGCGTGGTTTTCAACTGCAACAAGCCTGGTGCCGAAACTTTTATCGACGCGATCACCCACAAGGTTCACGCAATCACACTGAACGGTGCATCACTTGACCCAGCGACTCACAGCGATGGTTTGCGAATCAAGCTCCCCAACCTAAAAGAACACAATGAGCTTTACGTTGACGCAGACGCGATTTACATGAACACAGGTGAAGGTCTGCACCGCTTTGTCGACCCTGTTGATAACGAGGTTTACCTTTACACCCAGTTTGAAGTGCCAGACAGCCGCCGCATGTTTGCCGTTTTTGAGCAGCCAGACCTAAAGGCTCGCTTCAGCTTCAACATCACCGCGCCAAAGCACTGGCAGGTGGTTTCGAACCAGCCAACCCCGACTCCAACCGAGATCGAAGGCAACATGGCTGTTTGGAACTTTGAGCCAACCCCGCGCGTGTCTTCATACATCACGGCGCTGGTAGCAGGCCCATACATTTCGCGCCACAGCTCGCTTACCAGCGCTGACGGGCGCGAGATTCCACTAGGCGTCTACTGCCGTGCGTCACTCGAGCAATACCTCGAGGCCGACTACATGTTTGAAAAGACCCGCGAAGGTTTCGAGTTCTTCGAAAAGACTTTCGACTACCCATACCCGTTCGCCAAGTACGACCAGCTGTATGTGCCAGACTTCAACGCCGGCGCGATGGAAAACGCCGGAGCGGTGACCTTCACCGAGACATACGTGTTCCGCGGAGCTGTCGCAGAAGCCCTAAAGGAGCGTCGAGTCGTGACGATTCTGCATGAGCTTGCCCACATGTGGTTTGGTGACCTCGTCACCATGCGCTGGTGGAACGACCTTTGGTTGAACGAGTCGTTCGCCGAATACACCTCGCATCTAGCCGTTGCCGAGGCTACCGAGTGGACGGACGCTTGGACAACCTTCGCGTTCAGCGAGAAGGCTTGGGCTTACACCCAGGATCAGTTGCCTTCGACGCACCCGATTGTGGCCGAGATCCGCGACCTCGAAGACGTTCAGGTCAACTTTGACGGCATCACCTACGCAAAGGGTGCGTCTGTGCTCAAGCAACTGGGCGCAACAGTCGGTCGCGAGGCATTCGAGAAGGGTGTTTCGGCCTACTTCAAGAAGCACGCCTTCAAGAACGCCGTCTTGAACGACCTTTTGGTAGAACTTGAGGCGACCAGCGGGCGCAACCTAACCGACTGGAGCGCAAAGTGGCTCGAAACCGCGGGCGTAAACACCCTGCGCGCCGATGTCGAATCAGTTGATGGCAAGATCACCAAGTTTGCTATCGACCAGAGCGCACACAAGGACTACCCGACGATTCGCCCTCACCGAATGGCGATCGGCTTCTACAACATGGTCGACGACGAACTAGTACGCACCCACCAGGTCGAAATTGACGTAGATGGCGCACGCACCGAGGTCACCGAATTGGTTGGCCTGGAGCGTCCGGCGCTAATTCTGCTCAATGATGACGACCTAACCTACGCAAAGGTTCGTCTTGATGCAGAGTCTTGGAAGTTCGCGCTCGAAAACCTAGGTAAATTAGCCGACCCGCTCGCCCGCGCACAGGTTTGGGGTTCGGCGTGGGACGCGACTCGCGACGGCGAAGCATCGGCGACCGACTTCATCAACCTGGTGCTAAACAACGTTGCAGCTGAAACTCAGGGCACCATGCTTTTGACTCTTCTTCGCCAGCTAATGACCACCACCAAGCTCTACACGTCTGCCGCTAATCGCCACAAGGCAATTGGCGATGTTGCGGCGAGACTTCTCGAAATGGCTAAGAACGCCAAACCTGGCTCTGACAACCAGCTGCTATTCACGCGTTTCGCTACCTACTTCGCAGAAACCGAAGAGTCTGGTGACATCTTGGCCGGCCTATTCAACGGCTCAGTTGTTTTTGACGGCCTTGAACTTGACCAAGACATGCGATGGGACCTAATTAACGGTTTGGTGATGGCTGGACGCATGGGTCTCGCCGAGATTGAGGCAGAACTCGCGAACGACAACACAGCCAACGGCGCGAAGCAGGCCATAATGGCCCGCACTTCGATTCCGACCGCTGAAGGCAAGAAGGCTGGCTGGAACGAGGTTCTAAACAACAACGAACTCTCAAACACCGACATCAACTTCGGTAGCCTCGGGCTGGTTCGCGCGCATGACACCACACTGCTCGAGCCTTTGGTTGATTGGTACTTTGAGGCGGCGCTCGGGGTTTGGAACTCGAGAACCTTCAAGATCGCCGAATACATCCTGCGCGGCGCCTACCCGATCTACCTGGCCGACGAAAATCTTGCCGAGCGCACACGCGCTTTTGCCAGCAAGTCAGAGGTTGAAGCTATTCCGGCGCTGAAGCGCATCATTCTAGAAAACCTCGACGCCGTTGATCGCGCCTTGAAGGCACAGAAAGCTGACAACTAATGGAGATGCTCACCAAGTTTTGGACCGACGGGCACACACCAATCGTTATTGTTCTCATCTTGGTGGGCGGCGTCATCGCGCGCGCGATACTTCTCGCCTCGGTAAAGCGCATTGTGAAGCGAGTCGTCGACGGGGTTAGTTCAGAATCGTCCCCGCTAGCCAAGGCTCGGGTTGTTGCGAGAACTAACACAATTGGTTCTGTGCTCGGCAACCTAATAACTTGGTCGATCACGGTTGCGGTGATCAGTGCGATACTCAGCGAACTTGGCATTGCCGTTGGTGCGATTATCGCCGGTGCGGGAATCCTCGGTGCCGCCGTCGGTTTTGGTGCGCAGAGCCTTGTTCGAGACCTAATCTCAGGTCTTTTCATACTGTTCGAAGATCAGTTCGGTGTTGGCGACTCGGTTGACCTCGGTGAGGCCAACGGAATCATCGAAGAGGTTGGCCTTCGCGTCACGCAGGTTCGCGATGTAGAGGGCACGCTTTGGTATGTTCGCAACGGCGAAATCGTTCGAGTAGGCAATAAGTCGCAGGGCTGGTCTCGTGTGGTTCTTGACATCGCATTCGACTATGGAGTGAGCGTGGCAAAGGCAACCGAGGTTGTTGAAAAGGCTGCCGCGACAATCAAGAAATCACACGCTGACGAACTAATCGGAGATCCAGAGGTTTGGGGAATCCAAAACGTGACCGGCGACCAGTTCGTCTTGCGCCTGGTTCAACAGGTAACCCCTAAGTCACCCGATGCCATCGCGCGCGAACTTCGCAACGCGATCAAGCACGGCGTAGACAAGGCAAAACTTCAGTTGGCCTCAGAGGCAACCCAGATCTTCGTCAAGTAAATGGAATTCTTCGAGGCCGTGGGCGGTACTGAGACATTCAAGAAACTGGCACACCGTTTTTACCAAGGCGTTGCGGCAGACGAGTTATTGAAACCGATGTACCCAGAAGAAGACCTTGGCCCAGCCGAAGAACGCCTTCGCATGTTTCTCGAACAATATTGGGGCGGGCCAAGCACATACCAAGAGCAACGCGGTCACCCGCGCCTCCGGATGCGCCACGCGCCATACAAGATCAACCCTGAGGCCCGAGACAGGTGGCTCTCACACATGCGAGCGGCAGTCAATGAGTTAGAACTACCGCAAAGTTACGATGAAGAACTTTGGAGCTACTTTGAGCGCGCCGCTTACGCGATGCTCAACACTTTTGAAGATTAGTCAAGCACCGGGCCGCTAGCAGCCTTGGCAAGCACGTGCCCGTGTTCGCTACTCAGACGAACCCAACCCTGAGCCTGGTAAACCTGCACCATCTCGTTTTCGGTGAGAAAACCGAGGCCGGCGGCGACGAAGGCGGCACCAGTCGGAATTCTCGAACCAAACTTCATCTGACGGCCCCAAATCTCACCGCGGATTCTGGCCGCGATTGGGCCACCAACGGCCTCTGGGAGCGTGTCTGCGACCTCTGCGATGCCATCCTTGGCCAGTTGGGTCAACTCGGCCTCCGGAATCTCAATCAGCGGCTCCCAGCCCGTGCGTGGCGGTGAAATTCCCGCCCACGGTGTCTTGAGCGTATCTGGCAGTTCAAGCACGAACTTGCGCGGGTTATCGGCCAAAAGTTTGGCAATACGGTCAAGCACGTTTGCGATCGGCACGACGGCGTCAAGCTCAGAAGGTTCAGCGAGTTCGGTGGTTCGCAAACCGAGAACTGTTGGCCCGTTATCCATTAGCGAACCGGCGAAGATCGGCGCAACATAAGCGGCTAAGACATCACCAAATGCCCTGAATCGAACCAACCCGGTTGTGTCGAGTCGCTTTGCTCGCAGCAGGTAGGCCTCGAGGTCTTCGACGCTTTGTCGGTCTTGAAGTTTGAACGCGTTTTTCATCTGTTATCTAAACTACCTGTGTGATGACCAACGAGGTTCCTATTCCGCACGATCCACTTGCCGAAATGCTCGAGACACTCAATTTGAGCGGTGGAGGCAACGAATTTGTCGGCAAATCCCAGTGGATGCCGCACGGTCGCGTCTACGGTGGCCAGGTGCTTGCGCAATCAATCGTGGCTGCGTCGCGAACCGTCACCGAGGGCCGAGTCATTCATTCCCTGCACGGTTACTTTCTTCGTGCAGGTGACATCAACCAGCCGGTTAGTTATTCGGTCGACGTTTTGCGTGACGGGCGCTCGTTCTCAACCAGGCGCGTCCAAGGTTTTCAAGACAACGAACCGATTTTCTCGATGATCGCCTCGTTTCAAGACGTAGACCCAGGGCTAGATCACCAGGACGAGCTCCCGAGCGACATTCCAGACCCTGAGACACTCCCCTCGGCCGCCGACCTAATGGGCAGTAACCCGCACCCGGTCGCTCAGTACTGGGCAAACGCTCGACCATTCGACATGAGGCACGTTGGTTCGCCGATTTACTTCTCAGTCAAGGGTGAACCCGTTGCTCACCAGGCGGTTTGGATTAAGGCACTCGGCGACTTGCCAGACGACCCGGTGATTCACCGTGCTGCACTCGCCTACGCCAGCGACTACACGATTCTCGAGTCGATCTATCGCCGGCACGGCATTGCTTGGTCGCACCCCGGCCTAAAGAGCGCAAGCCTCGACCACGCAATGTGGTTTCACCGAGATGGTCGAGCAGATCAGTGGCTCCTTTATGTGCAAGAGTCCCCGAGCGCGCAGGGCGGTCGAGGACTCTCACTTGGTCGCATCTTCACTCGAGATGGCCAACTTCTGGCAACCGTTGCCCAGGAGGGCATGGTTCGAGTGCCAGAACTCGACTAGTCGCGAGTTAGTCGGCGGTAAGTGCTGCGGTGAGGCTTAGCGGCTTCGGCGCCTAAGCGCTCAATCTTGTTCTCTTCGTAAGCTTCGAAGTTTCCTTCGAACCAGTACCACTGGTCTGGGTTGTCGTCGCTACCCTCGTAGGCGAGGATGTGTGAGGCGACACGGTCGAGGAACCAGCGATCGTGAGTGATCACTACCGCGCAACCAGGAAACTCAAGAAGTGCGTTTTCGAGACTCGAAAGCGTCTCAACGTCCAAGTCGTTTGTCGGTTCATCGAGGAGCAACAGGTTGCCACCCTCTTTGAGCGTGAGCGCTAGGTTCAGGCGGTTTCGTTCACCACCAGAAAGCACGCCGGCAGGTTTCTGCTGGTCGGGGCCCTTGAAACCGAATGCAGCCACATAGGCGCGCGAAGGCATCTCGACCTGACCCACCTGAATGTAGTCAAGACCACCCGAGACGACCTCCCACAGAGACTTCTCTGGGTCGATACCGCCACGGCTCTGGTCTACATATGAAATCTTTACGGTCTCACCGATCTTGAGTTCGCCGCCATCTAGGGGCTCCATTCCAACAATCGTCTTGAACAGTGTCGATTTTCCGACACCGTTAGGGCCGATAACTCCGACGATGCCGTTGCGAGGCAAGCTGAAGGTCAGTCCGTTGATTAGCGAACGACCATCGAAGCCCTTTTGAAGGCCCTTGGCTTCGAGAACGATGTTTCCGAGGCGCGGGCCTGGCGGAATCTGGATCTCTTCGAAGTCCAACTTTCTGGTTCTGTCAGCCTCGGCTGCCATCTCTTCGTACTTCGCCAAACGAGCCTTCGACTTGGTCTGTCGCGCCTTAGGGCTTGATCGAACCCAGTCAAGTTCGTCGCTGAGACGCTTGGCTAGCTTGGCGTCCTTCTTGCCTTGAACCTCTAAGCGCTCGCGCTTCTTCTCGAGGTAGGTCGAGTAGTTGCCCTCATATGGGTAGGCGCGACCGCGGTCGAGTTCAAGAATCCACTCGGCCACGTTGTCCAAGAAGTAACGGTCGTGGGTTACGGCTAGAACTGCGCCGGGGTACTTGGCGAGGTGCTGCTCAAGCCAGAGCACAGACTCGGCGTCGAGGTGGTTTGTTGGCTCGTCAAGAAGCAAAAGGTCTGGCTTCTCAAGAAGAAGCTTGCAAAGAGCAACGCGGCGGCGCTCACCGCCTGAGAGGTGGGTAACATCGGTGTCGCCAGGCGGGCAACGAAGTGCATCCATAGCCTGCTCAAGCTGCGAGTCGAGATCCCACGCGTCGAGGTGGTCGATCTCTTCTTGAAGCTGACCCATTTCGGCCAACAGCGTGTCGAAGTCGGCATCTGGGTTGGCCATCTCCATAGAAATCTCATTGAAACGGTCAAGCTTCACCTTGATGTGAGCAACGGCTTCTTCGACGTTTCCGAGAACAGTCTTGGTTTCGTCAAGAGGCGGCTCCTGCAGAAGGATTCCGACGGTTGCGCCTGGGTTGAGGCGAGCCTCACCGTTTGATGGAATATCGAGCCCGGCCATGATCTTTAGGACAGACGACTTACCGGCACCGTTTGGGCCAACGACACCAATCTTTGCGCCTGGGTAAAAAGCCAGTGTTACGTCGTCAAGAATGACCTTGTCGCCGTGCGCTTTACGCGCCTTGATCATCTGATAGATGAATTCCGCCATAGAAAAGCGCCTCCGCCTTGTTTGCTTGCTTCGGGTTATTTTACCCGACCCACTTGGCTCAACGGGTGAGCGCTACAAAATGCAAGCTTTGGCGGAGGCGCTTAACTAGGGCCGACTCGAGAAACGAGGGGGAGGTTCGAGTCGGCCTGCTCAACTATCGGCGCTTGCCAGCGCCGACCAACTCTGGTTCGGCAACCTCTTCTTCAACCTCTGCGGCTTCTTCTGGTTCAGGCTCGCGCACCAAGACGGTACGCGTAAACACAGAGGAACCCCAGGTCATGTCGTGGCCGAGACCGTCTGCTTCGATTTCAACTGAGGTGCCGGCGCGCTCGCCGTTGTCCCAGTCGCGAACTCGAAGTTTTCCGGTGACTATCACGCGGTCACCCTTGGCGACCGAACCAGCCGAGTTGATTGCCAGCTGGCGAAAAGTGGTCACGGTGAACCAATTGGTTTCGCCATCGATCCACTTATTTTGATTGCGGTCGAACTTGCGGTGTGAAGAAGCCAATCGAAAAGAGGTGATTGGCAAGCCATCCTGGGTTACCAGGTGGCGTGGGGTTGTCGCGACTAGGCCGGCGACTGTTACTTGATCCGACATTTGTTTCCTTTCGTAGGCACACGGCGTGAAGCCGCAGTACGAAGGAGTTTGTCAGGGAACGAGAGCGAAAAACGAGCCTAGAAGAAATCTGTGGAAAGAATATTTACTTCAATAAATTGGAGAACGCGGCTCGGGCTTTTGCCATCTTGGGCGAGACAACCGCGTTGCAATAACCCTGATTCGGGTTTTTGGCGAAGAAATCCTGGTGGTATTCCTCCCCCACCCAGAACGTCTCTGCTGGGCTTAGCTCGGTCATGAGTTCGCCATCCCAGTGGTCTTTGGCGCGCATGATGGCGGCTTCGAAAAGTAGGCGTTGAGCGTCGTCTTTGTAAAACATCACCGAACGGTATTGACTACCGATGTCGTTGCCCTGGCGGTTTAGCTGGCGCGGGTCGTGAATAGTGAAGAAAATATCGAGAATGGTTTCGGCAGGAATCAGAGTCTCGTCGAAGATGATTTCGGCTACCTCGGCATGGCCAGTGTTGCCGTTGCAAACCTCTTCATAGGTGGGATTGTCGTTCTTACCACCCATGTAACCCACGACGACGTCAGAGACGCCAACGAACTGCATGTATGAAGAGTCGAGGCACCAGAAGCAGCCTCCGCCGAGAACAAAAGAAGTCATGCTTCTAGCCTAGGCTGGTGCGGTGAACAAAAAGCACCCGACACTAGGCGCAATCTACGCGCTCACGGGTGCCCTGCTGTTTGGCATAAATGCCAGCACCTCAAAGGTAATCATGGCTACGGGAGTTGAGGGCTCACAGATCGTTTTGTACCGCTCTTTGGCCACCGCCGGCATTGCCGCTATCATGCTGCTTTTCACGAATCGCAAGGCTTTTAGAGTCGAAAAGCGCGAATGGCCAAAACTGATCGGCTTCGGAATCGTCGGCGTCGCGCTGATGCAGTGGGCCTACTCGATGGCTGTCGCCAACCTTCAGGTTGGCATTGCGCTTCTAATCGAATACACCGCGATTGTTTGGGTGCCTATCGCCGCAATGTTCATTTTCAAAGAAAAGGTTCGCGGTCGCATTTGGATCGGTGTTGCACTGGTGCTCGCCGGGCTCGTGGTTGTTTCGAACCTAAATCTGAGCGGTCTTAGTATGCTCGGGGTTGCATTTGCATTTATGGCTTCAGCAACCCTAACCGTCTACTTCATCATGGGTGAACGCGCTCAGCAGAGCCGTGACAGCATGTCGACGCTTTTTTACACGATGGGAATTTCAGCAGTATTTTGGCTGATATTTTCGCCATGGTGGAACTTTGACTGGGCCAAATACGCGAACCAGGCTTCACTTGGCGGAAACCTCTCAGGCGTGCAACTACCCGCCTGGGTGTTACTTGTGTGGCTTGGTGTGATGGGGTCTTTTGTTCCAATGCTGCTGAGCTACAAGGCACTAAGACACTTGAGTGCAACAGGAGTTGGAATCGCATCGACAGCTGAAACAGTGTTTGCTTTTGTGTTTGGTTTGCTGTGGCTAGGTGAACAAATCTCGGCCAGCCAACTTATAGGCGGCCTTTTGGTGATTATTGGCATTGTGGTTTCGCAAACTGCGCGAACGACTAGCCGTTTGCTGTGATTGCCAAACCTACTGGTATGTCTCGAATCCACTCGTTCTCGGGTAGATCTTGACGAGAAACCACACCGTTGATTGTGACAAATTGCGCGGTGGAACCGCCGCCGTCAACTGAAACGGCCTGAGTTGCGCCAAATTGCTTCAGCCACACACCCATTTGGTGAATAGTCGAACCGCCCAGGCGATATAGGTTGTCTGACCAAGAAATGCCCATGGTCGAGGTTGCTACCCAAAACTGCCCGGCTTCGTTCCAGCCAATAACCGTGCGGGGTCTAATTTCTTCGCTCGTGCCATTGCAGTCTTCGACATTTTGGCCGTCTTTGAGCAGAATCGAGCCACGGCCGCTTGCGCTAACCAAGGTGTTGTGATTTGCCGAAGAATAGCGGTTCAAAACGGTGAGTTTTTGACCCACCGTGAGTCGGGCCACAAGATACGACTGGGGCGAAGAAACCTGAAATACGTGCGTGTAAATGGTCGAATTCACAGCAATTCTGATACCGCGGGAGCTCGAAACCTTTTGAACGACTCCGTTGTTATCAACCGCGAAGGTGGCAGCACCAATCGTTTCAAGAGTGGCCGTTCCAAAATTGCTGTCGTACATGGTCGCACCAGAACTGTTGCCTCCGACAAAGTTGACGGCGGTAATTTTGAGTTTCTCATTGCCAATCTGAACATATCCCGTTGGAGAAACGGTGTCTGCCACGAGGCTTGACTTCGTTAGTGGCGGCATCTTGTATGTCGCTTGCTTGCCGTTGGTTAGTCGCTTTAGATTTGCAACAGCGAGACCAGTTGCCTGAAACAAGGTGCCAAAAGTTGGTCTAATCGTGGTGCCCTTGAGGTAGGTCGCAACGACCTTGTTTTTAGAAACAAGAATCGCGTATTGGCCGCGAGGTATCGCCTTGGTCGAATTGTTGGAGGTGTAAGCCACGATCGAGTTCACTGGAATGCTCTTGAGGTTGACGCCAGAAACCGAGAAATTTAGTGCGCCAGAGGTCAGAGGAGCAGGCATCGAAAAACCGGCGGATTCGCTAAAACTAGTCTTCGCCCAACCCAATACGCGAGTTGTGCCGTTTCGTGCTGGATCACCAATCGAACCGGTAGCCGGTGCATAAACCAAGGCTCCGCCGCTGATCACGGCCGAGTAAGGCATGTTGTTCGCACCAATGAAGTCGGTGTTTACGTATGTCTGGAGGTTAGGTACCGAGTTAGCAAAGGTTCTTTGGTTGCCAAGTAAACCGAAACGGGCATAAACCGAAGTCATATTCGACTTTGAGATCTCACCTTTGTAGACACCGATTCTGGTCTGGTAATTTGAGAGGGTTCCGGCACCGGTTGGCAGAGAGTAGTAGCCAAAGTTTGCGCCGTTGGAGTAGGTCACTTTTTGAGTAAAAGTCGACGAAGACAGGGTTGGTGCAGGCTTGCACCAAGATGCGTTGGCTGCTGGCATAGCGAACTGACTGCCCAAAGATAGGGCCCCAATGACGAGTGCCCCGATAAGTCTTCTAATACTTGTCTTCATCACAATTCAAGGGTAACTGAACCACGGTGCCGTTATTGGTGCGCTCGTCTGCGAAAATCCTGAGGATTTGGATAGGCTGACATTGGTCAAAGAGGAGCCAAATGTCTATCAAGCCGCGGGCAGCCATGCACGCCAGTAGCCCAGAAACTGCCCGTCTACGAGAGAAAGTTCTCGAATACGCTCGAGAACGCATGGAGTTTGACCCAGTGCCGCTCGACACCCCTCAAACCGAATCGTTTCTTCGCGAACATGCCCCTAACACTGTCAACGAAACTGGGTTAGGCGGCGACGAAGCTCTCCGGGTGTTTGCAGAGGTTTTAGCTCCGGCCTGCCTAAGCACCGACCACCCGGGGTATCTCAGCTTTATTCCAACTGCACCTACCGAGGCGTCCACGCTCTTCGATCTAGTCGTGTCTGCGTCCTCAATTTATGGCGGCTCGTGGCTTGAGGGTTCGGGTGCGGTTTTCGCTGAAAATGAAGTCTTGGCCTGGCTTGCCAAAGAAGCCGGCTTACCTGCAACCTCTGCTGGTGTTTTCGTTCAAGGTGGAACCCTCGGCAATTTGAGCGCACTGGTAGCAGCCCGCCACACAGCTATGAATTCTTCAACAACCCGCCCTGAGCGCTGGAAGGTGGTTTGTTCGGCCGAAGCACACTCGTCGATCAAGGCAGCAGCGCGCGTGATGGACATCGACGTGGTTTTGGCAACCCCAGATTCGAACGGCAGACTGCATGGAGACGCCGTTCGAGATGCCCTCAAAACGGCTGGCGATGGAGTGTTTGCAATAGTCGCCACCGGCGGAACAACCAACTTCGGAATCGTAGACAAGTTGCGAGAAATCGGCGAAGTTGCTCGCGAAAACAATATTTGGTTTCACGTTGATGGCGCCTATGGCCTAGCTGGTCTCCTCGCTCCTAAGACGCGTCACCTGTTTGACGGCACCGAACTTGCCGACTCGTTTATCGTTGACCCGCACAAGTGGCTTTTCGCCCCGTTCGACGCTTGCGCCCTGGTGTATCGGAACCCCGAGCTTGCAAAGGCTGCACACACACAGCACGGCGAATACCTTGACACCTTGACCGAGGGTGGCGATTTCAACCCGAGCGACTATGCCTACAACTTGACTCGTCGCGTGCGTGGGCTGCCGCTCTGGTTCTCGCTGGCCACTCACGGCACCGCCGCGTACTCTGATGCCGTCACCCAAAATGTTGACACCGCGCATGCCATCGCTGAGGTAATTCGAAACCGTGACGACCTCGAGTTGGTTCGCGAACCAGAACTAAGTGTTGTTGTGTTCAAGAAGAAGGGCTGGAACCTCGAAGATTACGATCGGTGGTCTGCGAACCTCCTCGATTCGGGTCTTGGCTTCGTTGTGCCTTCTTCGCATAAGGGCGAACCGAACACCCGCTTTGCGATTGTGAACCCAAGAACCACTCTCGAACTTTTGATTCGAATCCTTGACACCATGAAGGACGTCTAGATGAAACTGACCGTAGCAGAGGCCCCGAAGTCGCTAAGCCGAGTCAAGCCAAGCACCCGAAGCCCGTTGCGCGTTGCACTCGTGCAAACTCGATGGCATGAATCACTAGCCGAGCACACCGCAAAGCTTGAAGAAGGCATCGAGAAGGCGGCTAACGCTGGTGCCAAGATCGTTTTCTTGCAAGAACTTACTCTGAGTCGTTACCCGGCGGACGCTCGCCCAACCGGCACACCGAACGCCACAGCCGAAACGCTCACTGACGGCCCTACAGCGACCTTCGCGAAACAAGCGGCCGCAAAATTTGGCGTTTACGTTCACGCATCTGTCTACGAGTACCAAGATTTCGAAGACGGTCGCGGACTCAACACCGCAATCATCGTGTCACCAAACGGCGAGCTAGTTGCCAGAACTCCGAAACTTCACATTCCGGTCACCGCGGGCTACTACGAAGACGAATACTTTCAGCCAGGGCCAGCCGATGGCGAGCCCTACCCCGTCTACGACCTGCTCGGTGCCCGCATGGGCTTGCCAACTTGCTGGGACGAATGGTTCCCAGAGGTAGCTCGAAACTATTCGCTCCGCGGAGCAGAGTTGCTCTGCTACCCGACTGCGATTGGCTCCGAACCAGATCACCCTGAATTCGACACCGCTCCCCTATGGCAAAAAGTTATCGTTGGTCACGCGATCGCTAACGGCACGTTCATGGTCGTGCCAAACCGCTGGGGCAATGAGGGCGCAATCACGTTCTACGGAACCTCGTTCATTTGCGACCCTTACGGCCGAATTCTCGCCCAAGCTTCGCGCGACGAAGACGAAGTGCTCGTCGCCGACCTTGACCTCGACCAGCGCCGTGACTGGCTCGACCTGTTCCCGTTCTTGGCAACTCGACGCCCCGACACCTACGACAAGCTCACCGAACAGGTCAAGAACCTTCGCCAGCCAAACGGTGACGGCGAATACGGTGGCATCGCCGGAGTAGCAAATTGACCTGGGTGATGCCTGCCGAATGGCAGCCTCATGAACGCACCTGGATGGCGTGGCCGACCGCCGAATACACACTCGAACCGGAGGCAACCGAGGCCTATTCAGCTTGGTCAAGCGTAGCCAACGCGATCGTTCAGTTCGAACCCGTCACCATGCTGGTTCAAGAAAATGATCTTGAAATCGCCAAAGGTTTTCTCGACCCCCGCGTTGAGACACTTGTTGCCGAACTTAATGACGGTTGGGCAAGAGATATTGGTCCAACTTTCGTCAAAAACGAAGATGGCGAAGTTGCAGGAGTCAACTGGGTCTTCAACGGTTGGGGAGCACAAGGCACCTGGGCTTCATGGGACAAAGACGACCAAGTCGCCAAGATAATTAGCGAAGCGACGGGTAAATCGTGCATCGACTCATCGTTGATAAACGAAGGCGGAGGGATTCACGTCAACGGCACTGGAGCCGTCTTGCTCACCGAAACCGTTCAACTCGGTGAAGGTCGAAACTCGGAATGGTCGCGCGAAGAAGTTGAGGCAGAGCTGCACGACAAACTCGGGACGACCCAAGCGATATGGATTCGCCGCGGACTAACCCGCGACTACGATGAATTCGGCACTCGGGGGCACATCGACATTGTCGCCTGCTTTGCCGACGAAACCACGATTCTGTTTCACGACCAGCAAGACGAAACTCACCCAGACTTTTCGGTGAGCCACGAGGTGAAGCGAACCCTTGAGGAGACCACCAACTTCAAACTTGTGGGGGTCCCTGCGCCAAAAACTCTTCGTGACGACCTTGGTTTCGTTGACTACTCATACATCAACCACTACATCTGCAATGGAGCGGTCATTCTGTGTGCCTTCGACGATGAAAACGATGCTGTCGCAAAAAGAGTTCTTGAAGGCGTTTATCCTGGCCGAGAAATTGTCCTCGTCGACGCCCGCCCACTTTTCGCAAGAGGTGGCGGAATCCACTGCATCACTCAACAGCAGCCCGCCTAGGCTCAAAAGTTGGGTAGCCTAGACGTGTGTCTAAAGTTCTAGCTTCCCTCCCAGTCGGCGAAAAAGTCGGCATCGCGTTTTCTGGTGGTCTCGATACCTCGGTTGCCGTTGCCTGGATGCGCGAAAAAGGCGCAATCCCTTTCGCTTACACCGCCAACCTTGGTCAGTATGACGAAGACGACATCGACTCGATCCCTGACCGCGCAACCGTCTATGGCGCCGAAGCCGGCCGTCTAGTTGACTGCCGTCAGTCACTGGTCGAAGAAGGCCTGGCAGCCATCGCCTGTGGAGCATTTCACATTCGCACCGGGGGCAAGGTTTATTTCAACACCACTCCCCTTGGCCGCGTAGTCACCGGCACGCTACTGGTGCGCGCTATGCGCGAAGACGGCGTTGAGATTTGGGGCGACGGCTCAACTTACAAGGGCAACGACATCGAACGCTTCTACCGTTACGGTCTTCTTGCAAACCCAAACCTTCGCGTCTACAAACCTTGGCTAGACGCAAATTTCGTGAACGAGCTTGGTGGCCGACACGAAATGTCTGAGTGGCTTCAAGAGCGCAAGTTGCCTTATCGCGCATCGACCGAAAAGGCTTACTCAACCGACGCAAACATGCTCGGCGCAACTCACGAGGCCAAGAGCCTTGAAGAACTCAGCACGTCGTTTGAAATTGTCGAGCCAATCATGGGCGTCAAATTCTGGGATGACTCGGTGAAGATCGAAAAAGAGGATGTCACCGTAACCTTCCGACAGGGTCGCCCGGTTGCCATAAACGGCAAGGAATTCAGCGACGCCGTCGAGTTGATGTATGAAGCCAACAAGATCGGTGGACGCCACGGCCTCGGTATGAGCGACCAGATCGAAAACCGAATCATCGAAGCCAAGAGCCGCGGCATTTACGAAGCACCAGGCATGGCTTTGATTCACATCGCCTACGAACGTTTGCTGAGCGCAATTCACAATGAAGACACCATCGCGCAGTACCACTCTGAGGGTCGCCGCATGGGCCGCTTGCTTTACGAAGGTCGTTGGCTAGACCCGCAGACGCTAATGCTTCGCGAAGCACTCATGAAGTGGGTCGCCTCTGCCGTAAACGGTTCGGTTACTCTTCGACTTCGCCGAGGAGACGACTACACCATCGTGAACACCGAGGGTGAAGGATTCAGCTACCACCCAGAGAAGCTATCGATGGAACGCACCGAGGATTCGGCGTTTGGCCCAGCAGACCGAATCGGTCAGCTGACCATGCGCAACCTAGACATTCAAGACACCCGAACCAAACTCGACATGTACCGCAAGCAGGGTCAGATCGAGGGCGGTCAGTTCGAGCTAACCTAAAAATGGCTCACCACGCGATTCCCGCTTGGTTTGAAATTGCCACAATAGTGGCACTCGTCGGCGTGCTTCTTGCCGATGTTTTCATCATCTCCCGCCGGCCACATGAGCCATCGACCAAAGAGTCCGCCGCATGGGTCGGCTTTTACGCACTACTCGCGGCCCTCTTCGGAACCTTTCTTGCCTTCAGCTCTGGAGCAGATCGAGCTAGCGAGTTTTTCGCTGGTTGGTTGACCGAATACAGTCTCAGCGTAGACAACCTTTTCGTCTTCGTGATCATCATGGCGCGCTTCGCGGTGCCAAAGAAGTATCAGCAAGAAGTACTTATGGTCGGCATCATCATGTCACTCGTCTTGCGTGCCGCTTTTATCTTCGCTGGCGTTGCCATCTTGAATGCATTCACCGGCATCTTCTACCTCTTTGGTGCGTTCTTGATCTACACGGCAATTCACCAGTTGTTCCGCAGCGAAGGTGACGATGAAGAGTCTGAATCCAAGCTGACCAAGTTCTTGAGCAAGCGAATCGCCTACACCGAAAACTACGAAGGCATGAAGATTCGCACCAACGTTGCTGGCAAAAGAACCTTCACACCAATAATCGTTGTTTTCATTACCTTGGCACTGACCGACGTAATGTTCGCGTTTGACTCGATTCCGGCAATCTTCGGTATCACCACCGACGGGTTCATCGTTCTTACCGCAAACATTTTTGCCCTAATGGGTCTGCGCCAGCTCTACTTCTTGCTCGGCAGCCTCATCGAGAACCTCCGCTTTCTCGAATACGGAATCTCGGCAATTCTTGCGTTCATCGGCTTCAAACTGGTTGCCCATGCAATGCATGTAAACGAGTTGCCGTTTATCAACGGCGGCCACCCAGTCGAGTGGGCTCCAGACATCAGCACCGAAACTTCGCTTATCTTCATCGTGGTTTGCTTGGTTGTTTCAGCAGGCGCCAGCCTTCTCATTACTAAAAAGGATTGATCATGTTTGGTTCACTCGGTTTCGGTTTCATGAAGGCGTCTTTCGGAGCCAGTGAGCAGAACAGAGAATCAACTATCGAGGCTCTGCACGAAGCAATGCGCCAAGGCGTCACCCTTTTCGACACCTCAGACATCTATGCCCCGAGCTGGAACACTTTCGGGCACAACGAAGAACTCCTCGCCGAGGCGATTAGGTCTTTCACCGGCAACACCGAGAACCTATTAATCGCTACAAAGGCCGGCATAACTCGTAAGCCTGGCGAAGTTTGGGGTCGTAACGCGAGTCTCGATTACCTGCTGCGCGCTGTTGAAGCCTCAGCCGGCCGCCTCAACCTCAGCAGCATTCCGCTTTGGCAGCATCACCGACTCGACCCAAACATGGCGTTCGAAACTCAGCTCGAAAACATTGCGGCGCTTAGGCAGCGTGGTTTGATCGAAAACATTGGGGTTAGCAACTACTCGGCGAATCAGCTTGAACGAGCCGTCGAGGTCATTGGCGAAGTTGCCAGCGTGCAAAACCAGCTAAACCCTGCCTACCGCCAAGAACTAGACGTGCTTGAGGTTTGCGAAAAGCACAATATCAAGTACCTTCCTTGGTCACCAACCAAGGGCGCGCGCCAAAACGACGCTCAGGGCATCATCAAGACTATTGCGAGCGAGAAGAGCGTCTCGACCTATGCGGTGGCTATCGCATGGCTTAGAAGCCTCTCCAGCCAGTTGGTGCCGATTCCTGGCGTAACCCGAAAAGAGTCAGTTCTAGACTCGCTCAGTGCGCTGAAACTCGAGCTGACCGCTGAAGATTTAAAGCGAATCAATGAAGGGCTTGAAGATTCAGCCCCGATGGACGCCGAATTGCTCAGCGACCAGCCAAGGAGCTAGAGCGCGGCCTCAATAGCCGAGACAATCTCGTCTGAGTCTGGCTTTACCGGCGGGCGAAATCTCTTTACCGAACCATCGGCCAGCACCAAAAACTTCTCAAAGTTCCAAAGCACTGGCCCAGCAACACCGGAGCCATCCTTGGCCTTCACCAGCTCCTTGTAGAGCGAATGACGAGAGCGGCCATTCACCTTGACCTTCGCGGTCATCGGAAAAGTGACGCCCCAGGTGGTCGAGCAGTACTCAGAAATGTCTGACTCTGAAGAAAGCTCTTGAAAGAACTGGTTCGATGGCAACCCAACGACTACAAAACCTTTTGGCCCGTACTTTCTCTGCAGAGCCTCCAGCGCTTCGTATTGTGGCGTGAGACCGCAGCGCGAGGCTACGTTGACAACAAGGGTCACCTTGCCAGCGACATCGCCAAATTTCTTGGTTGAGCCGTCAAGCATTTCGAGTTCGATCTGTGAAAGGTCCATAAGACTCTCAAGCAAAACACAGAACCGTTTGTTCCCCTAATAATCATTTGTGTCCGAACGAGTTGTATTGTTGTAATACCAAGACAAAGGGGCTCAAATGAAGGTCAACGGAAAAGTCGTAGTAGTAACCGGCGCCGGCAACGGCATGGGGCGCGAAATCACCCTCGAACTAATCAGACGAGGTGCAAAAGTTGCCGCGGTCGATCTGCGTGAAGACTTTCTAGCCGAGACCAAGAAAGAAGCCATAGCCCTCGCTGGCACCATCGAAACCTTTGTTATCGACGTCACCGACTCCGGCAAGGTCGCTGCGCTCCCAGCCCAGGTAATCGAGAAGCTTGGCGCAGTGGACGCAATCATGAACAACGCGGGAATCATCCAGCCATTCGTGAAAATCAATGACCTCACCTACGAGGCCGCGGCAAAGGTTATGAACGTCAACTTCAATGGCCCGCTCCACATGGTCAAGTCGTTCCTACCTGAGCTACTCAAGCGCCCAGAGGCGCACATTCTGAACGTCTCATCGATGGGCGCCTACGCCCCCGTCCCTGGCCAGAGCGTCTATGGCGCCTCGAAGGCGGCCATCAAACTCTTCACCGAAGGTCTGCGCTCTGAACTACTAGACACCAAGGTTGGTGTCACAGTGGTGTTCCCTGGCGCAATCGAGACCAACATCGCAGCTAACTCTGGAATGGCAAACCCTGGCCCAGCCGGAGAAGACGCACCCAAATTCAAAATGACTAAGGCAACCGATGCCGCTAAGGCAATGGTCGACGCGATCGAAAACAACAAGCCCCGCGTTTGCATCGGTCAAGACGCCAAGATGATGGACTTCTTGACCCGCCTAAACCCGGTTTATGCTGCCGGAGTAATCTACAAGCAGATGAAGTCACTGCTCGGCTAGAGGACCTTTTTGACGATGCTCGATTTGAGGTACATCGAGCCGAAGCCATCAACCTTTGCGTCAATGTCATGGCCGTCCTGAGCGCTGATTAGCCTGATGTTGCGCACCTTGGTGCCAACCTTGATCGATGTCGAGTAACCCTTGACCTTTAGATCTTTATTAATCGTGACTGTATCGCCGTCTAGAAGCACGTTGCCGACGGAGTCCTTGACGACAACCTCGACCTCAACATTCTCAATCTCCGGTGACCACTCGTGAGCGCACTCGGGGCAAACCAAGAGAGGGTCCATCTCGTAGGTGTAGACACTGCCACAAACCGGGCACGGAGGTAACTGTTCAGACATGCTTTCGACTTTATACGAGGGTCAATAACGATTTCTGGTTAGTATGAACAAAGCAACGACAGCGAGGTCAAAAAGTGGCGATATCCATCCGGGGGTTAACTAAGAAGTTCGGGGATTTCACCGCCGTAGACAGCCTCGACCTAGAGATCAAGTCAGGCGAATTTTTTTCAATGCTCGGCCCATCGGGTTCGGGTAAAACCACCGTTTTGCGCATGATTGCCGGCTTTGAATTGCCGACCCAGGGCCAAGTCTTGCTTTATGACGAAGACGTGACCAATAAAGCTCCGTTCGACCGTGATGTCAACACTGTTTTTCAGGACTACGCGCTATTCCCCCACCTGAGCGTCATCGAAAACGTTGAGTATGGACTGAAGGTTCGTAAGGTTCCCAAGAAAGAACGCCTCGAACGCGCGATGGAAGCGCTCAGCAAGGTGCACCTAGCCGACTTTGCAGATCGCAAACCAGCTCAGCTTTCTGGCGGTCAAAGGCAACGTGTCGCACTCGCTCGCGCGATTGTGGTTGAGCCGAAGATTTTGCTGCTCGACGAACCTCTCGGCGCCCTAGATCTAAAGCTTCGCGAAAAGATGCAGATCGAGCTCAAAGAGTTGCAACGCGAACTTGGCATCACATTCATCTTCGTAACCCACGATCAAGACGAAGCGCTGACTCTTAGCGACCGCATAGCAATCTTCAACAACGGCAAGATCGAACAAATTGGCACTCCGCAAGAACTTTACGAACAGCCGGCAACGGAGTTCGTTGCCAGATTCGTCGGCACCGCGAACGTGTTTGAACCAGAACAGAGCAACAAACTTTTTGGCATCAACGCACAAACCATGATTCGACCAGAACAAGTCGAACTTGGTTCAACTGGAGACTCAGCTGAAGTGCTCGAAGTGATCTACCTGGGTTCGACGATTCGATTCATTGTCGACTTGAATGGCCAACAACTAATCGCAGAGGTTTCTGCGAGCGATGACAACGCAAAGTCTTACCGCCGCGGCGCGACGGTGAAGGTAAAAATGAGCAAGACCGACCTGGTCAAGCTCACCTAAAAGGAGAAAAAGTGAAGCTAAGCAAAGCAAAGGGGCTTGTAGTAGCAGTTGCTGTGTCGCTCGCCTTGGCCGGCTGTTCAAGCGGTTCTGGCAACAATGGCGGCACCATGCTCGACAAGCTCGGAGCAAACGAAAAGACACTGACCCTGCTCGGTTGGCCAGGTTATGCCGAAGATGGCAGCACCGACAAGACCGTTGACTGGGTTACCCCATTCGAGAAAGAAACCGGCTGCCAGGTAACGTTCAAGCCTTATGGCACAAGCGACGAGGCCCTCAGCTTGTTTAAGACCGGACAATACGACGCCATTGCAGCGTCAGGTGACGCCACGCTTCGCCTAGTCGCTGGCGGTTACGTGCAGCCACTTAACACAGCACTTATTCCAAGCTATGCAAACGTATATAGCTTCTTGAAAAACCGAGCATGGAACACCGTCGACAAGAAGTCCTATGGGGTACCTCACGGCTACGGCGCAAACCTTCTCATGTACAACACCGACGTCGTTAAGCCAGCTCCGACGTCGTGGAGCGTTGTCTTTGATGGCGCGAGCGCATACAAGGGCAAGGTAACCGCCTACGATTCGCCGATCTACATTGCCGACGCAGCGCTCTACTTGATGAAGCACAAGCCTGAGCTTGGCATCACCAACCCTTACTCGCTAGACAAAGACCAGCTGGCAGAAGCGGTCGACCTTCTAAAGGCTCAGCGCGCAAACGTTGGTGAGTACTGGAGCGACTACCTAAAGTCGATTCAGTCGTTCGAAACCGGCAACACGGTTGTTGGCACCACCTGGCAGGTAATCAAGAACTCGATGTCGACCAAGTCACACACCGAAGCGATTCTGCCTACCGAGGGTGCAACTGGTTGGTCTGACAGCTGGATGATTTCTTCGAGCACAAAGCACGTTAACTGTGCATACAAGTGGCTCGACTACATCGACAGCCCGAAGGCTAACGCCGCAGCAACCGAGTACTTCGGTGAAGCACCCGTGACCCAGGACGCCTGCCAGTACGCATCTGACAAAGCTTTCTGTGACACCTACCACGCTGGCGACGAGGCTTACGCGGCTCAGATCTGGTACTGGACAACCCCAATCAGCACCTGCCTTGACGGCCGTAAAGACGTCAAGTGCACCGACTACGCTGCTTGGACTAAAGCCTGGCAAGACATCAAGGGCTAACAAATCATCATGACTAAAAACCCGAGCGTTGCTGGAGCCGCCATTGCGGTGACTCCAGCACGCCGGGTTTCTAGTTACCTTTACAACCACGCCAAAGCGAGATTGCAACTCCTTCTGGCGGCGCCGGTTCTTTGGCTGGCGCTCGTTTACATAGCAGCGCTTTTGATGCTCCTGGTCACCGCGTTCTGGACTGTGGACGAATTCACGGGCAACACCAAAGTTGCTTGGAACCTAGACAACATAGTTTCGCTCTTCACCGATTCGCTCTACTCTTCGGTAACGTTGCGCACGATCGGCATCGCCCTCGGCGTCACCCTCGTCGATATTGCACTTGCCCTACCAATCGCCTTCTTCATGTCGAAGGTGGCTGGCCCAAAACTTCGAAACATACTCGCCATTTCAGTTCTTTTGCCCCTTTGGGCAAGCTACTTGGTGAAGGCTTACGCCTGGCGATCGGTTCTGTCAAACAAAGGCGTCCTGCAGTGGCTTCTTGAGCCTCTCGGTCTAAACACGCCGGGCTATTCGCTCTGGGGCGCAGCCATAACGCTCGGCTACATGTGGCTACCCTACGTGATCTTGCCGATCTATGGTGGGCTCGAGAAGGTGCCTGGAAATATGCTCGAGGCTTCCAGCGATCTTGGTGCCAAGACTTTCACAACAGTCAGAAGAGTCATTTTTCCGATGATCCTGCCAAGCATTATTGCCGGCTCAATTTTCGCTTTCTCGCTCACGCTCGGCGACTACATAACTATCAACATCGTGGGTGGCCCAAACCAGATGCTAGGTAACTTGATTTACACAAACGTTGGCACGGCAAACAACCTCCCCATGGCCGCAGCCCTCGCTCTAATACCTATCGCGATTATGTTTGCCTACTTGGGCTCGGTAAGGCGCACTGGAGCTCTGAATAACCTCTAATGCGAATCAGTCGTTCGGCAACAATAATTCTCGGCTTCATCTCTAGCCTCGTTCTCGCCGTGATTTATCTACCGCTCGTCATCGTTTTTATCAACTCGTTCAATAAGTCGATGAACATGGAATGGCCGCCGCCGGGCTTCACCTTGAATTGGTGGGTGCGAGCATTTGGTTCGGGTGGGCTCATCGCTGCGCTTGGCACAAGCGTCGTGATCGCTCTCTGCGCATCACTCGTAGCCCTGGTCTTGGGCACCCTCTTAGCCCTCGCACTTTCGAGATACAAGTTTTTCGGCAAAGAGTCGATCGGGTTGATGGTTATCTTGCCGATAGCGCTCCCCGGAATTGTCACCGGCTTGGCCCTCAATAACGCCTTCAGGACCGTTCTGGGGCTACAACTGAGTATGGCCACGGTAATCATCGCCCACGCCACCTTCTGCATCGTGACGGTCTATAACAACGTTCTGGCCCGACTCTCGAGAACGAATAGAAACTTAGAGGATGCCTCTGCCGACCTTGGCGCAGGTATCTTCACCACTTTTAGATTGATCACGCTTCCCCAGATCGGTTCGGCGCTGATTGCCGGCGGCCTCCTAGCCTTTGCCCTCAGCTTCGATGAAATCATCGTCACTACCTTCACGGCAGGCGCTGGGGTCGAAACCCTACCAATCTGGATTCTGAACAATATGTTCCGCCCTGGCAAAGCGCCAGTTGTAGACGTAGTCGCCGTGACCACGGTTCTGATCTCGGTAATCCCGCTCTACTTTGCGCAAAAACTTTCGCGTGACGACGCAAAGTAAATAAATGGTCAATCTCAAACACTTCACGGTAGAAGACGCCTACCATCTTGGCACCCGGATGAGTGATGAGGCTTTGGCCAGCAAGTTGCCGATCGTAATCGACATTCGCTCAGGTGACACACCGATGTTTTCGGTGATGCTCCCAGGCGCTACCGCAGAAAATTTTGACTGGGCAAGACGTAAGCGCAACCTTACCCAGCTGACAGAAAAGGACACCTGGCATCTCGCCCAATTGCGAGCAGAAGGCAAAGACCCGTTAGTTGAGCTAAAACTTGACGAGAAAGACTATGCATCGCACGGCGGTTGCATTCCCGTCTTCGTAAATAACGAACTCGTCGCAACTGTTACCGTCTCAGGTTTACCC
>CAIRNX010000034.1 GCA_903880095.1 uncultured Micrococcales bacterium | reverse complement strand
CCCGATTCAACTTCGGCACCTCGAAAGAGATCATCACCGAGGCACTAGAGCGAATTCAGCGCGCTCTCTAGATCTCTCAATAAGTCGTCCACGTTTTCTAGCCCGACCGAAAGTCGCACCGTCGAAGCGGTGATTCCCATCTTGGCCTGAGTCGCGGCGTCCAGGCGTCGGTGGGTCGTCGACGCCGGGTGAGTCATCAGCGACTTCGAGTCACCTAGGTTGTTCGAAATGTCTATGACCCGCAGTGCGTCCATGACGGCGAAAACCTGATCCTGTGGCAGAGCAAACTCAATCGCGAGGGTCGTGCCGCCACCGCGCATCTGCTTCTTGGCCAGCTCGTGTTGAGCGTGGCTTTTTAGGAACGGGTAGCAGACGGTCTTGATTGCAGGGTGGCTCTCGAGGCGTTCGGCAATCGCCTGAGCGCTCGCGTTCATCTTCTCAACGCGCATTGTCAGCGTCTCGAGACTCTTGAGCAGAACCCAGGCGTTGAACGCGCTCATCGAGGGGCCGGTGTGGCGAATGAAGGGCTTTAGCGTGTTGTTGATGTAGTCGGAGCTGCCGAGCACTGCACCGCCTAGGACGCGCCCCTGGCCGTCGATGTGCTTGGTGGCCGAATACATGACCACGTCGGCGCCGAGGGCGAGCGGGCTCTGCAAAACCGGGGAGGCCATCACGTTGTCAACGATCACGATCGCGCCAACCTTGTGGGCGAGAGTTGAAACCATCTTGATGTCAACAATCTCCATCAGCGGGTTGCTCGGGCTTTCGATGAAGACAGCCGCGGTTGGTTGGCTAAGGGCGGCGGCCCAGTCGGCCTCGCTGGTGCCCTCGACAAGAATCGTTTCGACTCCCCACTTTGGCAAGATTTCGGTGAGCACCACGAAGCAAGAAGAGAACATGGCTAGCGAGGCAACGATTCGGTCGCCCGACTTTACGACGCTGGCAACCGAGGCAAACATAGCGGCCATGCCAGAGGCGGTTGCCTTGCAAGCCTCAGCACCTTCGATCGCAGCCAAACGCTGCTCAAACATGGCTACGGTCGGGTTGTCGAAGCGCGAGTAAAGAAAGTGTTCGGTCTCGTCGCGAAAAGCGCTTGCGGCCTGCTCGGCACTGTCGTAGGTGAAACCGCTCGATAGGTAGAGAGCCTCACCGGTCTCGCCAAAGCCAGAGCGCATCAAACCGCCGCGAACTGCAGTGGTTTCTGGGTGTAGCTCCCAGTCGGGTGCTTTGCCGGTTCCAGCGTTCTGGTAACCCCATGGCTGATTGCGTTGAGTCATGCACTCAATATTAGCGGGCTACTCCTCGCCGATATCTTCGTTCCAGAGCGCATCGTTGTTTTCAATGAAGTCGCCCATGAGCTTTATTAGCCCCGGGTCGTTCATCACCTTGAGTTCACAGCCGTTTTCGGCGACCCAGTCTTGGCCGCCCATGAAGTTTTTGTCGTCCCCCAACCAGGACGCGCCCAATGCCGAACTGACGGATCAAACCCGAGCAGTACCAGCATGGTGAAAGTGAGGTGGCGAGCGTTACCTTGCGGTAGCTGCGCTGGCGGCCGGCGTTACGAAACGCGCTGGTCTCGCCGTGCATCGAGGCATCGCCTTCTTGCACACGGAGGTTGTGGCCACTGCCTAGCAGTGCGCCGTTCTCGTCGAAGAGGGCAGCCCCAATGGGGATGCCACCCTCCGCGAGACCGAGGTGAGCCTCGGCAATGGCAACGCTGAGCTTCTCTTCATCAGTAGCGAAGATCTGACCAACCTTGAAATCCATTGCCGAGGCCTCTCGTTAGGGTTTCTTGTTACTTCTTGTCGGTCTTCAGTGCCTTTGCAAGCACGAAGTAGAGCACAGCTGCGACGACGAAACCGACTATTGCGGTGATGTCACCAACGCCGTACTGCTTGGCTAGAGGACCCTCGTAAGCCTGCTGGTTTGCAAAGCCCCAAATCGAGAAGGCAGCTGCTGCCACGAAGGCGATTGGGCCGGCGAGGTTCTCGCGTGCTTTAAGTGCTAGAGCGCCGAAGTCGGCACCCTTGCGCATGAAGCGGTCCACAAGGACGATCGCGATCCAAGGAGCAACCCAGTAAGAAACAACGAGCAGGAAGCCCTCGAGGTTGTCGCCCAGGTGGCCAACGTTGTTCGCCGCGAGAACCGCAACGACACCGCCGATAACACCTGCGAGAGCAACCATGATTGCGCGACGGGTCTTGAATCCGAGCTTGAAGCCCATAGCCAAGAACGACATAGCACCCGAGTAAACGTTAAGAACGTTTGCCGAGACCGAACCAACTGCGATTGCCAGAAGGGTCAGTGGAGCTAGCCAGCTTGGTAGCAGAGCGACGAATACGTCGGTCGGGCTGCCCTTGGCAACAAGAGTCCAAGCGACGACACCGACGCCCATTAGCAGGGTGGTGCTGAAGAAGTTACCTAGGCCAGCGAACCAACCAAGCGAGCGCTTGTTCGAGTTAGCAGGTAGGTAACGGGTGTAGTCCGAGGCGAACGGAGTCCAACCTGCGGTGTAGCCATAGGCGGCTCCAGCTGCGAGGGTGAACGATGCCCAATTGAACTTGTTGGCCACATCGGCGTAGTGACCCTGTGGAAGGACCACAATCAGGACGATGATCCACACCAATGCCAGACCGTAGGAGGTGAAACGCTCCCACTTCTGGATCAGGTTGTGACCAATGAATGCGATCACGATCTGAGCCAGGATAACTACTGCTAGCGATATGCCCAGGTTCCATTTGACCAGTGAGGTGAGAGCCAAAGATCCCGAAACGGTGTTGACTGCAAACCAGCCGATACCAGCGACAAGGGTCGAAAGACCTGCCGGAATCAGGTTGCCCAACTTACCGAAAGCGGTACGGCCAAGAACCATCTGTGGCAAACCTGCCTCGGGTCCCCAGGTGCTGAGGATTCCGTGAGTAATTGCTGCCAAGGCATTACCGACAACTACTGCCAGAATGCCGCTCCAGAGGTCAAGCCCAAAGATGATGGCGAGAGCGCCGACGAATACGGTTGCGAACTCGAGGTTCGGGGACGACCAAACAGTGAAAAGGTGCCACGGTTTGCCGTGACGTTCACCCGATGGAATCTGGGCGACGTCGTTGGTTTCGATTGCACCTGCCGAGGCAGGGTTTTTGTTTGAATTTGCCATGGTTGAAGCCTAGTGAAACGTTTGCTGTGAACCTGCTGTTAATGGGGTGTTTTTGTAACTTAATTTCGACATTTTGCGGGGTTAGGGTTGAGGCGAAATGAGCGACATCAAATTCCCGTCACAAGCTCCTCGACTCGAGGGCGATTTGGTGACTCTGGTTCAGCTCGATTCAACGTTTTTTGACGCCACCTTCGCGGCGGTGAAAGAGCCAGAGACGCGTCGTTTGACTGCGACGAAGCAGGTTTTTACTGAAACGCAGATGCGTGAATGGTTGGCAACTCGACCTGGCGCCGCCGAACGTTTGGATTGGGCAATCTTGCACGCAGGGGAGTATGTGGGCGAGGTGGTGTTGAACGAGTTCAATGACGAAAAGCGTTCGATGAATCTGCGAATTGCGCTTTCGGGGCCAGCAGTTTTTGGTCGAGGGTTCGGCTCTGAGGCTATTGCGCTCGCCGTTGATTATGGTTTAGAGGTTTTGGCGCTCTCGAAGATCACACTCGAAGTCTTGGTTGAAAACCTGAGGGCGATTGGTGCTTACGAAAAAGTCGGCTTTGTTGCCGGCCGCCAGTTCAGCGAGGGCAAGCACCGGTTCTTGCGAATGAGCGTCGACAAGTTTGATCGTGTTCTCGCTCTTGCCGAGCGCAAGATTGCTGAACATCTAGATTTGCAGGTTTGGTCTTTCAAGTGGGATAACGCCAAGAGGCGTGCGGGGCTATGTAACTACCGCGATAAGACGATCTCGATTTCGAGTTATCACGCCCAAGTTCATTCGATCGATGAAACCATGCAGGTTGTTTTGCATGAGGTTGCCCACGCACTTTCTGGCAAGGCCGCCGGTCACGGCAAGGAATGGTTGGCCACAGCCAAATCGCTCGGTTATCGGGCTGAGAAGTTCACCGGAAAAGAAATCGCTTCGGAGTTTGCGCTATGGGTTGGTTTTTGCCCGGCGGGGCACGAGCACTTTCGCTATCGCAAACCCACTCGTGCTTTGGCTTGCGGTTTGTGCGGAAGGTCTTTTTCTAAAGCAAACCTTATTGAATGGCGATCCAGATAAGCAGCATCGTCACAACGAACCCGGCGATGTAGTTGAGCGTGATGAAGTGGCGCCAGCCGCGGTTGGCCTTCTCGCAGGTTTCGTCGGTGATGTTCCAGAACGGGCCGACAATTACCAAGTAGGGGAGCGCAGCGAGTACGGCGAGCTTGCCAGGGAACGGCAAAAACAACACGAGGACGCCAGCTAGGGCGTAGGCGCTAAAGGCGAGACGCGTGGTGGTGCGGGCACCGATCGCAGTTGCAATCGAAGCAATAGCGCCTTCACGGTCGGCGATTACGTCTTGCACAGCGCCGAAAGCGTGTGAGGCCATGCCCCAAAGTGTGAAGGAAGTGATGACGATAAGGTTGTCGACCAAGCTGGTCTTTGTCAGGGCCAGCGCGTAGATCAGTGGGCCAACGAAGTGGCTGGCCGAGGTGAGTGAGTCAAGAAAAGGCTTCTCTTTGAAGCGAAGACCTTTGGCGCTGTAGGCGACTACGGTGAAGACGAAGAGTGCTAAGAAGAAGTTGGCGAGGCCGTTGCCAACCGCGACAAGGTAGACGATGAATGGCACGCAGCCCAAAGTTGAGGCCCAAAGAATTAGCGGGTGCCAGCGTTTTTCACTCACCGCCCCTTCGATGCCACCTTTGCGAGGGTTGCGTAGGTCGCTCTCGTAATCAAAAACGTCGTTGATGCCATACATCAGCAGGTTGTAAGGAATCAGAAAGAAGAGTGTGCCGATAATCAGCGTGAGGTCAATCTGTTTGGTGGCGAGGTAATAGCCGGCGGCAAACGGGAACGCAGTGTTGATCCACGAGATTGGTCGCGAAACCCAGAACAGCTTTTTCAGCGCGTTCACTTGTTCCTCTTCTCAAGAAATTGCCAGATCGTTGGCATCAGCAATGACAGGGCAATCGTGTATGCGAAGTCTTCGATTGGTGCCACACCAATCTTTACGCCTGAGATGTTGTTTGGGTCGTAGGCGACGATTCCGCTCAAAATAATCAAGTTGTCGAAAATTGCGGTCAGAATCAGCATCGGGCCGAGAACCTTGCCAACCTTGAGCCACTCTTTGCCACGAAGGCCAATCGCGGCGACGGTAAGCGCTACGACGATGAAGATCGTGTTGATCAGTAGGTATGTCATTTCTTTCTCGCCAACCCTGCGGTCAAAATTAGAGCCGTGTAGCAAAGAACACCCAAGAAGAATGCCTCTTCAATCGGAAACTCTGGGAACAGCATGATGCCGAGCGTGTGGGTTGAGGCTCCTCGAAAGAAAATGCCGGCAGCGATTCCGGCTAGGTCCCAGATAACGAAAAGAACGTAAGGGATCGCCAAAGTTATCGCCGAGCGTTTCGCTTTGCCAAAGAATGCGAGCTTGAACTTAAGGTCGATCAAGATCAACCCAACCAGAGAGAAGAGGAGTGCGCCAAGGTAGGCGAAGGTCACTTCAGGCCCTTCCAGCCATTCTCGGGAACCGGCCGAATCTCGCCATCTAGTGGGCCAGCCGAACGGTCGTCGATTAGGCGTTTGTAGACAAGCTCCGCTCCGATTAAGCACATTGGCAAACCGATGCCGGGAACACTGTGGTGACCGGCGTAGTAGAGGCCCTTAACCTTCTTGCTCACGTTGGCGGGTCTGAAGAAGGCGCTCTGCTTGAGGGTGTGTGCCATGCCCAGCGCAGTGCCTTGCCACGCGTTCAGCTCGTTTACGAAGTCGCGCGGGCCCATGGTGCCGCGCACCACAATGCGCTCGCGGAAGTCTGGGATGTTTGCCCAATCAGCGATCTGGTCGATGATTCGGTCGGCCGCCTCTTCGAAGGCCTTGTCGCCGCGCCCGCCAAGCGATGGGTCGGCTGCGATCGGAACCAAGACGAAGAGGTTTTCGTAGCCCTTGGGCGCAACCGTTGGGTCGCTCTTGCTTGGTGCGCAAACGTAAAGCGAGGCCGGGTTTGGCACCTGGCGTTTGCCGTCTGCTTTGTGAAAGACCTCGTCGAAGTTCTTGTTCCAGTCGTCCGAGTAAAGAAGGGTGTGGTGGTCGAGCTGAGGAATCTCGCCTTTCACGCCTAAGAACAGGAGCATTGCCGAAGGGCCAGGAACTCGTTTGTCCCACCACTTCTGCGGCAGGGTTTGCTCTTCGGGGTTAAGCAGCTGAGTCTCAACGTGGTGGAGGTCGGCGTTGCCGACAACCACATCGGCCTCGAAGAAAACATCGCCAACGTTGACGCCCTTCACGGCGCCGTTTTCGGTGACAATCTTGGTAACTCTAGAGTTGGTGTGAACAACCACGCCGGCGCGCTTAGCTACTCGCTCCACTGCTTCGATGATCGAGTAGAAACCACCCATGGGGTAGAAGACGCCGACGTTCATGTCTACGTGAGTCATCAGGTGGTACATGCTCGGTGTCTCGTAAGGGCTGGCGCCGAGGAACACAGCAGGGAAGTTGAGGATCTTGCGAAGGCGCGCGTCTTTCACATGCTTGCCGGCGAAGGTGTCTAGAGGAGTCAGTAGATGCTTGATGAATCTACCCGCTCGCTTCATGACCTCTGGGTGCGTGAACGACTTTGTGTTTTGAAAGTTGGTGTACAAAAAGTGTCGGATACTCAGGTTGTAGGCATCTTCTGCCGAGTCAACATAGGCCTGCAGCCGCTCTCCGGCACCCGGTTCGAGCGATTCGAACAGGGCCTTATTTGACGCGAGGTCAGACTTCACGACCAGGCGCTGTGATTCACCCTCGTTGATTGTCGAATACATCGGGTCGAGGCGCTTGAGGTCAAGCTCGGCGCTAGAAGTGGTTCCCATCAGTCTGAAGAACTGGTCGAAGGCGTCTGGCATCAGGTACCAAGAAGGGCCCATGTCGAACTTGAAACCGTCTTTTTCCCAGGTGTAGGCGCGGCCACCCACGCGCTCGCGGGCTTCGAGAACGGTCACGCTCATGCCCGCCTTGGCTAGGATTCCCGCGGTCGAAAGGCCGGCGATGCCGCCTCCGATAACTACAGCTTTTTTGGTCACTTTGGTAGGCCGCCTAACAGAACTTTGAGAATGATCAACAGTTTTTTGAAGTTTGGAACACTGATGCGGGTGGTGATGAGTGCGCTCGCCGGGGTCTTGGCGATTGCGTCGTTGAGCTCTTCGAACAAAAGGTGCGCGGCGGCGACGGCTCGCTGCGAAGTCTTTGGCAACATGCGTAGCGAGATAGCCGACTTTGCCAAATCTGCGTTGATGTCGGCAACCAGTTCGTCGCGCTTGGCGTCGGTTAGTTCGGCAACCTTTAGCCCAGGAAAATACGAGCGACCAAGGGCATCCGAATCGGCTGCTAGGTCGCGAAGAAAGTTGACCTTTTGAAAAGCCGCACCAAGCGCCCTGCCGCCGGCAACCAGTTTTTCACGATCCGCGACGCTGAAGTCCTTGCCAAGAATGAACGCTTGCAGGCACATGAGCCCGACCACTTCGGCTGAGCCATAGACGTATTTTTCGAATGACGCCTTGTTGTGAACGGTCTTCCAGAGATCCATTCGCATCGACTCGAAGAAGGGCGAAATCAACTTGCGATCGAAGCCGACGGTGTTGGCCGTGTGGGCGAAAGCGTGAACCACAAGATTTGCCGAGAACCTGTCTTTAAGGGCTCGGTAGACCTCTTTTTCGAGGTCGTCTAGGGCGTGCACTGGGTCAACCTTGCCGCCGGCGGCTCTTGCCTCGGCCGCTGAGCCGTCGACGATTTCATCGGCAACTCGAACCAGTGCATAGATGTTTTCTACGTGCTGACGAATCTCGGGAGCGAGTAATCGTGCCGCTAAACCGAATGATGTCGAGTACGAACGAATTATGACGCTAGAGGATCGCTCGGCCGCCTGTGTGTAGAGGGTCAGGCCGGTCGGTCTTTTGGTGGCGTCTGGTGTCTTCATTTTTATAGCCAGTCACGCTTCTTGAAAGAGAAGTAGAGAGCGCCTGAAATCACAACAATTGCGCCGGTTGAGAACCAGAAACCCCACTCTTGGGCGAAGCCTGGGTATGGCACGTTTTGGCCATAGAAGCCCGTGATTGCCGTCGGCACCGCGATGATTGCGGCCCAGCTGGTGACCTGCTTCATGATCAGGTTCATGCGGTTTCCCTGCAGGGTGAGGTTGGTTTCGAGAAGAGTGGTCACAAGGTCTCTGAGGCTGTCGGTCCAGTCGGCAACGCGCATTGTGTGGTCGTAGAGGTCTTGGTAGTAGGGCATCATGTCGTTGTGCAAGATGTCGCCGTTGTGCTTGAGCAGTGGGTTTATGACCTCTCGCATCGGCACAGCCGCTCTACGAAGCACGACCAGCGACTTGCGCAAAGCGTATGAGCGTTTCTGAATCAGTGAGTTCTGCTGTTTTGCATCGAAAAGGATGTCTTCAAGATCTTCGAGTTCGTCGTCAAGCAATTGGATGACGTCAAAATAACCGTCGATGACGACGTCCAATATTCCCCAAAGCAGAAACGCCGCGCCATACTTCGAAAGTTCAACAGATTCGTCCCAGCGACGCATAACTGCGTCGATGTCGAACTCGTCTCCGCGGCGAACCGTGATCACGGCGTGCTTGGTAACGAAGACAGCAATTTCGGCGAGCTCCAAGGTCAAAGTGTCGTGGTCAAACTTTGACTGATACAGGTTGACGTAAAGGTGGGTGTCGTAATGCTCCAGTTTGGCGCGCTGGCGGCCGCGAAGCGAGTCTTCGATTGCGAGCACGTGAAGGTCGAGTTCTTCTTGAACAAGCCTGATCTCGTCTTCGGTTGGATCCTTGAGGTCGAACCATACAAAGTCTTTACCGGTCGCGATGTGCTCTTCGAGCTCCGCGAGCGCGAAGCCTTCAGAAACTAGGGCTCCGTCGCGATACTGCCTACTAAGGGTCATATCCCAATACTAAACTTGACCTTATGTCTGCAGATATCAAACCAAGAAGCCGCGACGTAACCGACGGCATCGAAAAGACCGCCTCGCGCGGCATGCTTCGCGCCGTTGGTATGGGCGACGAAGACTGGGTGAAGCCACAAATCGGTGTCGCTTCTTCATGGAACGAAGTCACGCCTTGCAACCTTTCGCTCGACCGTCTCGCAGACGCGGCCAAGCAGGGTGTGCACGCCGCCGGTGGTTACCCACTCGAGTTCGGCACAATCTCTGTTTCTGACGGCATCTCGATGGGCCACGAAGGTATGCACTTCTCGCTCGTTTCGCGCGAAGTTATCGCCGACTCGGTCGAAACCGTCATGCAGGCAGAACGCCTAGACGGCTCGGTTTTGCTTGCCGGTTGCGACAAGTCGCTGCCGGGCATGCTCATGGCTGCCGCTCGCCTAGACCTTTCTTCGGTGTTCCTCTACGCCGGCACTATTGCTCCGGGCTGGGTTCGTCTAGAAGACGGCACCGAGAAGCAGGTCACAATCATCGACGCCTTCGAGGCCGTCGGTGCTTGCAAGGCTGGCAAGATGAGCGAAGAAGACCTCAGTCGAATCGAAAAGGCAATCTGCCCAGGCGAAGGTGCCTGCGGTGGCATGTACACCGCAAACACCATGGCTTCGGCTGCCGAAGCACTCGGCATGAGCCTGCCAGGTTCGGCTGCGCCACCGTCGGCAGACCGCCGTCGCGACAACTGGGCTCACCGCTCGGGCGAAGCAGTGGTCAACCTTCTCAAGCTAGGCATCACCGCCCGCGACATCTTGACCAAGAAGGCTTTCGAAAACGCCATCGCCGTGACCATGGCTTTCGGTGGCTCGACCAACGCGGTTCTTCACCTGCTAGCAATCGCTCGCGAAGCCGAGGTTGACCTAACCTTGGACGACTTCAACAAGATCGCAGACAAGGTGCCTCACCTTGGCGACCTAAAACCGTTTGGTCAGTTCGTTATGGCCGACGTAGACCGCGTTGGTGGCGTCCCAGTTGTAATGAAGGCCTTGCTCGACGCTGGACTAATTCACGGCGACGCACTCACAGTGACCGGCAAAACTGTTGCCGAAAACCTGGCCTCGATCAACCCGCCAGACCCTGACGGCAAGATCATTCGCTCGCTGAACAACCCGATTCACAAGACCGGTGGTATCGCCATTCTCAAGGGCTCGATGGCCCCAGAGGGTGCCGTTGTGAAGACAGCCGGCTTCGACCTTGAAGAGTTCACCGGCCCGGCGCGCGTTTTTGAGCGCGAGCGTGCGGCCATGGACGCGCTGACCGAAGGCAAAATCTCGGCGGGCGACGTAGTGGTTATTCGCTACGAAGGCCCTAAGGGTGGCCCTGGCATGCGCGAGATGCTAGCCATCACTGCAGCAATCAAGGGTGCAGGTTTGGGCAAGGATGTTCTACTATTGACTGACGGACGATTCTCAGGCGGCACAACCGGCCTGTGCATCGGCCACATTGCACCAGAAGCCACCAATGGTGGGCCTATTGCTCTGGTGCGCGATGGAGACCTTATTCGGGTTGACATCGCAGCTCGTTCGCTCGAACTACTCGTTGAGCCTGAAGAGTTGGCTGCTCGCAAAGAGACATGGCAGCCGCTGCCCCCTCGCTACACCCGCGGTGTTTTAGCTAAGTACGCAAAGCTTGTGCACTCGGCGGCCGAGGGTGCCTACACCGGCTAATTTTCATCTAACGAGAGAAACAAAATGACTAACGAGGTTCTTACCGGAGCTGAAGCGATCGTTCGTTCGCTCGAGCTTTTGGGCGTGACCGACGTATTCGGTCTGCCTGGCGGCGCAATCCTGCCGACCTACGACCCACTGATGGATTCGAAGAAGCTACGCCACATCTTGGTGCGTCACGAGCAGGGTGCTGGTCACGCTGCCGAAGGCTACGCCAGCGCATCTGGCCGGGTAGGCGTTTGCATCGCCACCTCTGGCCCAGGCGCAACAAACCTGGTTACCGCAATCGCTGACGCCTACATGGACTCGGTGCCGCTTCTCGCAATCACCGGACAGGTCGGTTCGCACCTGATCGGAACCGACGCTTTTCAAGAGGCCGACATTGTCGGTATCACGATGCCAATCACCAAACACTCGTTCTTGGTAACCAAGCCAGAAGACGTGCCAGAGGCAATTGCCGCTGCCTACCTAATTGCCAGCACCGGTCGTCCGGGCCCTGTTCTCGTTGACGTAACCAAAGACGCTCAGCAGAACAAGGCAGAGTTCATCTGGCCACCAAAAGTTGACCTACCTGGCTACAAGCCAGTGACCAAGCCTCACGGTAAGCAGATCCAGGCGGCAGCCGCACTGATCAAAGAAGCCAAGAAGCCAATTTTCTACGTCGGCGGCGGAATCGTTCGTTCGGGTGCAGCAAAAGAGCTTTTGAAGCTCGCTGAGCTTGTAGGCGCACCGGTCACCACGACACTGATGGCTCGCGGCGCTTTCCCAGACTCACACCCGCAGCACCTAGGCATGCCGGGCATGCACGGCACCGTGCCAGCAGTTATGGGCTTGCAGCGCTCAGACCTTTTGATCACCCTTGGCGCTCGCTTCGACGACCGCGTAACTGGTGTGGCAAAGTCGTTTGCGCCAGACGCAAAGGTTATTCACGTCGACATCGACCCTGCCGAAATCGGCAAGATCCGTTTCGCCGATGTGCCAATCGTTGGCGATGCCAAAGAGGTAATCACCGAACTGACAGCAGAACTAACCACCGCGCTTAAAGGCAAGCAGCCTGACATGGGCGAGTGGTGGGAGTTCTTGAACGGCCTACTCGAGCGCTACCCTCTCGGCTACGCTCCGCACGACGACGGCAAGCTTGACCCACAGCTGGTCATCAAGCGCATCGGCGAGATCAGCGGGCCAGAGGCAATTTTTGCCGCCGGCGTTGGTCAGCACCAGATGTGGTCTGCTCAGTTCATCAAGTACGAACGACCAAACTCTTGGCTCAACTCGGGCGGCGCCGGAACCATGGGTTACTCGGTTCCTGCCGCGATGGGTGCAAAGGTTGCCCAGCCAGAGCGCCTGGTATGGGCGATCGACGGCGACGGCTGCTTCCAGATGACCAACCAAGAGCTGGCCACCTGCACGATCAACAACATTCCGATCAAGGTCGCAATCATCAACAACTCTTCCCTTGGCATGGTTCGCCAGTGGCAGACCCTGTTCTATGACAAGCGCTACTCGAACACCGACCTCAACACCGGAACCGACACCATCATGGTTCCGGACTTCGTGAAGCTCGCAGAAGCCTACGGCTGCCTCGCGATTCGCGTAGAAAAAGAGGAAGAAATCGACGCGGCCATCAAGCTCGCGATCGAAACCAACGACCGCCCGGTTGTGATCGACTTCATCGTCGGTCGCGACGCGATGGTTTGGCCGATGGTTCCGGCTGGCGTTTCAAACGACCAGGTTCAATACGCACGAGATGCAGCTCCAGTTTGGGATGGTGAAGAGTAATGTCTAAGCATGTTCTTTCGCTTCTAGTAGAAGACAAACCGGGTCTACTAACCCGCGTTGCTGGTCTTTTTGCTCGCCGCGGCTTCAACATCGAATCGCTTGCTGTGGGCATCAGCGAAATCGAAGGACTAAGCCGCATCACCGTCGTGGTTAGCGTCGACGGGCTGCCACTCGAGCAGGTAACCAAGCAGCTGAACAAGCTGATCAACGTAATTAAAATTGTCGAGCTTGAGCCAGACTCGGTTCAGCGTGACCACATGCTTATCAAGGTGAAGACCGACGCCGCTACCCGTAGCCAGGTGCTCGAAGCGGTAACCTTGTTTAGGGCTCGCGTCATCGACGTCGTGAGTGATGCACTGATCATCGAAATCACCGGCGACACCTCAAAGTGCGCCGCTTTCATCAAAATTCTCGAACCCTTCGGCATCAAAGAAATGGTGCAGTCGGGTGTATTGGCAATGGGCCGTGGCTCTAAGTCGATCACCGAGAAGGTAGCCAAGTAACTAAGGAGAAACTCATGGCCGAAATCTTTTACGACAAAGACGCAGATCTTTCGCTGATCCAGGGCAAGAAGGTAGCCGTCATTGGTTACGGCTCACAGGGTCACGCGCACTCGCTAAACCTCAAGGACTCAGGCGTTGACGTTGTTGTTGGCCTAAAGGCCGACTCAAAGTCGAAGCCTGTTGCCGAAGAGCAGGGACTCAAGGTTCTAACCCCTGCCGAGGCAGCTGCTTGGGCAGATGTAATCATGATCCTCACCCCAGACCCGATTCAGCGTCACGTTTACGCTTCAGACATCGAGCCAAACCTAACCGCCGGCAAGGCGCTTGTGTTCGGTCACGGTTTCTCAATTCGCTACGGCTACATCACCCCGCCAAAGGACGTCGACGTATTCCTAGTCGCTCCAAAGGGCCCAGGTCACCTAGTTCGTCGCGAGTACATCTCGGGCAAGGGTGTGCCTAACCTGATCGCGGTTGAGCAGGATGCAACCGGTCACGCATTCGAGCTAGGCCTTAGCTACTCGAAGGCTATCGGCGGAACCCGCGCCGGCACCATCAAGACCACCTTCACCGAAGAGACTGAAACCGACCTTTTCGGTGAGCAGGCTGTTCTTTGCGGTGGCGCCAGCCAGCTAATCATGTACGGCTTCGAGACCCTAACCGAAGCTGGTTACCAGCCTGAGGTTGCCTACTTCGAGGTTCTTCACGAGCTAAAGCTCATCGTCGACCTAATGTACGAGGGTGGCATTGCCAAGCAGCGCTGGTCGGTTTCGTCGACTGCAGAGTTCGGCGACTACGTCTCGGGTCCACGCGTTATCGGCCCAGAGGTCAAGGAGCACATGCGCGATGTTCTAACCGACATCCAAGATGGCACCTTCGCTCGTCGTTTCATCGCCGACCAGGACGCCGGTGCTCCGGAGTTCGAGGCTTTCCGTGCCAAGGGTGAGTCGCACCCAATCGAAAAGGTTGGCCGAGAGCTTCGCAAGTTGTTCTCTTGGCTTCGCAACTCAGAAAACGAAGCTGACTTCGTTGAGGGTTCGACCAAGCGCTAGAACTAGTTTCAAGAAAGCCCCGTAGCCGAAAGGTTGCGGGGTTTTCTCTTTTCGTGAAGGTTAAATTTGTTGAAGAAGGGTTTAGCCCCGAGTCTTGAATTGAATAAAAAACAGTGGCGCATGTTGGTGTCGATCTTGGTTGTTGAAGTGGTTGCTGTCGATGTTGCCAACTTCAAGCCAGGCCCTAGCGAAGAAACTAAGAGCGTTGCCGTTGAGGTTAAGGCTGTCTACGAACTCGACATACAGTTGGCTGCCGTGGCTCGTATGGCGATTGCCAACAGCGACAACTCGGGTGTTCGTTCATACTCTGCCGAATTGCAGGATTACTCGCAGGTTCAGAAGCAGAAGCTGCACGACTGGTTCACCAAGAACAACATGAAGCTCGAAGACGTTACGGTTCCGGCAAACCTTGATCTCACATTGACCCACGGTTATTTGCAGCAGATGTCGAAGAAGACGATGGCGGAGTTTGATGCCTCACTTCGTCACTATCCGACAGACCTGGAGGCGCACCTCGCCATAATCGACTCGAAGACCTACTTTGTCAGGAAGGCCGTTGTGAAGGAGTTCACAGAGGTCAAGTGCGAAGTAACAGGCGCGAAGGCTCTAATCGGCTAAAGCTAGCTCGACGATTGGGCGGGATTGCACTTCTTTCACGAAGTCGGATTCGCCCTTTAGCCATTCTTGGGAGCCGACCAATTGCACGTTCACTGCTCGGCCAAGGTAGCCTTCGACGCGTTCGGCGGCTTTTGAGTTCGTCGAGCGACTAGTGCGCTAAGGGAAGTAATGCCAGCGGGCCGTGGGGGAAGAGAAGATTGGCTCTAGCGACACCAAGAACACTTTCGCAAACGGCGCGAGACATACTCTTCAGAGATAAAGGTTCACCAAATTCACTATGAGGATTGATTTAATGGTAAAATTTGTAAATGAAACTATACAAATATGTAGGAATTTTTTCGGTTCTTACTCTAGTTCTTATACCCGTTGCCGCAAGTGGCTCAGAACCGTCTAGCGCGGAAACTCCAGTCTGCAGCGATTTGATCCTCGACGCCGCTTCAAATGAAGCCATAGTCTCAAATCAATCTCTATGTGTAATGCCTGGCGTCACGGCTACCACGACCTACGACACAACTGGAATATGGAGCGGTGTTAATGTTTCATCGCCAACTAGAACATATTCGCAGGTCGTTGGCCGTCTACTTGTACCAAGCAGGAAGCCCACTTCCTGTGCTGGATCGACACTTGCAAGCTGGGTCGGTATTGGCGGCGTTAACTCAGCAAATTTAATACAAGCAGGTTTAGCCTACGTAAAAGGTAGCTCTTTTCCTCAGGCGTTTTATGAAATTTCTAGCGCCTCACAACCTGGCGCGTTGACAATTTTCAACATGGTCATAAAACCAGGGGATACAGTCCACATGTCAGCGACATTCATACGATCAGTGGGTATTGCCGAACTGTCTGTTTCGGATTTAGCAACAGGTATTTCCAGAACTGCCGACATAGATGTGATCGATTCGACTTGGGATGGCACCACAGCCGAGTGGGTCGACGAACGATTAACTTTGGTTAGCGCCCAAGGAACAACTACGACTCCGCTTGTTGACTTTGGAACCAACGCTTGGTTTGGAGCTAAAGTTATAAAGTCAGACGGTCTTTGGCACTCAATGGCTTCAGAAAATAACGTAATTTTCGACATGGAAAACGGTTCCCACCAGCTCGCACATCCTGACAGTGGTTTTCTTCAATCGATGAACTGGTTGGATTCATTCGACTCTTGACAGTGAGTTGCATCTAGTTTGAGAGGTTAAAATGAACAAAAAATTTCTAGTTCTCGCGGTGTCCGGGGCACTGCTAAGCGCATCGGGACTTATTCTTTCCGTCTCCGTCGCGCAAAACAGGGACTACACGGCGCGGACTGAGTCGGCCAGCAGTGAGTCGCGCGTCTGCAATTCTCAAGAATGTTTTGGTCTTGACAATTCTGAGGTTTCTGGTTCGGAGACTGTCGCAGTCAGTTCGTCTGGCGTTTCTCGTCCAATTTTTGGAACTAAAACGAAAAATGTCTCCTGCCAAGAGTTTTATGAGGGTGCAGTCGCCTTAAAACTTAGGCACACACAGTCTGGTGTCGACCCGTACAGCCCAATCCCAGCATGCGCTAAGCCGATCTCACACCAAGGGAAGTAGGCGTTAGTCGCCGATAGCTAGTTCTACTAGAGGGCGGGACTGCACTTCTTTCACGAAGTCGGTTTTGCCCTTTAGCCATTCTTGGGAGCCAACGAATTGCACGTTGACCGCTCGCCCGAGGTAGCCCTCAACTCGCTCGGCAGCCTTTGATGCCTCGATTCGGTTCATGTAGCCAACCAGAAGGAGGTCAACCTCATGGAGGTCCGGCCCCAACTCGTGGCGCAGGTGCGCGGCGTATGGGCCGTAAATGAAAGCTCTTTCCAAGCCGTCGATTGAATAAAGAGCCGATGGCAAAACGGCTATCGGGCCGTATGAATACGACACGATTTGCTTTATGGCCTCGTAGAGCAGGTGCTTTGAGTTGACCTGAATCAGCCTGGCTCTCCCGAAAGTTTTCTCGGTGACCAGTCGTGCATCGAGCAGCCGATCAACCTCGCGCATGGCTGTTGGCACGCTCACCTTCGCGAATCTGGCGAGGTCGCTGATCGAGTAACCGTCTGACGGATTCATAAAAAGTTGCGCCAAGATCAACCCTTGAGCATCGCTCTTGAGCAGTGGTGATAGGGCGGCAGGTGTTGGTTTCACATTTTGAAAGATAACTTACATTTATTGAAACATCAAATTATTTTCTTCGGACGCCACATGGATACGATTTAGACAGGCTCCGGAGTTGCAGCCAAAACCACATACCTAAAAGAGGATTTGTTTTGTCTAAGCCAGTCGTTTTGATCGCCGAAGAACTTTCCCCAGCAACCGTTGAGGCTCTAGGCCCAGACTTCGACGTAGTCTCCGTCGACGGCACCGACCGCCCAGCGCTGCTGAAGGCGCTAGCCACCGCAGATGCGATCCTTGTTCGCTCGGCAACCCAGGTAGACGCCGAGGCAATCGCCGCGGCACCAAAGCTCAAGGTTGTTGCTCGCGCCGGCGTTGGCCTTGACAACGTCGACATCAAGGCGGCAACCGCAGCCGGCGTCATGGTCGTTAACGCGCCAACTTCAAACGTCATCTCGGCAGCCGAGCTCGCAATCGGACTCATCTTTTCAACGGCTCGCTTCATTCCAGACGCCAACGCGTCGCTTAAGGCTGGGCTCTGGAAGCGTTCGCAGTTCACCGGTGTTGAGCTGTACGAAAAGACGATCGGAATCGTCGGCCTAGGTCGCATCGGCGCTCTCGTCGCTGAGCGCTTAGCCGGTTTCGGCACAAAGCTCATCGGTTACGACCCATACGTGACAGCCGCCCGCGCCGAGCAGATCGGCGTTGAGTTGGTTGCCCTCGATGAGCTCATCGAGCGCTCAGACTTCATCACCATCCACATTCCGAAGACCCCAGAAACGACGGGGATGATCTCAACCGAGCAGTTTGCGAAGGCAAAGCCGAACCTACGCATCGTCAACGCCTCGCGCGGCGGAATCATCGACGAGGCAGCACTCTACGAGGCCCTGAAGACCAAGCGCATCGCTGGTGCCGGCCTCGACGTGTTCGTTCAGGAGCCACCGAAAGACAACCCACTACTCACCTTGGACAACATCGTGGTCACCCCGCACCTTGGTGCTTCGACCGATGAAGCCCAAGAGAAGGCAGGTATTTCAGTCGCTAAGTCCGTTCGTCTAGCGCTCGCTGGCGACCTTGTTCCAGACGCCGTTAACGTAGCGGGCGGCAACATCGACGCCTCGGTCAAGCCGGGCATCTCGCTCATGGAGAACATGGGCCAGGTTCTGTTTGGCCTCGCCGGTGGCAACGTCACAGCAATCGAGGTTGAGGTTCGCGGCGAGATCGCAGTTCACGACGTGTCGGTTCTAAAGCTTGCCGGTCTCAAGGGCTTCTATCAGAACCAGGTCACCGACCAGGTTTCTTATGTGAACGCACCACTACTTGCCGAGCAACGAGGAGTCGACGTGCGCCTAACCGTTGACCAAAAGAGCGATGAATACCGCAACGTGACCTCGATCAAGGCCGTGCTTTCAGACGGCACGATTGCTTCGGTTTCAGGAACCGTTATTGGCCCGAAGCTTCACCAGAAGATCGTTGCCATCAACGGTTACGAGGTTGAATTGGCCATGGCCGAAAACCTAGTGCTCATGGTTTACGGCGACCGCCCAGGTATCGTCGCGATCTATGGCAAGGCTTTCGCCGAGGCGGGTATCAACATTGCGGCAATGCAGATCGCTCGTCAGCAGAAGGGCGGTAAAGCGCTTTCGGTTATTACCGTTGACTCGCCTGTCGCGCCAGAAGTGCTTGAGCAGGTGCGAGTTGCTATTGAGGCCGACGTCATGAAGGCCATCAACGTAACTATCGCTTAGTCGACGATTACTTCGCGGCCAGATTCGATCCAGCCAACGGTGCCTCCGGCAACCGAAACTGCGTCAATGCCGTTCTCTTCGAGAATGTCTGCGCCTTGAAGCGAGCGCTTACCTGAGCGGCAGATAACGAACACGCGGGTTGCATCATCGACTTCATCAACGCGCTCCTGAAGCTGCCCTAGCGGAATCAGCTTCGCACCTGGCACGTGACCCTCGTTCCATTCGTCTTGTTCGCGAACGTCAAGAACAAAGAATCCGCGCTTGATTGCGTCTTCGAGCTGGTCGAGTGTTACTTCGGTTGCCATGGTGTCTCCTCAAGATTTCTTCAAGTGTAATTGCATCATGGACGCAAAATACTGGGACACCAAATACGAGACGCCAGATTACGTTTACACCAAGTTGGTTAACCGCTTCGTGAAGGAGTATTGCGAACCGCTAACCCCTGGCACCGCGATGGACGTCGCCGGTGGCGAAGGCCGAAACACGGTTTGGCTCGCCCAGCAGGGTTGGCGCGTCGAAAACATTGACTTCTCGCAAACCGCGCTCAACAAGTGCCTGGCGTTTGCCGAAGAAGAGGGCGTCCAAGGGTTCGTTGACACCAATTGCGCCTCGGCACTCGAGTTTGAGCCAAACGAAACTCCGGTCGACCTCGCGGTAATTGCCTACCTACAAATCAACCAGGCCGACCTCAAAACGGCGATCAAACGAGCAGCCAGCAACGTAAAACCAGGCGGCCACCTGATGGGTGTTTGGCACTCGCGCGACAACCTTGAGCACTCTTTCGGTGGCCCGCGCGACCCAGAGGTTTTGCCTAACCCCGAACTTCTAAGCGAGTACCTCGAAGGGGAGGAGTTCGAAATCATCGACTGCCGAAATCGCGACGGGCAGATTCAAACCCGTGAAGGTTTGAAGCCGAGCGTCACCGCGGTGCTGTTTGCCCGCAAACTCGGCTAGTTTGGCGAGTAAAGTTGTGTTCAAGCACTGTTTGGGAGCACTATTTTGACGCGTGAATACAACATCGCAGTAATCGGCGGCGACGGCATCGGGCCAGAGGTCACCGCAATCGCACTTGAGGCAATCAACCGCGTCACGGTTGGTTCTGGTGTCGAGTTCAAGACCACCCAGTTCGACCTCGGTGCAAAGCGTTACCTAGCCACCGGCGAAACCCTCACCGACGCAGACCTTGCCGCACTCAAAGAGCACGACGCAATCCTTCTCGGCGCAATCGGTGACCCGCAGGTTCCTTCAGGCGTGCTCGAGCGCCAGTTGCTTCTGAAGCTTCGATTCAGCTTTGATCACTACGTAAACCTTCGCCCAAGCAAGCTCTTCGCTGGCGTCGAAAGCCCGCTACGCGATGCCGGCAACGTTGACTTCGTGGTTGTTCGCGAAGGCACCGAGGGCCCTTACGTCGGCAACGGCGGAGCAATTCGCGTCGGTACCCCGGCCGAGGTTGCCAACGAGGTCAGCGTCAACACCGCCTTCGGCGTCGAGCGCCTGGTTCGCTACGCTTTCGAACTTGCTAGCACCCGCGACCGCAAGAAGGTCACGTTGGTTCACAAGCACAACGTCCTAGTTCACGCCGGTTGGCTCTGGCAAAACACCGTGAACCGCGTTGCCGAGGAGTTCCCTGGCATCAAGGTTGACTACCTTCACGTTGACGCAGCCACCATCTTCATGGTCACCGACCCCGAGCGTTTCGATGTGATTGTCACCGACAACCTCTTCGGCGACATCCTCACCGACCTTGCTGCTGCAATCACCGGCGGCATCGGCCTCGCTGCTTCAGGCAACATCAACCCAGACGGCGAGTTCCCGAGTATGTTCGAACCGGTTCACGGTTCGGCCCCAGACATCGCAGGCAAGAATCTCGCCGACCCAACCGCTGCCATTCTTTCGGCAGCGCTACTACTCGAGCACCTAAAGAACCCCGTTGCCGCCGCCCGCATCGAGCGCGCCGTGGCCGACGATCTGGCCAACCGTGGAAGCGAAAAGCGCACAACCGACCAGGTTGCCGAGAGCATCTTCTCGAGACTATAAAGAGGACACCATGACATTTGAGCGTCACCTAAACCCAAACCCAACACCAACCGCCGAGCGTGAAGAGATTCTCAAGGCGCCTGTGTTTGGTGCGAAGCTCACCGACCACCAGGTGGTCATCGTCTGGGAGAAAGACAAGGGCTGGCACTCAGCTCAGGTGATCCCTTACGGCCCGATCCTCATGGATCCAAGCGCAGCCGTGCTTCACTACGGCCAAGAAATCTTCGAAGGCATCAAGGCCTACCGCCACCAAGACGGCTCAATCTGGACGTTCCGGCCAATGGAGAACGCCAAGCGCATGCAGAAGTCGGCTAAACGCATGGCCCTGCCTGAGCTACCAACCGAACTCTTTCTCGAATCGCTCAAAGAACTTATCGCCGTCGATGGCGCATGGGTTCCGGAGCCAGTCGACGAAAAGACCCTCTACATTCGCCCATTCGAAATCGCAGCCGAAAACTTTCTCGGAGTGAGATCAGCTCACCGCGCCGAGTACCGAGTAATCGCAAGCCCCGTCGGCCCATACTTCACCGGTGGCATTAAGCCGGTCAAGATCTGGATTGCCCTTGATTCAGCACGCGCCGGCCGCCACGGCACCGGCGAAGCCAAGACCGGCGGCAACTACGCAGCCAGCCTCCAGGCTCAAAACGAGGGTTACGAGCAGGGCTGCTCGCAGGTCATGTTTCTCGACGCCGAAACCGCCACCTACATCGAAGAGCTCGGTGGAATGAACTTGTTCTTTGTTTACAAAGACGGCTCGGTAGCAACCCCAGCACTCGACGGCACGATTCTTCACGGCATCACCCGATCATCGGTCATTCAGCTGATCAAAGACCGCGGCTTGCAGATCGATGAGCGCAAGATCACCCTCGACGAGGTTCGCGAAGGCATGAACTCTGGCGACATCGTCGAAGTTTTTGCCTGCGGAACAGCTGCGGTAATCACCCCGGTCGGTCAGTTCTTGAGCAAGAACGAAACCCTTGGCAAAGAGAATCCTGAGCCAGGCACCCTAACCGTCAGCCTGCGCGAAGAACTCACCGGCATTCAGTACGGCATCGTCGAAGACCGTCACGACTGGATGGTGAAGCTCAGCTAATGCGCGTCGTCAAGTTTGCTATCAAGGGTGAGCCTCGCTGGGGCGTCCTCGACGGACCAGAGATTGCCCTGTTCAAAGGTCACCCAGAGTTTTGTGATTACGAGACCACCGGTGAGCGAATCCCGCTCAAAGACGTTCACGTGCTCCCGCCAACCCTGCCAACCACCAAGATCGTTTGCATCGGCAAAAACTATGCCGACCACGCAGCCGAAATGGGCGGCGACCTCCCAACCGAACCACTCATCTTTCTAAAGCCGAGCACCTCGCTAATCGCCGACAAAGAAACCATCGTGCTCCCGAGCATCTCTGAGCGCGTTGACCACGAAGGCGAGCTCGCAATCGTGATTGGCTCAATTGCCAAGAATGTTAAAGAAGAAGACGTTTACGACGTAATCATGGGCTTCACCATCGCCAACGACGTCACCGCCCGCGACCTGCAAGAAAAAGATGGGCAGTGGACGCGCGCCAAAGGCTTCGACACCTTCTGCCCAGTCGGCCCGTGGATCGAAACCGAGTTTCGCCCAGACGGCCAGCTTCTCGAAACCAGAGTAGACGGCGAAATCCGCCAGCACGCTTCGGTTGACCTCATGATTCACAAGGTCGAAAAGATCGTCGCCCACGTATCCCAAGCAATGACGCTCCTGCCGGGTGACATCATTCTCACCGGCACACCAGCAGGCATCGGTGAAATCGAGGCTGGTCAGACGGTCGAGATTTCGATTGAGGGCATTGGCACCTTGACCAACAGCGTTGCCTAGACTTGAACCCATAATGACTTCAGCAATCACAGCACCGTTCACTACCGCGTCTGGCAAAGATGTCGTTGTTCGCTTCTGCCCTTCGCCAACCGGAACCCCGCACGTTGGTTTGGTGCGCACGGCTTTGTTCAACTGGGCTTACGCTCGCCACACCGGCGGCAAGTTTGTGTTTCGTATCGAAGACACCGATGCTGAACGTGACAGCGAAGAGTCGTTTGAGATGATTCTTGAGGCCCTGCGTTGGCTAGGTCTCAACTGGGACGAAGGTGTTGGCGTAGGTGGCCCGAACGAGCCTTATCGACAGAGCGAACGCGGTGCTATCTACCTCGACGTGATCGAGAAGCTGAAGGCGTCTGGTCACGTTTATGAGTCATACATGAACGCCGAAGAGATCGATGCTCGCAACGAACTTGAGGGTCGAGCAAAGCAGCTTGGCTATGGCAACTGGGAGCGCGACGACGCGGAGCGCGAAAAGTACCGCAAAGATGGTGTCACCCCGGCGTTGCGCTTGAGAGTGCCTGACTGCGACATCTCGTTTGATGACTTGGTTCGTGGCGAAATCACTTTTCCAACGGGCTCATTCCCTGACTTTGTTGTTGTTCGCCCGAATGGCCAGCCCCTCTACACGCTAGTGAACCCAGTGGACGATGCCTTGATGGGTATTACCCATGTGCTTCGCGGCGAAGATCTGTTGTCTTCGACCCCTCGCCAGATTGCTTTGTATAACGCGATGGTTGAGGCGGGAATCACAACCTTTATTCCACGCTTCGGTCACCTGCCATACGTAATGGGTGATGGTAACAAGAAGCTTTCGAAGCGCGACCCAGAGTCGAACCTGTTTCACCACCGTGACCGCGGGTTTATTCCGGAGGGCTTGCTCAACTACCTAGCGCTTTTGGGCTGGGGCATCTCGCACGAGCGTGACATTTTCACCCTCGATGAGCTTGCCGAGCACTTTGACGTTGTAAACGTGAACCCAAACCCCGCTCGCTTCGACCAGAAGAAGGCCGACGCCATTAACGCGGCTCACATTCGCCTTTTGGGTCTCGATGACTTCAAGGCTCGTTTGGTGCCATACCTCCAGAGCGCAGGCGTTCTAGGTGGTTCGGTTTCGGCTGAAGAAGACGCCATTCTCACCGCGGCTGCTCCTCTGATTCAGGAGCGTTTGACCGTTTTGAGTGAGGCTCCAGGGCTTCTGGCGTTCCTTTTCACCGAGAGTGTTGTTATCGAAGACGACGCCAAGGCTGGCTTGCCAGAGAATGCAGGTGAGATCGTCCGCGCTTCAATTGAGGCTCTCGAAGGTGTTGAGTGGAACACCGAGTCGATTCAGAATGCTCTAAACAAGAAGTTAATCGAAGAGCTCGAACACAAGCCGCGCAACGCGTTTGGCCCTCTTCGCACGGCCATTTCTGGCCGTCGAGTTTCACCACCGCTTTTTGAGTCGATGGAGATTCTTGGTCGCGAGGTCAGCTTGGCTCGCCTTGAGACGTTTGCTCGCAACGCCTAGTTTGGCTAGTATTAGAAGTCGGGCCTCGGCTCGGGAAAACCCTTGGGGTATGGTGTAATTGGCAACACGGAGGTTTCTGGATCCTTTGTTCTTGGTTCGAGTCCAGGTACCCCAGCAAGGTGAGCAGTCGAGAAATCGGCTGCTTTTTTCTTTAAAAGGTGTGTGATTCGCCGGGCTGAATGAAAAAGAATTCGCCGCCGTTGGCTTCGGTTCCGGCTTTGATTCGACCGTTATACATCTGGTGGCCGAGGTCGCTTAGGTGAATGTTGTGGGTGGGGAAGGTGCGCTTTGGCTTGACCTCTGCGACGAAGTCGATCATCTCTGAGATTTTTGCCCACGGCGCGCTCGAAGGGCAGGCGAGAAGCTCGACGTTGCGATCTGGGCGGGTGAAAGAGTCGCCCGGGTAGTAGAGGTAGTCGTTTACGAGCACACCGCAGTTTTGTATCAGCGGGATGCTGCGGTGAATCTCTGCGTGAATGTCGCCGAAGAACTCGAGCGTGAAGCTGCCGGCGTTGTAGAAGTCTCCGTGGTGAACCGCGGTTGCTCTTCTCGGGGCGATACGTTGCACGACTTCATCGGTGCCGAAGATTTCGGCTTCTGGGTTGTCTTTAATAATTCGGTCGATTTGTTCTTCGAAGCAATGATCGTCGTGCATGTGAGTTATCACGATCGCTTTTACGTTGGTTTCGCCTTCGATTGGGCGGGTGTAGGAGCCGGGGTCGATGATGACCTGCTCGTCGTTTTGCTCAAGAACCAGGCAAGCGTGCTCGTATTTTGTGACCTTCATGCCTTTATTGTGTCAAGAGTTCTTAGACTTTCTAAGTCATGCGCAAACACAACGGATTCTCAACACTCAGCAAGGTGGGGGTTTTTGCGACCCTGGCGTTGACCATTGGGGTTTTGGTTGTTTCACCAGCGGTGTTTAGCCAGGTCATTTCGTCGAGCATGGATCAATGGATTCTGCTTGGTCTTGGTCTTTCTGCGGTTTTTGTTGGCGGCCTTCGACTTTGGGTGTCGGTTATTCGAGAACTACGCTCAGGGGCTCCCGGGCAAAACGTTTTAGGCGGCCTAGGTCTTTTGGTTCTCGCAGGTTTTGCGATCTGGCAGAGCCTGTTCGCGTGGCGGATTGACGGCTGGTGGCAGGCGGCTTCGGTGGCCTCGGTTTTGGCTGCCGGCGACTGGTATTTCACCTCGCTTTCGGCTCGAGTAGCCAATGTATCGCCAAACCTGGTTTCGCTGCTCCCGGAATATGCTGCCGTTTTGGTTGAGAACGAGATAAACCGAGTCAGGGCTAGCGAGCTTGAGATTGGTGACATCGTTCTGGTGCGGCCTGGGGGTGTTGTGCCGGCCGACGGTGTTGTGGTGCAGGGAGCCAGCTCGGTTGATGAATCGCTAATCACTGGTGAGGTAATCGCAGTCGATAAAACCGAAGCGTCGTTGGTTTTCGCGGGCAGCCAGAACACCTCTTCAAAAAAGAGCAACAAGACGCTCACGATTCGTGTGACCGCTGTTGGCGGCGACATGCTGGTGCACAGCTTCACTCGAAAGCTTGGCGAACTTGCCGAAGAGCGTGGCGTGGTCGATCGCATATCGGCTCGTTTGACTTCGGGGCTTTTTGTTTTGACGGTGGCCGTAGCTTTTATCGGTGGCGGCTTATGGCTAGTTCTTGACTCAGAGCACTGGGTGAATTCGATTTATTCGGCTGCTGCTGTTTTGCTGGCCGCAAACCTTGCCGTGATCAGTCACGCTAGCGGTTTGGTTAGCGTGATGATTGCTTCGGTTGCCGGCTCTGGGGGAGTCCTGGTGAGGGCTAGAACTGCTCTCTACCGAGTTCGAAAGTCTCACGTTGTGGTGTTGAACATGGCGGGCACGTTGACTAGCGGTAAACCGAAGTTGGTTGAGATTCACCTCGCCAAGAGCACGTCTTTGGGCTCGATAAACGAGGTCTTGGCTGTTGCGGCGGCTGCCGATGCGAACAGCGACCACCCATTGGCCCGAGTGATTTTGCTTGAGGCTGCCGCTCGGAGGGTTCAGGATGTTGCGCTCTATGAGGTTGAACCCCACCCAATGGGAGTGAGCGCTCGCATGGACGGAAGTTCGGTGGTGGTAGGTAGCGCAGGCATCTTGACGGCCAGCGATGTGCCAATAGATGTGCAAGACCTCGTTAAGGTTGCTTCGGCAAACGAACGAGGCAACTCGGTGGTTTATGTGGTCATCGACAACCTTTTGGTCGGGTACCTCGAGTTCAGTGACGAGGTTCGCGAGACCGCACGTGAGGCGATAAAACTGCTCCACCTGCAGCGAAAGCGCATTGTTGCAATAACTGGTGAAGCAACAGGAGTCGCCGAGGCGGTTTGCAAATCCTTGGGCATAACCGAGTTTTTCGCCGAGGTCGTTCAGGATCGCAAGGTTGAAATCATCGATCAGCTTCGCAAAGATGGCTCCATAATCACGGTGGTTGGCGACCCGGTCAGCGACGCGTCAATTTTGGCTGCAGCCGATGTTGGCATCGCGATTGGGGTTGGTGGCGAGCTCGGCTCGCAATCGGCCGACCTCTTGGTGATTTCCAATGAGCCTAGATCTGTTGCTCGAATCATTCGTTTGGCCAAGAAGGCGACCCGCGCGTTGAACTTAAGTTTGGTATTTGTGACACTATTCGACGTCTTGGCTATTGGCTTTGCCGGGTTTTACCCACTACCTTTGGCTTCAGCCGGTTTGGTTTTGGTTTCGACCATTGTTTCTGGCTCAGCCATTTGGCGTTTGAGAAAGTAAGGCTATGGCAACACTTGGTTTGATTGTGAACCCAACCTCTGGCGGAGGTAAGGGTAAGGCGCTCGGCGAGCAATTCGCCGCGGGGCTCGAGCGACTCGGGCTTGACTACATCGACCTTTCTGCTGGTTCGGCTGTCGAGGCACTCAGTAAGGGGCGAGCCGCAATCACCGACGGGCTTATCGATGGTCTAGTCGTTCTCGGCGGTGACGGCATGGTGCATCTGGGTGTGAATTTGGTTGCTGAAACTAAATTGCCTTTGATGGTGGTCGGCGCCGGAACCGGAAACGACTCGGCTCGACTTTTTGGTATGCCAATTCACGACGTCGATGCTTCGCTCGATTACTTGGCCGCCAACCTTTCAAAGATTCGTGAGGTTGACGCCGCCAAAGTGACCAACGCCTCTGGTCAGAAGACGCTGTTTGGTAGCGTCTCGGCAGGTTTCGACGCAATCGTCAACGCTCGAGCAAACCGTCTAAGGTTCCCTAAAGGCAAGAGTAAGTATTCGGTGGCACTATTTTTGGAGCTACCCAAATTTCAGCCAATCAAGTACCGAGTTGTGATCGACGGCGTCGAACGCAGGCTCGAGGCGATGTTGATCGCGGCGGCAAACGCACCTGCATACGGCGGTGGAATGTTGATCTCTCCTTCTTCTTCGGTGACAGACGGGTTTTTGGACTTGTTCATCGTTCACAAGATTGGTCGCATGGAGCTAGTGAAGCTTTTTCCTAAAGTGTTCACCGGCGGGCACATCACCCACCCAGCGGTTGAGTTTGTTTCGGCAAAAAAGGTTGAACTCTTCGCCGATTCGGTTCCGGCCTTTGCCGATGGTGAATCGGTGGGTCAAACCCCGCTGAGCGTTGAGGTTTTGCCTGCTGCGTTGAGGGTCTACGGATAGTTTTTGGATTGCCACGCCTAGCTGTGGCATAATCAAAAGGTTGCTTAAACGGCCCCATCGTTTAGCGGCCTAGGACACCGCCCTCTCACGGCGGCAGCGCGGGTTCGAATCCCGCTGGGGTCACCACTCTCGCCACCGATGTTCAACCTCGGTGGCGAGTTTGCTTTAACCTTGGTTTATGGATGTCGCACTTAGAGCCGAGCGAGCACTTCGCGCGTATTCGCTAGGCGCTGCCCTAGATGATCTTGAGGTGCCTGGCTTGCCAGAGGTCGCGCTAACAAATTCGGTGATGCCACCAGAAGAAGCCTTGGATCTGCTAAACCAACTTTCTGCACTGCCGCCCAAGGTTGTGCTCGGCATCACGCAATACGCAGTTGCTATTTCAGCTGGCCTCGACGGCTTCGAGCTAGAAGAGTCACTCGCTGTTGGCGAAACCGCAGCGGAACTTCAAGCCCAAACGCTCTCGTTGCCCGTTGAGGTAGACACCGTTTTGGTTGAGGCGATGGAGCTGGCGTTATTGCACCGTGATGACCCTCACGCCGCCGCTGTTGCCGCCTCGAACAACTTGGTTGCCGCTGTTGCAGGCAGCTTGATTGCGGCAACGGGTGGTTGGAGCGAAGCAGCTCAGGATGCGTCAGAGTTGTATGCTTCAGTTCGCGAAATCGACTTCAAAGAGGCTGCCGTAGCGGCGGTTTCTCAGCGCGGCAGGCTCACGGGGGAGATCGATGTTTAAGCGTTTGGTTTCGTTGGGCAGTGCGCTTCTCGATGTCTCGATGAGAATCCCTGGTTTGCCACCAAAGGGTGGCGATGCCTTCGCCGACGTTGGTTTTTCGATGATTGGTGGCGGTCACAACACAGATTCGGCTGCCGCTCGTCTCGGACTACCGGTCGTCCATGTTGGTTCAATCGGCACGGGTCTCTCGAGCGACCTGTATTTGCGCGAGGCAGCCAAAGACGGCATTGCGTTTGAGGGCATGGTTCATCAAGACCAGGACCTCGGCATCTGTGTGACGCTTTTTGAGCCAGACGGTGAGCGCACCTTCATTACTCACGCCGGGGCCGAACACGAGTTGACGCTCGAGTTTTTGCAATCGCTAAAGCTCGGCGCAACCGATGCCGTTTACTTAACCGGCTACGAACTTTTTCACCCTGGCAGTGGCAAGCCGCTGGGTGAGTGGTTGCTCTCGAACCCGTTGAATGGCGCAGCGCTGTTCTTCGACCCAACATCGGTTGTCGACCAAATCGACCCTGAGGTTATCGATTGGATTCGCCGCGAGGCTTTCGTGATCACGGTGAACGAATGGGAGTTTGAGAAACTTCAACCTCGCCATGATGACCGGGCTTTGTTCGTTAGACGAATTGGTGCCGAGGGTAGCGAAATGTACGAAGCAGCCGAGTTGCGACACAAGGCCGCAGGAGTGCCAGTTGAGGTTGTCGACACAACTGGCGCCGGCGACGTTCACACCGGTGCACTCATTGCGGCTCTTGCAGCCGGAAAAAACTGGTCTGAATCTTTAGCTTTGGCTAACCGCGCAGCCGCTTTTTGCGTGACCAAGTTTGGTGGCCCAACCGGCCCAACTTTGGCTGAGCTTGGCCTGCAAACGCTCTAATTTATTTCAACTTTGTAACGAACAAGCAAACTTTTAGGAGTTTTGGCGTGGACGTTCTATTACGCCGAATTACGGCAATAGTCTGTAAGTGCTAAGTGATCAGTGAAATCCATTGGTCGCTATCCAGGAGGAAAAAAGTGAACAAGATTTCACGTAACACCCTCAAGGGACTCGCTGCAGTTGCGGCGATGACCCTTGTTTTGACTGGTTGCACCGCGAACCCAGCGGCCAACTTTAAGGCTTGTGCAGTTTCTGATGAAGGAAGCTGGAACGACAAGTCGTTCAACGAAGCCGTTCTAGACGGAATCAAGAAGGCTAAGAAAGACCTTGGTGTCAAGACCGCTACCGCAGAGTCGACCACAGCAGAGGCTTTCGCACCAAACCTTCAGGCAATGGTTGACGCCAAGTGCGACGTAACCTTTGCTGTTGGCTTCAACCTAATCGATGCAGTCAACACCGCCGCCGATAACAACCCAAAGATGCACTTTGTGACCGTTGACGGTTACAGCAAGGGCGCTAAGAACCTAAAGCCTGTTGGTTACGCTATGCAGGAGTCGGCTTACCTCGCTGGTTACCTTTCAGCTTCGTACTCAAAGACCCACATCATCTCGACTTACGGTGGCATGCAGATCGATGCAGTTACCGCGTTCGAGACCGGTTTCTACTACGGTGCAAAGCGCTACGAGAAGGACTCGGGAGTGAAGACCACCGTTCTAGGTTGGAACCCTGTAACCAAGACCGGTGACTTCATGGGTGACTTCGCTCAGAACAGCGCCGTCTCGAAGACCATCGCCGCAACTCAGATCCAGAAGGGCTCGGACGTAATCTTCCCAGTCGCTGGTGACCAGTTCGGTTCGGTTTCTGCAGCTATCACCGAAGCCGGTGTTGACGCAGTCATGATCGGTGTTGACAAGAACATTGCCAAGACCTCGCCACAGTACGCAAAGTGGATGCTGACCTCGGTTGAGAAGCGCATGACCAATGCAGTCTTCGACATCGTCAAGAGCCTCTCGGGCGGCGCCAAGTTCGACGGCACCCCGTACCTGGGCAACCTGAAGAACGGTGGCACTGGCCTCTCTGACTTCGGCGCTTACGACAGCAAGATCTCGCAGGCAACCAAGGACAAGTTGAAGGCTTTAACCGCCGACATCGAGTCTGGCAAGATCGACCCAACCAAGTAATAACGGTTTCAAACGAAAGCCGCCAAGAT
>CAIRNX010000033.1 GCA_903880095.1 uncultured Micrococcales bacterium | reverse complement strand
GTCGTGCCGACGGTTCATACATCAAGTTCGACGAGAACGCAGCCGTGATCATCAAGAAGGATGGCGAGCCTCAGGGTACCCGCATCTTTGGTCCAGTTGGCCGCGAGCTTCGTGACAAGAAGTTCATGAAGATCATCTCGTTAGCACCGGAGGTTATTTAATCATGGCAAGCATCAAGAAGGGCGACACCGTCGTTCTACTAACTGGTAAGCGCACTGAGCGCGGCAAGACCGGAATTGTTCTTTCGGTTGACCGCGAGCGTAACCGCGTAATCGTTGAGGGCCTAAACAAGGTCACCAAGCACACCAAGGTTGGCGAAACCGACCGCGGTGCAAAGACCGGTGGCATCGAGACCGTTGAGGCTTCGATCCACATTTCGAACGTTGCAGTTGTTGACCCATCGACCAAGAAGCCAACCCGTTTGGGCGCCAAGGTTGAGACCGTCACCAAGAACGGCGTAAAGAAGACTGTTCGTACCCGCGTCGCTAAGAAGTCGGGCAAGGAGATCTAATGGCTACCGCAACTAAGAAGGCTTTGCCTCGCCTAAAGGCACGTTACCGCTCGGAGATTGCTCCAGCTCTTACCAAGGAGTTCGGTTTCAAGAACGTACACCAGGTTCCTGGCCTAACCAAGATCGTTGTGAACTTGTGTGTAGGTGACGCTGCCAAGGATGGCAAGCTATTCGACGCAGCCGTTCGCGACCTAACCGCGATCACCGGTCAGAAGCCACAGGTTAACCTAGCTCGCAAGTCAATCGCTCAGTTCAAGCTTCGTGAGGGCCAGGCAATTGGTGCACACGTAACTCTTCGTGGCGACCGCATGTGGGAATTCCTAGACCGTCTACTCAACTTGGCTCTGCCACGTGTGCGTGACTTCCGTGGTCTAAGCGACCGTCAGTTCGACGGCCGTGGAAACTACACCTTCGGTCTCTCGGAGCAGTCACTGTTCCACGAAATCGACCAGGACAAGATTGACCACCCACGCGGTATGGACATCACTTTCGTGACTACTGCTGCCAACGACGATGAGGGCCGTGCGCTTCTAAAGGCACTTGGCTTCCCATTCAAGACCAACGATTAATCGGCAAGGTCCCACTGCTCGAAAAGCTTTGGGATACCTCCGAGGAAATGGAAACAAATAAATGACAATGACAGACCCGGTCGCAGACTTTCTGACCCGTCTGCGCAACGCGAACTCGGCGTACCACGAGACCATTAGCCTGCCTTACAGCAAGCTAAAGGCCGGTATCGCTGAGATCCTCAAAAAAGAGGGTTACGTAAGCGCAGTTAAGGTTGAAGACGCAGAGGTTGGAAAGACCCTGATCGTCGACCTAAAGTACGGTGCAAACCGTGAGCGCACCATCGTGGGTATCAAGCGTGTATCGAAGCCTGGTCTTCGTGTTTACGCAAAGTCGACCGAGCTACCTCGTGTTCTCGGCGGTCTTGGTATCGCAATTTTGTCCACTTCGAGCGGTCTACTAACCGACCGTCAGGCTGCGAAGAAAGGTGTAGGCGGAGAAGTTATCGCCTACGTTTGGTAATCACAGATGTCTCGTATTGGTAAGCTCCCAATCCCAGTTCCAGCTGGCGTTGAAGTAAAGATTGATGGCCAGAACATTGAGGTCAAGGGCCCTAAGGGTACCTTGAGCCACGTTGTTCCAGCGCCAATCACCATTGTCCTCGAGGACAACACCATCACCGTTACCCGTCCAAACGACGAGCGCAACTCGCGTTCGCTGCACGGTCTAACCCGAACCCTGATCGCCAACAACATTCACGGCGTAACCCAGGGCTTCAGCAAGGGTCTTGAGATCGTTGGAACCGGTTACCGTGTTGCAGCTAAGGGAAACGACCTAGAGTTCGCTCTTGGTTACTCTCACCCAATCACCGTTACCCCACCAGCAGGCATCAGCTTTACTGTTGAGGGAAACACCAAGGTCACCGTCAACGGCATCGACAAGCAAGCCGTTGGTGAAGTTGCCGCGAACATTCGCAAGCTACGCAAGCCAGAGCCTTACAAGGGCAAGGGTGTTCGCTACGCTGGCGAGGTTGTTCGTCGCAAGGCCGGAAAGTCAGGTAAGTAATCATGGGTCTAACCACTAAGACTCGCGGTAAGAGCAAGAGCGCAGCGCGCGAACGTCGTCACCTTCGTCTTCGTAAGAAGCTTGAGGGTACTGCGGCTCGTCCACGCCTAGTTGTAACTCGCTCGGCCCGCCACGTATTCGTTCAGATCGTTGACGACAGCAAGGGTC
>CAIRNX010000032.1 GCA_903880095.1 uncultured Micrococcales bacterium | reverse complement strand
GTGGTCTTTTGACCAACTTCCAGACCATCCAGAAGCGTCTTTCGCGTCTAAAGGAACTCGAAGTCATGGACTTCTCGGGCGCCACCAAGACCGGCCTCACCAAGAAGGAACTTTTGATCCTTCGCCGTGAAAAGGACAAGCTTGAGAAGTCTCTCGGCGGTATCCGCAACGTAACCAAGACCCCTTCGGCGATCTGGGTTGTTGACACCAACAAAGAGCACCTAGCCATCACCGAAGCCAAGAAGCTCGGCATTCCTGTAATCGGTATCCTCGACACCAACTGTGACCCAGACGAGGTCACCATTGGTATTCCAGGAAACGACGACGCAATCCGTTCGGTTGCTCTGCTTACCCGTGTAATTGCTGACGCAGTTGCCGAAGGTCTAAAGGCAAAGCACTCGAAGGTTGAAGAAGTTGAGCCACTAGCTGAGTGGGAGAAGGAGCTTCTCGAAGCACCTGCCGCTGAGGTAGCAGCTCCAGCAGCCGAGGCTGTTGAAGAGACCAAGGAAGAGGAGGCCAAGTAATGGCTAACTACACCGCAGCCGACGTAAAGGCACTTCGCGAGCGCTCAGGCGCCGGCATGATGGACTGCAAGGGTGCTCTTGATGAGGCCGACGGCAACATCGACAAGGCTCTTGAGGTTCTACGTCTAAAGGGTTTGAAGGGCGTCACCAAGCGTGAAGGCCGCACCACCTCTAACGGACTAATCGTTGCACGCGTTTCGGGAACCACCGGCTGGCTTCTAGAGCTTGCCTGCGAGACCGACTTCGTTGCAAAGGCAGACAAGTTCATCGCTCTCTCAGAGCAGATCGCTGACGCAGTTGCTGCGGCTGGCGCGGCAACCCTAGAAGAGGCACTCGCTGCCGACTTCGGTGGCAAGACCGTTGCTGACGCAATCAACGATGAGGCTGCAATCATGGGCGAGAAGGTCGAACTTCGCCGCCTAGCAGTCGTCAACGGTGACGCAGTTGACGCTTACCTACACCGCACCAGCAAGGACCTACCTCCACAGGTTGGCGTTCTTGTTGCTTACTCGGGTAGCGACGCAGACACCGCACACGACGTTGCAGTTCACATTGCAGCATTCTCGCCAGTTCACCTTCACCGTGACGACGTAGACGCTGACCTTGTTGCCTCTGAACGCCGTATTGCCGAGGAGACCGCACGTAACGAAGGCAAGCCTGAGGCTGCTCTTCCGAAGATCGTTGAAGGCCGTGTAACTGGCTTCTTCAAGGAGAACGTTCTGCTTGAGCAGGACTTCGCCAAGGACAATAAGCTCACCGTAGCTAAGGTTCTGGAGAACGCTGGAGTAACCGTAGGCGAATTCGTTCGCTTCCGCGTTGGCGCCTAAGTCAACTTTTAGCGAAAGGCTCGGTCGTAAGACCGAGCCTTTTTCTATGTCACGCCTAGGATAGTTAGAGCAGGAGGATGGTCATGGCACAAAAACGCAGAGTATTGCTAAAACTTTCGGGTGAGGCTTTCGGTGGGGGAACCCTCGGCGTAAACCCAGACATCGTTGCCGCAATGGCTAAGGCTATTGCAGAAGGCGCAAAGCACGCAGAGGTCGCCATCGTCGTTGGTGGCGGTAACTTCTTCAGAGGTGCCGAGCTTTCGCAACGCGGCATGGATCGCGGTCGAGCAGACTACATGGGCATGTTGGGCACTGTTATGAACGCCCTCGCACTCCAGGACTTTCTAGAACAGGCCGGGGTCGACGTCCGTGTTCAATCGGCGATTACCATGTCTCAGGTCACCGAGCCCTACATTCCGCTTCGTGCGATTCGTCACCTTGAGAAGGGTCGAGTAGTAATCTTTGGTGCCGGCGCTGGTTTGCCATACTTCTCAACCGATACGGTTGCGGCTCAGCGTGCACTAGAAATCAAAGCCGATGAGGTTTTGGTTGCTAAGAATGGCGTGGACGGCGTCTATTCGGCAGACCCGAAGAAGGACCCGAAAGCCAAGAAGCTTGAAACCATCACCTACCAGGACGCCCTGGTGCAAGGGCTCAAGGTGGTTGACGCGACCGCGTTCAGCCTTTGCATGGACAACAAGATGCCGATGCGCGTCTTTGGCATGCAGCCAGACTCAAATGTGACCGACGCCATCAAAGGCAAGAAAATCGGTACTTTCGTAACCGCATAAGGAGATTCGGATGATTTCAGAAGTTATTGCTTCGGCAACAGAGAAGATGGGCAAGGCTGTTGAGTCTGCAAAAGAAGACTTCGCAACGGTTCGCACAGGTCGCGCCAACCCGGCCATGTTTCAGAAGATTATGGTCGACTACTACGGCACCGGCACTCCGCTTGGCCAGCTAGCCAGCCTGCAAAACCCTGAAGCTCGAACGATTTTGATAACTCCATACGACAAGAGCGCGCTTCTAGCCATTGAGAAGGCTGTAGCTGCTGTTCCAAACCTTGGCGCAACCCCAAACAACGACGGAAACGTGATTCGCGTTTCGCTACCTGACCTCACCGAAGAGCGTCGCAAAGAGTATGTGAAGCTCGTGCGCACTAAGGCTGAGGATGCGCGTGTTTCGGTGCGAAACATTCGCCGCAAGGGCAACGATGACCTGGCCGTATTGAAGAAGGATGGCTCTGCAGGCGAAGACGACCTTGCTCGTGCCGAAAAAGAACTTGATGCACTAACCAAGACCCACGTTGACGCTATCGATGACGCTCTCAAGCGCAAAGAAGCCGAACTTCTCGAGGTCTAAATGTCTGAAGCTGCTGGTGGCAGAAGCCTCTCAAAGTCGATCTTTTACGGTCTTCTTATGGGTGCGGCCTTTCTCTCCAGCATCCTCGTAGTTAAAGAAGCATTCATAGTCTTGGGTGTGGTCGGTATCGCGGCTGGCTCGTGGGAGATCGCTTCTGCTCTTCGCCAGACCGGTTGGTATGTGCCTAGGGTGCCCGTGGTGGTTGGCTCAGCCGTAATCATGCCAGCAACCTACCTAGGTGGCCCGCTCTGGCAGTGGGTAACGTCGCTGGGTTTGATCGGGTTTCTGGCAATCTGGCGCTTGGTTCACCTTCTTTTTGAACGTCGCGAAGACGTTCGGCAAACTTTTGGTCGCACAATTCGTGACTTTTCGGCTGCCGCCTTTGTGGTCATTTATTTGCCACTGACCTTCAGTTTTGCGTTCTTGCTTCTCAAAAGGCACAATGACGGTGCCGCCTGGGTGTGTGCTGCAATCGTCACTGCAGCGATAAGTGACACGGCCGGTTATTTGGTTGGTCGCAAGCTCGGCAAACACAAACTTGCTCCCGGTATCAGCCCCAAGAAGACTCTCGAGGGCCTTCTCGCTTCGGTTGTTTTCGGTGGCGCGACGGGCGTCCTAATCGTTGTCTTGGCCATTCATGGCTCGGTTTGGCTAGGCTTACTGGTTGCGTCGAGCGGTTTGGTTGCCGCGGTGTTTGGTGATCTGAGCGAATCTCTAATAAAGCGCGACTTAGGGGTTAAAGACATGAGTTCGTGGTTGCCTGGTCACGGCGGTGTCATGGATCGCCTTGATTCGATTTTGCCCGCCATATTGGTGACATACCTAATCGCAACATTGCTGGCTTAAGATAGACCAGTGAGCTTTACTTTTCCTAAATCTAAACGCCGCGGTTACGAACCGGCGGCAGTTGACGCTTTCATAGAAAAGGCCCGTGAGCAGTACTCTCATCGAGATGCAAACCTCATGATTTCTGTCGATTTACGTCAAGCCGAATTTCCGATGGTTCGAAAAGGGTATTCTGTCTCAGCTGTTGACGGAGCAATCGACCGACTCGAAGATGCATTTGCAAAGGCAGAGATTGATCGCAAACGTGCGGTTGGTGGTCACGACGCTCTTCACGACCGAATCGTCGCCATAAAAACTTCACTGACGGGCCGTCTTGATCGGCCTAGACGCCGGCATTTTTCAAGCACGGGCTTGATTCTTCGCGGTTACGACCGCAAACAGGTCGACCGTTTCATGGTGAGCGTTGAGGCGCACATCGAAACAGGTCGGGAGCTAGACCTAAACTCTGTCCGTAGGGCAGTTTTTAAGGTCAAGAGGGGTGGCTATGCAGAGATCCAGGTCGACGCGTTCATTGACCGCGTTGTCGAGCTTCTTCATATCGAGCGTTACAGCTAGTTTCGCTCTGCTATTGGTTTTCGGTGGTGTCACCGAGGCCCAAGCCGTCTCAACGCCAAAAGCACTTACCGTTCTCAAAACTATTGTCGTTAAAGGTCGTGCACCAAAGACCGGCTATGCACGTTCGCAGTTCGGCGATGGTTGGGGAAGCATCGGAGATTGCGACACCAGAAACTTCATTCTGATTCGCGATCTCAAAAACATCACCTACCGAAGCAGCCCTGCTTGCACCGTTGCCACCGGAACGCTTCGAGATCCTTACACAGCTAAGACGATCAGTTTTGTCCGGGGTGTTAGCACCTCTCTTGCTGTACAGATCGACCATGTAGTCCCTTTAAGCGATGCGTGGCAGAAGGGAGCTCAAAAGTTGAGTTATTCAACCAGGATGGCTTTTGCCAACGACCCGCTGAACCTATTAGCTGTCGATGGCCCAACCAACGGCGCTAAGAGCGATTCTGACGCCGCAACCTGGTTGCCTCCAAATCGAGGCTATTGGTGCCCATACGTGGCAAGGCAGGTGGCTGTGAAGTCCAAATACAAGCTTTGGATGACGAGTGCCGAAAAATCCCAGATTTCTCAGATATTGACAAGCAAATGCCCGGGTCAATTAGTGCCAAAGGGCTAGGTCTAGCAATAAAAAGGGTCGCTTGATAAACTTGTCTTTTGTGCCAAAGAAGTGAGGTGAGCATGGGTAGACACGCATTAGAGCGCAAAGGTGTAGTCAGTCGAGCGTTTTCGCCAGTTACCAACGTAGCGAGCGCTGCTTTTCACCTTGGCCCAGTTCGCACGGCAACCTCTTTGCGAAGCCGCCGGGGCATCAACGGATTTATTCTCACCGCAGGTTTTTTGATGGTTTCGATCGTTGACCCGTACTCGGCAACACTTGCTTCGGCCGATACCTTAGATCGCTCTGGAACAGCGGCCGAACAGAACTTTGACGACTTCACGACGACACAGATCACCGTGGAACGTGGCGGTTATCAGGTGATTTCGGGCAATGCAGCTAAGGCGATGTTCGTTGAGCTCGCCGACATTCCTGATGTTGGATCGATCAAGTCTTACGCCTACGAGGCTCTGGCCAAACGTGGTTTGGGTATGGACCAATACTCTTGCCTGGTGAAGTTGTGGGAACGTGAATCGCACTGGAAGGTCACGGCACACAATACAAACTCTGGCGCTTACGGTATTCCTCAAGCGCTCCCGGGCATCAAGATGGCTTCGGCTGGCGAAGACTGGATGACTAACCCCGAAACCCAAATAAATTGGGGTCTCGGCTACGTGATCGGCCGTTACAACACGCCTTGCGGCGCCCTTGCGCACTCGAACACTTTCAACTGGTACTGATGCCAAGAAGCAATCGTCCGCGTCGTTCCAAAGGTAAACGCGAAGAAGAGCAGATTGACCTGACCGGTGCGCGATTCGGGTTTAAGCGCACGGAGGTGAAGCGAGGCGTAACTTACAGCGTGCAGTCCACGCCCGGAAACAATGAAGACTCAAACAAGAGTTGGACCTGCCCACACTGCTTCATTTCAATTCGAGTTGGCACTTCGCATATTGTCGCCTGGGACGAATCAAGGGGAGTCGACGGTCGCAGACACTTTCACACGGGTTGCTGGGCTAAATTTCAGGGGCCACTGACTTGATTGAGATTCGTTCGGGGGTTGAGTTACCCGCTATTCGAGAAAATATTTCACTTCAAACATCCGATGGCCTAACACTGGTGGGGGAGTTGGCTTTGCCGGTCTCGGTGAAACCTGTAGCAACTTTAGTGACTCTCCACCCCCTGCCAACCGCCGGCGGTTTCATGGATTCACACATTTTGCGAAAAGCAGCCAACCGCCTACCGGCACTTGCCGACCTCGCGGTTCTTCGATTCAACACTCGCGGGACCGAGTCTCCTCGAGGTAAGAGCGAAGGCTCGTTTGGTGAAGGCGTCACCGAGCAGCACGACGTCGAAGCTGCGGTCAGATTTGCCGAGAGCAGAGGTTTGCCATATATCTGGCTAGTCGGTTGGTCGTTTGGCACAGAATTAGCTCTCAAATACGGTTCAGATAAGAACGTCATAGGTGTAATTCTGCTTTCACCTCCGCTTCATCGCACAACCGAGGAAGAGCTGGCTGTTTGGGCCAACAACGGCAAACGGGTTATCGCGCTTGTGCCCGAACTAGATGACTACCTGAAGCCAAAAGAGGCGGAGCTTAGATTCAAGCCGATTCCCCAAATAGAGTTGATTCCCGTCGACGAGGCAAAGCACCTTTGGGTGGGCGAAACTGCAACAAAACGTGTTCTCAACGAAATTGTGAAAGCCGCTAATCCCGCGGCGTATCCACTACCAGATGCCTTCGAAGGCTAGAACAGCTCCTGGCGTGGAATCCAAACCTGGCGAATGATTAGCATCACCGACGCCGCGACTGGAATAGCCACGAGGGCACCTAGGACACCGAGAAGAGCGCCGCCTGCCAGAGCGGCAATAACTACCACCGCGCCAGGCACGGCTACGGCTTCTTTCATGACTCGTGGGCTTACGAAGTAGGCCTCGAGCTGCATGTAGATAACGTAGTAAATCAAAGTCACGAGTGCTGCGGTAGGGCTCTGAGTCAGTGCTACGACCGAAACAATAATCGCACCTGTTAGCGATCCCACTAGCGGTATCAAGGCCAACAAGAAAGTTATAAACGCGAGCGCGATGGCGAAAGGCACTCCGACGATTGTCATCATGATGAAACCGCATATTGCATTGATCAAGGCGATCGTTACCTGGCCCATCACGTAACGACCGACTGAGACCGAGATCTGTTCGGCAAGGTCTGAGAACTTCACTCGCTTCGATGCCGGCACCAGAGAGTAAACCCATTTTTTGAAGCGCGACAGCGAAGCCATGATGTAGATGCTCAAGATCAAAATAACCAAGAAGCCCGTGACGCCACTAAAAATCCCGATTCCGACCTGCACTACACCGCCGAGGAAAGCCGGCCAGTTTTTTGCGTCGGTTATGTAGTTGCTGACCCCGTTGATTCCATCGAAGACGCTGCCCCCGAGCTGCGTGTTTAGGTCGATGATCCACGCTTGCGACTTAAGGTTCGAGGCAAACTGTGGTGCCTGAGCGACAAGCACGCTTGCGTCGGTAACAAGTTTTGGAACGAGTGCTAAGACGACACCTGCGAAGACACCTAGAAGGCCCAAGACAACGATGAGAATCGCGAGAGGGCGCCTAACTTTGCGGCGCTCAAGTAGTGAAACGATTGGGTCAAGGCCAAGTGCGATAAAGATTGCGGCAAAGATGTAGGTGATCACCTGAGCGAGCGTGGTTAGTGCGCCACCGATGGCAAGTGCGGTTAGAACGCCTAGGCCACCGAGCAACCCGAACTGAAAACCGTTGGAGATGCTCCAAGACTGGTGAGTCGGATTCGGTTTGCTAGCCACTTAGTCTCCGATGATTGAGTTTTCGGCCTCTGCAACAACTGCAGAAAGGTTTTTGAGGTATGCACCTACCGCGCTCTTTTCGAGAGCCAACTTGCGAAGTTGTCCTTCGGCTCGACGCACAAGTGCTGCGGCTTCTGCATGAGCCTGGCTAACAATTGCTCTCGCCTCAGAATCAGCCGCAACAATAGTCGCTTCGGCTGCAGCACGAGCTTCGTCTTTGGTGCGCTTGTTTACCGACTTTGCTGCCGCTTCGAGGGTTTCAGACTCGAGCCTTGCTGCCTCTGCGCGAGTTCTTGCGTGAACGAGCATTGCGTTCGCCTCGTCGAGGTAGCGCTGAGTCGCGGCTACAGCCTCTTGATGCTTGCGCAGGTATTCGGCTTCGGCCTCTTGGCGGCGAGCGGTCAGCTCTAGGTCAAGGTCGCCGCGGGCTTGTTCAGAAATAAGTGCGAGTGCCTTTTCGCGGTCTAGGTTCTTGGTGAGTTCTCGGGTGACAATTAGGCGTCTTTCGCTTAGTTCGCGCTCAACCCTAGTCTTCAAGGCCTCGGTTTCACGCTTGGCGGTAGCGCGCAACTTTGCAGCCTCGGTAGCAATTGCTCCTCGAAGCGCACCGGCTTCTCGAGTGGCCTCGTCGACAAGGCGCGATGCCTCGATGCGGGCTTCTGCGATTATTTCTTCGTAATCAACCTTTGCGCTGGCTTGAATTCTCTCGGCACGACGCCCTGCCTCGGCTACCAACGAGTCGTAGTATTCCTTTGCCTCGGCTTTAAGCTGGTCGGTTTCGCCCTCTATTGAAGCGAAGATGCCGGCACGCTCTGCCTCAGCGTCTGCAACGATGCGAAGCGCCTGATCTTCTGCGGTGCTCAGAATCAAAGCCGCTCTGGCACCGACCGATGCGTAGTTTGGGCTTAGTGACTCGGCTAGCTGCAGTTGTAGCTCTTCGGCCAGTTGAGCCTTCTCGCGGAGTTCTGAAATCAGCTGCGCGTTTTGGCTCGAGATTTGTAGCAGGTCTCTTTTTAGGACGCGAACGGCCTCGTCTACGACGTCACGGTCGTAGCCACGGATCCCCGTGGGAAATTCGGCGTCCTGCGACAAAGGGCTTGCTCCTTGGGCTTTGGGTAGACTTGAAGAATAAGCCAAGTTTAGCCTGAATGGAGTGCCATGCGCTTTTTGATCGCTGTCGGTCTATTCATGCTGTCGCTCATTTTGATGCTGCTCGGCGTTGCTGAAAGAACAGTCTGGGCGCCACCTGCGAACTACAAGTTGGCCGTTAACTATGAAGCGGCAAACCCTTATGTGGTGATTCCAAATACAACTTTGTCGCTACACCCGGGTACGCCGCTTCTTTCAGTAAGTGGCCCAAGAAATGTATTTATTGCCACTGCGAGAGATGGAGATATCTCGGCCTGGGTCGGAGATAGCGCTCACACAACTATTAACGCCAACAAGGCCAAAACCAAGCTTTCGGCAACTTCGGTTCAGGGTGCTGGCGCGACGATTTCTCCGGTGGGTTCAGACCTTTGGCGAGCAACCAGAAATGCAGAGCGAAATGCTTCACTCAAAATTTCTCCTTCTCAGGGCTGCGGAGTGCTTGTTGCCTCAGATGGAGCAGGCGCCGCACCCAACTCGATTACTTTGGTTTGGCCGATTGAATTCGATCTGTTTCCATCGAACCTGCTACTTGGATTTGGTTTAGGTACATTGGTTCTCGCTCTCATTCTCAACCTCCTGATATACCGAAACATGCGCAAGCGTCGTGGTCCAAGTCGCAGAGTTCCCAAGGCGCCGCAAGGCCCTCGAATCAGGGTCAAACAGCCGAAAATGGCTCCACCCCGAGGTAGGCGTGCAGCTCGAAAGGTTGCTTTCGCGTTGCCATCAGCTGTTCTGGTGATGTCGCTCATGACAGGTTGCTCACCCACAGTACAGAACCCAATTGCGACTCCTAGCCCAACGGGTGTTCTGACTGATGCTCCAGTGGTTCAAGAAACTCAGTTGGGGCACATCCTGACCCAGATTGCATTGGTCGCGTCTGACGGCGATGCCAAAAACAATGCCACCGCACTAAATTCGCGTTTCGCTGGGCCAGCTCTAGAACAACGCGCGGCCTGGTATTCACTTAGAAAACTTGATGCCAAATTGAAGGCTTTACCAAAGATTGCCGGCAAACCGATAACGTTCACCCTGCCGGCCGCGTCAAGCATCTGGCCAAGAACTGTAATGGTCGTGACAGACGAGGCCGGTGCTCCAAGTCCGCAGATGCTTGTGTTGATTCAGAATTCGCCTAGAAGCCAATATCAACTTTGGTACAACGTTCGTCTCATGCAGGGCGCAACCATTCCATCGGTCCCAGTTCAGTCCATCGGCGCTATCCCGGTAGCTCAAGACGCCAAGTTCTTGAAGGTTGTTCCAAATGAATTGCCAACGGTTTACGGTGGCATCATCGATGACGGGCCGGGCAGCCCAGGTGCAGCAAACTTTACGCTCACCAATGATGAGTTCTTCATGCAGATATCTGAGTCGCAGGATTCGCAACTGGCAGCCCTGAAAAACGGCAAGATTACTTTCGCTCACACCCTCGGTTCATCAAACGTTGCCGCTCTGGCCACCTCAGATGGTGGAGCCTTGGTTGCAGTTTCGATGATCGACGGATACACGATCCGGCCTACCAAAAAAGGTTCGGCTATCACTGTAAACGGGCTCGAGCGCACGTTGCTCGGCGCGACTGGCTCTGCAACGGGAATCATAAGTCGCTACTCAGACATGTTGCTCTTCTATGTGCCGAAGACCGGCTCAAAAGACTTGGTTCGCCTTCTTGGTGTCACCCAGGGTCTTCTGAGCGTGCGGGGTCGCTAGTGGCCGGCATGGACCTCTCGTCGTTGATTAAGCCGGCCGCAGCAGCTGAGCCGGTTGCCAATGTAACCGATTTGGTGATGGTTGGAGCCGAATCAAATATTCGTCAGATCATTACGCTTTCTGATCATGTTCCGGTAATTATCGAGTTTCACGCAACCGGAGCGACTTCGCTTGCCGAGAAACTCGAGAAAAGCGTTCGTCGTCAGAACGGCAAGCTGCTGATGGTTCGTATTGACGGCCAGCAGCAGGCTTCGCTTGCCGCAGCGTTCAAAATCGAGCACGTTCCCGCGGTAATTGCCTTGGTCAAGGGCCAACCCGTGCCACTTTTTGAGGGCGATCTTGAAACAGTTGAGGTTGAACGTTTCATCGCTAAGTTGCTCGATGTTGCGGCCTCTAATGGGTTGACCGGCTTTGTCGGTATCGGTGAAAACGTGCCGGTGAACCCGATCGCAGAGAAGGCTTACGAAGCAATTCAGGCTGGTGACCTCGAAGGAGCCAAGGCTGTTTATGTTGCCGCGCTTGCCGACAGCCCGCGCGATGCCGAGTATGTCGCTGGTCTTGCCCAGGTCAACTTGATGATTCGCACCGTCGACGCCGACATTGCCAAAGCGCTCGAAGACCCAACTACGTCTTCAAACGTGCGCGCTGATTTGCTTGCCACCATCGGGCACTTCGATCAGGCTTTCGATGTTCTGCTTGCCGAGTTCGCCAAAGCCAAGTCTGACGAAGTCAAAGCTCAGCTGCTTGAACTATTTGAGGTGGCTGGCAATACCGATCCAGAGGTGGTTCGGGCGCGAAAGCTGCTCACCAACCTGCTCTACTGAGCAGGTTTGAGCCAGAGTGCGCCTAGCGGTGGCACACTGATTTTTGCATAGCCGTTTTGGTCGGTGGTTACCGACCCGAGGTTGCCAACACCAGAGCCGCCAAACTCGCTCGCATCGGTGTTTAGTAGCTCAACCCATTTGCCAGCCTTCGGCAGTTGAACACCGAAATCGTGGTGCGGGTTGCCTGCGAAGTTGATTACGCAGACGACCGGGTTGCCCTTTGCGTCGAAACGGGTGAATGAGAGTGTGTTTGCCTCTGAGTTACCGCCATCGATCCAGCTAAACCCTGCCCTATCGTGGTCTAGTTGCCACATAGCGGGGTTTTCTAGGTACACGCGGTTGAGAGTCGCAACCAGGCTTCTCAGGGCCTGGTGAGCCGGCTGATCTAGGATCCACCAGTCGAGCCCGTGTTCTTGATTCCATTCGCTCAATTGCCCAAACTCTGAACCCATGAACAGCAATTGCTTGCCAGGGTGAGACCACATGAAGGCAAGGTAGGCACGGACGTTGGCTAATTGCTGCCAACGGTCACCTGGCATCTTGGCCAATAGCGAACCCTTACCGTGAACAACCTCGTCATGGCTGATGGGCAGTACAAACTTTTCGTCATACGCATAAAGCATCGAGAATGTGAGTTCACCGTGGTGGTGTGAGCGGTACATCGGATCTTTTTCGATATAGCGAAGGCTGTCGTTCATCCAGCCCATGTTCCATTTGAAGCCGTAACCGAGGCCACCCTGGTCCGTCGGCGCAGATACACCGCCCCAAGAAGTCGATTCTTCGGCAATCATGATGATGCCCGGGTTGCGGCGGTAAGCGGTGGCGTTTGTTTCTTGCATGAATGCAATGGCGTCCAGGTTTTCGCGACCGCCGTTTACGTTAGGCAACCATTCCCCAGCTTCGCGCGAATAGTCGAGATAAAGCATTGACGCCACGGCGTCTACCCTCAGCGCATCGATGTGAAACTCTTCGAGCCAGTAGAGAGCGTTTGCAACCAAGAAGTTGCGCACCTCGCTTCTGCCGAAGTCGAAGATGTAGGTACCCCAGTCTGGGTGCTCGCCGCGGCGCGGGTCTGCCGCTTCGTAGAGCGGTTCGCCATCGAAACGCCCGAGAGCCCATTCGTCTTTCGGAAAATGGGCCGGAACCCAGTCGAGAATTACGCCGATACCGACCTGGTGAAGCTTGTCGATGAGGTAACGAAGGTCATCTGGGCTACCAAAGCGCGAGGTCGGTGCGTAGTAACCGGTTACCTGATAACCCCAAGAAGGAGCAAATGGATGTTCAGCCAGAGGCATGAACTCCACGTGCGTGAAGCCCATTTCTTGAATGTAGGGAATCAGTTCATCGGCTAGAGAGCGGTAATCAAGACCAAGTCGCCATGAGCCTGCGTGCAGCTCGTAAATGCTCATCGGGTTGGAGTATGGATCGGTCTTGGCGCGCTTCTTGAGCCACGTGGAGTCCTTCCACTTATAACTCGAGTCGGTAACAATCGAGGCAGTGTTTGGCGGCACCTCGGTCGCGCGGGCAAGCGGGTCAATTTTGGTGATCCAAGTACCGCTCTTGGTTAGAAGGTCAAACTTGTATTTGGTGCCGACCGATAGCTCCGGAACAAACAGTTCCCAGACTCCAGTACCACCCATGACTCTCATCGCGTGGCCTACGCCGTTCCAGTGATTGAAGTCACCGACAACTCGAACCGCTTGGGCGTTTGGTGCCCAAACCTTGAAAGAGACACCATGGCTGACACCGAGGTCGCCGTCGATTGAGGTTAGGTGTGCGCCGAGTGCATGCCAAAGTTCTTCGTGCCTACCTTCGCCAATCAGGTGAAGATCTAGATCGCCGATGGTTGGCGCGTGGCGGTATGGGTCGTCGGCTGTCCACGAGGTGTCGTCTTGGTAGACGGTTGTCACTCGGTAGTCGGGAACCTTCTTGCTTGCAAACTCGCCAACCCAAATTCCGCCTTCAAGGTGAGCTAGCTCGACGGTTTTTGTTTTCGAAAGCTTCAGTGACACGCTTTTGGCAAGTGGACGCAGAACACGAACCACCCAGCCACCTTCAACCGGATGCGCACCCAAGAACGAGTGCGGGTCATGGTGCGACCCCGAGGCGATGCGGTTGATGTCGGTCATGGCTACTTCTTTCGGTTGACAGTCAGAATGTGTGCTGGCTCAACCTGAGGGTCAAGGCGCACATAGTTTCTGGTGCCCCAGTTCCATACTTCGCCGGTGACTAGGTCGGTCACTTCGAACATCGAGTTATCGGCGATTCCAAGCCTCCAAAGGTCCAAGGTAACAATGGTTTCGCGAACCGCGTGCGGGTCTGTGTTTACCACGACTATGACTGTGTCTGGCTTGCCAGTTGGGGAATGTTCGGCGGCTAGGTGTTTTGAATAAACGAGAATCGCTCCATCTTCGCTCGAGTGAAACTCGATGTTGCGAAGTTGAGCTAGAGCGGGGTGAGTGTTTCTAATCTCGTTCAGTTTTGTAACGTACGGAGCAAGCGAAGTTCCAGCCTTTTCGGCGGCCTCGAAGTCTCGCGGCTTGTATTCGTACTTTTCGCTGTCAACGTGCTCTTCCACACCGGTGCGAGCAACCGATTCGACCAGTTCGTAGCCGGCGTACATGCCCCAAGACGGCACGGCTGTTGCTGCGATTGCGGCGCGAATCTTGTGCCCGCCGCGACCACCGTATTGGAGGTATTCAGGCAAGATATCGGGCGTTGTTGGCCAGAAGTTTGGTCTAAAAAAGTTGCTCGACTCGTGCGAGACCTCGTTGAGATACGCCTTGAGCTCCTGGGTCGAATTGCGCCAGGTGAAGTAGGTGTAAGACTGCTGAAAGCCTGCCTTACCAAGGCCATGCATCATCGGTGGGCGGGTGAAAGCCTCAGCTAGGAAAACAACCTCGGGGTGGTCGGTGTTTACGCGACCAATCAGCCACTGCCAGAAGGCGAGCGGTTTCGTGTGCGGGTTGTCCACTCTGAAAATCTTGACTCCACGCGAGATCCAAAGTTCGACGACCCTGAGCACCTCGGCATAAATGCCGTTGGTGTCGTTATCGAAGTTGATTGGGTAGATGTCCTGGTATTTCTTCGGCGGGTTCTCTGCATAAGCAATCGAGCCGTCGGCGCGCGTGGTGAACCATTCCGGGTTGCTCTTCACCCAAGGGTGATCGGGGGAGGCCTGAAGGGCAAGGTCGAGAGCAAGCTCAAGGTTCAACTCATTTGCTTTCTTCACGAAAGCGGCAAAGTCTTTTTCGTTGCCCAGATCTGGGTGAATTGCGTCGTGGCCACCCGCGCTCGAGCCAATGGCCCAAGGGGATCCAGGGTCGCCAGGGGCGGCGTTTAGGGTGTTGTTTGGACCCTTGCGGTAGCTCTCGCCGATTGGGTGAATCGGTGGCATGTAGAGAACGTCAAAACCCATCGCCTTGACCGCCGGTAGTCGCTTGATCGCGGTCTTGAAACTGCCAGAAACCCAAGTCTTGGTCTTCTTGTCGAACTTTGCGCCTTCGCTTCGCGGAAAGAATTCGTACCATGCGCCAAAGCCAGAACGCAGGCGTTCGCAGCGAATCTTGAATTCTTCGCTCAGAGTCTCAAGTGATCTAATCGGTTGAGCTTCAATCAACTTTGCGATTGCTGGGGTCTCGGCTTCAGCTAGGCGAGCCTTTGGTGAACGTTTGCGGTCAGACAGTTTTTCGGCAAGCTCGACCAACGCCTTCGCGTTTGCGGCTGTGCGTGTCTTCTCGCTAGCGGCTCGCGTCAAAAGGGCAATGCCTTCTAGCATCATCAGTTCTTCGTCAACCCCCGCCGCAATCTTCACAGACGCATTGTGATGCCAGGTATCAAATTCGTCACCGAACGCGCGAATCGAAAATGTGTATTCGCCGATTTCGGTCAGCTGCACTCTGGTTTGCCAGATGTCTGAACCGGGGGAGCCTGCACCCATGCGGTGAACCGATGTCTTGCCGGTTGGTGAAGTTAGAAGCACCTCTGCACCGAGGCTGTCGTGGCCTTCGCGATAAACCACCGCGCTAAACGGGATTACCTCGCCTTCAAAAGCCTTAGCTGCAACGACACCGCCGTCAACGGCAGGTGAAACGTGCTCGATAGGGATTCGACCGTAACCTTTGGTGCTCATCTCTCAAACTTAGCGAGAATTAGGCCTTTACTTGGCGCTAAAAACCAAAATTGCCGAGTCGGATACCGTCACCTTGTCGTTGGGCTTGAACGATTTCAACGGTTGATCGGGTCCTGAAAGCTCGCTGTTCCAGAGCAGTTCGTACTCGGTGAGGTATTCAGACTCAGGCAGGCTGATCGAAATCTCACGTTCAGCTCCGTGAATGACCATGAGAGTTACGTTTTTGCGCCCCTCTTGGTCAAGGTTCACGGCAAGGCGCACCAACGTTCGGTTTTCGGGGTTGTCCCACTGCTCGGCTGGCATGATCTCGCCGTCTGCGTTGTACCACTTGATCATGTCGCTGCCAGGAATCGGCTCATCAAAGTTTCCGAAGTTTGGGCTACGAAGTGAGGGATTTGCCTTGCGAATCGAAGCAATCAGCGCAAACGTGTCTTCAAGATCTCTATCGGCAGCTGTTAGCTCCCAGTTGAGCCAAGAAAGAATATTGTCTTGGCAGTAGGCGTTGTTGTTGCCCTTCTGAGTTTTTCCGCGTTCGTCGCCAGCGGTAAACATGGGCACACCCGCCGAGAACATCAGGGTCGCTAGCAGGTTGCGCTCCGCCTTTTGGCGACTCGCGTTCACCTCGTGATCGCTGGTGTTGCCTTCTTCGCCGTGGTTGAACGAGAAGTTGTTGTTGTTGCCATCGCGATTTGATTCGCCGTTGGCCTGATTGTGCTTCACGTTGTAGCTGACCAGGTCGTGCAGGTTGAACCCGTCGTGAGCGGTGATGAAGTTGACGGTGCCGAGGGTTCCAAGCGGGCCGTGGACGATGTCTTTCGAACCGGCGAGCCGTGTTGCCAAGTCGGCAACACCGTTGTGGTGAGTGCCGCTGTCGCGTGCCGAAGAAATGTCGGTGAGCCAAAAGCGTCTAACCGAGTCGCGGTAGCGGTCGTTCCATTCGCTGAAGGGGTCAGGGAAGTTGCCGGTCTGCCATCCGCCAAGGCCGACGTCCCAAGGTTCCATGATCAGCTTGCTCTCGGCAAGCACAGGGTCGCTGGCTAGTTGTTGCAGCAGCGGGTGGTTTGGGTCGTACTGGTTGCCGGCATCGCGCGCGAGAGTCGTGGCCAGGTCGAAGCGGAAACCGTCGATTTGGTATTCGGTCGTCCAGTAGCGAAGCGAGTCCATGGTCATCTTGACCACCCAAGGGTTTGCGAAGTTGAACGAGTTACCGCAACCGGTTGTGTCGTGATAATTGCCAGCGTCGTCCATGCGGTAGTAGCTCGAGTTGTCGATGCCTCGGTATGAATGTGTGAGCCCTAGGTAGCCACCCTCAGCGCTGTGGTTGTAGACGACGTCCATGATCACTTCGATGCCCGCGCGGTGCAACTCGCGAATAGCCGTTTTGAGTTCACGAGCGATCGCATCTGGGCCGGCTGCGATTGCGCCAGGCGTTGCGTATCTGTGGTGGGGAGTGAAGAAGTTGATGGTGTTGTAGCCCCAGTAGTTGATTAGACCCATGTTGATGAGTCTCGGTTCAGAGATGATTGCCTGAATCGGCAGCAACTCAACTGCGGTAATGCCAATCTTTTTTAGGTGCGCAATCGTGGATTCGTGCCCTAGTGCGGCGTACGTTCCGCGAAGCTCATCGGGCAACGAGGCGTTGCTTCGAGTCAGGCCGCGGGCATGAGCTTCGTAGATGATTGTCTCTGCCAAAGGTGTCGCTGGTTTATCAACGCCCTGCCAGTCGAAACTGCGGTCTATGGCTACGCAGTGAAAGTCTCGAGGGCCTTCTCGAACGACACCGGTGGCATAAGGGTCAATCAAATCGATGGTTGGGTTGAATCCGTGGCGAGGGCCTTCAGGGCCGGCAGCTCTGAATGCATAGTGCACGCCGGTGACGATTCGCGAGTCGGTCGCGCTCCAAACGTCACCCTCTCGATTGAGGGCAATGCGAGCAAGCTCGGTAGACGGTTCGTTTTGATCAAGAATCACGAAATCAATTGATTCGGCGGTTGCGGAGTAAACGCTCACTCGGTTTGCTTCTGGGTCGACTCCAAGCCCCAAAGGCTGGCGTGAATCTGCAGAAGTCATTCGGTAAGTCTAACTAGCGCCTGCTGATTAGGCTTGAAGGGTGACCGTTTACCTAGACCACGCCGCAACCTCGCCGCTACGGCCAGAGGTGCTTGCTGCGTACACCGATGCGTTGCAACTGGTTGGTAACCCGTCGGCAATTCACTCGGCAGGTCAAGCTGCGAGAGCGATGCTTGAAGAGGCTCGTGAACGAATTGCGGCGGTTGTCGGTTGCGATCGCAACGAGGTTATCTTCACCTCCGGGGGCACCGAATCAAACAATCTAGGCATTAAGGGTTTGTTCGCCAAGCGCGATGGAAATCTGATCATCACCTCGGCAGCCGAGCACCACGCAGTGTTAGATGCCGTGGAGCATCTCGAAAAACAAGGTGCAGAAGTCCACTGGCTCTCGATGACCGACGAAGGCGTAATCGACCTGGACGAACTCTCGAGAGTTCTTGAAAAACGTCACCGAGAAACGGCATTTGTGGCGCTGATGTGGGTCAACAACGAGACGGGTGTGATCACGCCTATCGCCGAGGTGGCCGCGCTCGCAGCCCAGTATGGCGTTCCAGTTCACTCAGACGGTGTCGCCGCCTTCGGCCACACCGAAACCAACTTCGCAGCATCAGGGCTTGCCACCATGGCACTAGCCGCGCACAAACTTGGTGGACCCGTGGGTGTTGGTGCACTAATAGTTTCTCGAGCAACCGAGTTAGTACCGCTCTTTCACGGCGGAGGTCAAGAGCGGTCAATTAGGGCGGGAACGATGAACGCCGCCGGTGCCACCGCGTTCGCCACCGCCGCAGAGACCCCGCAGCCAGACTTCGTAGCTCTAGAGGAACTCGCCGTGCAACTGATTTCACCGCTTGGCAAACTGACCAGGGGTAACGCTCCCGGAGTACCAAACATCCTCTCGTTCACCTTCGAAGGTGCTTCGGGGGAGTCCATGTTGTTTTTACTCGACCAGGCAGAAATTTCAGTGTCTAACGGTTCCGCCTGCACCGCGGGGGTCGCGAGAGCGTCACACGTGCTGATCGCCATGGGTTTCAGCGAGGCTGATGCTTCTAGCGCACTCCGAATCTCGTTTGGCCCGCAAACCACAGCCGAAGATGTCAAAGCGCTGGCAGAAGCGCTGCCGAAAGTTGTCGCAACCGCGCGTAAAATCTAGTTATGAAGGTTCTTGCGGCAATGTCTGGTGGTGTCGACTCCGCCGTAGCCGCTGCTCGTGCCGTAGACGCTGGCCATGAGGTTGTTGGAGTTCACCTAGCCCTTTCTCGCAACGCAGGAAGCCTTCGCACCGGGTCTCGAGGCTGTTGCACGATCGAAGACTCAATGGACGCCCAGAGGGTTTCAAACCTTCTCGGCATCAAATACTTTGTCTGGGATTTCAGTGACCGATTCAAAGAAGATGTCGTCGACGACTTCATTGCCGAATACGAGGCGGGCCGCACACCAAACCCCTGCATGCGTTGCAACGAACGCATCAAATTCGCGGCACTGCTCGAAAAGGCGCTTTCGCTTGGTTTTGATGCCGTCGTTACAGGTCACTACGCGACCGTTCTCAAGGGCGAAACTGGCGAACTCGAACTTCACCGCAGCCCGGCCACAGCCAAAGACCAGAGCTATGTTCTCGGAGTTCTCACCGCCGAAGAACTTAAGCACGTGATGTTTCCGATCGGGGCAAGCGCCTCAAAGGCCGACATTCGAGCCGAAGCAGCCGCCAGAGGTCTCGCTGTGGCCCAAAAACCCGATTCATACGACATTTGCTTCATTCCCGACGGCGACACCCAGGGTTGGCTCGAAGACAAGGTGGGCGCTAAGCCAGGCTTAATCAAAGATCGCGCTGGCAATGTGGTTGGCGAGCACGAGGGCACGCACGGTTTCACCGTTGGGCAACGTAAAGGTCTTCGCTTGGGTCGCCCAGCACCTGACGGCCGACCACGTTACGTTCTTGAGGTTCACCCGAAAGAAAACACGGTAATCGTTGGTTCGCAGAGCGCTTTGGCCGTAACCGAACTCGCTGGCTCAAGATTCACCTGGTGTGGCGCACCCAAGTCGAACCCCGAAGAGTGGTTCGAGGCGGAGGTTCAGGTTCGAGCACACGCCGAGCCGGTCATCTGCCAGGCTGCCGTGATCGATGGCGAGTTTGTCACAAAGGTCGCTGAGCCAATCATGGGTGTCGCGCCCGGCCAAACCGCTGTCGTTTACCTCGGCACGCGCGTCCTAGGTCAGTTCACCATCGATCGAACCGTTTCGGCCGTGTCGGTCGAAGAAGAGTTTGAGGCTGCGCTTTGAGCGAGCACGAAGGTGCCGCAGAGCGCGTAAACGAACTAGTTGACCTAATCAACACCCATCGTCGCGCCTACTACGAAGGCAACACGGTTCTAGTCTCAGACGCCGAATACGATGCCCTGCTTCAAGAGCTGGAGTCCCTCGAAGGCAAATACCCAGAGTTGATCACCGGTGACAGCCCAACCCAGACCGTTGGCGGCTCGGCAAACGTCGCGTTCTCGCCAGTAACCCACCTCGAGCGCATGATGAGCCTCGACAACGCCTTCAGCGCCGAAGAGCTCAAAGCCTGGGCCACCAAGGTCGGCAACGTGAAGTTTCTCTGCGAACTCAAGATCGACGGCCTTGCCATCAACCTTCGCTACGAAAACGGCAACCTGGTTTCGGCGGCGACCCGTGGCGACGGTGTTGTCGGCGAAGACGTGACCGCAAACGTGCTCACAATCAAAAGCATTCCTCGAAAGCTAACCGGGGAAGGCATTCCTCCGGTTGTCGAGATTCGCGGCGAGATCTTCTTTGGTCTCGAAGACTTTGCCAAGCTAAACGAATCGCTTATTGCCGATGGCAAAGCGCCATTCGCTAACCCGAGAAACTCGGCTTCTGGTTCACTACGCCAAAAAGACCCAAAGGTAACCGCTACTAGGCCGCTTCAAATGCTGGTTCACGGTATTGGCGCATGGCAAAACGCTCCACTTGCAAATCAGTCAGAGCTTTACGGGCTCTTGGCGAGCTGGGGTCTGCCAACCTCGAACCGTGTTCGCGTGGTCGAAACCATAGAAGAAGTTATCGAATACGTCGAAGACCTCCAAGCCCAACGTCACAGCCTCCAGCACGAAATTGACGGCGTTGTAGTGAAGGTTGACTCTCTGAACGAGCAGCGCGAACTTGGTTTCACCTCGCGCGCTCCACGCTGGGCAATTGCCTACAAATACCCACCTGAACAGGTGAACACCAAGCTCCTCGACATTCGTGTAAGTGTTGGCCGCACGGGGCGAGCAACGCCATATGCGGTTGTTGAACCTGTGAAGGTTGCTGGTTCGGTTATCGAGTTCGCGACCCTGCACAACCAGGACGTAGTCAAAGCAAAAGGTGTGCTGATTGGCGACACAATCGTGATTCGCAAGGCTGGCGATGTGATTCCAGAGATCCTCGGCCCGGTTATCGAACTTCGCACCGGTAGCGAACGCGCCTTCGTGATGCCAAAGAATTGCCCAGACTGCGGTGCCGAGCTTCGTTCGATGTCAGAAGGTGACATCGACCTTCGTTGCCCAAACGCTGAATCTTGCCCGGCGCAACTTCGAGAACGTGTTGCTCACATTGGCAGCAGGGGAGTGCTTGACATCGAAGCGCTCGGTGAAGTGACGGCTGTTGAACTCTGCAAAGACCTCCTCAAGTCTGAGTCTGAACTTTTTGCGCTCACCATGGAGCAGTTGCTCACCGTCGACTATTTCAAAAAGAAAGACGGCACGCCTGCCGAGGTTTCGCTAAAGCTACTCAAAAACCTCGATGACGCAAAGACGCGACCTCTTTGGCGTATTTTGGTTGCGCTCAACATCCGTCACGTTGGCCCTGTCGCAGCTCGTTCGCTGGCCAACCACTTCGGTTCCATCGACGCGATTTTCGCTGCAAACGAGAGCGAGCTATCAGAGGTCGATGGAGTCGGAGCGATTCTGGCCCAGAGCCTCAAAGAGTGGATTCAGGTCGACTGGCATCAGCGCATAGTTGATCGCTGGCGAGAGTGCGGTGTTGCGATGGCTACCGAGGGCTTCGCCGGCCCTGGTGGCGCGGAGGGTGTCTTCTCAGGCAAAACCATCGTGGTCACCGGCACCCTGGTTGAAATGACCCGTGAGCAAGCCGAAGAAGAGATTATTAGCCGCGGCGGCAAGGCTTCGGGGTCGGTATCGAAAAACACCAGCTTCGTCGTCGCTGGCCCTGGCGCTGGCTCAAAACTAGCCAAGGCCGAAACCCTTGGCCTCGAAGTAATCGATGAGGCAGAGTTCATAAAACGCCTGGGTTAAACAAAAATGGCCCCCGAAAAATCGGAGGCCATTTTCTTTTGGACTACTTTTCGCTAGCCGAGTTTTCGTCGGCAGCAACCATGCTTTCGGTCGACATGAGCGACTTCATCGAGGTGAGGAACTCGTCAATTTCGGCTCGTTCTGCCTTCATCTTGACTAGGCGCTCTTCGCTGTCGCGAATAGCACTGTTGGCGAGTGTCTCTGCCTTGCGGCTGAGCATTTCGGCGCGACGACGCGACTGGTTGATCAGGTTGGTAGCGGTGCGCTGCGATTCTTCAAGCAAGTTGTTTGCCTGAATCTGGGCTTCGCGAGAAATGCGGTCGGCCTCGGTTAGAAGCTCAGATGCGCGGTTCGAGGCGTCGGTGAAGTTGGCGTTAGCCTCATCGCTAATCTGCTGGGCCTGAGCAACAGCAGCTTGGTACATGCGAAGACCCTCTTGCTCGGCTTCATCTCGCTTGGTCTTTAGCTCTGCTTCAAGTTCGACGCGCGCCTGAGCGGTGCGCTGGCTCAGCTCGGTCGCTAGTGCGCGAGCTTCCTCGGTTTCGCGGTGAACCTGAGCGCGAAGTTCCGCTGCGTAGCGTTCGCCCTCAGACTTGATTGCACCGGCCTCGCGCTGAGCGGTGCCGATCTTTTCTGCGGCCTCTGCCTCGCGGTTCTTGGCGGTGTTCAAGATCTCGGTGCTGAGTCGTTCGGCCTCGAGCTTCGACTCGGCCAGGCGGGCTTCGGCCTCCTGGATTAGCTGGTCGGCCTTCTGCTGAGCCTTGCGGGTTAGCTGCTCAGACTCGGCCTTGGCGGTTTCGCGAACACGAATCGCGTCTTGGCCAGCGTCTAGGACGAGCTTTTTGGCTTGGTCTTCAGCTAGACGTAGGGTCTGCTCAAACTGAGCACCCAACTCGGCGTAGCCAGGAGCGGTTGACTTCTTGCGCTTGAGTGTTTCGAGTTCAGCCTTGAGCTGCTCGGCTTCGGCAGAAGCGGTGTAGTTGTAGTCACGGACGTGGTCGAGCTCGGCACGAAGTTCGGCTAGTACACGATCGACTTCGTCGCGCTTGTAGCCACGCATTTCGAGTGAAAAGTTCTCGTCTTCCAACGTTGCTCCTTGTTGGTTTTTGTTTCGGCTTTCAGAAAGTTTCCGAAGCCTCAATCTTAGCGGTTTTACCCTGAAATCATCAGGGGGTAGTTATTTCGTTAGACTTGATGAATTGCCTCTGTAACGCTTTAGGAAGCCCATTCATGTCTGAATTGACCCCCGATTTGGTTCGCCACTTGGCTAGCCTCGCACGCATCCAAGTGACCGATGCCGAAGTTGATCGCTTTGCCGAACAATTGAGCCTGATCGTCGAGTCGGTTGCCACGGTGAACTCTGCTGTCGCGGGAGATGTGCCGGCAACCAGCCACCCGATACCGATGGCAAACGTTTTTCGCGAAGACCTAGTTGAGCCTTCGCTGACTCAGGAACAAGCCCTCTCGGGTGCTGCTGACAGCGACCAAGGACGATTCCGCGTCGCCGCAATTTTGGATGAGGAGTAAACATGAGCGAGCTAGTGAAAAAGAACGCAAGCGAGCTTGTCGAGCTGCTTCAGTCGGGTGAAATCACCTCGGTTGAACTGACTCATGCTTTTCTTGACCGCATCGAAAAGCTAAACCCGGTTCTCAACTCTTACCTGCACGTGAACGCCAAAGAGGCTCTTGCAACCGCTGTTGAGGTTGACCGAAAGCGAGCTGCTGGCGAAAAGCTGCCAATGCTTGCCGGGTTGCCGATTGCCGTGAAAGACAACCTAACCACCACCGATGCGCCAACCACCGCTGGTTCGAAGATTCTCGAAGGCTGGATTCCTCAGTACGACGCAACCGTGGTCAAACTTCTTCGCGAAGAAATGATGCCAATTCTTGGCAAAACTAACTTGGACGAGTTCGCAATGGGCTCATCAACCGAATTCTCGGCCTACGGCCCGAGCAAGAACCCTTGGGACACCGGCCGAATCCCTGGCGGTTCTGGTGGCGGTTCGTCATCGGCTGTCGCAGGTTTCTTGGCTCCGGTCGCCATCGGTTCTGATACCGGTGGTTCGATTCGCTTCCCGGCAGCGGTCACCGGCACGGTTGGCACCAAGCCAACCTATGGCGCTGTCTCTCGTTACGGTCTAATCGCTCTGGCTTCGTCGCTTGACCAGATCGGCCCAGTCAGCCGCAACGTTCTAGACGCGGCTCTTCTAAGTGACGTAATCAGCGGCTACGACAAGCACGACTCAACCTCGCTACCAGAATCTCTTGGCTCGATGGCTGAGGCGGCCAAGAGCGGTTCGCTCAAGGGCGTCCGTGTTGGTGTTATCAAGGAGCTAAACGGCGAAGGCTTCCAGCCGGGCGTCAAGGCTCGTTTCAACGAGAGCCTCGAGCTAATGGTGAAGGCTGGCGCCGAAATCGTCGAGGTTTCGTGCCCATCGTTCGAGTACGCAATTGCGGCTTACTACCTGATTCTGCCTGCCGAAGCTTCAAGCAACCTCGCAAAGTTCGACAGCGTTCGCTTCGGTATGCGAGTTACGCCCGAGGGCAACCCAACCATCGAACGCGTGATGGCAGCTACCCGTGAGGCAGGCTTTGGCCCGGAAGTTAAGCGTCGAATCATTCTCGGCACCTATGCCCTCTCGAGCGGTTACTACGACGCCTACTACGGTTCGGCACAGAAGGTTCGCACTCTGATTCAGCGCGACTTCGACGCTGCGTTTGAGAAGGCCGACGTGCTAGTTTCACCAACTGCACCGACCACTGCGTTCAAGTTCGGCGAGAAGCTTGAAGACCCTCTAGCGATGTATCTAAACGACATCGCTACGATTCCTGCCAACCTTGCCGGCACACCTGGAATGTCGATCCCTAACGGTCTTGCCACCGAAGACGACCTGCCATCGGGCATTCAGCTTCTGGCTCCTGCACGCGAAGACAAGCGCCTCTATGCAATCGGTGCTGCTCTAGAAGCGTTGCACGAAGCTGTCTGGGGCAAGCGAATGATTGATTTCGCTCCAGAAGTTAAGGCTGGTGCGTAACCATGGCTAAAGCAGAACTAATGAACTACGAGCAGGCGCTCGAAAAGTTTGAGGTTGTTATCGGACTCGAGGTTCACGTTGAGCTGAATACCAACACCAAGATGTTTTGCGGTTGCCGCAACGACTTTGGTGACGAACCAAACACCAACGTCTGCCCAATCTGCATTGGTCTACCTGGTTCGCTGCCTGCAGTTAACCGCAAGGCTGTTGAGTCAAGCATCGCGATTGGTCTTGCCCTCGGTTGCGAGATTGCCCCGAACGGCCGTTTCTCTCGCAAAAACTACTTCTACCCAGACCTTGCAAAGAATTTTCAGACTTCGCAATACGATGAACCAATCGCATTCGAAGGCACCATCGACATCGAGGTGCCAAGCGGTGCGGTTTACACCGTAGACATCGAGCGCGCTCACATGGAGGAAGACGCCGGCAAGCTGACTCACGTCGGTGGTAATACCGGGCGCATCCAGGGTGCCGAGTACTCACTAGTCGACTACAACCGTGCCGGTGTTCCGCTGGTCGAAATCGTCACCAAGCCTGTCTACGGCGCCGGCGCTGAGGCTCCTGAACTTGCCGCTGCCTACGTGCGCAGCATCCGCGAGATCGTCAAGGCCCTTGGTGTCTCAGACGCCCGCATGGAGCGCGGAAACGTGCGTTGCGACGCAAACGTTTCGATTCGCCCACACGGTCAAGAGAAGCTCGGTACTCGCACCGAAACCAAGAACGTCAACTCGCTCCGATCAATCGAGCGTGCAGTTCGCTATGAGATTCAACGTCAGGCGCACATCATCGCCAATGGCGGCACAATCACTCAAGAAACCCGCCATTGGCACGAAGACCGAGGCATCACCTCATCGGGGCGACCAAAGTCTGATGCCGACGACTACCGATACTTTCCTGAGCCTGACCTAGTGCCTGTTCAGCCTTCGAACGAGCTCATCGAGCAGATTCGGGCCAGCCTGCCAGAGAAGCCTGCCGAACGTCGCAAGCGCCTACAGGGGGAGTGGCAGTTCAGCGACCTGGAGTTCCGCGACGTCGTGAATTCTGGCCTCCTAGACGAACTTGAAGAGACCGTTGCCAAGGGCGCCAAACCTCAGGCAGCTCGCAAGTGGTGGACGGGCGAGATTGCTCGCCTAGCCAACGCTGAAGGCAAGGACGTCGCTGACCTGGCGATAACACCGGCGGACGTAGCCGAACTCGCCACCCTGGTCGAGTCTGGCAAGATCAACGACCGCATCGGTCGCGAGGTTTTGCAGGCCGTGCTCGAAGGCGCTGGCAACCCAGCCAAGATCGTTGCCGACCGTGGTCTCGAAGTAGTTTCTGACGACGGTGCTCTTCAGGCCGCCATCGACGAAGCCCTCGCCAAGCAGCCAGACGTGCTCGAAAAGATTCGCGAAGGCAAGCTTCAGGCGGCTGGTGCCGTTATCGGCGCAGTGATGCAGGCAATGAAGGGTCAGGCTGACGCCGGACGCGTTCGCGAACTGATCATCGAACGAGCAAACGCCTAAACATGTTTGCTGCCCAGTTCATCTTCAAGCCGGGTATCTACGACGAAGAGTTTCATCGACTCGACGCCTCGATTGACGAGTATGCATTGACCCTGCCCGGTTTTGTGGGCGTTGAGCGTTGGGTGAGCGCCGATGGCGAAACCAAGAACTCCATCTACTACTTCAAAGACATGGCAACCATCACAAAGTTTGCCCGCTTCGAAGACCACCGCGAGGCAAAAGCCAAGGTTCAAAACTGGTACGACGGCTACCAGGTGATTATTAGCGAGATAACCGCAACCTACGGCGACGGCAAAATACCGACCATCGCAAAATGAGAAAAGCCCGACCAAAAAAGTCGGGCTTTATCTTTTGGGGTGAGTAACGGGACTTGAACCCGCGACATCCTGGACCACAACCAGGCGCTCTACCAGCTGAGCTATACCCACCATGAGTTGCGTAAGCAACTATGAAAGTTTAGCAGAAACCTTCTCGGCCGCTATCTGCGCTTCTGCAGAAGATGGGCCGGGTAGTTCAACAAAAACAGTTTCGCGGTAGTAACGAAGCTCTTGAATTGACTCTTTGATGTCGGCAAGGGCGCGGTGGCCGCCGTCTTTCTTTGGGAGCTGAAAGTAAACTCGCGGGTACCAGCGGCGTGAAAGCTCCTTGATCGACGAGACGTCGATGTTTCGGTAGTGCAGGTGTTGGTCGAGCGCCGGCATGTAGCGGTTGATAAACATGCGGTCAGTGCCGATGCTGTTGCCGGCGAGGGGAGCCTGGCGGGCTTCTGGAATGTATTGCTTGATGTAGTCGAGAACCTGCTTTTCGGCCTCGGCAAGTTCGAGGCCAGCGGCAAACTCGTTGATTAGGCCGCTGCTGGTGTGCATTTCGCGCACGAAGTCGTTCATGTTGGCAAGTGAGTCTTCGCGTGGCTTGATTACGAGGTCGATGCCTTCGTCAACCAGCTCAAGGTCGGAGTTGGTAATCACGACCGAGATCTCGACAAGGCAGTCCCTCTCGGGGTCGAGCCCAGTCATCTCACAGTCGATCCAGACCAAGTGTTCTGAAATAGTAATCACGTTCCCAAAAATAGAGCGGGCTCCCGACAATTAATCGGGAGCCCACCTATTCTAAATTGCTTGGCTACGCCTTCTTGGCACGTCGAGCTGCTTTGCGGTCTTTACCGCCCTCAACGATCCAGTAAAGCGTTGGCACGATGACCAAGGTCAACGCGGTCGATGAGAACAGTCCACCGATAACCACAATCGCGAGCGGCTGGCTGATGAAGCCACCGCCGCCAGTGACTCCAAGAGCCATCGGGGTTAGCGCGAAGATGGTTGCGAGCGCGGTCATCAGAATCGGGCGTAGACGCTGTCTGGCGCCGTCCATGATAGCTGCCTGAATTTCTCGACCCTCCCGGCGGTATTGGTTGATCAGGTCGATCAGAACAATCGCATTAGTCACCACGATTCCGACCAACAGCAACATGCCAATGATTGCAGAGATGTCTAGCGCCGTGTTGGTGATCAAAAGCATCGCAAGAGCACCGGTAGCCGCGAAAGGAATCGAGACCAACAGAATCAGTGGCTGGCGAATCGAGCGGAAGGTTCCGACCATAACCACGAAAACCAGTGCGATACCTGCAAGACCAGCAAGGCCCAGTTGGCTGAACGAGTCTGCCTGCTGCTGCGATAGACCACCGATGGTTGCGGTGACTCCAGCCGGGAGCAGGACAGTCTTTAGCCTTGCGGTTACGTCAACGGTTAGTGCACCGAGGTTCTTGCCTTTCGGGGTTAGCGAAACCTTGGCGGTGCGGTCACCCTTCGAGCTGGTGATGCTTACTGGCACATTCGTCATTTCGACATCTGCGATGCTCGATAGCGCGACGGTGCCAGTCATGGTTGGGATCGCGATGTTGCGAACATCGGCGACGGTGACCGGCTTGTCGGCGCCAACAACGTAAATGTTGGTCGAAATGCCGTTGAGGTTCACGGCACCAATGCTCATTGGCTGCATCTGCCCTGCAACGATTCCACCAACGGTGATTTCGTTCAGACCCAGACGAGCGGCTGCCAAACGGTCAACGGTCACCTTGAGGGTGCGCTGCTTGGTGGCAAGCGAGTTGGTGATTTCGGTCACGTTCTTCGTGCCCTTCATAGCTTTCTCAACCGCAATGATTCCGGCTTCGAGTGCGGCGTCGCTCTTCGCGTTAACCTGAATGTCGACGGTTGATGATGAACCAAAACCTGGTCCGCCACCGCTTGAGAACTTAACGGTTCCGAGCGTGGTGTCGGCTTTGAAAATCTTCTCAACGTATTTCTGAACAACAGCAACACTGGCGCCGTCTTTCACAGTGATTTGGTGAGAAATGCCACCAGCCGAAGCGCCGAACGCAACGCGCCCGTCGCCGGTCGAACCAATCGTGGTGAGAACAACCGAGACGTCCTTGTCTGCCATCAAGAGATGCTCAACCTTTAGAGCAGCCTCAGACTGGTCGGCCAGAGTAGCCCCCGGTGACAGGGTTTGAGTTGCCACGGTCGAGCTCGAACCTGATGAGCCGAGGAAGTCGGTCTTCAAGAACGGGGTCATGCCGATGGTCAAGAAGAAAATCAGAATCGAGGCGACAACGGTCCAGACCGGGTGCTTCTGGGTGTTTTTGATGATCGGAAGGTACGCGCGTTGAAGAATCGACTTGCGCTCTTTCTCCTCTTCGGCCAAGCGAGCCTTTTCGGCGTCCTTCGAGGTCTTTGGCTCCTTCAAGAACCAGTAGGCAAGAACCGGCACGATTGTCAGCGCGATGAACAGCGAGACTACGAGCGCGACCGAGAACGTGAAGGCGAATGGCTTGAACAGCTCGCCTACCAAGCCGCTGACCAAAGTGCCAAGAAGGATGAACGGACCAACGGTTGTGATTGTTGCTGCGGTGATTGCACCCGAAACCTCCTTCACAGCGCGAAGGATCGCCTTCTTCTTTGGCTCGCCGTAGGAAAGGTGTCGGTTGATGTTTTCGATGACCACGATTGAGTCGTCAACCACGCGACCGATGGCAATGGTTAGAGCGCTCAAGGTGAAGAGGTTCAGAGAGTAGCCGAAGAGGTTCAGGCCGATGAAGGTCACGAGAAGCGAGGTCGGAATCGAGATTGCGGTGACCAAAGTCGGACGCACCGAGAGCAGGAATATCAGAATCGTTAGAACGGCGAAAGCCAGACCAAGAAGACCCTCTGTGGTCAGGTCGTGAAGTGACTGCTCAACATAAGGTGCCTGGTCGAAGATCGTGGTGACTACGACGCCGGCGCCAAGCTGCTTGGCCAATTCGGCCACCTTGCCCTGAACCGCGTTAGAAATTGCAACGGTGTTTCCGTCCTGGGTTTTGGTGATCGAAACTGCGAGGGCGTCCTTGCCGTTAACGCGGGTGATCGAGGTCACCGGCGACTTCACATAGGTGACGTCGGCCACGTCGGCAATGGTGACGGCAACGGTCGAAACAACCGGCCCGGTCATGCCAAACGAAGTCTTGGTTCCCATCAGCGGCAACTTCTTGAATGCGTCCAAGCTGTTGACCTCGGTGCCAACCTCAACAGAAATCGAACCCGCAGAGTCGGTGAGGCTGCCGGCAGGAACAATGAAGCCGTTTGTCTTCAAAGCTGTAACGATGTTTTGCTGTGAAAGGCCGTATGAAGCTAGCGCGTAGCCGTCGAGCTTTATGTTTACGCGCTTTTCTTCAACACCCGAAACAGTCACATCGCGAACGCCACTTATGCCGCTGAACAGGGTTGGAGCAACCTCTTGAAGCAATTTGCCAATTTTGTCGTTGTTTGGCGAAGAGATTCCAAGAGAAACGATTGGCACGCTGTCGAACGAACCAGAGATAACCTGGGCGGTTGCGCCGGTTGGCAGTTTCGCCTGCACCGAAGCAATTGCTGCCGAAAGGTTTTCTTTGACCTTTGCGGTCGAGGTGCCGTAGTCAAACTCAACGCGCAGAATCGAGAGGTTGTTCTGCGAGGTGGAGGTCGATGACACAAGACCATCGAGAGCTCTAACCGCGGTTTCTAGGGGACGGCTAACCTGCGAGTCAATGACCTGTGGCGATGCGCCCGGGTAGGTGGTGACAATCGCGGCCTGGGGGGTCTCAAACGAAGGAATCAGTTCTTGCTTTAGCGAACCGAGTGAAACAACGCCGAATAGGGCGATGATGATCGTGACGAGGGCTACAACCGAGCGGTTTGCGAGACTCAATTTGGCTAGACGAAACAAAGCGACCTTCTCTCAAGGGGTTTACTTCAAGCGTAACCGCCTTAAACCTCCCACTATTCCGCTCAAGAGTGCCAAAATGGTAGCGAATATCCTCTGGATTCGGGCAGTAGTCGAAGCATTGAAGCTTCGGCGGGGGACCCTTGAGGAGCACTTGTGATTGATCGCATTCGACTAGCCAAACTTCACGCCGAAGAGCAGGCCATTTTTCTAGAAAACAACCCAAAGTCGAAGGCAGCTTACGAAGCGGCCGATAATCTCTTCGGACGCGTGCCAATGACGTGGATGAACAAGAAGGCTGGCGGTTTCCCGCTCTATTTCGATAAAGCCGTAGGCAATCGCATTTGGGATATCGATGGCCACGAATACATTGACTTTGCCCTCGGCGACACCGGTGCAATGGCCGGTCACTCTCACCCTGTCGTGGTTGATGCAATCGTGAATCGCGTCAAAACCGAAGGCGGCATGACAACCATGCTCCCCACCGAAGACGCCCAATGGGTTGCCAAGAACCTCACCGAACGTTTCGGCATGGCTAAGTGGAGCTTTTCTCTAACCGCGACAGACGCCAACCGCTGGGCGATTCGCCTGGTCAGAGCTATCACCGGCAAACCAAAGATTCTCTTCAACGCCTACTGCTACCACGGTTCGGTTGACGAAGCCCTAATCGTGGTTGGCCCAGACGGCGAAGGCATGAGCCGCCCAGGCAACGTCGGTTCGCCGGTAGACGTCACCGAAACCTCGAGAGTCGCCGAGTTCAACGATCTCGAAGGGCTCGAGCGTCAGCTCAAAAACGGTGACCTAGCCGCCGTGCTTATGGAACCAGCACTAACCAATATCGGCATCGTTTTGCCGGAGCCTGGCTACCTTGAAGGTGTTAGAGCGCTCACCAAGAAGTACGACGCATTGCTCATCATCGACGAAACTCATACCTTCTCGGCTGGCTGGGGTGGCATGACTATGCGCGATCACCTAGAACCAGACGTTTTCGTCATTGGCAAAGCAATCGCAGGCGGAATCCCAACCGGCACCTACGGTCTCAGCGAAGAGTTCGCCAAAAGAGTGCTCGAACGCACCGACCTCGACCTCGTCGACATGGGAGGCGTAGGTGGAACCCTCGCTGGCAACCCGCTATCGGTTGCCGCCATGAGAGCAACCCTCGAACACGTGCTGACCAAAGAAAACTTCGAGCAAATGATCGATCTGGCCAACTACTTCACCGCCGGTGTCAACGATTTGTTCGACAAACACAACCTGCCGTGGTCAATCAACCAGCTTGGCTCGAGAGCCGAGTACCGCTTCGCAAAGCCTTACCCGATTACCGGCACAGCAGCCTTCGAATCGGCCGACGCAGAGCTAGAAGACTTCTTGCATCTATACCTGGCCAACAGAGGCATCCTGCTCACGCCATTTCACAACATGGCATTGATGTGCCCAACGACTACCAAAGCCGACGTTGACAAGCATCAAGCCGTGTTCGAAGAAGCAATTAGAACCCTGCTCGACCAGTAGCCTCCCTATAGTGAGACCATGAAGAAGTTTCGTAGGTTCATGGTTAGAGCGCTTATCGCTGGTGTCGTCGCTTTTCTAGTCGTGCCTTACCTGATTCCCGAGCCCAACTCCGGAACCATGACCAACGTTGAGGCTGCCGGCGCAAACGCCGAGTTCACCAAGCTAGACAACCTCAACGTTCACATTCAAACTCAGCACTATACGGGCGCCTGCAAATGCAAAGCCCCGCTGATCGTTCTCATGCACGGCTTCGGTGCCAGCACTTTCTCTTGGCGCAAGGTAATCGAGCCACTAGGGCAGTTTGGCGAGGTCGTCTCATACGACCGCCCAGGTTTCGGTTTCACCGAACGGCCAACGTCTTGGGGCAAAGTGAACCCTTATGGTTTCGAAGGCAACTTCAAGTTGCTTGACGCGATCATCTCTAAATACGGCCAAGAAAGAAAAGTCGTTCTTGTCGGGCACTCAGCAGGCGGTCAGCTTGCCGCCGAATACACCCGACTAAACCCCGAGAAGGTTCAGGCACTGGTTCTTGTCGACGCCGCGATCCTCACAACCGGCGGTAGCCCAGACGGGCTTGACTTGTTCTATCAGATTCCGCAAATCCAACGACTCGGCCCGATTCTCGTGAACTCAATAGCCAAAACTGGCGACGACTTGCTCAGAAAGAGTTACTTCGACCAAAGAAACGTGAACACTGAGGTCTATGACGGTTACCACCAACCACTGAAGGTGAAAGGCTGGGAGCGAGCATTCTGGAATTTTGCAACTGCCCCACGAAAGAATGATCTTCTAAACAATCTGGGCAAAATCAAGACGCCAACCCTGCTGATCAGCGGCGAAGCTGACACGGTCGTCCCAGTTGCCGATGAACCAAAGCTCAACAAGAGAATCCCGAACAGCACGCTTGTGCTCATCAAGCAAGCTGGCCACCTGCCGCAAGAAGAACAGCCAGAAGCATTCGTTGCCACCTTCGCTAACAACTTCGCACGCCTGCTGGGTTAAACTTGTCGCATTGCCCTCGTAGCTCAGTGGATAGAGCAAGAGCCTTCTAATCTCTTGGTCGTAGGTTCGATTCCTACCGAGGGCGCTTTGCTACTTCGACGTGATTAATACGGTTTGCTTTTGCTTTCCCAACATCCACCAGGTCGAAATTTTCCCTCGGTATCCGTATTTACGAAGTAGCTTGGCGGCCTGGCTAGCCCTTGACATAGCGATGGCCTGATTCCATGACGGGTGATCTGAAGTCGTCCACGAGTATCCGATCACTGTCACCGACGAAGCGCCAACGCACTTTTGAGCGATAGCCCTGAGTTGCGTTTTTTGAAGGGTGTTTGGCTTCGTTTCACGGTAGGAGAAATTTATTGAATGCTGGCCTGCCTTGAAGGTTGGTGCAATGACATTCAAAACGATATGGATGGTTGCCTCTTTTTGAATGTTGTAGTCAGAAAGCGTGTGGCCATCTTCAAGCGTTCGACCCGCGAAAACTAAAGTGAATTGGTCTGGCGGAAGACCTTCTTTGTCTTGAATTTTGGTTTTTACGTTTTCGATTGTGTCTGAGGGTTCTACGTCAAGGGTGATAGTTTTGCCGGCTGGTGTCTTGGCGAAGACTTGCAAGGCGTTGGCCGGGCTTATCCAAAGAGTTAGGGCGAGCAGCGGTGCGAGTGCGAAGGCTATGAGAGTCTTTTGTGTCTTCATTGTCTAAGACTAGCCATGGCCTCTATGTGCTTGAGCGCGAAGTCGTGGTCTTCTTTTTGGGGTAAACCTGAGACGGTAACAGTTGCGACGAGTTCGTTATTTACGAAGACGGGAATGCAACCGCCGTGCGATGCATAGTCTTTCTCGTCAAGTTTTAGCTCAACTAACGGGTCTTTGCCTTCTGCTCGCAATTGGGCGAG
>CAIRNX010000031.1 GCA_903880095.1 uncultured Micrococcales bacterium | reverse complement strand
GATCGACTTCTGAAGGTCGATGATGTAGATGCCCGAACGGTCGGTCAGGATGAATCGCTTCATCTTTGGGTTCCAACGACGGGTCTGGTGCCCGAAGTGCACGCCAGCGTCAAGTAGCTGGCGAACGGTTACAACTGCCATAGCAGTGCTCCTTATTTCTCAGTTGTCTTTGCCTGCGGTTGCTGGCAAACCTAGTGCCGCAACAAAAACCGCCCGAGGGACTGATGGTGTTTGCCGTTGATCGACACGCGAAGTCACAAGGCTTTCGCCAAGTGCTTCTAAAAGCATAGCAGTTTTCCACCGGTTTGCACCAGCGCTCTCGGCTCTGTGAAGCCGATCGCAGGATTATTCGATGCGAAAACATTTACCAATTCTGGCCATCGGATTTCTTTTGATTTTGATGGTTCCAAGGCAATCTTTCGCCGCACAAAGTTGGCAAGCGCCCGTGGTAAATCCGCAACTGGTAAACGCGTTCCTGCAACCAAGTTCCGACTATTCGGCAGGCCATCGCGGCGTTGATTACCTTGTCAGCACCGGGCAAGCGGTTGTTGCTCCAGCCGACGGCGTCGTGAGCTTCGCAGGGCTGGTCGTGAACCGAGGTGTGCTCACAATTCAGCATGCTGGTTCGATGCTCACGTCTTTTGAACCGATTTGCCCGATAGTCGCCAAAGCGACCAAGGTGAAGCGCGGCCAACTAATCGGGCGAGTTTGCAGTTACCCCAACTATAAAAACCACTGCGGGGTCAGAACCTGCCTGCACTTTTCGCTACGCATGGCGCAGGGCTACCTGTCGCCGCTGGTTACAATCGGTGGCTTGACGCCGAGTCGACTACTAACGACTAAGCCCTAGGGTGCGCAATCTTGTAACCCTCTTTGAGCCTTTCAATGCTCACGTGAGTGTAAATCTGCGTTGTTCCGAGGCTCGCGTGGCCGAGGAGCTCCTGCACCGCTCTCAGGTCTGCTCCTCCGTCGAGCAGGTGCGTCGCAGCGCTGTGCCTTAGCGAGTGTGGGCCGGCGACCCCGGTTGGAGTCTCGGCTAACAAACCGGCGACCAAAGAATAGATCTGCCGCACTCCAACGCGACCGCCGCGTGAAGTCAGCAGCAGCGCATCTCCGCTTTTTTCGTTGACGTATTGTTTGCGCCCATGAACGAGCCAAGCATCAAGGGCGTCCCTAGCGGGAACGCCAAAGGGCACCATCCGCTCTTTTCCACCCTTACCCATGACTCTCAACAGGTTGCGCGAAAAATCAACATCTGAAACATTTAGCCCCACGAGTTCACTGACACGAGCACCGCTCGCATAGAGCAGCTCAACGGCAAGTCGGTCGCATAGACCACCGGGGTTATCCTCGGTCGCCATCGACTCCAGAACCTTGAAAATAATGTCGATTGACTCCTTGCCAACCACCTTTGGCAATGTGCGACTGGTCTTTGGCGTTCGCAGGCGCAAACCAGGGTCGTTCTCGATGAGTCCGTTCTTGAAACACCAAGCTGTCAGTGAGCGAATTGATGCACTTTTGCGCGCCATGGTTGCCTTGCTCAGACCCTTTTCGGTGAGCTTGAAGAGAAAATCTCGCAAGGCATCGAGTGTGACGCCACTGAGGTTGGTTTCGCCAATGCTCTCAAGGTAGGCAAAGAGCTCAAAAACATCGGTGCGATAACCCTTTACGGTGTGCGCAGAATAACCGCGCCCAGACTCAAGATGGGCGCAGTAGTCGGCTAAAATCCGATCAAACGTCTGCACATTCAAAGATTAAGGCGTTTTAGTTCAAGAACCCAGCTGAATGGCTGCTAACTATTGAAACCAGTGGCGATTCGGGGCCAAGGGCGAACCCGCTCGAGTTGCAGAGCGAGACTCAGAATCATCGCTTCACCCGCTGCGTTCGCTTGCGGGGGTGCTACAAGTTGGACTCCGAGAGGAACACCATCGACTTTGTGAAAGCCTGCGGGAACGCTTGCCGAAGGCCAGTCGAGCAGGTTCCATGTCGACTGATACGGCGCGTATCGGATGTTTGACGCAAGGTTCGCGAACCAGCTGCGCTGTGACCAAAGACTAGCCTCTGGCCCGGACTGGGCGAGGGTAGGTGTGACTAGGAGATCAAAGTCGTCGAAAAACCTCGTGATCTTTTCTCGCGAGCGCTCTACTGGCCCTTGCCTCAGAAGCCCGAGACGCCTCGCGAGCCTTCCGAGCCTAGCGTGGGTGCGTGTACGCGGGTTCAACAACTCCTGGTCAAGGTCACGAGCATCAGCCTCAGTGCCGGCAAACCAGCGAACCAAAAGGGGAATCGGGTTCGGGTCGTAAGGAAACTTGGTCTCGGTCACGCTGTGACCAATGGCTCGGAGAGCTTCGGCTGTTTCTTCAAGGCCTCGGCGCCATTCCGGGTCTAGCTTCACAAGAAATGAAGGCTCGCCTGCGGCAATTGCGATGCGCAACGGACGCTGAGGCTCCTTGGGGTTGGCGAGTTCGGGGCGATTTGACATGACCGAAAGTAAAAGTGCGGCGTCAGCTACAGTGGTCGCGAGTGGTCCGTTTTCGCTCATTCCGCCCCACGAATCGAACCCGATGTCTTGGGGAACGACACCACCGCCAGGCTTTAGCCCGAAGAGCCCGCAGTTGCCGGCTGGCCCGCGAATTGAGCCCATGCCGTCGTTTCCGTGTGCAAATGGAACGATACCCGAGGCCACGGCAGCGGCTGAACCACCCGATGATCCCCCGGGCGTGCGTTCGGTATTCCACGGGTTCCGGCTAATGCCGAATTCAGAGTCGGTTGTTCCAAAAACGCAAAGCTCAGGCACTCTGGTCAGGCCGATCACTATTGCCCCAGCGGCCCTAAGACGAGCAACCACCTCGTGATCGGACGATTGAGGCTTCGCGCTGGTTGCTGACGAGCCGACGCGCATCGACTCCCCCGCCACAGGGATGCTGTCTTTGATGGCAATGGGCACTCCAGCCAGCGGCAGCGATGCCAGATCGTCGCGCGCATCCAGCAAAGCTGCCTCAGCAAGCGCACGTTCTGTTCGAACGACTTGAAATGCTCCGATACGGCCATCGTGCGACTCCACTCGTCTCAGGGCAGCCTTCGTAGCGTCAACGGCAGTAAGAGTTCCGGAGCGAACGGCCTCAGCCAACTCCACGGCGGTAGGGAGATTCATGCCGTCAGTTTAGTTCCGCTCGTCGAATATCAAAGCGTCTAGTGAATTGGTTTGCGCCAATAACCCTGAGCATCTCGTTCGGCGCGCCCAACGATTTCAAGAGCCCCCAGTGCGATGGCCAACTCGAGAGCGGTTAGGCCGGCCTTTTGCATTATTGAGTCTTGACTGGCAAATCGAAGAGTGAGCGCATCGAGCGCACGGAGTTCTAGCGCACCTATTGACTCAACCGAAGAATCATTGACAACGGGTATACCAGCTAGTTCGAATAGATCCGAAGCGCCTCCAACAAGGTTGGCAAGACCGTCTCTAATGAGTCGGTGGCATCCGTCACTCGTTGATCGATTTATTAGCCCAGGCACTGCCCCTACGGGCCGGCCAATGGTCAAGGCGTGATTTGCTGTGTTAATTGCGCCAGAACGATGCCCCGCTTCGACAACCAGTGTTGCCCTACCGAGAGCCGCAATGATTCGATTTCGTTGCAAAAACCTCCATCGGGTTGGCCTTGCCCCCGGCGGGAGTTCAGAAATCACGGCGCCGATCGCGACTACGTTTCGCAACAGCTCTGCATTGCTCGAGGGGTAGAACTGGTCAACTCCCCCGGCCATTACGGCGAAATTTGGAGTGTCGAGTGCAATGGCCGCGCTATGAACCGCGGCATCGACGCCGAAAGCGCCGCCAGAAACCGTTCCAAAGCCCCTTTCGGCAAGTTGACTTACGAATTCGGCACAGACCCAAGAGCCATAGGCAGTGGCACTCCTAGACCCAACAATCGATAAAGCTGGGTTCAATCTCTCGAGAGAACCTCGAACCCAGAACCCCGCCGGCATTCCAAGGCCGAGATCACTTAGACCCGTTGGCCAATCGTCACTCGACGGGTGAATGAACTTCGCGTCAACCACCGCGGCAACCTTGAGCGCGTTTTCGACCGCCTGTTTACTCAACCGAGGCAACCACCGCTCCAGCGCGTCCTCCATTGTGGGCACCAACCTAGAAAACCTGGTGACTGCCAGCTCACAGTGTTCGGTAGCCAGAATGCGGTCGGCAATCTTGCGAGGTGATTCCCGCTTTATCAAGCAATTGAGGGATGCCTCTGAACCGAGAGTCAGGCGAAGTAGCCCGGCAAGTTCATCTCCCGGTTCGACGATGGTCGTCCATGCAGCGGCTGCAAAACCTTCTGCATCGAGTTTTTGCGCACTAACCAAGCTCGCCACCTCGCAGATACATCGCACGGGCTACATGTTCAACGGTTGGAGTTTCAACCTGATCTAGGTCGGCGAGTGTGTGAGCCAAACGAATACATCTGTCGTAGCCTCGCATGCTTAGCAAACCTCGCTCTAAGGCCTTGTCGAGGCGATCAGAAGCAGCTCCAGTTGGCCTCCAGTTTCGCCTTAGATAAGCGCCAGGTACTTGTGCGTTAAGCCGCCAGGGTGTCTTGGCAAGTCTTGCTGCACCAAAGGCGCGGCCGGCTAAAACCTTTTCACGAAGTTCGCTCGAGCTTGGGCCGCGCTTCTTCTGCATGGCCTTCGGAACAGTGTTGACTCGAAGCGAAATATCGATGCGATCAAGTAGCGGCCCCGAAAGTCGATTCAGATAGCGAGACTTGGCCGGTTCGACACATTTGCACTGTCGGTTTGGGTCCCAGGCAAAACCGCAGGGGCAAGGGTTTGCCGCCATGACCAACTGAAAGCGAGCTGGAAACCTAGCCACGCCAGCGGCTCGAGAGATGACCACTTCGCCAGATTCAAGTGGTTGCCTGAGCGCTTCTAGCGCGGGCTGTTGAAACTCAGGTGCTTCATCTAGAAAGAGAACTCCGTTATGCGCCAATGAAATCAGGCCAGGCCTTGGGACAGCCAAACCGCCACCAATCAGCGATGACGCAGATGAGTTGTGGTGCGGAGCCCTGAAGGGCGGAACAAAAGTGATGCCAGATGGAAGCCCCGAAAGCGACTCGACTGCAGCGGTTTCGATTGCCTGCTCGGTGGTTAGCGATGGCAAAATTGAGGGCAATCGTTCGGCAATCATGGTCTTGCCCGACCCTGGAGAACCAACCATCAACATGTGGTGACCACCAGTCGCCGCCACCACCATTGAGTCGATTACCTCTGACTGACCGAGTACGTCGGAATAGCAAAGACCCTTGGTGTCAGCTTGACGAGAAATCACCCTCAAATTGGACTCTTTGCGCGGCTGAACATCCGAGCCGTGAAAAGACGCAACCTGCGTGAGGTGATCGAAACTCTGAACTTCGATTCCCTCAATCACCTCCGCTTCTGGAAGGTTTTCGGTTGGCACAACGAATCTTGCCCAGCCGAGTTCCTTGGCCGCTAGGAGCGAAGGCAAAACACCATGGACTCCTCGAATGGAACCATCGAGAGCTAACTCGCCAATGTGAAGCCAGTTGGCCGCGTTCCCTGGGTTTATGGCGCCAGTCGCGGCCAGCACCGAAATCGCGATCGCCAAGTCAAAAGACGAACCTCGTTTGGGCACCGATGCGGGCGAGAGATTCACGGTAATACGTCTACCAGGCAGGCTGAGCCCGCTGTTTGTGCAGGCAGCACGAACTCTTGACGTGGCTTCGCTCAGTGAGGCATCGGGTAACCCAACAAGAATGAAATTGGGAAGATTGCTTGAAATGTCTGCTTCAACATCGATTAGGGTTCCGTTGAGCCCGAAAAGCGCGACGGCTTTAGTTTTGGCCAGCGCCACTAGAAAACCTGCTTTAGATGTTCTAAATAGACCTTGCCTTGTTCTACCAGAACCGAAATGGCATCGATGCGCACTTGGACTCCGGAAACCTGCTTGATTCGGCACCATTCTCCGACCAGCCTGCGAAGTCGATTCAGCTTTTCATCGGTAATCGCCTCGAAAGGTGAACCGAAGCCAGCTCCGTTTCGAGTCTTGACCTCAACAAAGACCCACCTATCGTTATCTCTTGCAACGAGGTCTATTTCGCCGATGCCACAGCGCCAATTGCGGTCGACGATCTCGTAACCGATGGATACCAAATAGTCAGCGGCCAGGCGTTCACCATAGATGCCGAGCACGTGTCGGCGAGTGGGTTTCGTCATGGCGTAAAGCCTGACTGAGAATCGGCACGAAAATCGAGCCACTCAAAAAATTGTGGAGAACTACTCGCCTACCGCGAGTTCTTTAGGCAGTTCGAAAGCCTTGCCAGAGAGTTCTTCGATGTTTAGGTCTTTGAAGGTGAGTACCTTGACGCTCTTGATGAAGCGGTCTGCGCGATTTACATCCCAAACCCAAACATCGTTCATGGTGATTTCAAAATAGAAGTCATTCCCTGCGTCCACGCGCTTGTAGTCAACCTCGTTGGCTAGGTAGATGCGGCGCTCGGTTTCAACCACGTATTTGAAAGTGGCAACCACGTCGCGGTATTCACGAAACAATGCCACTTCGGCGTTGCGCTCAAACTCTTCGAATTCGTTCTCGTCCATTACTTCGATTCTATTCCGAGAATACGATCGAGCCAGGTGACCCTGTGTTGAACCGATGGACGCAGTCGACGAACCGCTTCGATGTGAGCTCCAGATGCGTAGCCCTTGTGCCCTTCGAAACCGTAACCGGGAAAATCTTTGGCAAGTTCGACCATGAGGTGATCACGGGTCACCTTGGCAAGAACAGAAGCCGCCGCAACCGAGGCGCAGTCGCGGTCGGCTTTTGGACGAACGGCCACGGCGACACCATACGAACGATTCCCAAGCCAGTTGTGACTGCCATCTAGGAGAATCCTGGTGGTTGCTGGATCGAAGGTTAGTTGCTCGATTGCTCGCTCGGCTGCCAAGGCAAGAGCCTTTGTGATGCCGATTTTGTCGATCTCTTCAGCTGAAGACATTCCCACGGCCCACTGCTCAACCCAGTCGGCGATCAGTTGAAAGTAATCTTCGCGCTGCTTCTCGCTCATCAACTTTGAATCACGAAGCTTTGCGGGCCAAGGGTTATCAAAAGTTGCTGGTGTGGTGAGCGTGACTCCTACGGCTACCGGCCCAGCGATTGCTCCACGACCAACTTCGTCGATTGCTAGGAGTTGTTTAATGCCGGAGCCGAAGATCTGGCTCTCAAGCTCACTTGTTGGGTACGTCTTTGAAGACATCTGGGTAGTTACCGAGCCATGTCCAGTGCTTTTGAGGCCAAGTGATCACAAATGCTTGGCCAACGATGAACCTTTGGGCAACAAACCCCTTGCTTGGTAGATCACCGTGATACCTAGAGTCTTCGCTGTCTGAGCGATTGTCGCCCATGACCCAGTACGAGCCGGCGGGAACAGTCACGTCGAACTTTTTGAATGAAGGCTCTGTTCCCTTCGGAAGGTATGGTTCAGTGACGGGAACGCCATTGATTGTGATCTTGCCGCCATCGCATGAAACATGGTCGCCAGGCAGGCCAATGACGCGTTTGATGAGGTGTTGAGCACTATCTGGTGCCGTGATTCCGAAGACTCCGAGAACTTCGTCAGCTGTGTCTGTCCAGAAATTTGTCTTCTTGGTGAGTGCGACCGGGGTTAGCCAGCCGCCCGGATCCTTAAAAACCACGATGTCTCCGCGCTGAACTGGAATCAGAGTGGGTACTAACTCATTTACAACAATGCGGTCGTTGATTTGCAGAGTCTCAAGCATCGAGCCCGAAGGAATAAAGAACGAACGAATCAGGAACATCTTAATAATGAGCGAAAGCAAAAGCGCCGAACCGACGATGACGAAGATATCAAGAAAAAAAGCAACAAAGGCGTTCTTCTTCAGCTTGCGCCAATAAAGAACAACCTTGTTGTTGGTTTGTCTGAGTTGTTTTGGCGAACGTTTTTTGCGTTCTGAGTCAGTCATCGACTATTTAGCGTTGTCGCGCTTCTCGCGAATCTTTGCCTTCTTACCACGCAGATCGCGTAGGTAGTAAAGCTTGGCGCGGCGAACGTCACCCTTGGTGATTACGTCGATCGAGTCAATGATTGGCGAGTGGAGTGGGAAGGTACGCTCAACGCCGAAGCCTCCCGAGTCCTTGCGAACGGTGAAAGTTTCACGGATTCCGTGACCTGAGCGACGGATGCAGTAACCCTGGAAAGCCTGAACACGGCTGCGGTTACCTTCGATGATGTTTACGTTGACCTTCACGGTGTCACCAACGCGGAACGCTGGGATGTTGGTCTTTAGGTTCTTGGCATCTACTGCGTCAAGAATGTGCATTTTATTTCGCTCTCTGTGTCTGCGCGCAGGTCAGCAACGGGTTAGTTTGGTGTTTCTGATTTTTCGCTAACTACGCTCCCCTGCGGCAGAGACACTAGGTGGTTAGCAACCTGTCTATTCTGCCACGCTTAGTCGTTGGCGAGCAAGTCTGGTCGCACAGCTTTTGTGCGTTCGACCTGCTGCTGCTGGCGCCAGGCCGCGATTGCGGCGTGGTTTCCGCTCAGCAAAATCTCTGGAACATCGATTCCGCGCCAGTTGGCTGGCTTGGTGTAACTCGGGTACTCGAGCAGGCCGTCAGAGTGCGATTCTTCGATCAGGCTTTCGGCATTGCCAATAACGCCTGGGATTAGTCGGGCGATGGCTTCGATCATGGCAAGTGCGGCTACTTCGCCCCCGTTTAGAACGTAGTCACCGAGCGAAATCATGCGCACCTTGGCTTTCGTGGACGCATACTCCACCACTCGCTGGTCGATACCCTCGTAGCGTCCACAAGCGAAGACGATGTGTTTCGCGCTAGAAAGCTCTTGAGCGGTGGCTTGCTTGAATTGTTCGCCTGCTGGACTAGTGAATATGACGATTGTTTCGCCGTCTTCGTCAAGGATCTCGTCGAAAGCCAAACCCCACGGCTCTGGCTTCATGAGCATGCCGGCGCCACCGCCATAGGGCGAGTCGTCTACGGTTTTGTGCTTGTCGAAGGTCCAGTCGCGAAGGTCGTGTACTCGAACGTCGAGGATGTTTTTCTCGCGAGCCTTGCCGAGCAGTGAAATCTCAAGCGGCGCAAAGTAGTCAGGAAAAATCGTGACGGCATCGATGCGCATTATTCGCCCTCAACCAGCTCTTCGAAGAGGCCGTTTGGCGGGGTAACGGTGACTGTTCCGGCGGTGATGTCGACCTCTGGAACGATTGCTTTCACGAACGGCACGAAAACTTCGCGATCTTCGAACTTAACCACAAGGTGATCTTGAGCTGGTAGGTGTTCGACGCGAATGACTTGCGCGATTTCAACACCGTCACGCATGACCTTCAGGCCAACGAGTTGGTGGTCGTACCAGGCGTCTTCTTCGGTTGGTAGAGCCTCTAGGTCGGCGTTTACGAGGAGAATCGCACGAATGAGCTCTTCAGCCTTGGTGCGGTCGTCGATGCCTTCAAGAAACAAAACTGGGGACGCGTTGTACCAACGCAACTCGGTGACGGTTACGGTCTTGCCGAACCAAGGAGAGGTGTCTGGGACCTGAAGGTCAAGCACCGCGCCAGGAACAAAACGTTCGTTTGGGCTGTCGGTGTAAAGCTCTAACTTTATGGCTCCCTTTAGGCCGTGCGCCTTGAGCAGTCGGCCGACCCGGAGCTGGGTCTTAGAAATCGGTATCCACCACGTCTACGCGAACCTTCTTGCCATCGGCAAGAGAGTTAACGATGGTGCGTAGGGCCTTAGCGGTGCGGCCGTTGCGCCCGATCACGCGACCAAGGTCGTCAGGGTGCACGTTGACCTCAAGAAGGTCACCTCGAGAGGTTGAACGTGCGGTGACGGTGGCGTCTTCCGGGTGGTCGACGATTCCCTTGACTAGGTGTTCGAGCGCAGCGGCTAGCACTTTACTAAGCCTCTTCTGCTGGAGCTTCTTCAGCTGCAGGAGTCTCTTCGACTACCTCTGCAACTGCTTCTTCTTCAACGGCGGCAGGCGACTCGGTGGCCTCTGCCTCAACTGCTGCTTCGGTAACTTCTGCTACCTCTGCAGCGGTCTCTTCGACTGCTACGGTCTCTTCGACTGCTACGGTCTCTTCGACAACGGCTGCTTCTTCAGCAACTGGAGCCTCTTCAACCTTGGCCTTCTTCTCTTCCTTTGGAAGGAGAACGGCCTTCTTCTTGGTGTCTACGACGTACTCAGCCTTGGCGTCCTTGACCTTGACAGTGTTGACTGCCTTTTCGCCCTTAGATGCCTGGTAGTCACCAGTTAGCTTTAGAAGAACCGCAACCTGCTCCGATGGCTGTGCGCCAACGCTTAGCCAGTACTGAGCGCGCTCAGAGTTGACCTCGATCAGTGATGGGTTCTCGGTTGGTACGTAACGGCCAATCTCTTCGATTGCACGGCCGTCGCGCTTGGTGCGCGAGTCGGCAACGACGATACGGTAGTGCGGCGCGCGGGTCTTACCCATGCGCTTTAGGCGGATTTTTACAGCCACAATGCTCCTGTTAGTTGTTGTATTGGGCGAGTTCCACCGTGAGCGTGGGGTGCACACTCGGTAGAGAAGCTCTAATGGGTTGCCGGTTGTTTCTGGTTAGAGGGTCAGAAACATGGCAACCGGTCTATTCTGCCAGACTTTGCGCCCTTTAGGCAACCTTATAAGCCGAATGACGAGCCGGATTCGGGCTTTTGACCCGAAAAAGGCTTTCCATGGGCCTCGGCGGCACGCTTTGCGGGGTTCCCAGACTTCGACCCCTTCTTGCCCTTGTCTTTCTTCTTCGGCGGTGCAATGCGACCCATGCCGGGTGGCATGCCTGGCATTACTTGCGGAACACCGCCCTTCGACATGGTCTTCATCATCTTTGAAGCCTGCTCGAACCTGTTCACGAGCGAGTTGACCTCGGTTACGGTCATGCCAGAGCCCTTTGCGATTCGCAGGCGACGCGAACCGTTGAGAATCTTGGGCTGTCGGCGTTCAGCCGGTGTCATCGATCGAATGATCGCCTCGGTGCGGTCAATCTCGCGCTCGTCGAAGTTGTCTAGCTGCTCGCGCATTTTGCCAGCGCCAGGCATCATCGCAATCATGTTTTTGATGTTGCCCATCTTGCGAAGCTGCTGCATCTGCTCCATGAAGTCTTCGAGGGTGAACTCGTTTTTGGCGATCTTGTCGGCCATCTTCTGGGCTTCGACTTCATCGAACTGCTTTTGAGCCTGCTCAATGAGCGTGAGGATGTCACCCATGTCAAGAATTCGGCTCGCCATGCGGTCTGGGTAGAACGGCTCAAATGCGTCCATGCCTTCGCCGGTTGACGAGAAGATGATTGGTTTTCCGGTTACCGAAGAGACCGAAAGAGCCGCTCCACCACGGGCGTCGCCGTCAAGCTTGGTAAGAACGACACCGGTGATTCCGACGCCGTCCTCGAAGGCCTTGGCGACGTTTACGGCGTCTTGACCAATCATCGAGTCGATTACGAAGAGAACCTCGTCGGGGTCGATGGCGTTGCGAATATCGCGAGCCTCGTTCATGAGTTCTTCGTCAATACCCAAGCGGCCAGCGGTGTCGACGATGACCACGCTGAACATTTTCTGCTTGGCGTGCTTTATTGACTCTTTGGCGACCTTGACGGGGTTGCCTTTGCCATTGCCGGGTTCTGGTGCGAAAACTGGGACGCCGACGCGCTCACCAACGACCTGAAGCTGGTTCACAGCGTTTGGGCGCTGAAGGTCTGCGGCGACAAGAATCGGGGTCTGGCCCTGGTCTTTGAGCCACTTGGCAAGTTTTCCGGCGAGGGTGGTTTTACCCGAACCCTGCAAGCCAGCGAGCATGATTACGGTCGGCGGGTTCTTTGCGAAAGACAGTTTGCGTTGTTGGCCACCCAAGATTTGAACGAGCTCTTCGTTCACAATCTGAACTACCTGCTGGGCAGGGTTGAGCGCCTTCGAGACCTCATCGCCCAAGGCGCGGTCACGAACAGCAGTTATGAAGTTCTTTACGACCTCGAGAGCAACGTCGGCCTCGAGCAGGGCGCGACGAATCTCGCGAAGGGTTGCGTCGATATCGGCTGGGGTCAGCTTGCCCTTGCTGCGAAGGTTTTTAAACGTATCGACTAAGCGATCAGAAAGATTGCCGAACAACTACAACTCCTTAGTTGACGAGCCCGTTAGCGAACTCGCGCGAATCGAAGAAAGCAAAGTCATCAATGCCTTCACCGACACCTACAAGTTTGACAGGGATTCCGAGGTCTCTCTGGATTGAGTAGACAATGCCGCCCTTGGCTGTGCCATCGAGCTTGGTGAGGGCGATTCCCGTCACCTTGGCAACCTCGGCAAAAGCTTTGGCTTGAACCATGCCGTTTTGCCCCGTAGTTGCATCGATGACCAACAAGACCTCCGCGACAACCGCGCTCTTTTCGACAACGCGACGGATCTTTTCGAGTTCGTTCATCAAGTCGACCTTGTTTTGAAGGCGTCCGGCGGTGTCAATGATGAGTACATCGGCCTCTTGGGCGATGGCTGCTTCGACACCCTCGAAAGCAACCGAGGCCGGGTCTTGACCCTCGGTCTTGGGGCGAATCAGGGTTGCCCCGGCGCGATCTGCCCAAGTCGCGATCTGGTCTACAGCTGCGGCACGAAAAGTGTCTGCAGCAGCAATCACTACTTTGGAGCCAGCCTCGGCGAGGTACTTGGAGAGCTTGCCAATGGTCGTTGTTTTGCCAACGCCGTTGACGCCTACGACTAGTACAACGTAGGGCAGTTGCCCGCTCGAAAGATTCAATTCGGCGTCATCACGAATCAGAGATTCGGCGATTATGTCGGCGAGAATCGCCTTCAGTTCGGCCTCGGTTGATGCGCCAGCTTTCTTGGCCGCTAACTTGACGTCTGCAACAATTTGCTCGGCTGCGTCAACGCCAAAATCGGCTTGAATCAGAACATCCTCGAGTTCGTCGAGGTTTTCAACGTCAAACTTGATGCGACTGAAAAGGCTCTTGATTCCCTTGGCAAACTTCCGCTTGGGCAGCACAACTTCTTGAACCTTTTCGGGCTTCGGTTCAGGCTTCGGTTCAGGCTTCGGTTCAGGCTTCGGTTCAGGCTTCGGTTCAGGCTTCGGTTCAGGCTTCGGTTCAGGCTTCGGTTCAGGCTTTGGCTGCTCGACCTCAACCTCGACAACTACTTCAGCGGGAGCGTCATCGATTACCGGTTCAGAAGCTGGCTCTTCGCCCTTTTTCTTCTTCCAGAACAAGAAGGCCATTTCTTAGGCCTTCTCCTCTAGGCGCTGACCAACAACGGCAGAGACGCCGTCCTGGCGCATCGAAACACCGTAAAGCGCATCGGCGATCTCCATGGTTCGCTTCTGGTGAGTGATGATGATGAGCTGCGAGTCGGTGCGCAGGTCTTGGAAGATCTGCAGTAGACGACCGAGGTTTGCGTCGTCAAGAGCGGCCTCAACTTCGTCCATGACGTAGAACGGCGAAGGGCGCGCCTTGAAGATTGCAATCAGAAGGGCAACAGCGGCGAGTGATCGCTCACCACCCGAGAGAAGGCTAAGGCGCTCGATGCGCTTGCCGGCGGGGCGCACGTTCACTTCGATGCCGGTCGTGAGCATGTTTTCAGGATCGGTCAGGACGATAGATCCAGAGCCACCTGGGAACAGGACAGGGAAGACCTTTTCGAATGCCTTCTTGGTGTCGTTGAAGGCTTCAGAGAAGATGATTTGCATCTTTTCATCGAGGTCTTCGATGATTTGCATGAGGTCTTTGCGCGTTTGAGTCAGGTCGGCGAGTTGCTCGGTCAAGAATTTGTGGCGCTGCTCGAGAGCGGCGAACTCTTCGAGGGCTAGAGGGTTCACGCGACCAAGGCGTTCGAGTAGGCGCTCGGCGTCTTTGAGTCGACGAACCTGTTCGTCGCGGTCGTAAACCTTTGCACCGTCAATCAGCTGATCAGGGCCATATTCGGCAAGCAGAACCTGCTGGTCGAGGCCGAGTTCATCGTTTGCTCTAGCAACCAAGTTGGCAAGCGTGAGGCGCTTCTCATGGTTTGCCATCTCGATGTCGTGAACGCTCTGAGTGAGGCTCGCGAGCTTCATCTGAATCTCTGCGGTCTCGCCGCGAAGTCTCACCAATTCGCCAAGCTGACCAGAGCGCTCAGATTCAAGCTCGTGCAGGCGAACCTTGGCCTGAGTTGACGAATCTGCAACCGCAGCCATGACAGTTGGTAGAACTTCAAGCACCCGCTCGGCCGAGTCAAGCTGCTTAGCCTGAGCCTCTGCGGCGGCCTTGGCACGCTCGATTGAGGCTTTGGCCTCGGCCACCTGCGAACGAAGAGTTGTTGCACGTTCTTTTTCGACGCGAAGTCGCTCTACTGCGGCACCTAGGTCGACTCGAACCTCAAGCTCGCGCTGGCGCTCCTGCTCGAGGTTGTCTTGAAGCGTTTGACGGTTTGAAGAGTCAACGGCCGGGCGTTCCTGAGCAGCAAACTCGTCGTGGGCGGCAATTGCTCGCTGCAGTAATGCTTCGGCCTCGGCGATGCCTGCCGTTGCATTTTCAGCCACCTGGGCAAGACGATCAACCTCACCCGATGAAGCCTCGACCGAGACACGCAGACGACCAAGCTTTTCGGCGTTCGATGCGAGCGCCGCGTCGTGCTCGTTTAGTGCGGCGAGAGCCTCTTTTGCCGACTGCTTCGCGGCTTCTTCGGTTGCTCTAGCCTGAGCAAGAGCGGCTCGAGATGATTCGATTGCTCCGTTGACCTTGGCAAGACGCTTTTCGGCTGAGTCGCGCTCTGCAACTAGCTGAACCTTCGACGGCTTCGACTGACTGCCGCCTCGAATCACGCTTTCGGTGATCACGTCGCCGTCGCGAGTAATAACCGTGATGCCAGTGGCGAAAATCTTTTTTGCTGTGGCGATGTCATCGACGATTACAACGTCTTTTAGTAGCGCAAGAATTCCGGCTGGCGCTTCGACAACCTCGGTCGCAGCCTTTGCGCCTTCGACCTTAATGTTTTCGGTCTTGGTCTTGGCGTCGACATCGGCGATGATCAGCTCAACACGTCCACCGTCTGAAGACTTCAGGTGCTCAATGGCAGACAAACCTTGGTCGCGAGTCTCGGCAACAAGCGCATCAGCCAACGGGCCAAGAGCTGCAGCGATTGCGGCTTCGTAACCCTCAGCGATCTTCATGTGGCTGGCGACTAGACCGCGAATGCCGCGCAAACCAGCAGCGGTAAGTGCGCTGGCACCGTCTTTTTGCTCGAGTGTGAGGTTTAGGGCCGAACGCTTAGCCGAAAGTGAGTCACGCTCACGCTCCGCCTCGTGAATCTCGTCGCGAAGTCTTTCGATTTCAGCCGATGCACTGCTTACAGCTTTTTGGGCTGCTTCGTATCGAGTCTCAAGTGTTGAATCACTCTTACCGCCGTCGGCCTGCAGGTTCGCTTCAAGGTCTGCATACTCGGCCTTGCGCTGTTCAAGGCGTTCACGAGCTTCGGCAAGCGCCTGCTGGTGGCGCACAACTTCTTCGCGCAGGCTGCCGAGCTTAGATTCGGCCACGGCGGCATCGTTAGCGAGGCGCGACTTCTCAAGGTCGAACTGTGAGATCAGGGCGCTCTGTTCGGCAAGTTGGTTGTCGAAGGTCTCAAGCACGTCACGGGCGGCATTTCGGCCAGCCTCTGCCTCTTCGAGAGCTTTCTGCAAGGTGTCTACGGCTGCGGCAAGATCAATTGCGCTGGCCTCTGCTGCATCGGCATCGGCATCAATCTGCGCAGGATCAATCGAAGCGCCATTTGCCTCGGCTTTTGAGGCAAGAAGTGCAACTCGCTGGTTTGCCATCGAAAGGAGTGATCGTAGGCGCTCAGAAACAGAGTCGAACTCGAATGCCAAAGACTTGGCGGCGTCGAGTTCGCCAGAAACCTGCGCAGCCTCGAGGGTCTGCAGGCGTGCGGTGTTTTCGCTTAGGAGCTCCTGCAAGATGTTTCGTTCGGCCCGACGATCGGCTTCGCTCTTAGCCGTTTCTTCGAGAGCACTGTGCAGCCCTGCGATATCGTCGGCAAGAATGCGGGCCTTCGCATCGCGAACGGTCGACGCAATGCCTTGGGCCTCCCTGGCAACCTCAGCCTGCTGGCCGAGTGGCTTGAGTTGGCGACGAACCTCACCGGCAAGGTCGTTTAGTCGAGTCAAGTTTGCCTGCATTGCCTCGAGCTTGCGCTGAGTCTTCTCTTTGCGGCGACGGTGCTTGAGAATTCCGGCAGCTTCTTCGATGAAACCACGGCGCTCTTCAGGCGTGGCCTTCAAAACGTTGTCGAGCTGCCCTTGCCCGACGATTACGTGCATCTCTCGGCCGAGACCTGAGTCACTTAGGAGTTCTTGAACGTCTAGCAAACGGCAAGGTTCGCCATTGATCGCGTATTCGCTGCCGCCGTTCCTAAACAGCGTTCTAGAGATCGTCACCTCGGTGTAGTCGATCGGCAGTGCACCGTCGGTGTTATCGATGGTGAGCAGTACCTCGGCACGTCCGAGCGGGCCCTTTGTCGAGGTTCCAGCGAAGATTACGTCTTCCATCTTGCCGCCGCGAAGAGTCTTTGCTCCCTGCTCACCCATTACCCAGGCGAGGGCGTCTACGACGTTTGACTTGCCAGAACCGTTTGGGCCAACGACCGCGGTTACACCCGGTTCGAAGTGAAAAGTGGTGGGCTGGGCGAACGACTTGAAGCCCTTGAGGGTAAGGCTCTTTAGATACAAATCGTCACGTCCTGAAAATGGTTTTAAGTCTCAAGCAAAAATACCTTATTTAGCGGTGCTCTTCTGACACTTGGGGCAGAAGTGCGAGCCACGGTTCATCCAGTTCTCGCGCTTGATTGGGGTGCCGCATCGGTTGCAAGGCCGACCCGTCATGCCATAGGCATTGAGCGAAACCTCGAAGTAACCAGACTCTCCGTTTACGTTCTTGTATTGCTCGTCGAACGATGTACCACCGGCCTCAACCGCTTTGGCCAGAATCTCTCGCACGTGTTGCAGAAGCTCTTTGGCTTTCGCCGTCGAAATTTCGGCTGCCGGTTTGTCGTAGTGCAGTTTGGCGCGCCAAAGAGCCTCGTCGGCATAGATGTTGCCGATTCCGCTAAGCACACCCTGATCAAGGAGCACTCGCTTGATGCCGGAGTTTTTCTTTTTGAAAATTGCTAGGACGCGCGCTTGATCGAATTGCGGGTCGAGCGGGTCGCGTGCGATGTGCGCTACCTGGGTTGGAATCAGTGTGATGGTCGAACCAAAGCCGCCCGCTCCCCCGTCGGCGGTGGCAACTAACGGGTCAAGGGCTAAGGAGCCAAATATTCTTTGATCGACGAACCGGAACTCGAGTGGCCCGTCTTTGGTGTCGAGTTCGATGGTGACTCGATTGAGTTTGTCTGCCTCAAAACCTGGAGTGCGAAGCAACATTTGGCCGCTCATGCCGAGGTGGCCGATTAGGCACAGGTCGGATCCCGCCAGCGGAAGCCACAAAAACTTGCCTCGGCGAACCACCGAGTCGATTGTTTGCCCGGTTAGGGTTTCGACAAAGTTTGCTGGTGACCCTTGGTGGCGTTTTAGTGAACGCGCGTCATGGACGATGACCTTGGTCACCTTTGCGCCTGTCACCGAGGCGGCGAGACCGGCGCGAACCGTCTCGACTTCTGGTAACTCGGGCATTAGCCCAGTTGCGCTAGCAGTTCGGCGGCAGCTAGCTTCTCTGCCTCTTTGCGCGAACGGGCCGTGCCGGTGGCGCTTTTGTCTCCGACAGTAACCGTTGAAAAAAATGTTCGGTCATTGGTCGGCCCATCAAAGGTGGTGTCATAAATCGGTTCAGGCAAACGCTTGGCCGATACCTTCGCGTGCAGCAGTGATTTTGCGTCGTTTAGGGCGAGGTCTGTCTCGGTGTTCAGGAGCGGCAGAATCAGTGCGCCGATAATCGCTGTGGCAGCGTCGATTCCTTGGTCAACGAATGCTGCTCCAATAATTGCTTCGACTGCGTCGGCCAAAACCTTGGACTTGCCGGCAGGAATCTGCTGACCGCGGCCGAGCCGCAAAAACTTTTCGAGCTCGAGCTCACGGGCAATCGAATCGAGTGCCTCGGTCGAAACAACACCTAGGCGCATGCGCGTGAGTTCTGCTTCGTCGCGTTCTGGGTTTGCCGCGAAAAGGTGAGCGGTAACAACAAAGCCCAACACCGAATCGCCTAGAAACTCTAGACGTTCGCCATTGGGCTGGTTGTCGTTCTCGTAAGAGAAAGAGCTGTGGGTAAGAGCCTGGCTTAGTAGCCCGCGATCGATGGATACACCGAGTCGACGGTCTAGGTCATCCAGGTTCAAGGATTGACCGAAGACTTAGGCGTCTGCGACCTTGCGGCCCTTGTACTCAAGGAACTGAGCGTTGCCGTTCGAGTCCTCAACTACCTTGGCGCGGTGCGGCATGCTGTAGACGGTCTTACCGTTCACGACGGTCTTGACTAGGGTAACCTCGGCGGCCTTCCACTGCGAGCGGCGCGAGTGAGTGCGGCTGCGGGAGAGGCGTCTCTTAGGTACTGGCATTTCTACTCTTTCTCAAAGTTTTCTAGAGCCTTCCAGCGCGGGTCAACCGGGCCTTCGTGCTCATGATCTGGGTTGTCACTCAGCTTCTCGCCGCACTCAACACAAAGACCTAGACAGTCTTCTTTGCAAAGTGGCTGGGAGGGAAGATTCGGAACAACCTCATCTCGAATGACTTGTTCTAAATCGATTTTCTCGTCTTCAACGACAAAGTCATCCTCGTTGGTTAAAGAATAGGCGAAAAGTTCAACAAAATCCACCTTGACGTCGACTTCGATCGGGTCGAGGCAACGACTGCACTCCCCAATCGCAAAAGTGTCGCCTCCGCCGGTGGCCAAAATGCCCTCGTGAACCGATTCGATTCGCAGTTCGAGTTCGAAGTGAGTGCCAGCTGGCACGGCAACAATCGCGTTGCTGAGGGCTTCTGGTAGGTCTACCTCGAATTCAACCCGACGCATTTCACCAGGTTTGTGCATGAGGTCACGAACAGAGATTTCGAAGGCACTCATTCGGCCTACTCCTTTGCCTTGTATGCCGCCAAAACACTGCTAGGCACGTACTTGCTGATTTCGCCGCCAAGATCGGCAACCTGGCGGACAAGCGAACTTGAGATGTGGCTGAGCGCTGGGTCGCCTGGAAGAAAAACGGTCTCGATTCCACTTTGGTCGCGGTTTACTCGAGCCTGCGGCAATTCGACCTGCAGGTCGCTGTCGTTACGCACTCCCTTGACGATGGCAGTTGCCCCCAATTGAGTGCAGTGGTTCGCCAACAGGCCAGAACTTAGGCTGCTCACGGTCACGTTTTGAAGCCCGGCATCGGCGAGCGCCATGCGAATCTGCTCAACGCGCTGTTCTGGAGAGAAACTAGGGGTTTTCGTTGGGTTGTGCACCACTAACACTTCAAGGCGATCAAAGAGGCTTAGAGTGCGCTTGGCGACATCTAGGTGCCCGAGAGTGAACGGATCGAACGACCCCGGGTAGACGGCAAGCTTTGACATGTTTCTAGGTTACCCGAGCAAACTACCCCTTGGCGAGGTTGACCCCCGCAGCCTGATCGATGCGTTCAAGAGATTCGGCAAGCACCTTGTGCTTTTCGAGTGCGGGGTCTTCGGCGAGCAGGTTTTCGGCGAGAGTCCTCGCATGCTGAATCAGGTCTGCATCTTGAATGACACGCAGTAGCCGAAGCGATGATCGGCCGCCGGATTGCGTTGCTCCAAGAACATCGCCTTCACGGCGCAGTTCAAGGTCAATCTCACTCAACTTGAAACCATCGATGGTTGATGCGACTGCCTGAACACGCTCTAGCGCGACGGTTCCCTCTTCGGCAGAGGTTAGTAGAAGGCAAAGGCCCGGCAGGCCGCCACGACCAACACGGCCACGCAGCTGGTGCAGTTGCGAAACACCAAAACGCTCGGCATCCAAAACCACCATTACGCTGGCGTTTGGTACGTCTACACCAACCTCGATTACGGTAGTTGAAACCAAAACGTCGATTTCTTTGTCGCTGAAACGCGCCATCACTTCGGCTTTTTCTTCTGAACTCATTCGACCGTGGAGCAAGCCGATGCGAACTTCTGCAAGCGCAGGGTTTTGCCTCAAGGATTCGGCGACGGCAACTGCCGCAGCCAGCGGCTTCTTAGCTTCGTCTGGCTCAATGTCTTCAGGTGTGTCGGTTTCGTCGATGCGCGGGCAAACAACGAACGCCTGACGCCCAGCTTTCACCTCTTCGGCGATGCGCTGCCAAACCCTGGCCACGAGCGCGGGTTGCTCGAGTTGAACAACGTGCGTAGTGATCTCTTTACGTCCAGCTGGTAATTCAGTGAGCGTGGACACATCCAAATCACCAAAGACGGTGACGGCGAGTGTGCGGGGTATCGGGGTCGCCGTCATGGTCAATACGTGTGGTGGCGTGACGCCCTTGAGTCGCAAGGCCTCGCGTTGCTCAACGCCGAAGCGATGCTGTTCGTCAACCACAACAAGAGCAAGGTCGAGAAATGAAACCTTCTCGGCGATCAGGGCATGCGTGCCAACGACAAGGCGCGCTTTGCCAGAGACAATCTTGAGTAGAGCCTGTTTTCGGTCGGCAGTGTTTTGCTGACCAGTAAGTAGAGTTAGCCCGACCTCTTTGGCGAGCTCCTCCCCCAACGTTTTTTGCATCGAGGCAATGTGCTGCGATGCCAAAACTTCGGTTGGTGCAATCAGCGCCGCCTGGCCCCCACTGTCGGCAACGGCCAGCATTGCCCGCAAGGCGACGAGGGTTTTACCCGAACCGACCTCTCCCTGAAGCAGTCGGTTCATCGGGTGGGTGTTTGCCAAGTCGGAGAGCAGCTGATTACCAACCTCAACCTGACCACCAGTCAGGGTGAACGGCAGATTCGCATCGAAGCGCTCGAGCAAACCGCCTGACGAAGGCACGCGCGCTGTCGTTGTGGTGTGGGCGTTCTCTAGTTTGCGTTTCACCAAGGTTGCCTGAAGTTCGAATGCTTCGTGAAACTTCAACGTGTCACGTGCGGCGCGCCACTGGTCGTGGTTTGCCGGTTGGTGAATCCACCTGAAAGCCTGATCAACGGTTAGGAGCCCGGCTTCTAGTGGTTCGTCTTCTGGCAAGGTTTCTAGCGTGTCGAGAATCACACCAATAGCCCTGGCAATTGCCCAGGTGGTTGCCGAAGAACTAGCCGGGTAAATCGGAATCGGTAGGTCTGCCCAAGCCTTGGCAGCATCACCACTGATGTCTTCTGGGAACAGCTCGTAGTCGGGGTGTGCCAGCTGAATCTTGCCTTGGTAGATGCCGGTCTTGCCAGCGAACAAACCTCTCGAACCCGGCACCAAATCCTTCTGCCGCCAAGCTTGATTGAAGAATGTGAGCGACATTGTGCCATTGCCGTCGGTGATTCGAACCTCGAGAATGCTGCCCTTGCGACCGGTCATTCGGCGCTCACGGACGTCCAAGATTTCGGCAACAACGCTCACCGCTTCACCAACCGGGAGCTCTGAGATCTTCGTGAGTTCGCCACGAGAGGCGTATCGGCGCGGAAAATGAAGCAAAAGATCCGAAATGGTTTTTAGACCAAGGTTCTTCGCAAAAGATTTCGCCGTGCGGTCACCCAGAACGCGGTCTAACGGTGTGAGCGGCAAAAGCATGGTTCAATGCTAAGCATGACTCGAATCATCGGTGGCCTAGCCGGCTCAATAAAGCTAAACTCGCCAGCCAAGGCTACGCGCCCAACCAGCGACCGCATTCGCGAAAGCATTTTTTCGCGCCTAGACGCTCGCGACCTTGTCGACGGGGCGCTTGTGCTCGATCTGTACGCCGGCACCGGAGGCTTGGCCCTCGAGGCAATCAGTCGTGGCGCAGCCGTGGCTTGGATGGTTGAGCGCGACGGAAAAGCGGCAGCGGTTTGCGTTGCGAACTCGAGACTCGTTCAGAAATCTCTCGAAAAAGAGGACGCCGAAGCCGAAACCAAGGTGATCAACAAGTCGGTTTCATCATTCTTGGCAACCAACACCGAAGAGTTCAACCTGGTGTTTATTGACCCGCCATACGAAATCACAAACGATGAGGTCGTCGATAACCTGACCGCACTGAAGCTCACGAAAGAAGCCGTGGTGGTGGTTGAGCGCTCAAGTAGAACCGACGCACCGATTTGGCCAGCAGGTTTTGAAGTTGAAGACACCAAAGACTACGGCGACACCGTTGTCTATTGGCTAAACGCTATTTAGAGGCTGCGCTCAGGCTCACCAATGTAAAGCTGCTGCGGGCGGCCGATCTTGGTGGCTGCATCGTGATTCATTTCGCGCCAGTGCGCCACCCAACCAGGCAGGCGGCCGAGAGCGAACAACACGGTGAACATGCGAGTTGGGAATCCCATCGCCTTGTAAATCACACCGGTGTAGAAGTCGACGTTTGGGTATAGCTTGCGCTCGACGAAATACTCGTCTGCAAGCGCTGCAGCCTCGAGTTCCTTTGCGATGTCGAGAAGCGGATCGCTCACGCCTAGCTCAGCAAGAACCTTGTCTGCGGTTGCCTTGACAATCTTGGCGCGAGGGTCGAACGACTTGTAGACGCGGTGACCAAAGCCCATGAGGCGAATACCGTCTTCTTTGTTCTTGACTCGCTCAACATAACGCTGAACCGACTCACCAGAGTCACGAATGTCTTGAAGCATTTCGAGTACAGCCTCGTTTGCGCCGCCGTGCAGCGGGCCAAATAGTGCGTTCACACCGGCCGAAATCGAAGCGAAAAGGTTCGCTTGGCTCGAGCCAACAAGGCGCACGGTAGCTGTTGAACAGTTTTGCTCGTGGTCGGCATGCAAGATAAATAAGGTGTCTAGGGCTTTGACTACAACCGGGTTTGCGATGTATTCCTCAGCCATGTTGCCGAAGGTTAGGCGCAAGAAGTTCTCAACAAAGCCGAGCTTGTTGTCTGGGTAAAGCAGGGCCTGACCGAGTGCGTTCTTGTGCGAATAGGCCGCGAGAACCGGCATCTTGGCAAGGAGGCGAATGGTCGAAAGCTCGACCTGCTCGTCATCGTGTGGGTCAAGCGAGTCCTGGTAGAAGGTCGAGAGAGCCGAGACGCCAGAAGAAAGCACCGACATCGGGTGAGCGTTGGTCGGCATAGCGTGAAACAGGTTTTTGAGGTCTTCGTGAATAAGCGTGTGGCGGCGAATTCGCTCGTCAAATGCTGCTAGTTCGTTCTCGGATGGCAGGTTGCCATAGATGAGTAGGTAGGCAACCTCCAAGAAGCTGCTCTTCGCTGCTAGTTGCTCGATCGGGTAGCCACGGTAGCGAAGGATTCCTGCGTCGCCGTCGATGAAAGTGATTGCCGACTTGGTCGAAGCGGTGTTTACGAAACCTTGGTCGAGGGTGTTGAAGCCTGTCGCGGCATGGAACTTCGAAATATCGACGGCCTGTGAGCCATCGGTCGCGCTAAGAATCGGGAACTCTGCGGTTCCGCCCGGATAGCTAAGCGTTACTTTTTCGTCGGACAACTTTTGGCTCCTAGATTCCTGAATACAAACTAAAGCCTAGTGGCTTCTAAACGCCTAGCGCCCTCTGAGATTCGCTCATCGGTTGCTGTTAGAGCGAAGCGAACAAAGTTCTTGCTGGCCTCACCATAGAAGATTCCGGGAGCGACCAAAATACCCAATTCGGCCATGCGGTCGACGGTCTTCCAGCAGTCTTCGCCGAGAGTAGCCCAGATGTATAAACCCGCCTTGCTGGCGTGAACTTCGAAGCCAAAACGCTTGATTGCCGGCAGTAAGATTTCGCGGCGATCGCGATAAATGGCCTTTTCGGCAGCCACGTGAGCGTCGTCACCCAACGCGACGGTCATGGCTCGCTGAACCGGTTGCGGAGTGTTCAAACCGGAGTGCATTCGCAGGTTGACCAGCGCATTGATCAGGCTCTGCTCACCAACGGCAAAGGCGGCTCGATAGCCGGCAAGGTTGCTCTGCTTGCTGAGCGAATAAACGGCTAGGACCCCCTCATAGCTCCCGCCGCAAACAGCTGGGTCAAGAACGCTAGGAATTCGCTTGTTCTCCCACTCATCCCAACCAAACTCCAGGTAGCACTCGTCGCTAGCAAGCAGTGCGCCCAGTTCGCGGGCGCGGTCAACGGCCGCCTTCATCTCACCGATTTCGAGGATTCGCCCGTCAGGGTTACCTGGTGAGTTAATCCAAATCAGCTTGGTGTTCGAAGGCCACTTTGCCGGGTCGTCCTCGCTGATAATTTCTGCTCCGGCGAGCGCTGCACCTACAACGTAAGCGGTGTAGGCAACCGTGGGTTGGACTATGACGTCGCTGGGGCCGATACCGAGAAGGATTGGCAACCACGAGATCAGCTCTTTTGAACCAATCGTCGGCATTACCTGCTCCGGGCTCAACCCGGTTACTCCGTGGCGGCGCGCGTACCAATCAACTACGGCTTGCTTGAATTCTGGCGTTCCCCCGGTTCGTGGGTAGCCGGGTGCGTTTGAGTTCGCGGTGAGTGCGTCCTGAATAATTTTTGGCGTTGGGTCTACCGGTGAACCGACCGAAAGATCTACCAGGCCGGCCTCGTGTTTGGCAGCCTTAGCCGCAAAGGGCTTCAGGCCCTCCCAAGGGTATTCGGGCAGCCGATCAAACAAGAGTTACTCAGCCTGAGGAGGCAGGGCGGTGATCACAGAGTGGTCACCAGCGATCTTGCCAACCTTGGCAGCGCCGCCAGGTGAACCGATTTCGCTAAAGAATTCGACGTTGGCCTTGTAATACTCAGACCACTGGCTCGGAAGATCATCTTCGTAATAGATTGCCTCAACCGGGCAGACAGGCTCGCAGGCACCGCAGTCGACACATTCGTCTGGGTGAATGTAAAGCATGCGGTCGCCCTCGTAGATACAGTCAACGGGGCATTCTTCGATGCAAGCTTTATCTTTTACATCGACGCATGGGAGGGCAATTACGTAGGTCACGAGACTATTTTACCGATGACCACGCGAGCTCTTGCGCCAGACACCGGGGTGAATTCGCGGAAACAGGATTACGACGAAGCAAATGATCAAAGAACCCCAGCGCCAGTACTTGTCGACCTCGGCGTGGCCGAGCACAAAATCACCAGAGGTTTGGTGAGACATCCAGTAGAGAGTTGCCGCGAGTGTGAGTGTCATCAGGTAAAGCGCACCGCGACTCTTTCTCAGCAATCTCAGCGAAAGCGCCAGAGAACCGATCATAATCAGCGCAACCCAGAGGCCCAGAGGGCTCTTTGCTGGGTCTGAAGCGGTAACAGAATGCAGCATTGTTCCGGCAATTGCCATTAGGACGCCCAACGGCAGCGACCAGAGCGCGATAAGAGTGGGCTTCACCCACATCCACGGTTTGGTTGATGACCTTCGCACCTTCTCTGGTGCGTCGTAGCGAGTCTCTTTGTTTGCGGCAATCGAATAGGTTTCGGCGTTCACGGTTACCTGACTTGCGTGCTGCTCGAGAGCCGCCTTTTTGCGGGCAGCGGTCTTCGCGTTGCCGATTGAGTCATCAAAGCGCTCGCCGTCTTCGACAATAACCCAAAACTGTATTGCGCGGCGTTTGTTCTCTTTGGCATAGCGGCGAACGGCCATCATGCTGGCCTGATGAGCCATTTTGTGGTCTGGGTGACCAAACCCACCGTGACGGTTGTAGGTAAGCACCGTGTCTGGCTTGAATTCGACTATTGCGCGGTAAACATCTTCGGCTATGACCGCTACCGACACTGCCGACAGGGCGCGCTCGTCAAGATTCTTTGGTTTTGCTGGCTTGCCGAAGGGTGTGATTCGCATGCCCGAATCTAGGTAGGCGCGAGCGCCAGCAAATTTGTGATTGGTGACGCCAAGCGCCTTGAGAGCATTTTTGAGTTCGCCGGCTCTAAAAGCACCCATGGCAGCTAGATCACCTTCGAGCGACTTCAACTCTTCGAGCTTTACTCGACCACGCTCCCCGCGCGTGAGGGTCAAAACCATAACCTCGGCTTTGTCGGCCACAGCCTTTGCGATGATATGGCCGGTGAACAGGCTCTCGTCGTCTGGATGGGCGTGCACCACGAGCAAGCGCTTTGGTGCGAATTTGGTTCTAGCCATACCAATACTTTACGCCGAACACCTAACCCCTTGCCCAAGAATGGTGCTTGAAGTAGACTTAGTTAGGTAACCCTAAGTTAAATACCAGACAGGTTGAAATGCTCGCCAACTTCATGATCGGCCTTCGCGAAGGCCTCGAAGCGGCTCTGGTAATCGGCATCATCGTTGCCTATCTAAAGAAGCAAAACCGACCATCAGACGTGCGCAAGGTTCTTTTTGGGGTCTTTGCCGCAATTCTCGTTTCGCTACTAAGCGGGTTACTTCTTTCGGTATTGGTCGCCGACACCGAAGCCGGAACAAACCAGATCATCGGCGCCACCGCATCGGTGCTTGCCGTCGTGTTTGTAACCTGGATGATTTTCTGGATGGCAAGGCATTCCCGCAGCCTGCCATCAGAGATGCACGGCAAACTCGCTCAGGTGAGTTCAACATATGCCGTTATAGCGATTGGATTCTTCGCCGTCGTTCGAGAAGGCATCGAGACTTCGATTTTCTTGTGGAGTTCTACCAATGCCGCAGAGCAGGGAGCCACGCCGATCATCGGTGCCGTGCTTGGCTTGGCCACGGCAGTCGCAATTGGTTACGGAATCTACCGCGGCAGCTTGCGCCTAAACCTTCGACTGTTCTTCGCAGTGACGAGCGGCTTCTTAATTTTGGTCTCGGCCGGCATCCTCGCCTACGCCGTGCGTGAGCTCGAGGAACTTAACTGGTTCACGTTCTTGCAGGAACATACCTACGACGTGTCTTCGGTGGTCACCGAGGGCTCGCCACTAGAGATCCTTCTGAAGTCAACCCTGAGCTTCAACGCTGCCCCAACCCAGCTTCAGACGCTGGTTTGGTTTGCCTATTTGTTACCTATTTCGACACTTTATTGGATGCGCACCAAGCGCAAATAGCAATAAACTTCCCACCAACAGAAACTAATTCTGTCAATTGGGGAGGTCCAATGTTTTCGACACCTTATTGCCAACACGAGTTCTCTGAAGAACAGTTGGCGTCACTCGAGTGGGTGACTTGCCCATGCGGTTACCACTTCAAATCGGCAAACCTGCGAGCGTACAAAACCAAATTTGGCGCCTACAACAAGGCGCGTCAGTCGGTTGAAGCCCTCATCGCCGAAATCGGTGCCGATAACGCTTCTAGACAAAACCAACAACGAGCAGCAGCAGCCTCGACCTACACACCTACTCCGGTTGTCGCAAAACCTAAGCGGGCCGCAGCTACGGTTTCGGTTTCGCAGTGGTTGATCATCTCGGCGAGCATCCTGGTTTTGGTTGCAGCATCGGTTTTCGTTCAATCAAATATCGACACCTGGCAGGCGCCGCAGTGGTTGATTCTTGAATCACTTCTCGGAATAGCAGCTGCCGCCGGAGCGATTTTTGGCCGCAAAATCTCGGTGCTACTTGCTAACTTCCTGGCGGTCTTTTCTGCTGGAATGCTGATGGCGTTGATTATGACTACCGGAACACAGCTAAATCTTGGTTTCGAAACCTACGACCATGAGCCTGCTTGGTATTGGTCGCTCAACCTGGCCATTGTGTCGATTACCACTTCGTTCGCCTCGATTCGGGCGAAGAACTTTGGTTGGCGCGCGCTATCGCCAGTCGCACTAACAATTTCGGGGCTATTGCTCACCTACGGCGCGGTCGGTGAAGCAATAAAGACCACGCCAAACGCTTTTGCTTGGCAGTTGATCACGCTGAGTTTCACCGCCATCGCGCTGCTGATTCAACTCAAGTACCTGCGCGCGATCAAGCAAACAGTTGATCCAAAGTCCGAAAACAAGGACTACGAAGAAGACCTGCACAACCGAGAAAACGCCGCGTTGCAACGCTTCGGAACCTTCACGACGATCTTCTTGGCGGTTGTTGGAACCGGAGTAACTCTCGTTCAGCTACTCACCAACTTCAGGACACCTTTCGACCCATTTGCCACTCTTGCCCTAGGTGCATTGTGGCTTCTTGGCAGCAGCACGATCGATTTCTGGGGAACCTCCCTCAGTCGTTCGGGTGAAGTGGCTAAGCAGGTTAAAACGGCCACCTGGACTCTCGCCTACGTCAGCATCGGCGTCGGCCTAAACTCACTCGTCGCCACCCAGGGAATATGGCTAAGCATCGCGGTCGCGCTCTTCGTAACTCTCGTTCTCGCGACGCTCCCCCGCTACGCTCGATTCGTCAAGCCACCGATGGCGACCCTAAACGCGACGGCTTGGGCAATTTTGGGAACTTGGATTCTCTGGCATGTGACTGGCGCAAATTCTGAGGAGGTATTCGCTGCCGGTGTTTACCTAATCGGGTTTGCTGCAGTTACGGTGGCCAGCGACCTCATCACCAAGTCAAAGAGCAGCAACCTAACGGCACTAATTACGAGCTCGCTGGCAGCCCTAACCTTCGCAACAACTTGGTTCAGCATCGAATCCATCAGCTACGCGTGGGGTACCGAGGCGATTGGTCTCGCTACGATTCTGCTAACCGCTAATTTCAGTTCTCTGACCTCAGACATTCTTGCAAAAAGAACCAAAACCGAAAAGCCAAGCTACATCGCTTGGACAACGCTTTCGGTTGGAATGGTTGGGGCGCTCGCGTTTTGCACCTTCGCCGTTCACCGTTTCGAGTTCAACTACTTCATCAACCTAGGTGTGATGCTCGTTCTTTTGGCCTGGACCCTGGGTTCCCAACTACTCAACCGAGCCAGACCTGCTCTGACCAGAGAGCTCCAGGCTCTCGGCGCCTCATTGATTGCCTTGCTTGTCTTAGCGCAATCGTTGGGCGACACCTCCTACGACATGTTTAACGGTCTTGTTGTGCTCGGATTCGGAATCATTGCATACCTTTTCGGCTACCTCGAAAAGGGTCTCGCAAAGCTACAGATCGGCTTGGGTTACGGCCTCTTGGCTCTCTACATCGCATTTGGCTCTCAGGGCCGACTCTATGAGACTTACCAGGGCCAGTCATTGCGATTCGCCTTGCTTTTCGCACTGGTGCCGCTGCTTGTTGTTGCACACAACTTCGTTCTTCGCAGTCGCACCAAGATCAGCCAATCAGCCATGATGGCAACCAACATAATGGTTGTCCTTTTGAGTGCCGCAATCACACCACTAGTGACAATTAGTGGCAACCAAGAAAACATTTCGGATTGGGTTTGGGCTTACCTAGCTGCCGGACTAGTCGCCTTCGCACTGGTGGAGATAAAGAAATTTGCCGAAGCCGAGATGCGAACGGTTCAGCTTCGAATCGTAGGTTTTGGCTATCTCGCCCTCGGTTTGCTTTCCGTATGGTTTAGCAGTTCAACTGTTGGTCAAGACGCCAACCACATGCGTCAGGTGCTCTTCATGGCCGCAATCGCCGTGGCTTCTTGGCGCACAACCGCTAAATCCCAAGATTTGGTCTGGATTATTGGAGGCTACGTCGGCTCGGTATTGCTCGCTCTTACCGCAGGTGACTGGCTACACGCAACAATCGCGACGAACGGCCCCGAGCTAACATCGTTGATCTTGGCAGCGCTTTTGGCGGTCAATGGATTCGTGGCCAACACGACCTTGGGCAAACCTAAACTCTGGTTGGAATCTGACATCCCGGTATTCGTGGCAGTGCTTCCGAGCTTGGTTTACGCAAGCGTCCAGGGATTAGACACCAACGAGAACATAGCCCGACTTCTTGGCGTTGGACTCATTTTGGCCGCCTACGGCTATTGGAGGACTCTGCAAAGCAAAGACGCTCTCTGGGTTGCTCTCGGCTTTGTGGGCTCATCTCTTGCCGCAGCGATGGTTGTCGAAGAGTTCCGATTCAACCTGAAACTCGAGCTTCGTGGCCCAGAACTCTATTCGCTTGCAGTGTTGGCGACGACGTTTATGGCGATAAACATGCTTCGTAGAGTCACAGCGTTGAAAGGCACTCTAGTTACCTGGGGAGCGCCACTCGCCGTGGCAATTATTCCTTCTGCCATCTACTCGTACCAGGCGATAACCTCGCCGTTTGCCGAGCTAGACGCGCTTCAGGTCACCCGAGTCATTGCGGTGATTGTGGTCAGCGCTGCTGCTCTGATTCTCGGCATGCGCGCCGGAAACCTTGGCGCCGCTGCCTCGGGCACGGTTGGCCTGACCCTTGCGGCGGTGCCAAACCTCTGGTTCCGCTTCGATGGCGTCGCAAACGGCCAGACGAACGTAGAGCTCCGAGCGCTGCTGGTCGGCGGTTTCGTGTTCTTGATTCTTGCCGTTTCGAAGCAATTCAAACTAACCACCGGAAACAGCGTGATCTACGTGGGCATCCCAACAATGATTGCTCTTGCTCCAGCGGTACTAAACACTTTGAATGCTCTTAGCAACCCCACCTTTCAGGCAATCGACTGGTGGCGCTTCGGAATCGTTTTGAGCGTCTCACTCACGCTGCTAATCGTCGGTTCGCTTCGAGAACTCGGCGGAATGTTCTACCCAGGTTTCGCAGGCGTTCTCGTCTCTGCTCTGCCTTACGGTTTTAGGCAGATCGAAGGCGCAGCCTGGTTGCTTTGGATAATCCTGCTACTCGTCGCCGGAACCCTCATCTGGCTAGCAACAAGGATTGAGAAGATGCGAAAGCTAGGGCGCACGCCAGCGATGTGGCTCAAAGAGCTAAAATAAGCCAAAAGATAAAGGGCCAGGTGAAAACCTGGCCCTTTATCCGTTTAAGCGTCTTAGCTTTTCTTGCGCTGCGAGTAGAGACGGGCACGCACGTTGGCGTCTAGCTCTACCTTGCGAATGCGAGTTGCCTCCGGGGTTACCTCGACACACTCGTCTTCACGAGCGAACTCTAGGCACTCCTCAAGTGAAAGCTTGCGTGGAGGCGTTAGCGACTGGAATTCATCAGACGAAGCGGCACGCATGTTGGTGAGCTTCTTCTCTTTTGTGATGTTTACATCCATGTCGTCAGCGCGAGAGTTCTCGCCGACAACCATACCTGCGTAAACCTCGCTGGTTGGCTCAACGAAGAACGAACCGCGCTCCTGAAGACCGATCATGGCGAACGGGGTAACGACACCTGCGCGGTCGGCAACCATCGAACCGTTGTTTCGGGTGACGATGTCGCCGAACCAAGGCTCGTAGCCTGCCGAGATCGCGTTGGCGATACCGGTTCCCTTGGTGATGGTCAAGAACTCGGTTCTGAAGCCAATCAGGCCACGAGATGGCACAATGAACTCCATGCGGGTCCAGCCGGTATTGTTGTTCACCATGTTCTTCATGCGACCCTTGCGGGCAGCCATGAGCTGGGTTACAGCACCGAGGAACTCTTCTGGAACATCGATGGTTAGGTCTTCGACAGGTTCGTGAACCTTGCCGTCGATCTTCTTGGTAACAACCTGAGGCTTACCAACGGTTAGCTCGTAGCCTTCGCGACGCATTTGCTCAACGAGAATTGCGAGAGCGAGTTCTCCACGACCCTGAACTTCCCATGCGTCAGGACGCTCGGTAGGCAGAACCTTGATCGAGACGTTACCGATCAGCTCCTTGTCGAGGCGATCCTTCACCAAGCGAGCGGTGACCTTTGCGCCTTTGACGCGGCCGGCCATCGGCGAGGTGTTGATACCGATGGTCATCGAAATGGCGGGGTCGTCAACCGTGATCATCGGGAGTGGTCGAACATCGTTCGGGTCTGCAAGCGTTTCACCGATGGTGATCTCTTCGATACCGGCAACTGCCACGATGTCGCCAGGGTTGGCTTCTTCGGTTGGGTAGCGGTCTAGAGCCTTGGTCTTTAGAAGTTCGGTGATCTTCACGTTCTGGGTGGTGCCATCGGCGCGAACCCAAGCAACCTGCTGGCCCTTGCGTAGGGTGCCGTTGAAAATACGAAGAAGCGCAAGACGACCGAGGAACGGCGATGCGTCCAAGTTGGTTACGTGCGCCTGTAGTGGGTGCTCGTCGTCGTAAACCGGAGCAGGGATGTATTTGAGAATCGCACCAAATAGTGGCTCAAGGTCTTCTGCGTCAGGCAAAGTGCCGTCGGCAGGCTTGTTTAGGCTTGCGCGACCCGCGCGACCAGATGCATAGATGACCGGGAGGTCAAGGATCGAGTCGATGTCGAGGTCTGGCACCGAGTCGTGAAGGTCGCTGGCAAGACCGAGCAGTAGGTCGTGAGTTTCTTCAACAACCTCGTCGATACGAGCGTCTGGGCGGTCGGTCTTGTTAACTAGCAAGATAACCGGAAGCTTTGCCTCAAGCGCCTTGCGAAGAACGAAACGGGTCTGTGGCAGCGGGCCTTCAGATGCGTCAACTAGCAATACAACGCCGTCAACCATCGAAAGTCCACGCTCAACCTCGCCACCGAAGTCGGCGTGCCCTGGTGTATCGATCACGTTGATTGTGATCTCTTTTCCGCCGGCAGAAGCACCCTTGTAGGCGATTGCGGTGTTCTTGGCGAGAATAGTGATGCCCTTCTCGCGCTCGAGGTCTCCCGAGTCCATAACTCGCTCGCCCACGTTTGCGTGGTCGCCGAATGAGCCGGTCTGGCGAAGCATGGCGTCAACCAGGGTCGTCTTACCGTGGTCTACGTGGGCAACGATTGCTACGTTGCGTAGGTCATCTCTAGTGGCCTTGGCCATGAATACATCCTTGTTCTAAGCACAGATGAGCCAAAGGGCTAGTGCTTTTGGGGTTTAGTCCAGTCTACCCGCTACTTGGCAGAAACAGACCAAGTCCAGTAACCCCATGTTGCGCTATCTCCGAAAGGCGAAACTGAGATTTTGGAGTATTTTGAGCGGTAGATGACCATATTTGGCACCTGATAAAGCGGAATTCCGTAACCAGTCGCATACAGACGGGCGTCAATCTTCTGCAAAATCGATGCTTGCGTGATTTCTTTGGACGCCTTCGCATAGTCGAGCAGTAGCGCTGAAACCTTCGAATCTGAGTAGGAGGTGATCGAGTCTGCAACCAAGCTCGATGGGTCTGAACCCGGAACACCGACAAGTTCACGCGGGCCAATGTAAACGTCGAAGCCTCCAGAAAGCAGGTCACGCGTCGGTGATGCGCTAGATGAGTCAACGAGGTTGAACCCCGCCGATGCTGCGCGAGCGGCGATTAGTTTGTATTCAGCAACCGAGTGAGGGTTGGTTGAGTCGTAAACCACGCGCACGTCTAGCTGCGTGTGAACCCCAGAGGCCTTGACGATTTCGCTTGCCTTCTCAACGTCTTGAAGCAGGTAGTTCTCTGAGCCGTTTGCGCTCACGCTGGACTGGTAGTAATCGGAGTTGCTCGGGTAAACGAACGAATCAGATGCGCTAACCGCTGTTGCCCCAGAGGCATCCTCGACGATTCGAGCCTTAGGCACGATCGACATGAACGCCTTGCGGAGTTCAGCAGCGACAGCCGGTTTTGACTTGTAGCTGCCGGCGTTGAAAACGCTGCCTTTACCGAAATTAAAGACCACCATGTCTGCAGTGGAACCGTTTCGCAAAGAAGTTGTAACCTTCATGTTGCTCAGCGAAGAAACCATTCCAATGAGGTCTGGGTATTTAACCAAACCGGACTCTGTCGCTCCAATAATGTCGATCTTGTTTGCGTTCATGTCGGCCAGAGCAGCCATCGAGTCATCGTAGAGCTTGACGTTGATTTTTTCGGTTACTGGCGCGAAATTGCCGTTGTATTTCGTTGTCGCTTGGAGAGCTACCGAAACGTTCTTAATAACATTGGTGACCTTGTAGGCGCCGTTTGAGACGAGTGCTGTGAGTGCGAACTTGTCACCGCCGGTCGTAAAAGCGGTGCGGTAACTCTCGGCGAGCTTGCCTAATTTGGCGGCATCCTTGCCCTGTACGGCCTCGATTACCGCGGCCTTACCCGCACTTGCAGAAATGCCGTCGAAGGCTTGAAAAGCTACTGCGTGAGCCGCGACAGGAACCGTTAGAGCGGTTCTCCAGTCTGAAACCGGCTGCGAGAACTGAAGTGTGATCGATCGAAGACCTACGTCTTTGATGGTCGCGTATTTAAGACCGCTTCCGGCACGGCGCGAATAGAAGTTAGCACCTTCTGGCTTTGTTGCGGCAGCAAACGAAAGCATCAGGTCTGCCGAGTCAACCGGCTGGCCATCAGACCACTTGCGCCCCTCGGCGATTTCGTAGGTGACCGTCAGCGGGTTTTCTGAATCCACCGTCACTGTGCCAAAACCTGGGTTAGCCGAAAGCGAGCCGCTCTCATTCAATGAGTAAAAACTTTCGGTAGTGAGGTTGGCCACTTCGTCAGCCAGTTTTTCAGCCGGGGGTGTTGTAACCACGTCGGGGTTTAGCGAAATCATTGTCGCGGTTTCGGCCACGTTTACGACTGAACCTGGCACAAGGTGCAAAGTTGTTGAACATCCGGCTAGGGCGACTGTACTTAGCGCAACAAGCGCAAACAATAAACGTTTCAATTAATCTCCAGTGGTTTAACCAACTGGTATCAAGGTTACTTGTTCTTTAGGCGAGCTTCGCGGCGGATGCGCTGCAGTTCAGGATCAGGCACAGGAACAGCAGAAAGCAGCATCTTTGTGTATTCGTGCTGAGGATCCTTCAGAATCTGGTCGCGGTCTCCGACCTCAACCAACGAGCCGTGCTGCATGACGGCGATGCGGTGCGCCAAAATTTCGACAACCGCAATGTCGTGGCTGATGAACAAACATGCGAATTTAAGTTTGTCTTGAAGTTCTTGGAGTAATTCAAGAAAACGTGCCTGAATCGACACATCCAAAGCCGAAGTGGGTTCGTCAGCTATCAAAATGTCTGGGCTGAGCGCAAGCGCTCGAGCAATTCCAACTCGTTGACGCTGTCCACCTGACAACTCGTGTGGGTATCGGTTGCGATATGAACGTGGCAACTCAACCTTGTCGAGAAGCTCTTCAACCATGCGGTCCAAATCGGCTCCCTTGGCAACTTTGGCCAAGAACAGAGGCTCGCCGATACTTTCACCCAACGGAAGACGCGGGTTGAGTGATGAGGCTGGGTCTTGGAAGACGATTCCGGTGTGTCGACGAATTGCCTGCAACTCTTTGCCAGTTGCTCCAGCGATTTCGTTGCCAGCAACCTTGATTGAGCCGCTCTTTACCGGAATCAAACCGATAGCCGCGCGACCAATGGTGGTTTTACCTGAACCGGATTCACCTACCAAACCGAGAATTTCGCCTGGGAAAATCGCAAGATTAATGTTTCTCGCAGCGGTAAAGGCAGGAACACGACCACGCTTCGGATATTCAATCGATACATCATCTAAAACAAGTACTGGTTCGGGCTTTACTTCGCTGGCAAATTTCAATTCACGAAGCGGCACAGAACCCAATTTGGGAACCGCTGCCAGAAGTTGCTGGGTGTAAGGATGCTTTGGCCGATTGAATATATTGTCGGCGGTGTCGTGCTCGACAGTTACACCGTCTTTCATCACAAGGATGTCGTCAGCCATGTCGGCCACTACACCCATGTCGTGAGTGATCAGGAGGATTCCAGAGTTCAACTTTGTGCGAAGGTCGCGCATCAGGTCGAGGATCTCAGCCTGAACGGTAACATCGAGCGCCGTTGTTGGCTCATCGGCAATCAAAAGAGCGGGATCGCATGCCAAAGCCACTGCAATCATTGCGCGCTGCTTCTGGCCACCAGAAAGCTGGTGAGGGTATTTATCAAACGAAGCGGCAGGGTTTGGAATGTCAACCAAAGTCAGCAGCTCAATTGCTCGCTCCTTTGCGGCAGAAGGGCTTATTGGTAGGTGAACCCGAAGGGTTTCAACAATCTGAAAGCCGATGGTGTAAACGGGGTTTAGAGCTGTCATTGGCTCCTGGAAAATGTAAGCAACCTCTTTACCGCGGTACTTGCGCACGGTTGCCGCGCTTGCGCTCAACATGTCGACGCCCTTGACCTCTACGGTCCCACTGGTGCGCGCATTGCTGGCGAGTAGGCCCATGAGCCCCATTGAGCTTGAACTCTTGCCCGAACCTGATTCACCCACGATTGCCAGGGTCTTGCCCGGCAAAAGCTCGTAGTTCATATCGATAGCAGCCGGGTACCAGACTCCGTCAACCCAAAAGTCGACGTTGTAGTTGGTGACCTTTAGTACTGGTTCAGTCATTTCTGTTTTCCTTTTCGACTGGCGGTTTCGCCTGCGATGATTGATGCATGAAGAATGTCGAAGTATTTCGCCCCAAAGGAAACCTCGCTTGGGGTATTGCCGCTCTCACCTTCGACGGCTTGTACCTGATCCAATCTGCCCTGTACCCAATTGGTTCGAGCAGCATCTGGTTTGACCTGCTGATCTGCGTAAGCGTTGCTCTCGCTGCGATTCTTCTCTGGATAAGACCAAAACTGGTTCTCCGAAGCGTAGATTTTGAGGTTGTAAACCCCCTCAGACGGGTCGTAATTGCCTACCGCGACGTCACCAACCTCAACACTAAGTGGTCGCTCTTGGTCGAACACAACGCCGGCAAAACTCGAGTCTGGGTTGCCCCGGCCAATGGTAAACAGCGATGGGTCGCCGAAAGCACCAGCCGATGGTTTTTCAACAGACTGCCCCGAACCGAGAATGCTGTAACTGAAATCACCAGCATCAGCCAAAGCACCAATAGCGATAGCGGAATTGCTGCGCGGCTGATTCAGGAAAGAATCGATCAGCTGCATTAGGCCCTGCCCTTAGCCTCTTTGGCGCTGGCGCGTTCTTTGGCACTGATCCTGCGTCTTTGTCGTGGATCAAAGGCGTCACGCAGACCGTCACCGATGAAGTTGATCGAAAGTGCAATGGTGATGATGAAGAAACCGGGCCACCAGAACATCCAAGGACTCACATTGAAGGTGTCTTGGTACTGGCTCACCAAGAGACCTAGCGATACGTCTGGTAGACGAACACCGAAACCGAGATAGCTGAGCGCAGACTCAGTCAGAATTGCGCCAGACATCAACAAGGTGCCCGAAACGATAATGATTCCAATCGCATTCGGCAAAATGTGTTTGAAAATAATTCGGCGATCTGAAGCTCCGGCAACACGTGCCGCATCAACAAATTCACGCTCTCGAAGAGTTAAGAATTCGGTGCGCACAAATCTTGCCAGACCCATCCAGGCAAAGAATCCGAGCATGAGCGCGAGCGGCACAACGCCGAGGTTACCGAATCGAAAACCGATAACCGCACCAATCACAAGAGTCGGCGTAACTAGAAACATGTCGGTGACACGCATCAAGATGGCGTCGACGACCCCACCGTAGAATCCGGCAACTGCACCAATCGCTGTGCCGAGAGTTACACCGAGGAAGCCAACAATAAGCATCACTAGGATCGACTGCTCAGCGCCTCGGGTGACCAGAGCCAAGTAGTCTGTTCCGAGAATGTCGGTGCCAAGTGGGTGATCGCCGATTTTAATACCCGTGCCATCAATAAACGAAGGCAAAATGTCGAGAGTTGGGCAGCCAGTGATTCCGTTACTGCAGACGTTCTTCAGGGCTGCCTCTGGATCGATCTCCTTAAAAGAGTGTGGCCACCAGCCGGCGATGTTTATCGGCTGCTTAGCCGAACCAAGGTGTATTCCCGAGGCAGAGAAGACGAAGAGGAACATTCCCAAAAGGACGACCAACGAGGCCATCGCACCTTTGTGTCTAAAGAATCGGCGGCGGATGATTTGCCCCTGGCTTAGACCCTCAGTTTCTCTGAGTGCAATCTCATTTTCGTTTTTGTCAGACGACTTTTCGAGGTCTTGTTTACTTTTAGCCATAGTCGTTACTTCCTGATTCGGATTCGAGGGTCAACTACTCCATAAAGCAGGTCAGCCACGAAGTTAGCCAACACCGTCAAAAAAGCAGACAAAACAAAAACACCCATAAAAAGATTCAAGTCGTAGGTGTTCAAGGATTGGTTGAAAAGCTGCCCCATTCCCTTCCATTGAAAAACACCTTCGGTGATAATAGCTCCACCGATGACACCCGCAAAGTCGTTCACCAGGATTGTCGTCAGCGGTAGCAACGCATTGCGCATACCGTGACGCACAATCACGGTTCGCTCGGTAAGACCCTTAGCGCGAGCCGTTCTGATGTAATCCATGTTTAATACTTCGAGAAGGCTTCCGCGGGAGAATCTGACATAGCCTGCGAACGAAATTAGTGTTAGTGCGGCTGTAGGCAAAATAAGGTGCATTATGCCATCGAGACTTGAAACCCAGAAGTTTGCCTTCTGCTGGTCAGATAGAAGGTCATTTACCTGACCCAAGGTCGGAACAGGTCGGTTACTGACAGCATCGGAGGTCATGTAGCCTCCAAACTCTTGCATGAGCCTGTCGAGGAAGAGAGGTAGGGTACCGAGTAGTGCCGTGATTAAGGCTGTCCTAATGTTTGTTCGACGATCGATCTTGTCGACGAAATACGCTATGAGCCCTGACAAACCCATGGTGATGACAAGAACCAACAAAATGTTGAGGAACGAGGATTTCGAGTTCATCAGCAGCTGCAGTGGGTAGTAGCCGACGGTGACGATCGCTGCTGCCGACGTCGCCGCGGTGAGTGACTTGCGATTCTCTAGACCGGTGGAGATTTGGGTAACCAAAATGGCAAACCCAAAGGCAAAAATGCCAACGCCTATGATGCCGATGCCTGGGTGAATGAACCAGTTCGTGTCGCTAATGAGCTTCATCAACCCAATCGCACCGAGCGTGACCCCGAGAAAGACTGAATAGAACCTGCGCCTGGATCCACCGATCAGGCTCGCCATAATTAGCCCGGCTACGAGACCGAATCCAATCAAGAATGGCAAAGATATTGAGGGCTTCTCAAGGAAGTTGTTGAAGTCGATTGCTAGATATTGCTTTAGGAGCACGGCAACCCAGAACACAGGTAGCGAGAAGAGCAAAAAGGAGATGAACGTCATTACATAGTCAAATCGGCTGTATTGGCGGATCGCGGTGATCATGCCGATAGTTATTCCGAGAATAATGGCCAAGATTGTTGAGGCAATCACGAGCCTAAAAGTTATCGGAATAGCCAAGGCGATTGAATCAAGAACCGGTTGGTGATCGCGAGTCATACCTAGATCTAAGTGACCCCAGAGACCTGCTACAACGCCTCGAAGCCACATGAAGTAGCGGAGCGGCGGAGGCACATCGAGGTTGAGTTGACTGATCAACTGATGCATCAGGTACGTTTTGTTTTTTGCGGTGTTCTCGGCGAATGCCTGGAGCGGATTTGATGAAATCGCCTCGAGGTTATAGGCCATGAAGCTGGCACCAAAAACAATAAGCAACATCATGCCTAGGCGTCTTGCAATGTAAGCAAACAAAGCTAACCTCACCGCGGCCACTGTGCCGCACTCGTAGAACTCGAGTTCACCAGGGTGAACAACAGCTCAATTCTAATCGAAAAACGCCTGAACTCAGTGCAAAGAAGTGGGGCATCCGGCAAGCCGGACACCCCACTTCTTAGGTTTCTAAGGATTAATTCTTAGAAGTGCCAGTCGAAAACGTTCCAAGTGATGTTGTTACCGACAGGAGCGGTAGACACACCCTTTAGAGACTTTCTAACTGCTGTAACTGTTGGGTTCTGGTAGAGCGGTAGACCCCAGTAGTTGTCGTGAACGCGCTTGTCGATTGCTAGTCGCTTGGCAGTTACCTGAGCAGAAGTCAAGTAGTCACCTTCGAGGCTAGTGGCGTTCTGGTCAACGATTGGGTCGTTCCAACCCCATACGTTGCTGCCACCGGTCGACTTGTAGACACCTACAGAGTTCGACTGGCTGATTGCAGTTAGACCGAAACCGTACATCGACGCATCGAACGCTGAGTCAGAGGTGTGCGAGAAGAGATCGTCGCTACCGGTGATGTCAACGTTGAAGCCTGCCTTTGCCTCTTCAGGCTGAAGCAGCTGTGCAAGGCGAACTCGGGTACCAGAAGTGTTCGAGAACAATAGCTTCACGGTAACGGTCGAGTGCGTGTCAGAGGCCGATGGGTACCACTTCTTGACGAGCGCAAGAGCCTTTGCAGTGCGAGCCGCCTGGGTTCCAGCGGTGTACTCTGCAACACCCGATTTCTTGGTCAACACGTTGTACTCAGGTGAGCCAATGAAGTCGAACTGAGTGTCCATAACCTTGGCAGATGCCATGGTCGGAGCGATAACAGTTGCAACCATCTGCTGACGAGGTAGAGCTAGAAGGAACGCGTGACGTAGGTCCTTTGCCTTCTGGCTGTTACCAGCGAATGGGCCAGTGTAGCTGTCTTCAGCACCATTTGCGTTGTCAGTTCGTAGATCGAAGTGAGAGTAGTTGCCTCCAACTTTCGAAACAACGGTGACTCCGGAGAGGGCGTCTAGCGAAGCCTTTCCAGCAATCGTGACCAAGGTGTTGTAGTAGATGTCTAGGTCGCCGTTACCAAGTGCCGAAACCGCAGAGGCGTCGTTGGTAATCGTCTTGATCTGAATCTTCTTTACTGGGTTCTTGGTCTGCATTGCAGGGCCCGAGGTGTAAAGCGGGTTGCGAACCAAAATCATCGAAGCCTGCGGGGTAGCCGACTGAACGATGAATGGGCCATTGCTGATTAGCAATAGCGGGTTTGTGCTCGCATTGATGGTCTGAATGTCGTAAGCAGATGACCACTTGTTACCCATAGCTGTAAACGCAGCGGTCTTCTTTGCCTTGAAGTCAGCCAAGAACTTGGCCTTTGCTGCAAGGTTCGCCGCAGCGGTGCCAAGCTTGGTCTTACCAGCGGCAAGAAGCTCTAGCGAGTGAACCGGGAAGGCTCCTGGTGCTAGCAGCTGCCAGTCTGGTAGTGGCTTGTCGAACTTCAGGGTTAGCGACATGTTGTTGTCGCTAAGTGCAGGGTCACCGACGATGTGGTCAGCGTATGCGCCACTGTAGCCAACGCTCTTGAACTTAGGGGTGCTGGTCTTTGGGTTACCCAACTTTGCGGCAACAGACCACTTGTCTGCCTGAACGACGTGTGAAAGAAGAAGGTCAACTGCGTCGATTGGAGTACCGTCTGACCACTTCTGACCCTTGACAATGGTGTACTTGATCTCGAAGTCTTTTGGAGTCTTCTTTAGAACCTGCATCGAACCGAACTTTGTGTTCATGACGAGCTGTGTCTTGTCGTTGTAGTAGCTAAAGCCCATGCTGGTCAACGAGCCAACCTGGGCGTTGTAGCTCGTGTTGCCATCAATGGTACCGCTGTTTAGCGAGGTGATTTCACCGGACGACATAAGAATTACTGTCGACTTAGTTACGGCGCTTGCAGGCGTCATAGCGACTGTCGAAAGACCAGTAGCGGTCAATGCGGTAGTGGCAGACACAGCAAGCACGCGTAGGAAACGCTTTGCTTTCATGTATTTCTCCTTGTTGGGTAAACAACGGGTGAACCCGTAGTTCTAGGTAGAGACAACTCTAGGTCGGATTTCGCAGGAATTTAACAAGTTCCGATAAGAATTTCTTTTCGTGACAATCTCGTTACAAATGCCCGAGTGGTAGTTTTTGAGCGTGAACGCATTAACTCAGCTCTTTTCGATTGGCTTTGCAGCTGGCCTAGCGCTCGCTATTCCCGTTGGCCCTATGGCGATCATGCTCATCAACACCACAATCGCAAAGGGCTGGAGTCATGGGGTGGTTGGCGCCTTAGCGATGGCTACGGTCGATGGGCTTTACGCTGCAAGCGTTTTCTTTATCGGGGGTTTGATTGCAAACTGGCTAAATGCTTGGTCGCTCTACCTAAGCCTCGGGGGTGCAGCGTTACTCCTTTACCTCGGATTAACCACTCTGATCAAAAACCTCAACCTCTTGCGAAGCGATAGCGAAGCCGAGGCCAAGAAAATTGAACCGGGCTCGCGTCGCAAAACATATTTGACTTTCTTTGGTGCAACCGTGGTCAACCCACCAACCGCACTTTACTTTCTGGCACTAGCGCCCAGCGCAGCAACGCTTGCCACCGGCAGCCTGGCAACCGGCGGCCTCGCCTTCGCTGTCGGCGTCTTCATCGGTTCAATCGTTTGGCAAGAATCACTAGCTCTCGCAGGTGTCGGCCTGCGCGCAATCACGCACGGCAAACTTCGCGCCTGGATTGGCGCTCTGGGCGGTGCACTGATCGTTGCTCTCGCGGTCACGATGGCAGTAAAGGCTTTGAGTTGAAACTAAAACTCGAAATAGCTATCGTCTTTGCGCTGAGCCTCGGCAAGTCGGCTACTTATTCTGTGGTCTCCCTTATCGCGGTTCTCAGCACACCCAAGGGATTGGGCGGCTCGAGCGTCACGATTAACCAAACGCTCTCGGATCAACCTTGGCTTGATGTGACCTATCAACTTCTAGGCACGGCATTTAGCCTCGTGCCCGTGGCGCTTTGCCTTTTCTTGTTGAGCGCCGACGGCAACCCGTTCACAAAAATGGGCTTTGAGGCGCGCCCGGTTTATAGCAACCTCTGGCAAGGTTTCGCACTTGCAGCAGCAATCGGAATCCCCGGGTTGGCCCTTTACTTTGCTGCCAGACAACTGGGACTTTCTGCGCAAGTCATTACTAGCAACCTAGGCACGAATTGGTGGACAGTGCCGGTGCTGCTGTTCTCAGCGCTCGGCGCCGCCTTGCTCGAAGAAGTTGTTGTAGTCGGCTACTTCTTTGAACGCTTGCAAAAACTTCGGCGAAGCAAGTGGGCGACCATTTTTATTAGCTCAGCGGTTCGTGGCAGCTACCACCTCTACCAAGGCTTCGGCGGGTTCGTCGGCAACTTCGCCATGGGAATCGCCTTCGGCTGGGCTTACCGCAAATTCGGCAAGCTCACACCTCTAGTTGTAGCTCACTTCATCTTGGACGCAGTTAGCTTTGTCGGCTACGCCTGGGCGAAGAGCTTTATAGCCTGGCTTTAGGCGAACGCCTCAGGCGGCGGGCAAGAGCAAACAAGGTTGCGGTCGCCATAGACCGAGTCGATTCGTCGAACGATTGGCCAGTACTTGTGCCGATGTTGCCCGGCAACCGGGTAAACCGCCAATTCACGCGAGTAAGGGTGAGCCCACTCCCCCGCGATTTGCTTTGCGGTGTGAGGCGCGTTGTGCAGCGGGTTGTCGTCGGCCGGCCAAACGCCGATCTTAACCTGATCTGCCTCGAGGCGAATCGCGATCATGGCATCGATGAAGCGGTCGAGCTCGTCTAGCGGTTCAGACTCGGTCGGCTCAATCATTAGAGTGCCGGCAACTGGGAACGACATGGTCGGTGCGTGGAAGCCGTAATCAACTAGGCGCTTCGCTACGTCATCGACCGTTACACCGGTCTCTTCGGTGAGTGGGCGGATGTCCAAGATGCATTCGTGGGCAACCAGGCCGTCGTGGCCGGTGTAAAGAACCGGGTAGTGACCCTGGAGTTTGCGAGCGACGTAGTTTGCCGAAAGCACAGCAGTGGAGGTTGCCTCGCTCAAACCCTGGTTGCCCATCATGCGGATGTATGCCCAAGAGATCGGCAAGATGCTAGCCGAGCCGTAAGGAGCTGCCGAGATTGGGCCGTAGTTTGGCAGCGCGGTTTGCGCCTGGGCGTGACCTGGCAAGAATGGAGCCAAGTGGGCGCGAGCCGCAACCGGGCCAACGCCTGGGCCGCCGCCGCCGTGAGGAATGCAGAAAGTCTTGTGCAGGTTGAGGTGCGAAACATCGCCACCAAACTCACCAAACTTCGCAAAGCCAACGACCGCGTTGGTGTTTGCGCCGTCAATGTATACCTGACCGCCGGCCGCATGAACCTGTGAGCAGATGTCAACGATGGCTTCTTCGTAAACTCCGTGGGTTGACGGGTAGGTGACCATTAGCGCCGAGAGGCGGTCACCGGTTTCGGCAATCTTGGCCTCAAGGTCGGCTAGGTCGACGTTGCCGTTCTCGTCACAAGCAACGACCACAACCTGCATTCCGGCAAGAACAGCAGACGCGGCATTGGTGCCGTGCGCGCTCGAAGGAATCAAGCAAACTGAGCGCTGCGAGTCACCGCGTGAAAGGTGGTATCCGCGAATGGCCATGAGGCCGGCTAGCTCGCCTTGGCTGCCGGCGTTTGGTTGCAGGCTGATTGCGTCGTAGCCCGTGACCTCGCAAAGCCATGTCGAAAGCTGGTCGATCATCGAAAGGTAACCATGGGCGTCTTCTGCCGGAACAAACGGGTGCAGCCCGCCAAACTCCGGCCAGGTGACTGCCTCCATTTCGGTGGTCGAGTTGAGCTTCATGGTGCATGAACCAAGCGGAATCATGCCTCGGTCTAGCGCGTAGTCGTAATCAGCAAGTCTCTTTAGGTAGCGAAGCATCGAGGTTTCGTTGTGGTGCGAGTTGAAAACCTCATGGGTCAGGTATTCGCTCTTGCGTTCGAAGCCTGCAAGCCTTTCACCGACACCAGCCAGCTCAACGAACGTGGCGCCCATGATCTCGGCAATTGCGTTTAGTTCCGCCTCGGTAGTGGTTTCGTCGATACTCAAACCAATGGTCGAGTCGTTGACCTTTAGAACCGTGATGCCGTGCAAACGAGCACGATCAAAAATGGCGGACGCATCAACACCAGATATCTGGAAGGTGTCGAAGAATGCATTTTCGCTAACCGCCAAGCCCTCAGCGCGTAACGCAGTCGCCAGTGCGACGGCTTTGCGGTGAACGCTTGCCGCGATAGCGCGAAGCCCCTTAGGGCCGTGGTAAACGGCATACATGCCAGCCATTACGGCAAGTAACACCTGAGCTGTGCAAATGTTTGAGGTGGCTCGTTCGCGGCGAATGTGCTGCTCGCGAGTCTGCAAAGTTAGCCGGTAGGCCGGGGCGCCCTCAACATCGACCGAGACGCCGACCAGGCGGCCAGGCATTGAGCGCTCAAGATCCGCTCGCACTGCAAGGTAGCCAGCGTGCGGGCCACCAAAACCCATCGGAACACCGAAGCGCTGACTTGTGCCCACAACAATATCTGCGCCGAGGTCACCGGGAGCAACGATCATGGTCAGAGCGAGAAGGTCGGCAGAGGCAATCGAAAGCGCGCCGACCGAGTGGGCAGCCTCGATGATCGGTTTGATGTCGACGATGCGGCCGGTTGCACCCGGGTACTGAACCAGTGAACCGAAGTACTCCCCAGTCGGAGTGCTTGTTGCATCGAAATATTGGATAGCGATGTCGAGAGGCTCGGCGCGGTGCTCGAGTAGCGCCTTAGTCTGCGGCAAGGTGTCGCCATCAACAAAGAAAACGTTCGACGAAACCTTCGATGCGCGACGAGCAATCATCATGGCTTCGACAGCCGCCGTGCCTTCATCGAGCATCGAAGCGTTTGCGGTCTTCATGCCAGTTAGGTCGTTGACCATGGTCTGAAAGTTGAGCAGCGCCTCGAGGCGGCCCTGCGAAATCTCAGGCTGGTAAGGCGTGTATGCGGTGTACCAAGAAGGGTTTTCTAGAACATTGCGCTTGATGACACCTGGCGTGTGGGTGCCGTAGTAACCGAGACCGATCATCGAAGAGGTAACTCGGTTGCGGTTCGCAATCGCACGAAGTTCTTTCAAAGCTTCGGCTTCGCTGATTGGGTCTGGAAGCGAGCCAGCGCCCTCGAAGCGAATAACCTTCGGCACCGCGGCCGACATCAGCTGATCGATTGAGTCATACCCGAGGTACGACAGCATCGACTGCTGCTGGTCGGTGGTTGGGCCGATGTGGCGGTTCTTGAAGTCCTCGTATGATTCGAGCATTAGTTTTTAGGCCTCGCCAATCAGTGCCTTGTATTCGGCTTCGGTTAGTAGTTCAGGAAGGTTTGCGAAACGAATCTTGACTAACCAGCCAGCGCCAAAGGCGTCCTGGTTGACAAGTTCAGGAGCCGAGACAACTGCGTCGTTAATCTCGGTGACCTCGCCATCGACAGGAGCATAAAGCTCACCAACTGACTTGGTTGACTCGATTTCGCCACAGATCTTCATGTAGGTGGTTGCACTACCAACGGCAGGTAGGTCGACGTAAACAACGTCGCCCAATTTTTCTGCCGCGTAGGCGGTGATGCCGACGGTCGCGACGTCGCCGTCGATGGCTAGCCACTCGTGCTCTTTGGTGTACTTCAGTTCACTCATCGTTTTCTCCTAATTACTTGTTTCGCTTATAGAACGGCAGATTGACCACCGTGAAATCTGTTCTGGTGCCGCGAATGTCGACGTTCACAACGCTACCGACCTGCGCGTGCTCGATCGACACGTAGGCCATCGCCACCGGGTAACCTAGCGTCGGCGAAAGCGCACCAGAGGTAACCTCACCGAGCAAAGCCTCTTCAACAAAGATTTGGTATTCGGCGCGTGCAGCACGCTTGCCTTCACCCACGAGACCAACGAGTCTTTGCGCCTGAGGCTTTTCGGCGAGCGCTTCTAGAGCCTTACGGCCAACAAAGTCTTCTTCACGGTCGAGACGAACTACGCGGGCGAAACCCGCTTCGAACGGGTTAGTGTCGCGGCCAAGCTCGTGGCCGTAAAGCGGCATGCCCGCTTCGAGTCGAAGCGTGTCGCGGCAGGCCAAACCAGCTGGCACCAAGCCCTTCGACTCCCCTGCAACAAGCAAGGCGTTCCAGACGGTTGCACTGTGTTCGGCACGAACCAAAATCTCAAAACCATCTTCGCCGGTGTAGCCGGTGCGGGCGAAGAAGACGTCAACATCACCTAGGCGACCAGCATCGATCGAGTAGTACTTCAAAACACTTAGGTCGGTCGAGGTAAGAGTTTGCAAAATCTCGACAGCGCGTGGGCCCTGGATTGCGAGAAGACCGAAGTTGTCGCTCTCGTCGCGAAGTTCTGCATCGAAGCCAGCGAGTCTCTCGCGAAGGGCGTTTGCAACGTTGTCACGGTTACCCGCATTGGCGATCACCAGGAAGTCTTCGTCTGCCAGACGGTAAACGATCAGGTCATCGATGATGCCGCCATCTTCGGCACAGATGAGCGAGTACTTTGCGCGGCCATTGCCGATCTCAGAAGCTCGACCAACGAGTGCAAAGTTCAAAAAATCCGCTGCCCCAGAGCCAGCGACGAAGAACTCGGCCATGTGCGAAATGTCGAAGAGACCTGCGTCGTTGCGAACGGCGTGGTGTTCGACGAGGTCGGAGGTATAGCGAACAGGCATTTCCCAACCACCGAAATCGGTGAACTGCGCGCCAAGTTTCGCGTGTTCTTCGTAGAGTGCAGTCTTGCGGGTCACGAGTTCTCCAAATCTGATTGGCGTTGTGCCAATCGAGAACTCCCCCTCTGTCGCTGTGCCTGAGAGCTTCACCGCTTTCGCGGTTTTCACCTTGGGCGAGGTCTCGAGACCTTCTTTTCAGAGTTGCCTATTCGCTGCGGTTTGATCACCTGAGAGTTTCTGGGGAGGATTGCTCCTTCGGTGCAGTACTTAAACTGCTCTCCCGCAACGTTTTATTACGGCTATCAAGTTATTACCTAAACAATAGCAACCTCGACCGCTGACTCCTGCTAATCTGAGCAGACAACGCAAGTTGTTCTTTCACCAACCAAACAGGGAAAGCCGGTGTAAACCCGGCACTGACCCGCAACCGTAAATGCCTAAGGCATGAGTCGGAATGCCTGATTGGAAAGTAGAAGACTCCAAGAAAAAACCGTCGAGGTCTACGGTCGGAGTCGAGTGGGCACCCGCCTACCGCCTTCGCAACCCAGATCGCACCTACGCGAAGGGTCTCAAATGAGAACCAAATCTGGATTGCTTATCGCAATCACACTCGTCAGCAGCCTTGCGCTGTCTGGCTGCGCCAAACAAACAATCGAACCGAAAACCGCTGAGTTCTTGGCGGGTAAGTTCACTACCAAAACCGATGGCACCTACCTAGAAGGATTCACTCCCGGCAAGGCCGACGTTGGCTTCACGCTCGAAGCCATCGCTCAGCTTTCGCAGGCGCCAAGCATCGATCTAACCAAGGCCGAGGAGTGGGCGCTGGCAACCACAGATCAGATCGAAGATGAGAAGGGCAACCTGAAACTCGGTCTTGCAGCAAAGTGGCTATATGTCTCGTATTTGGTGAACTACGACAACCAGCCACTTCGCGAAAAAGTAACCAAAGCGCTTGTGAAAGCTTGGGCTCCAACCTACGACCCGACGATGGCAACCAACACCTTTGATGCCGCTTGGGCAGCGTTGGCTCTCAAGGCAGCAGGCAAAGACGCCATCGCAAAAGACGCTGCATTTTCACTGAGCCTCGTTAGGCGAGCCGACAACGGCTGGGGAACCGACCTGAGCTCGACCACAACTTCGAGCTCGGCAGATGCGACGGCTATCGCACTGATGGCGTTCACCGCAAACAAACTGAGTGAGCCAGCATTCACAGCAAAGGCCTGGCTTCAGGCCAACCTTCACGCCGACCATTACGAGGCTTGGGGTGACGTTGACGTGAATGGCACCGCATACGCCACCATGGCCTTGCACGCCGCCGGCGAAGATGTGAGCAAGTTGCAAGCGTGGCTAAAGAAGCAGGTGGTCAAAGACGGCGGTCTCAAGACCCCGTGGTCTGCAGGCAAGGGTGACACCTTCGCGACTGCTCAGGGTTACCTGCCGCTAATCGGCCTCGACTACGTTGGGCTCGAAAAGTAACTATGCGTCTTTCGCTTCGGGTAGTGCTGATTGGTCTCGTTGCCCTCGTTGGCATCGGGGCTTTGATCAGCGCGCCCGCGGCGCAAGAAAAAACCGAGGTTCGCTTCACACCTGGTTGGTGCACCGGCGAAGGTGTTTCGCTAACCATTGAGAGTGAAACCACGCGTACTAGATGCGCAACACAGTTCAAAGACACCAGCTGGAAACTTTTCAAGGCAACCGGCAATGAAGTTCGCGGCACAAGTGCCTACCCGGTTGGCTTTGTTTGCCAAATCAACGGCGCACCCAAAGCGCAGGACTGCATAGACACACCTCGCTACGACGAGGGAAGTTGGGCGTTCTTCATCGCCAAACCAGGATCAACCACTTGGCAATACGCGTTAACTGGGGCTTCGACACACTTTAGTGAATGCGGCAGCGCAGAAGCCTGGCTTTGGGTGCCAGGCACCGAGTCTCCTGAGACGTCAAAACCGAGCACCAAGCCGGTGACCCACAAATGTCGTTGAATCCCTTTAGAGCCTCGGCACTTCACCCTGCAACCTGGTGGTTTTTGGGGTTAGGTCTAGCTACCGTTGCGAGCCTTAGCGGCGGCTGGTTGCCAGAGGTTTTGGTAATCACCGTGGCAATTGCACTGATGCTGACCTGCCGCGAAAATGCGCCATGGTCAAAGTCGGTGCGTTTTTATCTTTGGCTCGGAGCATTCGTTGTCGGCGTCCGGTTGCTGTTTCGAATCATCTTCAACTCTGGTTCAACCGATTCAGTGGTGGCATTCTCACTAGTCGAATTGAACCTTGGCGGTGTGCACCTTCTTGGTCAGGTTTCTTGGCTCACCCTCGAAGCGGCAGCAACTGACGGTTTGAGGTTGGCAGCAATCATCATTTCGATCGGTATGGCTAACACCTTGGCGAATCCGAAACGCCTGTTGAAGTCAACGCCTGGCGCCCTATACGAAGTGGCAACCGCGATGACCGTTGCGATCAACCTAGCACCGCAACTAATAGAGAGTTTGCAGAGGGTTCGTAAGGCCCGCTCGCTTCGCGGCAGAAGCAAGGGCATTTCTTCGCTCAATAGCATCGTGATACCTGCGCTAGAAGACACGATTGAGCAGTCACTCGGGCTGGCCGCAAGCATGGACGCACGTGGTTTTGGTAGACGTGGCTCACTCACCAAGATGCAAATAATTGCCACACGAACGCTCTCTTTGGGTGGCATTTTGCTCATCGCTTTCGCGACCTACTTTTTGTTGGCAACCCAATCGCAAATGATTGCCATCGCATTCATGATTTCGGGCATCTGCTCACTCACGTTGACGATCAGAATTGCCAGCGCAAGAAACCTTCGAACCAGATACCGAAGACAAAAACCGGGAATCAAAGACTTGTTTGTGATCGGTCTCACAGTGGCGGTAGCCGCATTGGTGGTGGCTTTTTGATCGAGTTTCGTTCGGTTGTTTTCGGTTACCAGCGCGCCGAATCACCAATCATTAGCCGCGCAACCTTTACTCTAAGGGCGGGCGAATTCACGCTGGTCTGCGGGCCCACTGGGAGCGGCAAGTCAACTCTTCTGAAGCTAATGAACGGCCTCGCCCCGCACTTTACCGGCGGCGAACTCAGCGGCAAGATTCTCATCGATGGCAAAGATGTAACGGGTTACAAACCTCACGAGCTCGCCGAACTCGTCGGTTACGTGAACCAACAGCCCGAGGGTTCGTTTGTGGCAGATACGGTTGGCGAAGAACTCGCATATGGGCTCGAGCAGCTCGGATTCACCCCAACCGACATGGAACACCGAATTGCGAAGAACGCAGCATTGGTTGGCATCGAGCACCTTCTAGATAAGCCTTTGGCTTCACTCAGTGGGGGCCAGCAACAGCGCGTAGCAATCGCGGCGGCGATGGCTGCGGGTCAACGGGTGCTTGCTTTAGATGAACCAACTTCGGCATTGGATGCCACATCTGCCGCCGAGCTTGTGGCTCTACTGGCCAGGCTGGCCAAGGAGCAGGGCATCACCGTGTTGCTCGCCGAGCACCGCCTTGAACGCGTGTTAGAGCATATCGACTCGGTAATTGTCGTCAACGGGGATTCATCGGTGGTCAAGAGCGCTCCCAGAGACGCCTTCAAGGATTACCGCCTGCTACCACCGGTGGTCGAACTTTCTCAGCGCCTTGGCCTTGAACCGGTTGCGCTTTCGATCGAAGAGGCAAAGCGAGCTATAGCAACGCCCGTGACGTTTACCAGGCTTCCTGGCCGGGTCTTTGGCGAACAAACCCTCTTGGTGGAAGAACTCGTGGTCAGATACGGCAACCATGTTGCGATTTCTGACGTCTCACTCAATGCTCAAGCTGGCGAGGTCGTAGCCCTTATGGGCGCTAATGGTTCAGGTAAATCGACAATGCTTTGGGCCATTCAAGGCACGGGGGCGCGCAGCGGTGGAGCGATTTCTGGCCCGGACAACACCCTTGTTCCACAGCGCGCCGCCGACCTGCTGTTCTTGAACACCCTCGCCGAGGAGTTGGCTGAATCAGATAAATTCAACAAGGTTGAGCAGGGGCAAACCGCGAAACTGTTTTTGGAGTTGAGCAACCGAACCGACCCGAAACAACACCCGAGAGATCTCTCTGCAGGGCAGCAACTGGCACTGGTGCTCGCAGTGCAATTGGTGAAGGGCGCACCGCTGATACTGCTCGACGAACCGACAAGAGGCTTGGATTACGAAGCTAAGCGACACCTAGTTGCCGCTATTCGTCTGATGCAAGAAAACGGCCGAACGGTTTTGGTCGCCTCGCATGACATCGAGTTTGTCGCGCAGATTGCCAACAGGGTTTATGTGCTTGAAGAAGGCGAAATCACTGCCCAAGGCAGGACCGAAGAAATCCTGGGTCCGACAGGTTTGATGCCGACTCAGGTTGCTCAGATTGCAAACCAACCGGGGCTCCTTCTTGCCGAACAGGTCGGTAAACGTGAAAACTAGCCTTTACTCAAAACTGGTCATCTCATTCACAGCAATTGCTAGCCTGGCGATGTTCGCTTGGCCGCTGATCATTCAAACAACTTCGGTTGACGAAAACCGATTCGCGCAGACCGCTTTCATTGTGTTGATGCCGCTGATGCTGGTTCTGGTTTTAGCCGAGTTTGCCTCTGGCGAATTGGATTCAAAACAGCTTGCGGTTCTCGGCGTCTTGATTGCTCTTAACGCTGTAGTGCGCGTCCTCGGCGCTGGCACCTCGGGCATTGAGACGGCGTTTTTCATAATCATCATTGGCGCCTATATTTTTGGGTCAGGCTTTGGTTTCTTGCTTGGCACCGGTTCGCTTTTCGTTAGCGCCCTTCTCATGGGTGGCGTTGGGCCTTGGCTGCCGTTCCAGATGATGGCAGCCGGGTTGCTCGGTTTGGTCGCGGGGCTTCTGCCTAAATCGAACAAACGTTGGCTTGAACTGACAGTCTTGGTGACCTTTGCGATCATTGGCTCATTCGCATACGGAGCGCTAATGACCATGTGGAACTGGCCATTTCTGGCGGGCGTCGGCACAGACATCTCTTACAGCCCAGGAGCAGGCATTACGCCGAACCTTGCTCGCTTCTTCAAGTACGAGAGCCTAACCGGCGGTTTGCTTTGGGATTCCGGCCGAGCGATCACGACGAGTGTGTTGATCCTGTTAACGGCACCGGCCCTGCTAGCCACCCTCAAGAGAGCGGCCGGCAGGGCCGGTATTAGTCGCTGAGACTAGGCGATGCTGGTTGGCAAGAAAGCCAAAACAACGGCTAGAGCGGTGGCGGCGAGAACAACCTGAGTGTTGATTTTCCAGGTGTACTTGATCTCTTTGCGAACAACGTGCATGACTAGAGCAACGGCCATGGTTAGTGCTAGGCCAGCGGCTGCGGCAACTGCCCAGCCCTGAGCGAACAAGAAGCCGTCAACCTTGGCGAGCACGCCAACTTCGAATGCTGCCTGAGCAACAACCAGACCGATTGCGCCAACTACTTCTAGTAGGGCGATCAGGCGAACAAGAGACTTAGGAATCTGCTTGGTCCAGGTCATGCCTGCGCCAACAAGGGTTTCGATCGAAGCGGTGAGCTTGAACTTGCCAGCCTTGAAGAAGACCATTCCTACGAATACTGTCAGCGCCCACGCGATGACTGCTAGAACATAAAACATTGTTACTCCTTGATGTAAATGACTTTGGGGTTTACTATGAAATTAGTAAAGCACGGGTTGACTTATTTAGTCAAGTCCATCTTTACTTATTTTGGAGGTGTCATGGAAATCGTCGCAAATTGCGAGCGCAAAGCCGAAGGCTGGAGCGTTGACGTGCCCGCGCTTGACCTCCAAACCAGCGCCAAACGCCTAGACAAAGTTGTTGATCTCGTCAAAAAGGTGGCAATTGAAAAAGGCGCAGAAGACAACTGCGAACTGGTCATCAAGGTGATCGCGAGCATGCCTGGCATCATCTGCGACATCGAGTCGGCTCAACACAAAATGAAAGAAGCCGCAAAACTCCAAGAAGAGGCTTCGGGCGAGATTCGAAACGTGGTTGCTCGCATGAGAGACGAAGGGCTAACCCTTCGCGACATCGCCGTCTTGCTCGGTGTCACACCGCAGCGAGTGGCGCAACTAGTGCCCTGCGAATAGCAGCACTCCCCCGCAAACGCCGACCCACAAAACAACCGCGGCCACTAGCTGCCAGTCGCGCAACATCGCCTCGGTAGGCGATTCGGCAGACTTTAGTTTTTCAGCAATAAACCAATACCTGAAAAGCCCGAACGCAACAATTGGGATCGTGTAAACCAACATTTCCTTTACGGTGACCACAAATATCGCATAACACACCAATGCTCCCGTTGCAGAAATTTCAGCAAAACGTTCAACCACGGCGACAGTGTATGTTTCAAGCGAACTACGACTCTTGGCACCGAGATTCTTCAATTCGTGGCGTCTTTTCATTGCCGCAAGATAGAGCGCCAAACAGAGCGTCGTGACGAACATCCAAGCAGACAGCGGCTGATTGATTGCCAGCGCCCCCGCAACGACACGCAAAACAAAACCGAACGCAATCGTGAAAATATCGAGAACCGGCACCTTGCGCGCAAAAAGAGAATAGACGACGTTGATCGCGATATAACCACCAATTGGAAGCATCGCTGCCGGAACGAGAACTAGTCCAGAAAACAAAACTAAAAAGCCGCACACCAAAGTAATTACTGCTGTTCGAACAGAAACATGACCCGAGGCCAATGGGCGTGTTAGAGACTTTAGCGGGTGAGTCTTGTCTGATTCGATATCGGTCAAGTCATTCAAAATATAGACGCAGGAGGCGGCCAAACAGAAATACAAGAAAGCCCAGACCGCCGCCCAGAGTGATGTCTGCCGATCGAATGCTCCAGCGAACAATATTGGTGCGAAAACGAAAAAATTCTTTACCCACTGCTTTGGGCGAAGCAAACGAAACAGGTGCCAGCCAGCCATTTTCCCCTTCGAGATTCGTTCATAGTCTAGGTTGTCTAGGCTTGAGGGTAACGAGAGGGACACATGCGTTTGAAGAGTTGGGGCCGACTGACCGATTACTCGGTCGACGCTCGCGCAATCGACTCAAGATTCTCGGCAGCCAACCAGCTCAAAGAACGCCCCGCACTAAGCCACGGCGCCGGCCGTAGCTACGGTGACGTAGCAATTTCGCAAGGTGTTTGGCTCACCACAAACCTCGACCGGTTTGTCGAGTTCGACCAAAAATCAGGTAACCTCACAGTCGAGTCAGGCGTCTTACTTGGTCAGATTCAGCGCCTGTTTGCTCCTCGAGGCTGGATGCTGCCTGTAACTCCAGGCACCCAGTTCGTAACCGTAGGCGGTGCGATAGCAAATGACGTCCACGGCAAAAACCACCACTCGGCTGGCACGTTTGGTGAACACGTAACTAACCTGACATTGGTTCGCACCGATGGCACGGAGCGCATTTGCAGCGAGACCGAAAATAGGCAGTTGTTCGAAGCCACAATTGGTGGGCTTGGTCTAACAGGTCTAATCACCCAGGTAACAATCAAGCTCAAAAAGGTTGCTGGGCCTTGGATCGAAGCCGAAACGATTCCGTTTCGAAACCTCGACGAATTCTTTACCTTGAGCAAAGCAAGCGAAGCATTCGAATACAGTGTTGCCTGGTTCGATTGCCTCTCAAAGAGCTGCCACGGAATCTTCACTCGAGGAAACCACAGCAATTCAACACAGCCCCAAAAACCCAAGATCCCCAAAGTGTTCCCTTTCACCCCACCGATAAGCCTGATCAACAGAGCAACACTTGGAATCCTCAATGCCTCCTACTACTTTTTGGGAGTAGCGACCAAGGGAAAGAAAACAATCGCCTACGAGCCTTTCTTTTACCCGCTGGATGGCATTCGTCACTGGAACCGCGCATACGGTCCGAGGGGTTTCTTTCAACACCAGAGCGTTCTGCCCCAAGAGACAGCCCAAGTGGCCCTCCAAGAGCTTTTGCAGGCTATGCGCAAGGCCAAGGCCGGTTCTCTGCTTGCAGTACTCAAGACAACCGGCAAACGAGACCTGCCTGGCCTCCTGAGTTTTGGAATGCAGGGCGTGACTCTTGCGATCGATTTTCCGAATCAGGGCGAGAAGACCTTGAGACTCCTAAAAGAACTTGAAGGAATCGTCGTAAAACACGGGGGTCGCCTAAACCCCTCCAAAGACGCAACCATGACCCCTGCTACATTCGAAGCCGGTTACCCAAACCGCGCAAAGTTTTTAAAACACAAAGACAAAGGCATCACCTCGCTCTTCTTTGAGCGAGTAATCGAGAGGAAACCATGACCCGCATTCTGATAATTGGAGCAACATCAATGATCGCCGAGCACACGGCGAGACTTTGGGGCAACAAAGAAGTCGAGTTTGTGCTCGTTGCCAAAGACGCCAAGAAGCTTGCCGGTGTTGCCGCAGATCTAGAAGTGCGCACGGGTGCAAAGACCGAGCAAATCATCATGGACTTCACGTCACCTAAAGAGATCAAAGCGACTGTGACGAGAGTCTTTAAAAAGCCAGTCGATACCGCGCTCATTGCTCAGGGAGTTCTAACCAGACAAATCGACGCCAAGGAGCCTTCGGTTATCTTCGATTCGGTTGCCATAAACGCTGCTTCACCGGCGATGTTTGCCGAGAGCATTGCAACCGGCTTTGAGGCTCAAGGCTATGGTCGCTGCGGAATCATCGGTTCGGTTGCCGGCGAACGCGGCCGCGGCGACCTCTACGTTTACGGCGCAAGCAAGGCGTTTCTTGAGAAGTTCGTCGAGGGCCTAAACAACAGGTTCAACTCTAAGAAGATTCGCTTCATGATCATCAAACCAGGTCCGGTTGCCACCCCGATGATCTCCCCTGGAACCCAGATGGCCAAGATCACCGCGAAACCTGACACGGTTGCCAAAATCATCGTGAATGGTCTAGCCAAGGGCAAGCGAAAGGTTTTCGCACCGAAGCTTTGGTCACTTATCGCATTCGTTATGCGCTCGATGCCAGCGTTCGTTTTTGACCGAGTAAAGGTTTAGGGCGACTTCGCGTAAACCGCGACAAAGTCGCGCTCACTAGGAGCCAAAAAGCGGTCTGGCTCGCGGTAAATGTTTGGGTCAATGCGCTTGCCGGGCGCATAAGGGCCATAGAGAAACCCGTTTGCATAAGCGGAGTTCATATCTAGCGGCATCGCTCTAACAGCTCCGGCTCGCACCATCATGTCGGCGAGCGATTTTGCACTCAAAACCGGCCCGATGCAATAAACCACGGTTCCGTCGGCACGAACACCCAGCGCACTTCGCCAAACCAGGTTCTTGCCCGAACCAACGCCCTGCCAAACCCAGCCCCACTTTGACTGACTCTCGTCTTGCACCTGACTTATTGCGCCGTCAACCATGAGGGTAAGGTTTTGGCGAGCCGCCTGAATCGGTTTGCTCGGCTTATCTCTTCCCCACTTCAAAACATCAATCGAGCCGTCGGTGTAGGTGACCAACGTTGCCTTGCCGACAACCAGTTTCTTAACTACTTTGTCGCCAAAGACATAACCACCTTGGCTGTCGCGCATCAAAAAACCGTCATTTAGACCAGCAACGTAAAACGGCTTCAGATCTAATGGCACCACGCCGTCACCGCGAACAAAGTTTCCCTCTGGGACGTCGGTGCCTGGCACCTGCTGAAAAGCAAGACGTTTTGAATCAAACCAAGCTATGGTCGCGTAATACGAGGTGTGCTCGCTGTCTGGCCGAATTCGGGCGATTCGAATTGCGCTCGAGCCGTTCACCATAATCTTGGTGCGCAACCAAACTCCCTCGCCCACCTTGGCTGAAACTGGTGGCACCAAACGGTCAGGAACAACGCTCGAGGCTCCGGCGGCACCCCACTCCTTCACAAATGCAATCTTTGACCCTACTGAACTTTGTGACTGCTCCCCGATATTCGCATCGGAGCCAAAGTCTGCCGCCTGAGTGGGCTCACCGCCCACTCGCGGAGTATTTATGTAGTTGTAGTAGACGTCTTCTGCGAAGGCGACCACTACGCCAAAACCGGACTGCCGCAAAACTGTTGCATAGGCGGTCAAGGAGTCTTCTTTGAATCGCACCACACGATCTAGAGCGAAACCTGAGGTGATCAAACCGGTAATCAATGCGGTTGCAAGAACACCTCTGGCAGCGACCCAGAAAACCTTACCGACCACTCGCTTGGCTGGGAAGCCTGGGTAACGGGTGTTCAACCCAACATTTTTTGCAGCACGAAAGCCCGAAGTGATAAACCTGTAGGCAAGTTCACGATCACCTTTTGGCAAAGACTGCACAAAGCGATAGGCGTCGGCAGCACCTGCAGAGGCCAGCTCTCGGTTTCCGAAATCACCAAGCTGCTTAGCGACGAATTGGCTAAGTCGGCGCTTATAACCGAAACCAAGTTCGGCTTCAGGAATGCAAGAAAGCCATGCGCCAAGCCAGTGGCGAACGGTAATCACGCGATTTGTTGACAATGCGACCCTTGTAAGAATTACTTCAATGGTAGGACTAGTACTTCGCGGTGCCACCTAAGGCCGCGGCAAACTTCTTATTATCTAAGGTCACGCCGGCTACCAACCACTTCTCGCCAAGAACCATGTGGATTCCAGTTTTCGAAGCCGATGAAGCCCCGTCTAAGAGGTCTACAAAATAATCTCGGGCCTTTTTGCTCGGAAACACAAACAAACCGATGTCGTTGGTGCATGAATAGCCCGCCAAGCCAGTGAGATCTTTCGAAGCTGCAGTAATTGAAGAGGTATCGACCGTGGTTCCAGAAGCACAGGGGCCGCCAGCCTGAATGTAGGCAGCTTTTAGTTCATCCACCGTGCTGAAGTTTTTGGGCCCGCTTGCACACCCACTAAGTGAAAGTGCAACAGCGGCTGAGATAAAGAGAAACCTTTTCATAACGCTTGACAATACTTCAAGGAGAACAAAAATAGTTGAAGAAACTGAAAGGTGCCTCATGGACAAAGGCAGTGGAGCAAGAATCTTCGGCAGTTTGCTACTGGCGGTCAGCGGCATCATCGCTCTGGTTAATTTCGGAGCCATCGGTCAGATACCGGGTTCGAGCATCCTGAACGTTGGATACCTTTTCAACATTTTCGTTTTTGCGCTGCCCCTCGCAATTCTGGGCCTAATCCTTATCTTGGTTGGCCGCTCGCAAGGCCGCGAAGACGACGATTCCGAATACGCGAAGAAGGCTAAAGAGATTCGACCTCTGCTCTAGATAAAAGAAAAGCCCCCGATTTCTCGGAGGCTTTTCTTCTAATGGGATGGTGGAGATGGGGGGAATTGAACCCCCGTCCAGAACTGAGTTCTTGGGTCTTCTACGGGTGTAGCTTCAGTATCGCTTTACTCGGTCCTAGTCATACCCTGAAG
>CAIRNX010000030.1 GCA_903880095.1 uncultured Micrococcales bacterium | reverse complement strand
CACTTTGATGGCATGCTCACCGTTGTCGGCCGCCTCTTCGACCTGGTACAACCAGACTTCGCCATCTTCGGCGCCAAAGACGCCCAGCAGGTGTTCATGGTCAAAAAGCTTGCCGGCGCCGTCTACAAAGACACCCAGATTGTCACAGCACCAACTCACCGCGAACCGAGCGGCCTGGCAATGAGCAGCCGCAACCGGTACCTAACCGAAGAGCAAAAGACATCGGCAACCGCACTTTTCAAGGCGCTCAAAACCCTTCGCCAACCTCTCAGCCTCACCCTCGACGCCGCGCGAACCCTCATCGACTCGACCCCCGAGACTAAACTTGACTACATAGCGGTTGTTGACCCAGAAATCTTTCGACCAGTCACCGACGACTACCGAGGCAAGGCTCTTGCGATTGTCGCGGCCAAGGTCGGCAGCACACGCTTGATCGACAACCTAGAACTTGACCTAACGGAGCAAAGCGAATGAGTGACCAACTCGAGCACGAAGACGAACAAGACCTGCCAGAGCAGATCGCGATTCGTCTCGAAAAGCGCGAGCGCCTCAACAAGCTAAACGACGCCTACCCGGTCGCCCTCCCAATCACCCACAGCATTGGCGATGTTCGCACCGCCCACCCAGACCTTGACGTCGACGTCTCCACCGACGAATTCGTCGGCATCGCCGGCCGCGTCATGTTTCAGCGCAACACCGGCAAGCTGTGCTTCGCAACTCTTCAAGCGGGGGACGGCCAGCGCATTCAGGCCATGCTCAGCCTCGACAAAGTCGGCGAGGAGCAGCTCGAACTTTTCAAAGAACTAGTCGACCTCGGCGACCACCTCTTCGTTGAAGGTGAAGTAATCACATCAAAGCGCGGCGAGCTAAGCATCTTGGTTAACTCTTGGAAGATGGCTGCAAAGACCATTCGCCCGATGCCAAACCTTCACAACGAGCTCGGTGAAGAGTTTCGCGTTCGCCACCGCTACCTCGACCTAATCGTTCGCGACCGCGCCCGCGAGGTTGTCAAGATTCGCGCCCAGGTTATGGCAAGCCTGCGTAAGACTTTCACCGAAGATCGATTCCTTGAAATCGAGACTCCAATGCTTCAGACAATCCACGGCGGAGCAAGCGCCCGCCCGTTCAAGACTCACTCGAACGCATTTGACACCGAGCTGTTCCTACGCATCGCCCCAGAGCTGTTCCTCAAGCGCGCAGTAGTCGGCGGCATCGACCGCGTTTACGAGATCAACCGCAACTTCAGAAACGAAGGCGCCGACCGCACCCACAGCCCTGAGTTCGCGATGCTCGAGGCCTATGAGGCTTATGGCGACTACAACTCGATCGCCGACCTCACCCAGAAGCTGATTCAGAACGCAGCCATGGACGTTTTCGGCACCCACCAGGTTGTGCTCGAAGATGGCACCATCAACGACCTCGGCGGCGAATGGCCTCGCATCTCGATGTTCGAGAGCCTAAGCGAAGCCTGCGGCCAGACGATCACCCCAGAGACCCCGATCGAAGACCTCAAGAAACTCGCCAAGAGCGTCGACATCGACATCGAGCACCCGCTTCACGGCAAGTATGTCGAAGAGCTTTGGGAGCACTTCGTCAAAGACACCTTGGTGACGCCGACCTTCGTAATCGACTTCCCGGTAGACACCTCACCACTAACCCGCAACCACCGCAGCAAGCCTGGCGTTGTTGAAAAGTGGGACCTCTACATTCGCGGCTACGAACAAGCCACCGGCTACTCAGAGCTTGTCGACCCAGTCGTTCAGCGCGAACGCTTTGTCGAGCAGGTAACCCTGGCAGCAGCAGGCGACCCTGAGGCAATGAAGCTCGACGAAGACTTCCTAAAAGCTCTCGAATTCGGCATGCCACCATCAGGCGGCATGGGTATGGGCATCGACCGCTTACTCATGAGCCTCACTGGCCTTGGCATTCGCGAAACAATCATGTTCCCGCTGGTGAAGTAATGAACGACGTCATAGCAGCATTGCTTTCGCTGGTTCCGCCGCTACTGGTCGGCGGTATCTTTTGGGTAGTCATGCGAGCAATCATCAAGGTCGACTCGAAAGAGCGCGACACCTATTCGAAGATCGAAGCCGAAGAGCGCGCGAAGCTTGCGAAGTTGAAAGAAAAAGACTGAACCATGCTAAAAAACAAAAGTGTTTGGAACATCACCGTTTTTTATGTCGTCGGTTTAGTTTTGATTTCGTCCTTAGTGCTCGGGTCAATACGCCAGGGCGACGAACCGGTGCAACTTATAGTTCAAGTTCTTCTTGCCCAATTCACATGGTTAGTTATGGGAGTAATACTGAACCCATTTGCGGGCCTCGCGATAATCTGGGCGCTTGTGACGGTAATCATGCTCGACACCGCAAAAGGGCAAGTTGCCATGGCTAAGGCGCAACCGTTGACTCGTAGGTTGTTTGGTCGCGTTAGCTCACCGGTTATTGCCCTCTTATTGGCAGCGGTAATGGCCGTGCTGGTTCAGTCGCTCAACAACAATATCTGGGCGAACCTGTCTTGGCTGCCTCTGGCCCAGGTTTTGATCTTTTTGGGCCTTCGTCAGTGGAAGCACTCGTCGTCTAAGTCGACTAACGCTTAGGGCGAACAGCCCTGTTTTAGGTCGGCGGGCGCAGTTACCATCGACTTATGTTTGAGAAGTTCACCGATAAGGCCCGCCGTGTAGTAGTCCTCGCCCAAGAAGAGGCGAAGATGCTCAACCACAACTACATTGGCACCGAGCACATCCTCCTTGGTTTAATCCACGAGGGCGAAGGTGTAGCAGCCAAGGCGCTTGAAGCGCTCGGCATCAACCTTGACGCAGTGCGTGAACAGGTTCAAGAAATCATCGGTCAGGGCCAGACTCCGCCGACCGGACACATTCCTTTCACCCCGCGCGCCAAGAAGGTTCTAGAGCTTTCGCTTCGAGAGGCACTTCAGCTTGGCCACTCATACATCGGCACCGAACACCTACTTCTCGGCTTGATTCGCGAAGGCGAAGGCGTTGCCGCTCAGGTGCTAACCAAGCTTGGCGCCGACTCAAACCGTGTTCGTCAGCAGGTTGTTGAACTGCTCTCTGGTTTTCAGGGCAAAGAGACAGTCAACGTTGGTGGCGAAACCAGTGCCCCGCAAAAGGGTTCAACGATTCTCGACCAGTTTGGTCGCAACCTCACTCAGGCCGCTGCCGAAGGCAAGCTCGACCCAGTGATCGGCCGTGAACGCGAAATCGAGCGCGTCATGCAGATTCTTTCTCGTCGTTCAAAGAACAACCCGGTTCTTATTGGTGAGCCTGGTGTTGGTAAGACTGCTGTTGTCGAAGGTCTAGCTCAGGCAATCGTCCACGGCAATGTGCCAGAAACTTTGAAGGGCAAGCAGCTTTACACCCTAGACATGGGTGCGCTCATTGCCGGTTCGCGGTACCGCGGTGACTTTGAGGAGCGCCTCAAGAAGGTGACCAAAGAGATCCGCCAGCGCGGCGACATCATCACGTTTATTGATGAGATTCACACCCTCGTTGGTGCCGGTGCCGCCGAGGGCGCTATCGATGCCGCTTCGATCTTGAAGCCGCTGCTTGCTCGTGGCGAGCTCCAGACCATTGGTGCAACCACTCT
>CAIRNX010000029.1 GCA_903880095.1 uncultured Micrococcales bacterium | reverse complement strand
GCGACCTAGACGGCGCTGCGGGCATGCCAGCCCAGATTCGTGAGGTTGCCAGCAACCTGATTCGCGTGGCCAAGGAGCGCGACCTACCGGTGATTCTGGTGGGCCACGTAACCAAAGACGGATCGATTGCCGGCCCACGAGTGCTCGAACACCTAGTCGACGTCGTTTGCCACTTCGAAGGCGACCGCCAAACCGCGCTTCGCTTCGTGCGAAGCCTCAAAAACCGTTACGGCCCAACCGACGAGGTTGGCTGTTTTGAGATGACCGGCGAAGGCATCGCCGAAGTCGCCGACCCAAGCGGGCTGTTCTTGAGCCGCCCAGACTCCCCCGTCTCAGGCACCTGCGTGACTGTGGCCATCGAAGGCCGCCGCGCACTCATCGCGGAGGTTCAGGCTCTAGTGGTCAAGTCTTCGACCCCGCAACCGCGTCGAGTGGTCAATGGCGTCGATGCCTCGCGCGTAGCGATGTTGCTCGCCGTGCTCGAACGCCGTGCCGGCATTCGCGTTGGCGAGATGGACGTTTACGTTTCAACCGTTGGCGGCGTCAAGCTGACCGAGCCAGCAGCCGACCTAGCCATCGCCTTGGCAATTGCCTCTGCGGTTCAAGACAAACCAATCGCCCACAACCTCTGCGCCTTTGGTGAGATCTCGCTCACCGGCGACCTACGCAAGGTAACCAACGGCAAACTGCGAGCAAACGAAGCGAGCCGACTCGGCTTTGTTCGCTCGGTTGATTCAGAGATCAAAACGGTCAAGGCTGCGCTCGCGCTGGCCCTCAACTGGTAATTAGTTGAGAAGAAACTGTTCGTAGTTACCCGAGACTACGCCGTTCACTTCTGCGGTTAGCGCATAGGCGCCCGGTAGAACCGGAGCTTGGCCTTCGCCACAACCGGTCGATGATGAGTGAACGCGCAACCAGTCGCCAGCCGACCAAACGAGGGTCTGGTTTGGCTGAAGGTTAACCCATTTGTCAACCAAGCCGCCGCGGTTGCATTCGCGAGACGACCAAATCTGTTCAGAACCGCTCTTGATCGTGAAAAACGTGACTCGAGGGCCGCCATTGAACTTGCAAGCCACTGTTCCCGTGTTTGTGAGGGTGAACCAGAGGTAAGGGTTCACACCCTTGGCAAAAGATAACTGTTCGGTGGTGCCGTCGCCGATGACGGAATTCACAGAAACGGTGCCTGGAGCACACTCTTGCCCAGCGCTCAATGCGTTCGAAGGCTTGTGATTGAAAAGGCCTCCTACAAAACCCACCGCTGCGATGAGCGCCCAAATGATTAGTGCGAGGACTCCGAGAACGAAGACGCGGCGAAAGAAGAAGACGAGCGGGCTTGGTTGAGACATGCCTCAAGATTAGCGAGGGTGCGTGCTAGAGGAGCCTAAGCATCCTCGTGTTGCCTAGAGTGTTCTGCTTTACGCGAGCGAGATCCAAGAACTCGGCAACACCGTCGTCGTTTGAGCGAACCATTTCGGCGAAGGTTTCTTCGTCGACCGGTACATCGCTGATTGTAGCGAAGCCGTGCTTCTCGAAAAACGAAACTTCAAAGGTGAGGCAGAAGATTCGCTTGATACCGAAGCCGCGAGCCTTCTCAACCAGAGCGGCAACCAGCAGGTTGCCAACGCCTTGGCCACGAACAGAAGAGTCGACAATCAGCGAGCGAATCTCTGCGAGGTCTTCCCACATGATGTGCAAACCGCCAGCGCCGACAACTCGGCCCTCGGAATCGACCGCGACCATGAACTCTTGGACGCGCTCAAAAAGGGCGACTAGGTCGTGGTGAAGAAGGACTTCGCCCTCCATTGGCGCACGCAACGCAACTATCGCGCGAACGTCGTCTGCGCGGGCTGGGCGAATGCTGTAGGTCACCCCTAAATGGTAGCGGTTTGGTGAACCTTGTCGGTGAAGACGAATTCGTCGCCAACCAGATCAACATCTACGTGCGAAGCCGAGACCAGCTCGCCGCGAACGATCTTCTCAGACAGCTTGTCTTCGATTTCACGCTGAACCGCACGGCGTAGCGGGCGAGCACCGAGCGCTGGGTCGTAACCTAGCTCGATGAGTCGCTGCTTTGCGGCAGGGGTTAGCGTGATCGTCATGTCGCGGTCTGCGAGGCGCTTGCCAAGCTTGGCGATGAACAGGTCAACAATCTGAACCAGCTCAACCTGAGTTAGCTGCGGGAAGACGATTGTCTCGTCGACACGGTTCAAGAACTCAGGCTTGAAGTGCTTCTTGAGCTCCTCGTTGACCTTGCCCTTCATGCGCTCGTAGTCGTTTTCGGCGTTGTCTTCTAGAGAGAATCCCATGGCACCCTTCGAGATGTCGCGGGTTCCGAGGTTGGTGGTCATGATGATCACTGTGTTCTTGAAGTCGACGACTCGACCCTGGCCATCGGTTAGACGGCCTTCTTCAAGAATCTGAAGAAGCGAGTTGAAGATGTCTGGGTGAGCCTTTTCGATTTCATCGAAAAGCACAACGCTGAACGGCTTGCGGCGAACCTTCTCTGTTAGCTGGCCACCCTCTTCGAAGCCTACGAAGCCCGGAGGGGCACCGAATAGGCGTGAGACGGTGTGCTTCTCGCCGTATTCGCTCATGTCGAGTGAGATAAGCGCGCCTTCGTCGTCGAACAGGAACTCGGCCAAAGCCTTGGCGAGCTCGGTCTTACCAACACCGGTAGGGCCGGCAAAGATGAACGAACCAGATGGTCGGTTCGGGTCTTTTAGACCAGCGCGCTGGCGACGGATTGACTTCGAGATTGCGCGAATGGCCTCTTCTTGGCCGATGACGCGCTTGTGAAGTTCGTCTTCCATGAAGATGAGCTTCGAAGACTCTTCTTCGGTGAGCTTGAACACAGGAATACCGGTCGACTGCGCGAGAACCTCGGCGATTAGGCCTTCGTCAACAACGCCCTGGGTTGCCACGTTGCCGTTGCGGAACTGCTTCTCTAGGCGAACTCGTTCTGCAGAAAGCTTCTTCTCTTCGTCACGCTTTGAGGCGGCGAGTTCAAAGTCTTGCGACTCGATTGCCTTCTCTTTTTCTACGCGAGCGGCAACAATCTTCTCTTCGATCTCCCTAAGCTCTGGTGGCGAAGAAAGAATCGAGAGGCGCATGCGAGCGCCAGCCTCGTCGATTAGGTCGATTGCCTTGTCAGGCAAGAAGCGGTCGGTGATGTAGCGGTCTGCAAGCGTTACCGCCGAGACAACGGCACCATCGGTGATTGTCACCTTGTGGTGCGCCTCGTAGCGGTCGCGAAGACCCTTCAAGATGTTGATCGCCATCGGCAAGGTTGGCTCTGCAACGTTGACCGACTGGAATCGACGAGCAAGCGCTGCGTCTTTCTCAAAGTGCTTGCGGTATTCGTCGAGAGTGGTTGCACCAATGGTCTGGAGCTCGCCACGAGCAAGTAGCGGCTTCAGGATCGAAGCGGCATCGATAGCGCCCTCGGCAGCACCGGCACCAACGAGAGTGTGAATCTCATCGATGAAGGTGATGATGTCGCCGCGCTGGCGAATCTCTTTGGTCACCTTCTTGAGGCGCTCCTCAAAGTCACCACGGTAACGCGAACCCGCAATAAGTGCGCCCATGTCAAGGG
>CAIRNX010000028.1 GCA_903880095.1 uncultured Micrococcales bacterium | reverse complement strand
GTTCTTCGAATCAGTGGTCGTGGTCGAACCACCGTCGTTCTTGTTGTAAGTAATGGTGTAGCTGATAACCTGCCACACCGCATACAACGTTGCGGCACCCGATACCGTGTAAGAGCCGTCAGCGACGGTTGCCGAAGAATTTGTCGACCAACCTAAGAACGTGTAACCAGTGCGAGACCAAGGGTTACTGAAGCTCAACGCATTTGTAGCCCCATAGGTATAAGACGCAGTGGTCGTGGTCGAACCACCGTCGTTCTTATTGAAGGTCATCGTGAAGCTATTGACCTGCCAAATAGCGTAGAAAGTTGCAGCGCCCGAGATGGTGCTGCTTGAGTCTGCAGATGTCGCAGATGCGTTTGTTGACCAGCCCAAGAAGGTGTAACCAGTGCGAGTCCAAGGGTTGCTGAAGTTCAGCGCATTGGTTGCACCGTAGTTGTAAGACTGAGTCGTGGTGGTCGAGCCGCCGTCGTTCTTGTCATATGTGATGGTGAACGAGTTGATAGTCCAAACCGCATAAAGCGTGGTGTTGCTCGAGATGCTGAATGTAGCCGAACCTGATGCGGCATAAGACGTGCCCGAACCATCGGCGGCAGTGTTCCAACCAGCAAAGGTGTAGCCGGTGCGGGTCAAAGAACCAGAGTTTGTCAACACAGTTACCGAGCCTGAGGCGTTGTAGGTGTTGCTATCGCTTGGCACCTGGCCACCGGTTGAACTGTTGGCGTTGTAGGTGACCGAATAGGTCACTGCAGCTGCCGCGACAGTGAGGGTACCGTTTACAACGGTTGCGCTGGCGTAACCTGCAGCTGCAGATCCGGTGCATCGAATCACATAATTGCCGGCAGCCAACGAAGAGTTGATCGTTAGTGCGGTGCTGTATGTCGGGTCGCTGCTCGCGTAAACGCGGCAGGTGATTGAGCCGCTCAAGCCACCCGAAGGGTTCGCGGTTCCACTGAGAGAAGGTGCCGAGCCACCAATGGTGTAGTTAGCGTTTGAGGCGGTTAAAGTCCAAGCGGTGAGGCTGGTAACAGTCAAGACACCGTTATTGATGGTTGCTGCTGCATAACCGGTTGCTGCCGAACCTGTGCATCGAATCACGTAGGTTCCTGCTGGAAGAGTGGCGTCTAGCGTCAGCGCCGTGCGATAAGTTGTGTCGCTGTTTGCATAAATCGAGCAACTTGCCGACCCGCTCAAAGCGGCAGAGATCGAGGCCGAAGACGTCAGTGACGGCAAGCTGCCACCAATGGTGTAGGTGGCGTCGGTTGCATTTAGATACCAAGGGGTCTGAGTAACGGTCAAGACACCATTGTTAATAGCTGCCGCTGCGTAACCCGATGCGGCAGTACCGGTGCATCGAACAACATAGGTGCCCGGAGCGGTGCTACTCGAAATAGTTAGCGGTGTCGCGTAGCCGGTGTCGGTGTTGGCGTAGTAGTTGCAAGTTAGAGATCCGCTCAAACCGGCCGAAGGCGATGCTGAACCGCTAGCGGTCGGTGCGGTTCCAGGGGTCTGGTAGGTCTGGTTGTTGCCCGTGATAGTCCAACCCATAAGGCTGGTCACAGTGAGGGTTCCGTTGTTGTTTGTGCCCAGGGTGTAGCCAGAGGCTGATGTCGCCGTGCAGTGGATCACGTAGGTGCCCGCAGCTAGTGAAGAGTTGACGGTCAGCGGGGTTGCATAACCCGTGTCGATTGAGGCGTAGACGTTACAAGTTGCGCTACCGCTGATGCCCCCGGCAGGTGATGCCGTTGCACCCAGTGTCGGCGCGGTGCCGCCTATGGTGTACGTAGCGCTGGTTGCCGAAAGCGTCCAGGTGCCGAGCGTTGTGAAGTTACGAACAGGTCCATAAGACGTAGCCGAACCAGAGTTTGTCGCCTTGGTCTGAAAGTAATAGGTAGTCGATGGGTTTAGGCCGCTTAGTGATGTGGCCAAAGCTGTAGGGGTCGAGGTGTTCTGAGCCACGCTGCTTGGAGTCGCTGCGGTACACGATGGCGAAGTACTCAACAGAAGAGTCGAGGTCGCGTAGCAAAACTTGATGTTTCCCGAAGTTACATCAGCGCCAGGCAGGTTCGGGGTGGTGACGGTACCGGCAATTGCCGCAGATGTAGAAGTTATCGAGGTCGCAGGGGTTGTGGTCGTCAGCGTTGCAGCAGTCGGGCTCACCGCGGTAGGGCAGTCTGCACCGTCGCTCGGGCTCGAAGCACCGGCGGCACCCGCGTTGGTGATTAGGGTCGCGGTCGGGTTGGTAGCTGCAAGCTGGGTTGCGCTGATTTCGTAAAGGTTGAGCGAGGTGTTACCGAAGAAGTACGCGTTGCCGTCTGAGTCAGAGAACGCCGCACCAAAGTTTTCGCTACCCGAACCTACGAATGCAGAGAGTGTCTTGCTGGTAACCGTGAAAGTTGCGTCGGCCGGGCCGGTGCCTGAGTAAACAACCTTGTATAGCGTGGTGGCCGTGCTGCTGTTCTGAACGCCATAGCCGGTGTTGCCAATCCAGGTGACGTCGAATGCAGCCCAGCTCGCCGTTGGTGTCACGGTTCGAAGAAGAGATCTTTGGCGCACATCTGTGATCGCAAAACCTGCTGAGGATGCGCTTACTAAGTAGTAGCTGTTACCCATCTTCAAGAAGTCACCACCCGTGGTGATCACTGACGATGGCTGAGTTGAAGTGTGTGTCGGTGCGTTTGACGCAGAAGCGCCAGCAGAGTTGGTGTAAAGGTTTGTGCCTACACCGGTCGAACCGGTGGCTGGGGCAGGAATCGACACCAGTGAAGAGTTGAACTTGTAAAGCACCTTGCCAGAGATTGCATATAGATAGTTGTCTTCTGGGTTCCACGCAAGCGAGTTGATGCTAGCGACCGAGTTCGCACCAGTCGCTGCGCTGTATTGAAAGCCCGATGCCGAGTTAAGTTTGAAGAACGAACCGTTAGAGACCTGGTAGAAGGTCGCGTCACAGGTGAGTGCCGCGGCGGCAACAACCGTTAGGTTCGCGTCGGTGCTGGTGCCAACCGAGTAGCTTGCCGCATTTGTGGTTACGCCTGTGCAGTGGATCTTGTATGTGCCAACGGCAAGCGATGCCTGGTCTAGCGGGGTGGCAAAGCCGGTGTCTGAGGTTGCGTAAACGTTACAGGTCACATTTAGAGCCGTGGCAACGGTGCCGCTGAGGCTTGCAGTCAACGTAGGCACAACAGCACTACCAGCCGACTGAGTCAAGGCATCGGCAGTGATGTTGATTGCGGTTACAGCCGCTTGCGATGGCAACACGTTGCCACCCAGCACCAAACCGACTCCGAGAGCCAGAATTAACGCGGATTTTGCCTTCTTGATTGCCTCGCGGCCGAACTTCTTGAGCACAGTAAACCCCTTATTGTTCGCTTCTGCGAACACAACCTTTTAACAGTATTCGCTCATGCGAATATTCGCTAGTAAAGGTTCCATTGATAAAACAAATATCTGTGTCGGTGGTTGGTGCCACAATTGTGATTATTGAGTCCTTGGGGGAGCCATGTTTCGAAAGCTAGGCCGTTTGGCAATCGCTAGTGTGCTCGCGCTCTTTGGCGCGCAATTAATCCAAATCGAGCCGGCGAGCGCCACGGCCCCCTGCGAACAACTTCAAATGGACATAGCCGCAGCCGCGAGACCCTCTGATTCCTACGCACAGAGCGTCCCCGACCTTTGCAGCAACGACTGCCCCAGCGTCTATTCGTTCTATACAAACTTTCCTGAAGTTGCAGCTAAATACGACTTGGCTTCACGCTTGATAACCCTTTACGGAACTTGCAATGCAAAAAAGGTTCCGCCTTCGGGAATCCCGACAACCGAGAGAACCCAAACCCCAAGGCACGTTATAGTCAAGTGCCCAAAAATCAACAAAGACATGCACGGCCGTAAAGACTTCGCGGGCACCACCTGCCTGGCCGGAAAAACCCTTGCCGGCTTCAACCTGAGTGGCATGGACTTAACGGGCGCCAGCCTTCGCTCAACCAACCTGATCTCGACGAACCTGACTGGCGCCAAGCTCACGCGAAGCGACCTGTCAAATGCAAACCTTGACTTCGCTGATGTGCAAAGCGCTGATTTTTCGAGCGCGAACGTTCATGACCTTCGCGCGAGTCACCTCGAAGGCTCACCTCGGTCACTCCCCTACGACTTCAAGTTGGTTCAAGGGTTTCTTTTCGGCCCTCACGTAGACCTGTCCAAGGTTTGGTTAAAAGGGATAATTCTCGACAACTTGAACCTGAGTTACGCAAACCTTAGCGACACCAACCTCGACGGGGCCAGGCTCACAAACCTGAACCTCAACCAAGCTAGGTTCACTCCTTCTGTGAAGGGCGCCTCTACCAGCTCACTAACCGGACGCCCTGCTACGTCAAACGTGCTCATCGTCAACGGCTACTTGTTTGCTCAGGGCATCAACCTTTCTGGGGCGAACCTGAGTCACGCCAACCTTCGAGGCAAAACAATCAATGGTGTGAACCTTGCAAACGCAAACTTGAGCGGTGCAAACCTAACTGGCGCCAAGTTTGTTGGAGCCTCGCTAAAGGCCGCTCACCTAGACAATGCGCAGCTCGACAAAACCACTTTCGACAAATGTGACCTCTCAGGGGCATCGATTCAGAGGGCGAGTGTAATCTCGGCATCGTTTACCTCGGCAAACCTTGAGCGCACCGACTTTAGCAACTCAAACCTGACAGGTTCGAACTTCTCCTATGCCAACATCTACGGCATCCGCATCGGCAATGCTGATCTATCAAAGGTCCGCATGGATGGCGTCAGGAGCAACGTCTATGTTTCAGGAACCCCTAAGGCTCTGCCAGCTGGCTGGGTAATAGTGAACGGGTATTTGAAGAAACCTTAGGACAAGTGCTCCGAAAAGAATCCTTCGATTCGATTCCAAGCATCTGTCGCCGCTTCTGGGTTTGGCTTGGCGCCAGTGACCCTCAGTAATGTGCCGAAGAAAGCGCCGCCGCCTTGTTTGGGGTTCATGAACGCGTGCCCAGCCTCGGGGTATTCCTTTATGTCGTGAAGCACTCCGAGGGTGGTGAGAGTCGAATCGAGTTTGGCTTTAGCCCCTTTGAGTTGGGCGTCTTTGCCACCGTAGTTTCCCATGATTGGGCAAGCACCAGAGAGCGCTTCGTCCATGTTGCTCGGGAGCATGCCATAGTTTGAGACCGCTGCGTCGTAACTCTGGTTTGCCAAGAGCAATGCGAACCCGCCACCCATGCAGAAACCGATAACCCCGACCTTGCCCGTTGAGTCTTCGCGGTCGAGAAGAAACTTCTTGGCGACCTCAATGTCTTCAAACGCCTGGCCTGTGCCGGCGGCAAGGGCCTTGAAGGTTGCGGTAAGACACTTGCGCGCACCACCGCGACTAAAGAGATCTGGCATTAAGACCAGGTAGCCAGCCGAGGCTAGGCGAACCATTTGGGCTCGCATGTTTTCGTCAATGCCAAAAACTTCATGCACCATGACAACAGCTGGCCAGGGGCCCGTGCCCTCCGGCACCGCCATGACTGCAGTCAACGAAGAAGTAAGCTCTATGTCTCTCAGGTCCATGGGCTAAGGTTAGCCCTATCGCTTCGAACTTGTCGTGATACAGGTCGAAGGGGACATCATGGCATTCTCGCCAACCGTTAATCGTAAATTCAGCACACTTGCCGTTGCGGCCATCGCAACTCTCTCACTTACTCTCGCGTCATCGTCCATGGCGGCACAGCCGACCGTTGGCCTTGGCAGCACCGACACTTTTGCCGTTCTCGCAGGCTCCGGAATCACCAACACCGGCGCAACCACCGTTTCTGGCACCGCCGGCGGCGACATGGGTAGCTCGCCAACCGGCTCGTTCACCGGTGACACCGAAGTTGTCGTGACAAACGGCACCAAGTACACCTCGGTTGACTCGAAGGTCACCGCCGCAAAAGACGACCTAGTGATTGCATACAACGACGCAGCTGGCCGCACTCCGGTTACGACCGTTTCGGCAGACCTCGGCGGCCAGACCCTAAAGCAGGGCGTCTACAATTCGGCAAGCTCACTCGGGCTAACCGGAACAGTTACCCTGGATGCCGAGAACGACCCAGCGGCTGTGTTCATCTTTCAGGCCGGTTCAAGCCTGACCACTGCTAGCTCGAGCAAGGTTGCGCTAATCAACGGCGCACAGGCTTGCAACGTGTTCTGGCAAGTTGGCTCAAGCGCAACCCTCGGCACCACCACCGACTTCGTCGGCCACGTTTTTGCCCTCAACTCGATCAGCGTCAACGACGGCGTCACCGTTCACGGTCAGCTACTTGCCCGCAACGGCGCAGTCACCCTGATTCACGACACCATCATCAACGACAAGTGCGCAGACGTTGTGTCTAGCCCTACCCCGAGCCCTGAAGACTCGACCGACACCGGTGGTCAGCTACCTAACACCGACACCAGCAACTGGGTTGCTCCACTCGCGATCGGTCTTGGCGTTGTCGCCGCCGGTTCAGCGGCGGTTCTGGTTCGCAGAAGACGTCGCTAAGACGAACCTTTACAAACCACGCCACCTAAAACTGAAACCAATTCATCGTTGGTGGGCCTTAACGATTGTCTTTCTCGGCATCGGGGTCTCGCTTTGGGCGTGGTTTGGTGTTCGCAACCCGTTGCCGCCGCAGGCGTCACCGATTATGAGCCCGACATCGCAAACAACAGTCACTCCGAGCCCAAGCCAAACTCCTCGGGTGCTCTACCCGGTTCACCCAAAGGTCGGTGCTCGCATCGGAACGATCACCTTGCCAACGCTGAAACTGAGCTGGCCCGTTTTTGAAGGCACGACTGCGAAGCAACTTGCCAAAGGTGTTGGGCACTATGTTGGCAGCGTTTTGCCTGGCGTTCGCGACAACACGATTCTCTCTGGGCACCGAACAACGGTCTTCAACCGCCTAGGCGAACTCAAACGTGGTGACCAAATTTTCGTCAAAACCAGCGCCGGTGAATTCACCTACAAGGTGAGAAGTTTTAGAGTCGTGTCTCGCTCAAACAAACGAGTGATAATGCCAACCAAGACAGCAGTCCTCACCCTCACAACTTGTTACCCGTTCAACAACCTCGGCAAAACCACGAAAGCCTTCGTGGTGACCGCCGATTTAACGGCCGAAAACCTGTTGAACAAGTAAACAAGGCGTTATGTAAACGTTATCCAAGAAGGGAAACTCTCAGGGTTTTCACAGATTGACTTAAGACGTAAAACCGTAACAGCGGCCCGAGATGCGAGGGAAGAACTACGCATCGAAGACCTTCATGATTCACAACGACGTACAAATCAATGAAAGGCAACAAAATGAATTTAACACAGCACCTCGCTGTCTACAACATGCTTTCGCTTGGTATTGCGAGCATGCTTTTCACCAGCATTTTCCTATGGATCGGACGCGAGCGCGTTCTTCCTAAGTACCGCATGGCAGTAATGGTCTCGGCAACCGTAACCTCCATCGCCGCTTACCACTACTTCAGAATGTTCGACTCGTTCAACCACGCTTACCCAGTAGGCGGAAACGTAGATGCTGGCTTCGCTGGCTACAACGTTGGCTACCGCTACGTTGACTGGTTCCTAACCGTTCCACTACTACTTGTTGAGCTTGTAGCCGTAATGGGTCTAGTTCGCGCAGTTCAGTCATCATTGCTAAAGCGTCTGGTTCCAGCCGCCGCACTGATGATCGTGCTCGGCTACCCTGGCGACATGCACACCCAGCTCTTCGGCCTATCAAACGGCGCTTGGGGAGCACTTTCGACGATTCCGTTCCTGTACATCATGTACGTTCTGTTCGTCGAGATCAGCAAGAGCCTCGCATCACAGTCGCCTAAGGTTCAGGGCCTACTAAAGGGTGCTCGCATCCTCTTGGTCGCTACCTGGGGCGTCTACCCAATCACGTTCATCCTTGCGATGAACAACACCGGCTCACCTACGTTCCAGGACGTCGTAAGCCGCGAAATCGGTTACAGCATCGCTGACATCCTTGCAAAGTGTGTCTTCGGTCTACTCATCTTCACCGTCGCACGCATCAAGTCGGCTGAAGAGAGCAAAGAGTTCGCTGCAGCAGAACTGCGCGACTAAGCACTAGAAAAACGAAAAGGTGGGAGAGCCCTGTGCTCTCCCACCTTTTCGTTTAAGCTCGAGTACCGAACGCAAGTCATCTAAGTTTCAAAAGGCTCACGATGACGATGCTGCCAAACAATCGCCCTTGAGGGCAACTAGGTTATAGGTTGCTAGCCCTTTACCGCTGACGATGCAACGCTCTGGATGAAAAAGCGTTGGAATGCCAAGAAGACGACCATTACTGGAAGAATCAACAGAACACCAAAAGCGAATATTGTTCCCCAGTCTTTCTGTTGCTGCTGAAAGAAGACTGTCATTGCTAGCGGTAGCGGGCGCACATCGGCGCTGTCGACCATCATCAACGGGAACAGGAACGAGTTCCAGGCTGCTAGAAAGCTCAAGATAGTTACCGAGGCGAAGACAGGTCGAGACATTGGGATGATGATCTTGAAATAAACCCGCCAAGGACCGGCGCCGTCGATTCGCGCCGCCTCTTGAATTTCGCCTGGTAGCCCGATGAAGAATGTATAAAACAAGAAAACTGAGAAGGCGCTCGCAATGAAAGGGATGTACTGAACAAAAAGAGTGTTGCGGTAGTCGTTTAGTAGATCAAAAAGCGGAACCGCGATTGCTTCAAAAGGAAGAATCATCAGCAAGACCACGAGGCTTAAAACCAAGTTTCGGCCTGCCCAGCGCAGGCGTGCCAGCGCATAGGCAATCATTGAATTCACGAGCAGGCCACCGAGCACAATTACGGCACTGACAACAATCGAATTGAAATAGAACTTGTAAAAGTAGCCTGTCGAGTCGCTGGAAAAGGCTTGTAACACGTTGCCATAATTCGCAAGCGTTAAGTGCTGTGGAATAAACCCGTTCAAACCGCTGAGAACCTCGTTTTTGGGCTTGAAAGAACCGATCAAAAGGTACGCGATTGGGGCAAAGAAGAGCAAGGTCACCACACTTAAGAACGTGTAGCTAAGAATGGCACGGTTGCGTTTGCGGCTTCTTCTCTTGCGAGCAATAACAGCTTGTTCGAGGCTTGCTTGAGTCATCTGGCTCATTTGATTTCCCTTTCTTGGCGAAGTACGCGCCTTTGAATGAGAGTCAGGACGATGATGATCAGAACGAACACGACGGTCATTGCCGATCCCTTACCGACGTTGTCGTCTGTCCAGGCAGAAGTAACTGACTGATACATGACAGTGCTGGTCGAGCCGAGTGGGCCACCAGAGGTAAGTATGTAAACCTGATCAAAGAGTCGTAGGGAAAAGATACTTGTGATTATGACCACAAAAACTAGTGTGTTTCGAAGCCCCGGGAGCGTAACGTTTCTGAACTGCTGCCACTTGCTTGCCTTGTCTATAGAGGCAGCCTCATAGAGTTCCAAAGGAATTTCTTGCAGTCCGGCGAGCACGATTACCATTTGAAAACCGACCCCAGCCCAAACAGACATTATTGCAATTGAAACCAAGGCCAAGCCTGGGGTGCCAAGCCAATCGATAGGTCCGATGTTTCCAGCTGAGATGCCGTTGAGAAGTGAATTGATCATGCCTCGCAAATCACGAGAGTAGAAGAGCGACCAAATTACTGCGACCAGCGACATCGGGAAAACTACCGGCATAAAGAAGAAGGTTCTAAAGAAGGCGATGCCTTTGCGTTTCTGGTTTAGAAGAAGTGCCAAGGCAATCGCGAGACCGGTTTGCACCGGAACAACCATTAGTGCGAAGACAAAGTTATTGCCAAGCGACTGCCAAAATATCGGGCTCGTGTTTGGGTCAAAAAGGATTCGACGGTACTGCTCAAAACCCATAAAGAATGAGTGACCGTTTGAAAGGTGAATGTTATAAAACGAGAGCACGAATGCGGTGAAGAACGGAATGACAACGAAGAGAACCAGCATCAAGGCGCCCGGCAAGCTCATAAGCATGCCTGCGAGTTGGTCATTGCCGAATCGCTTTTTGAAAAGCCCTTTTGTAGACAATCGAGCGTTTGCCATTTCGAAACCTATCTTCGTCGCTTTATAAGTATGAATAAATTATTGCTTTTGAATCGGTGAAACCCGAAGGTGGAGTAAGTCTTTCGACTGACTCCACCTCCGGTTTGTGTAGACGGAGAATCTACTTCTTGTACTCACCGTTGTCGGCGTAGTCCTGGTCAATCGCAGTGGCGGCCTTTGTGAGGGCTGCCTGCGGGTCAGCACCATCCCAGATCGACTGAACAGCCGCGCTGAATGTGGTGTTGATGAATGGCCAAGCTGGGCTGATCGTGCGTGGAACAGTGACACAGCTAGCGGTTGGGTTAGCCGATCCGCAGCTCTTGTTTAGCTGAGCAGCGTAGAGGGCAAGTAGGCCGCCTGGAGCGTAGTTTGCGTTTGCAGCCAAAGCGGTGTTAGTTGCAGGAACCGCACCGTTCTGGTTGGTCACGTTGTTGATCCATGAGTCCTGTGTGATGAACTCAAGGAACTTGGCCGCAGCCTGCTGGTGAGCCGACTTTGCGCCGATTGCCCAGCTGTGCGAGCCCTGACCCGACTTGGTTCCGTTTCCGAAGTTTGGAAGCGGGATCAACTCTGCGTCAGCCCCAAGCGATGAAGTGATTGCCGGAGTAGCCCAGTGACCGATCCAAGCAAGAGCAACGCGCTTGGTCTGGAATGCCGAGTCGTCGGCGTCTGGGTCGCTGTACTGCTTCCACGAAGCGAAAGTCTTGAAAGCAGCTGCAACAGCAGGTGCGTCCATCGAACCAACAGCCTTGCCGTCCTTTACGAGCGGCTCACCGGCCGAGTTTACAATTGGGCTGAATGCGTAGCCTGCCCAGCCACCTCCGATGTTGTAGTTTTCCTTGAAGGTGATCGCTTTGTGACCAGGGGTAACGGCAGCAATCTTCGATAGCACACCGGTGAACTGGTCGGCAGTCCATGCTTTGTCAACGGTAGTTGGCACGTCGCTTACACCTGCTTTGGCAAGCAGCGACTTGTTTCCCCAGAGGGTTAGGCCAGAGTCGTACTGTGACACTGAGTAGGTGTTGCCGTCTGAATAGGTTCCTTCGGCCTGAATCGAGGCCAGCTCGTTCTTGATCGACGAGTCTGCGACTAGACCGTTTAGCTTGGCAAGCTTGCCAGCGTAGACGAGCGAAGCCAAAGTCTCGCCGTCGAACTCGAATGCGTCAGGAAGGGCATCGGCCTTGGTTGTCTTTAGCGCAGTTCCCATGTCTGGTACGAACTTTAGGGTTGCCTTAATGTCTGGGTTGGCCTTGTTGAAGGCAGCAACTTCTTGCTTTGCAGCGTTAACTTCGCCAGTCTGACCCTGCATGGCCCAAACGGTGATGGTTTGCTTACCACCGTTGCTCGAGCAGGCAGTGAGACCAGCAACTGCGAGAGCAGCAGTAGCTGCCAACGCGATGATGCGTTTACCGTTCTTCATTGTTTCTCCTTATTAGCATTTGCCGGCTCGAAGTTTTTCGAACCTTGATAATCCCCCGCGTGTTTGTCGACACGAGTCGATTACTATTAGAAAGAGTAGAGTATTTCTATCGACACGAGTAGATAAATTCGATAACGGTTTTATTACGCTTGTTAGAAATACGCTAAAGACGAGTGATGGGGAGGAATTGATGGCAAAACGAGCCGACGTAGCAAAGGCTGCTGGGGTTTCTGAAAGCACCGTTTCTTACGCCCTAACCGGCGCCCGCCCTATAAGTAAAGAGACCAAAGAGCGGATTCTCAAAGCAATATCTGACCTCGACTACAAGCCAAATGCAATGGCCCAGGCGCTTCGAAGTGGCAACAGCAAGATGATCGCGATGCTGTTCGGTGACCAAGAACGTGGAATCTCAGATGGTGACATCGAATACGTTATGGCCGCTGCAAACGAAGCACGCGGCCTTGGCTACCACCTTATTCTCTGGCCAGTGCGTCGCCGAGCAATCGAAGACGTCGTTAAGCAGGTTGAGTCAGGGCTCCTAGATGGTGTGATTCTCATGGAAGTAGCACTTGAAGATGAGCGCGTAAAGCTACTAAAAAAGCACAAAGCGCCCTTCGCTCTAATCGGTCGCACGAATGATGAAATCGACACTGTATTCGCTGACCGTGATTTCGAGGCGGCAACAGAGTTGGCCATCAATCACCTCAACAATCTCGGTCACAAGAACCTGGTCTTCTTGAGCACATCTAGCGCGAATGTCTTGGGAAACATTGGCGCAACAGTCAGATCCGAACGGGCCGCAACCGATGCTGCCGCAGCATTCGGCGCCAGCGTGCAGGTGATCCACGCCGACAACACAATTGAGGCGGGCATCAATGCTGCGGCTGAGTTTTTCAAAAAGTACAGAACGTGCACGGCAATAGTGAGCTTAAATGCCGAGGCTCTAATCGGATTCAGTAGAGGCCTTCAAAAGGTTGGGCTAAGGGTTCCCGAAGATGTTTCACTTGTTTGCATTTCAACCACCACAGCCGGCGCTCAGGCTTTTGACCCGCCCCTTACAACTGTGACTCCCCCAGCCGCCGAAATTGGGGCCGCGGCTGCCCGTGAGCTAATCCGTTTCTTGCAAGGCCAAGAAGACATCGAGCCTCAAAAACTCTTTACGGGTGCTCTCGTTGTTCGTGAGTCAACTGCTCAAGCAACATCTCGCAAGGCATTAAGGTAAATCGACCACCACCTAGCGAAGTACTCTGGCAATAGGAATCTTGTTGGTTTCAAATTGGAGTACTAATGGCAATCGAAAAACCCGAATACCGCGTGCTTTCAACTGCAAACGGAATCGAGATCCGTGACTACCAAGACCACTGGCTCGCAGAATGCAATGTCGAAGACATCAACGACCTGAGAACCGCCTCAAGCTCGGCCTTCACCCGGCTCTTCAACTACATCTCTGGCCACAACGAACCGGGCCAGAAGATTGCCATGACGTCTCCCGTTCAGCAGGTGAAAAGCGCGACCGGTTGGCGGGTTTCGTTTGTGGTGCCGAGCTCTTTCAAGCCCGAAGAGATCCCTGTGCCCCTGCACAGCTCGATCACGCTCAAAAAGGTTGTAGCCGGCAAGTTCGCTGCGATTCGCTACCGCGGCTCTTGGAACAACGAAGTCTTCGAGGCAAAAACCAAAGAATTGATGAGCGCCCTCAAGTCGCTCAAAATGAAACCAATTGGCGAAGTCTCAAGCGCCGTCTACAACCCGCCCTTCACTCCACCGCCACTTCGCCGCAACGAGGTCATAGTTAGGATTAGTTGAGGCACTAATCGGCCGACCCATACACCGTTGTAAGGAGAAACCTTGAGCAAGTACGCAGTCATCAACCCGGCCACAGGCGAGTTGGGCAAACAGTACCCACAAATCAGCGACGCAGAAATGCAGGCCGCGATTGGCTCGGCTCACGACGCCTACAAAACTTGGAGCAAGTCGACAACCGTCGCCCAGCGCGCAGCGATGATTGAGACCGTTGCCGGTCTTCACCGCACAAAGCGCCAAGAGCTCGCCGAGATCATCGTCCGCGAAATGGGTAAGCCAATCGCTCAGGCTCTAGGCGAGGTCGACTTCACCGCCGACATCTACTCTTTTTACGCAACCAACGCCGAACGCTTCTTAGCCGACGAACCAATCGCTGAGTTTGAAGGCGAAGGCGAAGCCTTCATTCGTCGTTCGGCACTAGGTGTGCTCATCGGCATCATGCCGTGGAACTTTCCTTACTACCAGGTTGCCCGCTTCGCCGGCCCAAACCTGATTCTCGGCAACACCATTCTTCTCAAGCACGCAGCACAGTGCCCTGAGTCTTCTGAAGCAATGCACAACATCTTCGCCGAAGCAGGGTTCCCTGCCGGCGCCTACACAAACGTCTACGCAGACTCGAAGCAGATCGCCGACGCAATCGCCGACCCACGCGTCCAAGGTGTTTCTCTAACCGGCTCTGAGCGCGCTGGTGCAGCTGTTGCCGAAGTTGCCGGTCGCAACCTAAAGAAGGTTGTGCTCGAGCTCGGCGGCAACGACCCGTTCATCTTGCTCAGCACCGACGACATGGATTACGCCGTCGACTCAGCAATCTCGGCCCGCAACGACAACAACGGCCAGGCCTGCAACGCCGGCAAGCGTTTCATCATCATCGAAGACCTCTACGAGGAGTTTCTCGAAAAGTTCACCGCCAAGATGACCTCGCTGAAGGTCGAAGACGCCATGAACGAAGACACCTACCTCAGCCCGCTTTCGTCAGCCGGAGCAGCCGAAGGCCTTGCCGCTCAGCTTGAGAACGCAATCGCCAACGGCGCAACGGTTCACGGCAGTTCTGAGCGCAATGGCACCCACTTCGGCGGTGTGGTTCTCACCCACGTAACCCCAGCCAACCCAGCCCACTACGAAGAGTTCTTCGGCCCTGTAGCCATGGTTTACTCGGTCAAGAGCGAAGCAGAAGCGGTTGAACTTGCAAACGACACCCCGTTCGGCCTCGGCTCTTACCTGTTCTCAACCGACAAGGCTCAGGTTGCCCGAGTTGCCGACCAGATTGAGGCCGGAATGGTCTATGTGAATGGCGTAGCCCTCGACAGCCCAGAACTGCCTTTCGGCGGCGTGAAGCGCTCAGGCTTTGGCCGCGAACTTGGCCGCTACGGCATCGAAGAATTCGTTAACCGCAAACTGATCCGCATTCTCAAGTAAAGAAACCAAATGAAGCACATCATCTTTGTTATCGACGACCAGCTCGAAAAGGCCAGCGGCAACGAAATGGAGGCTATCGACGCCTTCAACGACATGCTGATCGAAAAGGGTTACTGGATCACCGCCGCCGGAATCAATCACGGCGCAGCAGCCACACTCATCGACAACCGCGCAGACGCGGGTGAGGTATCAAAAGGCTCGCTCTACAACGAACCAGAACACTACAGCGGCTTCTGGCTCATCGATGCTCCAGACAGCGAAGTTGCACTGCAACTAGCACTGGCTGGGTCTAAGGCGTGCAACCGAAAGGTTGAACTTCGCCCCTACCTGGGCTAGTTGGGTGCGGGTAGGCCTGCCACTTTTTCGCCTTCAGTAGCGCTAGCGACTGTGATTCCAAAGATTTTCTTGGAACCTAATTTTTTCATAATAGACATAAGTTAAGTCCTCCGTGTGAAAGCCTAAAGCAGTATGTTTGGGTTCATGATCAACAAACTAAGAAGTGTGCTTCGCGCAGGCGCTGCTGTATTTGGGTTGAGCGCATTGGCTCTGGCAGCCACACCAGCTCTGTTCAACTCCCTTCTGGGGCTGAGCACTACGCCAGCCCTCGAATGGTCAATGCGAATGACTGGGCTCACGCTTGTGGCGTTGGCGGGCAACATGTTCTCGCATGCCACCCGGGGCAGTGAGGCTTCGGTGCTTTTTACGGCAAAGGTCATGGCATTTAGCGCGTTTGGGCTTGGCGCGCTGACCCTGCTGATTCCGGCAACGTTCACCTGGTTCACGATTCTTTATGCGATCGTAGGTTTCGGCTTCTCGGCAGCCTACGCAACTTTGCTGCTTCGAAAAGCTAAGGCTTAGTTACCTTCTCTTTATCGATCACTTTGCCGTCTAGAACCACGGTTACGGTGTAGCCGACGTAATCCTTTGGCAAGGTGACTTCTGCTAGACCAGATGAGTCTGTCGTATCGGTCGCGGTTACGGTCTTAGCCCCAACCTTTGCCAGCGAAACGGTGACCTTGGCGGTTGGGTCGGTTGTGTAAACGTCGATCTCGGTTTTGCCTGAGGTTACGACCGCGTTTAGTTCACCAGCCGGCGCAACAACTTTTTCGCCAACCTTCAGAACAGCCTTGGCTTCGGTTGTTTGCTCAACCAGCGAAGCCTTAAGTGCGGCCGCGCCTTGAGCCTCTTTGAGGGTTTGGTAGGTCTGATATTGCGACTGAGCAATTTCGCCATAAATTGTGATGATGTCTACCAAGTAAGAAGAAACCTGGGTCCAGGTCTGGGCGTCGGCATCGTTCGCGCCGGCAATCTGGTCGTTGTAGCGAGTCACAAGGGCTCGAAGGTCCTTTGACTCCGAAGAAACCTGCAAGGCAGATGCTCTGAAGCCGTCTACGTATTCGGTGATGGTTTCCATGTGGTTTGCAGGGTCTAGGTAATAGGCGGTGTCTTGAGCGATCGTCTGGGCCATTCCTTGCCAGTGAAGCGCCGAGAACGAAAGCTGGGCGTAGTTGTACTTCATAACGGCAAGCGCGGTTGTTGGGTCTGCCTGGAAGATGTGCCACTTGAGGTTTTCGCCAGGGTTCACCGGGTTCTCGGGAACAGCGTTGGCGAACTTGCTGCTCGCAGTCTCGCTGTTTTGAGCAACGGTGTCTGAGATCGATGATGCGGCGCGGTACTGGGTTACCGCTGCTAGATATGTGTCGCGAATCGGACCAGCGGTTGCCCCAGAAGCCTTTGCCTGGTAGCTGGTGATTAGAGCTGTGACTTCGTCTTGGCGGTCGGCGACCTTGTTGGCCAGAGCCTGAACGGTAGTGGCAACCTGCGAGGCGCCCTGCGAAGTGCCAACGTCAACCGAGGCGGCGGCTGCATCGCTGGTTAGCTCACTTGCGTTCTTTTGAACTGCTACCTCTGCCTTGGCTTCGGTAAGTGCAGCTTTGGCATCGCTGAGCGATAACACTCTCGGGTTGAGTGCATTCTCTTCGGAGGTTCTTGTGTCTGGCAACTTGGCCGCGAGAACCTCAGTCTTCTGCTGGGCGGTTAGGTAAAGGTCTGCGGTCACCGAGTAAAAGTATGCGGTCTTTTCGTAGGTGTCGGCGGTGGTTACGTACTTTGACGCAACGGCCGTTGAGGTCGCATCCTGTGCCATCGTTAGGTACTCGGCGGCTTTGTCGAACGCTTCGGCGGCCTTGTCTTTGGCGAGGTCTGCCTTGTCGTCTAGAGCTGCGATTTTGAGCTTCGAGTCGGCGTCGCTTGTTGGTGCGACGATCTTCACTTCTTCTGCCGTGTTCATTGCGCGCGAAGACGCAACCATGATTGCCTGGCTCTCGAACAAAGCGCTCTGTGCTTCGACAACGGTTTCACCGAGTAGGTCTGCATGTGCCGCCATCGGCAACAACGAGAGAGCAAAGGTGGCAACGACTGATAAAGGCAAAGTGATAAGTTTTCGCATTTAGCAATGGTAAATACATTGTCTTTTACCTGTCAAGAGCGCCGGCACCCGGCAAAAGAAAAAGGACCCAACTGATTGCTGGGTCCCTTTTACTGGAGGAAGCGGTGGGATTTGAACCCACGGTAGCTATTAACTACGACAGTTTTCAAGACTGTTCCGTTCGGCCGCTCCGGCACGCTTCCGTGCTTAAATTCTAACCGACCGGCTCGCCCCCGTGAAAATCTGTTTTTCGGCTCAAGGCTAGATTGTTCCTTGATCCAAACCCGACAACACCTCTTGAGCGCGAAGTTTCAGCTCGGGTAGGTCGCTCAGGCGCTTCAGACCATTGATTTGTTGAGCCATTCGATGATTCTTCGCGAACGTCTCTTTGTGTCGGTCAAGAAAGTCCCAGTAAAGAGTCGTGAACAGGCAGGCATCGTCGCCAACCCGCTTCTTCGGGTCATAGAAGCAACCCTTGCAATGTTGGGTCATGCGGTTCAGGTAGGCACCACCTGAGGCATAGGGCTTGGTCATGAGTTTGCCGCAATGGCGTCCTCATAAGGGCCAAACCCAGCAAGGTGGTGTTCAACGAAGTTTTCGAGTTGTCTGAGAGCCCCAGCCCTATTGGTTGCCCAAGCATCGGTTGGCTGATGCCCCAACTGAGTTGCCACTAGCTGATCGATTTCGTCACGTTCGTGAGTCAGATATGGCGGCCACTCGTAGTTCTTTGGCGGTGGTAGGCGGTTTTCGGCGTCAAAGTTCCAACGACCACCGACCGGCTTGCTGCCATCAACCAAGATTGCGAGACGCACGCGTTGCGCTCGGTAAAAGTTTTCCATCACGAAGGTCTTCTGCGAAGCCGCCCACTGGGCAAACAACTCGCGGCCGGTTAGAAAGAAGTCGTTGGCTACAAAGCTGACGCCGAAGGACTTCAGCTGTGCTAACTGCCTAAACGAAGACGGTTCGGCGCAAACTATCGGCAACTCGCCAAACTCGTCACGCGCCCGGTTCAAGCCATCGAATGTCGTGGGAGCTTGAATGTATCGAACCGTGAAGCCCTCGGCCTCGAGCTCGTTGGCGAAGTGCCGTGCCGATGAGAGCAGAAAGAACAGGCGTTCCTTATGCCAATTGCGCCCAGAGGTCATTCTGGCGCTCTCAACCAAAACCACCACGTCGGTTGCGGGGTCGGCCTCGCGCAAAACCCCGAGTGACCTATTTAGGTGGTCGTGGGCGATGTAAAGGATGCGCTCAAAGGTCATCCGCGGCAACGCTTCGAGCAGTACTTCACGTTTGCCCAATCCTTGGCCCATTTTTTGCGCCACTCAAACTTCAGCCCGCAACGCTCACAGGTTCGAGGTTCGAAGCCATTCTTAGTCTTGGCGGTCAAGGCGACTTACTTTTGGTAACGGGCAATGAGTTGCTCATCGCGCTCGCGTCGCAACTGAATGCGGTTTCTGATGGTTCCAACGACCAGCGTGATTGCTCCGAACAAGAAGAAGCCCAAGAAACCCCAGATGTGCTGATTTGCGGTGTTTGAGCAGGTCGAGAGATCCTCGATTTGGCTACCAGCGCACACGGCAGGGTCAATGTAGCTGATGACCAGCCCAACGCTGATCACCAACGAGATAATCGCCAACATTGCCAAAGTGTTGTTTTTCATTTGCCCTCCGATAAGACAAAACGCTTTTCGGGCTCTGAAATTCCCGTAACGCTACTTTGTGTAGGTTACGACTATGTCTGCCCTGCGCGACTTATCGGTGTTCTCGGGCGAGATACCGTTGCCGGCAAAGGTATAGGCGGCCTTCACGTGAAAGATGTCTTGAAGCACGTGGACGATATTTTGGGCGCGATCAAATGAGAGTTGCAGGTCGTGCTTCTTGACCTTGGTCTCCTTGACCCAACCGTTAACGGTCACAGTGATCGACTTCTTACCCTTCAGTAGGTTGCGAATTGCGCGAAGCAGGTCGCCGCACTTAGCGGTAATCTTTGGTGAGTCTCCTAAGAAGTAAACCGCGAAACGTGCGGTGAATCTGGTTTCACCGGCAATCACAAGCGCTGCCGTGACGGCACGAACCTGGTTGACCTTGGCAACACCCGTGAGCTGCAACGCGTGAACACCTTTAGCCAGGTTGCTAGGCAACGTGAGGGTGAAACTGAAGACACCGTTCGCATTGGTTGTTGCTGTGCCGACCTTTCGGCCGTCGAGGTAAACGACGACCTGAGTGTTCGCAAGATAACCCGTGCCTCCGAGGACTGTTCGGCCACCAGCGGCCGAGGTGAGTCGATTAGAGGTGTCGAGTTTTGAAATTTTTCTCGCCGCATCGAATCCTTGGAGGTTTAGGGTCCAGTTTTCGTCTGCGTTTGCGGCTCCGCTGGCAGTGACAGTTATTTTGCCCATGGCGGCTTGAAAGTTCGAGGTAACTGTTCCGCCGCCTGGATTGGTGATCGAAGGCTCACCGGAGCTTGGGGCGGTTGCAGGGACGTAGGCAACCGAAGGGGTCACGGTCAACGTCATCTGCGTAGTGGTGGCAGCGAAGTTCGGCACGGCCGGAACACTGGCGGTGATCACGCAGGTACCGGCACTAATAAGAGTGACCGTGCGGCCAGAAACCGTTGCCACACCAGGGCAGTTGGCGCTGAAGGTGATCGCGCCCGTGCTGTTGGTGGTTGGCGGCGTTAGGTCGAAGTGGCCGAGAGTCACGCTCTTGGTTGCGTTGGCGAAGACCCCAAAGGTGGCCGAAGGCGCCGTGCCCCAAATCGCATAAAGGGTGTCGTCACCAGCAACCGTATAGGCCGAGTCAGCTGCAGTGGCACTTGGGTTGGTTGACCAGCCGACAAATGTGTAGCCAGTTCTAGACCAGCCCGAAGCAAAGCCCAATGCCGATGTGGTTCCCCAAAGCTCAGTTCTCGCCGTTGTGGTGCCAGAGCCATCGTTTTTGTCGTAGGTGAGTGTGTAGCTGTCCGTCAACCAGATTGCATACAGGGTGACGTTGTGAGTGACCGTGTAGGTGGTCAAAACATCGTGGGAGTTGGCAAGACACCAACCGGCGAAAGTGTGACCCGCGAAGGTGAACGGGTTCGCAAAGTCAGGTGCGGTGACGTCGCCGTAATCAAGGGTTTGAGCGTTGCTGGTGGCTGTGCCATCGTTGGCAGCGTAGGTCACCGAGTAGTGATTGATCTGCCACATCGCGTAAAGGTCAACGTTCGACCCACTAACCGAAACTGTGTTTGAAACAGGCACCTGGGTACCTTGGCCATCGGCCTGAGTGTTCCACCCATCAAACGTGTAACCGGTTCTCTCTAAGAAACCGACGTTGTCTTGGGCGGTAACCTGGTCGCCGTCGACGTAGGTAGCGGAGTCAGTCGGGGCATCGCCATCGGTTTGCCCGTTGCCGTAATAAGTCACCTGGTATGAAGGCGCCCAAACCGCATAGAAATCAGACCCATTGGCTGGGTCGACGCTGGTGTCTGGGGTAGACGCGTTTGGGTCAACCGACCAACCAATATTTTTGAAACCCGGCCTCTGCCAAGCAACTGGTAGCACTCGAGCCAGTGCGCCACTGAGCACCTGCGAAATCGAGTCTTGGTTGCCGCTGCCATCGTTGGCGAAGTAGTTAACCGGAGTCACCTGAATAGGCTGACCGAGGCCGTTTTCGCTTGGGTCGATCGCCGGGAGCACGTCGGTCAACGAAACGTTGTCGATCTCGAATCCGGTGCCGTAAAAGCGAATGGCACTAAAGCCTGCTGGAAGGCGAAGGTTGACGTATGCCCAAGGCTCGGTCACGTCTGCGTCGCTAGGGTCATCTGGGTTTATCGAGCCGGTGCGCCCGCAATAAGGGTTGTTGGTGTCTGGGCATGGGCCACCAGCGTTCGGGTCGAGCTTCAAGGCGTTAAACAGATCCTGCGAAGTAAAGGTGGCCAAGACGCTCGAGTTTTCGTCGAGTAGTTGAATATCGTTACCGGCGTTACCCGCCGCCCACCAAAAGCCGAGGTACTTGTAACAGGTCGAAGCTGGCGCTTCAAGGATCTCGTCGACCATGGTTGCCGACGAACCGATGCCGCCTGCGCCCCAGTATTTACCTGCCACGTGGGTCACATTCTGGCCATGCCAGGTACCAACCGAACTTTGGTAGCCGCTCGGCATGCCGGTTCCACTTGTTGTGAACGAGTCGAAGTCTTCGGTTCTCACCGACTGAAAACTCTTGCTTACCGCTTCGATTCCCGGGGCCGAGTATGTGACACCGAGAGTCGTGCTCGCCGAAGGGTCGCAATAACTTGGTTGCGACGACAAATCCGACCAGAGGTAGCGCCCGGCCTGCGCAACGCCAATACCGTGGTTGGCATTTAGCGCGAAACTCTGGCCGTCTGAAAGAAGGAGCCCGGCTTGGTTGAAATCGAACCAAGGGTAATCGGCGAAAAACTTTGCCGAAGTTACATCTGGGCCATAGATGTAGTTAGATGCCTGCGGGCCACTTAGAACTGACCACTGAGTCTGAATCGACTCGTAGTTTCTGACTACCGACAGCCCGCCGGCGCCGTCATCGATGAAAAGTATCTGCATAGAAACGGTTTCAGGGTTTGCGAAGAAGGGCACGCCTTGCCAAGTGACTGAATACGCGTCGTAGCTGTTGCCGTTTTCATTGACTACGCATGAACCATAGAAAATCGAACCTTGAGTTGTTGAGTCGAGGTCGGCGTGAAATAACGAAAAGGTTGCTACCGATTGCGAACCCAAAACCGAAGAGTCGCCCCATGAGCCATCGCCGATGAAGACCATTCCGTTTGGCTCGATTTGCATGTTTTGCCCGTACGAACCGAGGGGGAAAGGAAGCGTGATGTTGTTTACCGCCTGGCCACCCTGAAAATCGTCGAGGTTAGCCACCTGGCCGTAGTCTGCCCCGATCGGTTGACCCGTCAAGTCATCGAGGACTTCTGGCGACGGATTATTCGTTGAGTCATCGAGTGTGGCAACGCAATCGTTTGGGTCTAGGTTGCTTGCGTGAGCTGCATGCGGCGCCGCAAGTGAACCAAACGTCAGAGCCACTGCGGCAAAGATAGCCGATAGAGCCTTTGCGCCGATGTGCATGAATAGCCTCCCGATAGCTAAAGGACTAAGATTATTTTACGATGTTCGATGCCTCTTCTAGGAGTCTCAAAATGCACAAGTTCAGCAAGGCCCTGGTTGCTCTAGTGGCTTTCTTCGCCATGTTCGCAGGCTTAGCGACTCCAGCACAGGCTGTCGGCTCACCTGCATCGCTTTCGGTCAGCGGTTTCGTCACCATGAAGTCGACACTCACCGCTAAACAAAAGGCCGCGATCAGCCACTTCACCACTGCCAACACGGGCATCGCAACCGTGAGTTGCATCGGCTACACCGGCTACAACTACAAAGGCGTCTCACAAGCCAAACTTCGAACTCTCGCCAAAGAGCGAGCCACAAAGGCTTGCGCCTATGCCGCGCACCTAACTGGCGCAACGGTAGGTAGCTTGACGGTCAAAATCACGAGCAGCAAAAAGGCCGCAATTCGAAAAGTGATTTTGAAGTTCACCTACGCCCCCGTTGCCGGTCAATACCAATACAGCATGAGCAACCTCGATGACGGAACCGTTCTGCACGGTGGCCCGGTCACCGGTTTCTTCCACGAAGGCGACCTGGTTGCGTCCACATTCGCCGATTTGAGCACTCTCGAAGGTTATGCAGATATGGGCACAGTAGACGGAGGCAGCGCAGCCTACTTCGACCACTGGAACACGAGCGCAGACGACACCGGAACCAGCTACCGCATTGGCGACCACCTGGGCCCGATCCCAGCAGCAACGACGGTTACGCTCTACGCAATCGCCGCCACCGGCTAAAGGGTTAGCTGAGTTCTGCGAGTCTCGCTTTGATGAGCTTGCTCAATAGCGCCTTCGGCACCGGTGTGTCGATAGCGAATTGAAACGAGCTGCCCGAGGTAACGAACCCTTCGAGGTCTTTGGCGTGTGCCGTCATAACCGCAGAGCTTTGAGGCGAAAAGGTCAGGTGGTTTTTGAACGCGCAAAAACCCACTGCAAATTTGCCGTTGAACTTGAACTGAGGCGACTTCCAGGCAATAACCTGCTCTAGAGTCGGCTCAATCTCAAGCACGGCTTCACGCATCGCCAACAGCGTTGAATGCTTTGGCTCTGGCAGGGCTTCGATATAGGCGGTGACTTCTTCAACTGACATAAACCAATGATAAAAGACCCGTCAACCGTGGTGCTCAACGTCTTTGTTGACGAACTAAGACACAGAAGACGAAGAAAGTCCTCTACCGAATTCGTCTCGCGAACCAATATTTACCGGCCCGAGGTAAACCCATCGATAGGTTGTTCCCGGATCGATTTTCGCTTGGATCTGAGCCAGGTAGCCCCCTCCAGAGATGAATGAACACTCGCTGCTCGGAATCCAATTGAGCGAACTCGATTGAACGTCCTGCCACTTGTTATTCACCAATGCTTGCAAGTGCGCAAAAGAAACATGAGGGGAGGCTGGGTCATAGGTCGAACATCCCTGAGCACCGGTGAAAGTTTGGTTGACCGTCGTCGATTTCGCCTTGTATTTGATGGCTGTAGGAGGGTCGAGGATAGCCATGATCTCAGTTGCGACTACCTGCGACAGAATTGGCGCAGCCGCATCCCAGGTAATTCCATAAATTTCTTTGAACGCTCTGCTCAGGCTCTCACCCTCGGCAATTCGTTGAACAACGGCCATATGTGATTCAGGCCCACCGATGGCTGTCAAGGCCTCGACGGTTAAGAACCCCAGCGAATACCCAAGCGCAAAAGTCGGAGTGGCCTCGCATGAGCCTGGCACGTTTGTCTGTGCGAAGTAGCTCATTACATCTTGAGGTGTCCAATAAGAATTAGCGGTGGCAGAGGTGCCGCCGGCGCCCGTCAACAAGTAAGGGTGAAGTTCGCCCGAGACCCTTATCGACTGGTAGGCGGCTAGATTGTCTAAATTGGCGAAGCCGGTGAATACGGCTTGACCTTCAACTGGCCAACACGGCAGTGTGTGGTACATGTATTGATCTGCGCGATGCCATCGAGACGTTGGCCCCTTGTGATGAAATTGCATATTTTGGATCGCGTGTGCGAACTCGTGAGCAACGCCGGTTCTGGCGTCTAACGGGGCAGAGCCAACACAAATCCCGCTAAAGATGTTTGATATTCCTGTGGTTTCAGTTGTATTCGCTCGCATTGGAGTCCGGCCCTGGCAATTACTGCCAGCCCCAAAACTGCCGGTTCCATAGATTGCCGCCGCGCGATTCGAAACATCTTCGCCACCTACGACAAGTGTGTTCGCTTTGACCTGGATTTCTGCAACATCTTGCTCCGGGTACTCAAAAAGGTAGACCTTCGTTGGCGTCGCAAAGTGCCCATACATTGCCATCGCTTTCTTTATCCATTTTGTGCTGCCGTCGTAGTTTGATGTTGAGAGATGGGACCCTTTGACTTCAAAGACAGGATGCAGTGCTAACGGCAGCTTGGCATTCGCTTTGGCTGAACTTTGCGCGTTGTTGTAGGCGTAGGTTGGTACGTCTTTGATTCGCTTTAGGATGTTGGCGAAAGTGATTGGATTAGCAACGGCTAAAGGCTTTGGCGTGAATAGAGTGCTGGGGTTCGTTTTAGCAAAAGCCGAATTTAGCGGCGCCACGATAAGTGCGACCGAAAGAAGAAGTGAAACGGCTTTCCCAGTTTTCATTTTCTAAGGCTAACGCGCCTGACTTCGGTGTTGTAGATGTTGAAAATGTGAAAATCCGGCCCTCTCGAGAATAGGCCGGGTTTTCGTGCGCTTGGAGGGACTCGAACCCCCAACCTTCTGATCCGTAGTCAGATGCTCTATCCATTGAGCTACAAACGCTGGGTGACTTTCTTTTCGAAAGGCAACTTGTAAAGTTTAGCGGATTCGTGCGGTTAGCGCTAGCCGCCCAAATTACTTAGGGCCGAGTAGACCAAAAATGCTGGCCAAACGATTGCTTTCAAAATACCGAGGGCGCCAAGCCAGAAATCTGTCGCCGTCGAAACATAGTAAATTGCGGCACCAACGAAGCCTAGAAAGTAAATTCCTCCTGCGCTGCGCGACTTGCGGTTGCCGAAGTTAACTTCAAAAGACTTCTTCTTGGTTGGTTCGTTAGTTTCTGCAGTCATGTTTTTCAGTTTATCGGTCGCCTTGGGGTGGTTGCCTAGATAATGAACCTATGCGGTCTTTTGGGGTATTGGGTTTGTCGGTTGCCATTGCGATCGGGCTTTCAGGTTGCGCCATCGTTCATGAGCCGAAGCCCCAGGGTTTGGTCGTTCGAGCTACCGAAGAATCTGTTATTCGCCAATTGGCCTATGCAAAGGCTCATTTCAAGAACCCTAACAAGCCTGAGTTTGGTGACCTCGGTGGCACAGACTGCGTGAACTTCACCAGCCAAACTCTTCTTGCCCGCGGTTGGAAGATGGATGCCAAGTGGTCTTTCGCCCTCGACAGTTTGGGCACTCACTACACTCGCCCATGGATTTCTTCGACCGGTTTTAGGGATTACCTGCGATCACACCCAGAGCGAGCAACGGCTTTGAGTTGGGCTCAGCGCGACCAGGTTGTGCCAGGTGACATCGCGCAGTTCGACTGGGATGCCTCTGGCGACAGAGACCACACCGCAGTTGTTTCTGGCATCGAGACGGTTGATGGAAAAAGAGTCATTTTGCTCACCTCGCACAGTCCGGCCTCCTTCGATTGGCCGATTGATGATGCAATCGCCGAACATGGCAGTTCGACCAAAGTCTATTTTTGGCACGTGAACTAGAGCATTGAGGATTACAGCGCCGACTTGCTCTGTCGCTGCGTCGACGGTTTGCGGGTCTTAGTGACCTGAGGAGACAACGCTAAGGCTTGCGTAGTCGCCCTCAAACAGTGCGGTAGTTGAGGCGATGATCGTTTTGAGTGTTGGGTCGATGACCCCATTGGCAGGGTTTGCAGAATTGAAGAGCGACCTCAGGCCGAGCATTGTTTCGGCGATGTGGGCGTCATTCGATCCGATCAGCTGGCTGATCAATGGCTTCGGCAGGCTGAGGCTGTGTGACATTCCTTGGCCGTCGTCGGTGACCTCGGCGTGATTCTTCTCGAGCCACTTGGCGAGCAGTGCCTTGTCGCCAACGAAGTATTTGTTCCAAGAACCACCAACCCGGTTAAGAGTCGGGTTGCCTGAGTTCTTGGTCGCAACCTCGGCAAGCTGAATTGCTTGGAGGTCAAGAGTATAAAGTGACCCGGCGAGTTGAACGTCTTTGAATGACACCGGAGTCGCAGCAGGTTTTGGTGCACTGTTGTGTGGAATCGATGCGAAAACGAACGCAAAGATGATTGCCGCAACTGCTCCAACCAGGATCGTGAAGGCAGGGCCTGAATCTTTTCTTTTTTTAGTCATGATTCCCTTTAGACAAAACTCTGGGGCGATACCTAGACGGTACCACCCCAGAGTTTTTGGTGACTTTTAGTAAGTTGCGTCGATAACAACGCGACGGTTCTTTGACTGGTCGGTGAGGCTGACCGGGTCAACACCACCCTTTGCCACAGTCTTGAACGTTGCCTTGATACCAAGCGACTTCAGGAACGCAACCACGTTGTCGCAGCGACCCTGGGCCAAAACAATGTTGGCTTTCTTGATCGCAGCCGACTTGGTGTCGGTTTCTGTGTAGCCGTAAACCGTGATGGTCTTTGCGCCCTTGATTACAGCAGCAAGAGCCTTTAGCGAGGCGACTCCGCCTGCGTTCAGCTGAGGCTGGGTGTAACCGAAGAGGAATCCACTCAGGGTCCACGACTTAGCCGCAGACTTCACGGCCTGACCGGCGACCACGCAGCCGTCGTCAAGGGTGAAGTAGCCGGTTGCGGTGACTGCCTTGTTGAGCGGTGACGTTCCGGTTAGAACGAGGTTGTGCTTACCGGTTGCGAGACATGCCTTAGCCGGGATGGTTAGAACCTGGCTGAAGTTACCGCTTGCATCGGCAACCGACTTGTAGATCACTACTGGAGTCGAGTGCATCACAAGGGTGTAGTCCGAGTTAGCCTTGAGGCCGCCGCCGGTTATGGTCACCTTCTGGCCAGCCAACTTGATGCCCGATTGAAGGTCGAGAATTAGGTTGATGCTGAGCGGGGCGGTGATAACCGGTGGGGCATCATAGATGTACTCGGTGCTGACCTGCGAGTTACCAGCGTTTAGAACCACGCTCACGCCGCCGGTTCCCTTAGGCATCTTCAATGAGATTGAGGTGCCGGTACCGTTGACGACAAACTTCGGCTTGCGCAGAGTCAGATCGCCAATTGTGATGCTTGTAACAGCACCAAAACCGGTACCCGTGATAACGAGCGTGTTGCCGCCGGCTTCTGGGCCGTGAGCAGGGCTCGAGGCAGTGATTACCGGTGGCGCAGCGGTGATGATCAGCTTGCCTGGTACGTATTTCACCGTCTGGTTGTAGGCGGCGCTTTCGACCGCAGCCAACGAACCGCCAGCAGGCACAATCCTGTAAGTACCAATTGCGGTTGGGGCCGCGTTCAACAAGGTTGATCCCTGGTAGTAGGTGAATGTGACGTCGTTGTAGTTGTCTCCATCGAGGAGGCCAGTCATGGTGTAGGTCGGCGAAATGTAGTCACCAACCGTTACCTGAAGGTCGTCAGCGACTACCGAAAGAACCTTTGGTGCCGGGTAGACCTTGATGGTGATTTCTTCAACGGTAGTGGTGTCATCGTGGTACGAAGCAGCTGCGTTGTATGAGGCTGATGCAGGCTGTGTTGCCTGAATCACGCAGTCGCCAGCGGCGATGGCAGTGACCGCTGTGCCACTGAGGCTACAGACGCCAGTCGACTTGTTTACAAGAGTCGGGGCAGGTGCGTTAGCCTCGGCGATCTGCGCAAAACCACGGGCATCGGTGGCCGAAACCGTCAGGGCAGCCGAACTTGTGGTTCCGATGATCATCGAACCCGGCGTCGAAGACAACTTGAGGACCGCATCGGCCTTCTTGATTCTTCCGGTAACGACAAGGTTTGAGTTGGCTAGGTTGTAGTTCGCAGCCCAACCGTTGCTCAACTTGAATGGGCCATTGAGAATGACTGGCTTCGATGCGCCAACCTCAGCGTTTGCAAAGCTAGCGCCAGAAGCGAACGCTGAGTCAAGCGTTGGGCTGTCGCCAGGAACCTCGCCACTAACGGTGATTTCACCGAGGGTTACCGATGAGTTGCCGTCGTATACCTTCTCAGCCTTCACTGCGCTGATAGTTAGTGAGCGCTTGGTGATGGTCAGGTTGAAGGTTGCATAGGTAGGTAGGTAGTAGATCGACTTGTCGACTCCACCAGAGACCATCTTGAAGCTAGCAACTCTGATGTCCCAGCTGGTAACCGTGGTGTCGTCACCGCCGCACCAAGAAGGTGAGACTGCCACACTGCTAGGCAGGCCGCCCGACCAACCGCTGTCTGGGTTGTTCAAGGAGCACTGGTGATTGCGGTACTGCCAGTTGACTTCGGTCACCGCGTCGTTGGTGGCGGTCTTGGTGTAGGTGATGTCGTTGCTCGAACCATTTGTTCCGTCGCCTAGTTGACCCTTGTAGACAATCGTGTTGCCCGCACCAGAGGTGAGCTTCGTAGTGAAGGTAACCGGCGCTCCTGTTAGGACCAAGTGAACGTCATTGGCGTTTGTAACCGAGCTGTACTTCACGACATCCAAAGTGGCAGTGTCTACATTCGCCCAGACATACCAGTCACCGGCGGCGGTTGGCAGGCCGTTCTGAACTCCCCGCGTGTGTGGACCATTGCCCGATGCGCGGTCTGCAGCCGACTGGTACTGGTAGCCGGTTGCAGGTTCGCTAAAGGTTGTGCCCGGTAGCAGGTTGTTCATAACCGCGCTTGGTGTGAACGCCGTTCCGGCCGCGAGGGTTAGGTCGCCAGTCGAGTTGTTCAGCTTAGTTGTGATGTTGGTCTGAACGCTGCAGTTGAAAACCCAGTTCTGGGCAGGCAGCGTGGTGTCATCAGGGGTGAAAGAGATGGCCTTTTCGCCCCAAGGGTTTGCCAGTTCGGTGGTTTGGTTGCTTAGATTCACGGTGACTTGGCTGTCTGACCAGGTAACCGCACCGGCTGGCAGGGCGACTCCGCCAAGCCTAACAACACCGCTGGTGCCGAATACTTGACCCCCAGTGGCCGTAATGATCGCTGGGTTGTAGGTGCCGATTGCGCTCTTTGTGCATAGACCCCAGGTTGGGCTCATTACGTTCGCCTGCTGAGCAACACCGTAGTAGTAGATGGCCATAGCCTGCAATGCGTAGGTGGTCTTGGTCTGGATTTTCACCGAAGTCCAGCGCATGGCTGGCATCCGGCGAGGAGCGTGGAAGGTGACCACGGTGTCGGTAACCGAAACCGGAGTAACGGTTACAGGGGCGTCGCCAGTCTCACTCTGCACGAGCACCTTGGTGCTGGCGCCGCTGTCGGTTGATGCAAAGCCAACGCCGGTAACGGTGAATAAGTCGCTCGCGTCATTGTTTGGGTCAAACGTGTTTCGCGGAGCATCGCGGCCGTTGTCTTCTGACGATTCGATCTTGGTGATCGCAGCAGATTTGATTGCAGTGCCGACAACAAGGGTTGCGGCCTTCTTCGCTGTTACTGTGCCAGTTGAAGGAACAACAGTCAGGTCGTAAGTGCCTACAGGCAAGACCGGTGAACTAAAGACGATTGCGGTGTCGGTGTAGCTAGTTGGGGTGACCAAAACGGTGCCCACCTTGACCTTACCTGCCGAACCAAAACCGGTGCCTTGCACTCGAAGGGAGGTTCCACCGGTTGTAACGGCCGTAGCTGTAACCCATCCACCGTTGCCGCTGAATGGATCTTTGGGTCCGAAGTTTGAATCGTAAGGGTCTGGGCCAATGTAGCTGATAACCGGGCCGGTGATGTTGACGGAGGTTGTAAACGGAACCTTCGCACCATTTGGTGTGATTGTTACCGAAACCGAACCGACGGCTGAGGTAGGAATCTGAACTCCGCTGATGCGGGTTCCGCCAGCTGTCGCGGTGTAGGCAACTGCCTTGGCCGAGCCGACGGCAATTGTTCCCTTTGATCCGAACCCAATGCCGTCGATGACAACCTTGGTGGCTGCTCCGGTGTCGGTTGACTTGATTGAGCTAGGCGAAACCGATGTAACACCCGGAGTAGCGGTGTAGGTGAAAGCGTTGGCCTTTGTGACCAAGCCGGTAGGTGTGCCAACGGCAATATCTACTGCGCCAGCAGCGTCTGCGGTAGGCACCTCAACGGTTAGTTCGGTTGCCGTTGCAGCTGTTGCCTTGGCAGGTACGCCACCGAAGGTCACGCCGGTTGCCGTAGCGCTGAATCCGGTCCCGGTGATCGTCACTACGTCGCCACCAGCGACACCCGCAGTTGCCGGGGTCACTTTCGTGATGGTCGGATTGGCCGAAGATGCGGCGAGCGTTAGCGATGTCGGGGTATCAAGAGCGCCACCACCTGATGAAGAAATGATGTTGACTTCGACAGCACCGGTATTAACGCTGGCCGGAACCATAGCAAGAACCTTGGTTGAGCTGAGGCGAAGAACATATGGTGACTTCTGGCCATCGATGGTGACTGTTGGGGTGCCTGCAGTGCCGAAGTTGGTGCCAACTAGAGTGACCATCGAGCCACCGGCGTTAGACACCGTGCTCGGGGTGATCGAAGTAACGGTTGGCTTGTCACCGTAAACGTACTTGGTGCTGATCGGCGTTGGGCCGTAGCCGATGTCAATCGTGATGTCGGCGTTACCGGCCGAGATACCTGCAGGAACAGTGAACGACCACTTCTCTAACTGGTCAAATTGCTTACCACCAGACGAACCCCACTGAGCCCACCAAGCAGCATCCCAGCCTGAGGTCAGGTTGGTCAAGTCGGTGACATCCTGGCCGCCAATCTTGATGATCGGGTTAGATTCTCTGTCCCAGATGCTTAGGTGGTGGCCGGTTACCTTGACGGTGTTGCCACCGGCTAGAGGGCCCTTCGCTGGCGAAAATGCAACCTGCGTAGGAACCTCTGGGGTGAATTTGACGTCTTTGGTGTAAAGAACCACTGGGTCAGAATTTTCGGAGTCATCTTCTTGCTCAATAACGAACTTGACGTTTTTTGGCGAACGCCACTCGTCACCGCCGTCATAGCCCGACACATATCCGAGGAACGATTTCTGGTCGATTGCATTCTTGTTGATCCAAAGCTTGTCGCCCGTAGCAGGGTTTAGCAAGTAAGCGTAAACATAGCTGTCCGAGTTCATACCCGGACCGGTAACCGTGAAAGCAGTGTGCTGAGAAACCACGGCTGGGATATCAACCGAGGTTACGGTGGGGTTGAAGAAGGTCATGGCATTCTTCGTAAGGCTCTCGGCGCTTGCTGTGCGCCACTGGTCAGTTAACGGGTCGCTGATGTTGCAGCCTGTGCTGACCTGGATGTCGGCAACGATCTTATCGTTTCTAAACGCGTAGTAAGGGCCCCACTGGTTCACGAAGAACTTGACTACACCGTTTTTGTCTGGCAGAGAGTAGCCCTGGATCATGCCTTGACTGTCGGTTTGGGTGTTGCCGTTTGAGTCCTTGTAGGTGTAGTAATAACGCATTTGAGTGCCGCAATTGCCGCCGATAAAGGCGTGCTTGACATAGGCCACGCCGGTGTCGCCGCCAGCAGTCGAAAATTTGTTTGGCGCAAAGCTAACCAGCTCAGGCTGAGCCATGCTTCCAACCGACATGTTGATCGTGTAAGTCTTTGTGGTTGCGCCATCTGCGGCGGTAACCACCAATGAAACTAGGTTGTTTGCTTTTGTCGGAAAAGTGACCGTGCTTGCCGTGAGGTCAGTCATGGCGACATTTGTTGCGTCGCCACCAGTGATCTTCATAGTCGCGGCTGGGTCGGTGGTACTCGCGAAGAAGTCGACACCTTCGAACTGGCTGTATGCCTCAAAGTAGGTGGTTTCGTTGTTGAAACCAGGGCTTAGCTGGACTCCATTGTCACGGTACCACCCGTTGCCAGTGACAGCCCTCATGTAGAGGTTGCTGAGAGTTGCATCGTTGCTACTCACTGCTGCGCTTGCAGAATTAGGTAGCGACACTAGACCAACTAGAGTCAGTGCGATCAGGGCAAGTAGCGAAGCGATTTTGCGAGTCAATTGTTTCTCCGTTTGTTCGACTAGCCGAATATACAGGAATCGACCCGGCGAATCTACCTTTCGGCGCGCTTAGGCAGCACGCTCGCGACTACCGCGAAGACCGCTACCAGACCTAACTGCACCAAGAGTCCGTTTCTGAAACCCTGGTCGGCTTGGCCTTTGAGGGCGAAGTTGAAGAAGACGGTTCCGAAGATCGCCACACCAACCGATGAGAAGACCGATTGAACGGCCGAAAGCACACCGCTGGCAGAGCCGCTCTGTTGAGGCTCGACTGTCGAAAGAATGGTGTCGAAGATCGGGGCGGCAATTAGGCCGGTGCCAATGCCAGAAACAATTAAGGCCGGCACGAGCTGCCAGATGCTGAAGTTTGCAAGGCTAGGCAAAGCGAACCAAAGTAGGGCGATACCGATAACTTGCACGACTGCACCGATTTGAAGAGTGAATCGGCCACCAATCTTTTCAGCCAAGAATGCGCCGCTGATGGTTCCGCCGATGGCCGAGCCTAGAGCGATTGGAATGTTCCCGAGGCCCGCTTCGGCCGAGGTGAATTTTTCGCCAAACTGCAGAAACAGGGTGAGGATCAAGTAGATGCCGGTGAAGCCAGCAAAGTAGAGCCCAAGGCCTGCGAGACCAAAGGTGTAGGCACGCTTCTGAAAAATGGTTGGGTCGATTAGCGAGGTCTTGCCGTGTTTGCGAGCGTTGAATTCGAGGCGGGCAAAAAGAAGGAAGCCCAAGACTGAACCGACGAGCATCAGGTAAGTCCATAGCGGCCAGCCGGCCTCTTGGCCCTTAATAAGTGGGTAAACCAGGAGTCCAGATGAGAGCATCACCAAAAGCGCACCAAAGATGTCGATCTTGATGGTTTTGTCGGCGCTGGACTTTTGGAGGTAGCGGTAAGAGATCAGCGTGGCAACGATACCGATTGGCACATTCACCAAGAAGACTGCTCGCCAGCCCAGGTCAAGAATGTTTGCCTGAATCAAGAAGCCGCCAATGATTGGGCCGAGGATTCCACCCAAACCAAAGGCTGGGCCGTAGGCGGCAAAAGCTTTGCCGAATTCGGCGGGCGGGAAAGCCTCGCGAATAAGACCAAAGCCTTGAGGCAAAAGCATCGCACCCAAGAATCCTTGAACGAAACGAAGCACGATAAGTGCTAGGACGGTCGGAGCGAAGGCGCAAGCCAAAGATGCGAGGGTGAAGCCGATGAGCCCAAACAAGAACATGTTTCGGCGACCAAAGCGGTCACCAAGGCGGCCACCGAGAATTAGGCCAGAACCGAGCGCCAAGGCATAGCCGCCGATAACCCACTGCAGGTCGGTTGGGGTGGCGTGCAACTTCTCAGCCAAAGCTGGGCCACCAACGTTGACGATGGTTGAGTCGAGAAGGTCCATCATCTCGGCAATCAAAACAACTGTTAGAACTAACCAGCGGTGTTTGTAGCCAGCGGCTTCTAATTGGGTCATTGGTTCCTCTTTTGATTATGCAAAAACCCCCGAAAATTCGGGGGTTTTTGTGTGGAGCGGAGACGAGAGGATTTGAACCTCCGAACCCCTTTCAGGGTTACCTCATTAGCAGTGAGGCGCACTCGACCGGGCTATGCGACGTCTCCATGGAACTCGAATAGTTTAGCCGAAAAACTTGGGCTGGCTAAAGTCAAATTCTTTCGCGCACCTGAATGACGTGGCCGTCGGGGTCGTTGCCATCTGCGTAGCGCCACGGTTCGTGTTCATTGGTTTCGCGCTGGATGCGTCCGCCGTTTTGGCCGGCTGCGAGCTTTGCTTGCTCGATGCTGTTGACCGTGAAAACGGGTTTGATTGGGTTGTCTTCGCCAAGGGTTGGCTCGGAGCGGTATTGCTCTGGGAGCAGGTGAAGCAGCACCTCGTTGTTTGAGTTGCTCACGCTCGCGAACTTTTCTGAAAGGTATGGGTGCTGGTCTTCGAAGAGCTCCTTATAAAAGGACACCGACTTTTCGAGGTTAGAAACCCAGAGGACGATTGTTGTCATTTAGCACTCCACGACGTTCACGGCGAGACCACCCATTGAGGTCTCCTTATATTTTGTCGACATGTCGGCACCGGTTTGACGCATGGTTTCGATGACGGTGTCTAGCGAGATCTTGTGCTGGCCGGTGCCGTTGAGGGCTAGCCGAACTGCGGCAACTGCGGTGCAGGCGGCGATTGCGTTGCGTTCGATGCAGGGGAGCTGCACGAAGCCACCGACCGGGTCGCAGGTGAGGCCGAGGTTGTGTTCCATGGCAATCTCGGCGGCATTCTCAACCTGGCGCGGTGTTGCACCGAGAACCTGCGCGAGTGCTGCGGCCGCCATCGAGCACGCCGAACCAACCTCGCCCTGGCAACCGGCCTCGGCACCAGAGATGCTCGCGTTGCGCTTGTAGAGCCCGCCAATTGTTGCAGCGGTGATCAGGTATTCGATTGCTAGCTTCTCTTCGCTGATGTTGCGGTGCTTTAGGGCGTAGTAGGCAACGGCGGGGATTATGCCCGCAGCGCCGTTAGTCGGCGCGGTCACCACTCTGTTGCCGGCAGCGTTCTCTTCGTTCACGGCAATCGCGTAGGCCTGAAGGGCCTCCATCGACTGGTCACCTTCGCGAGTCTCTAGTCGGCGGTGAATACTGGCCGCACGGCGTTCAACCTTTAGGTAGCCGGGTAGCACACCCTCGGTTTCGAGGCCGGCTTCGATGCAGGTTTTCATGGCGTGCCAAATGCGCTTCAGTTCTTGAACGACATCGCGGTCGGGGCGTTGAGTCTGCTCGTTGGCCATGCCAACCTGGGCAATGGTCAACTTTTCGCGTTCACAAATTTCGAGCAGTTCGACTGCGGTTTGGTATGGGTAAGGCACTTCGTGCGAAGGCTTAGGTTGGAGATCGTCTGTCTCGACAAAGCCGCCGCCAACCGAGTAAAACATTCTCTCGACGCCGGCCGATTCGAACTTCATGGCATTCGAATGTCTTGGCAAATGCGTCCGCGGTTCAAAAACGAACTCGACGTTCGGGTTTTCGGTTAGTTCGCGCACATGTTGAGGGTCGCAGGTTTCGGGATGGTTGCCTTCGAGCCCGGCGAGAATCGCGTTCTTTGTGCCGTGGCCGATGCCGGTAGCACCGAGCGAGCCGAAAAGGGTTACGCGAATGGGTTGCGAGGTCTTGCCTGTGGCTCGCAGTTCATCATTGAACTGGGCTGCGGCACGCATTGGGCCCACGGTGTGTGAGCTCGAAGGGCCGATGCCGATCGTGAACAGATCCAGAGCCGAAACGTGTTCGGTCATGGCTAAAGACTAACCCGAGCAGGTGGTCTGTGAACCGTTTGTTCCTCGGTATGTGTCGTCTAGGTAAGACTCGCTCGAAGTTGGGCTAGGTGTGGGTGTTGAGCCAGAAGTTGGTGTTGGGTTTGCAACAACAGCACCGGTGCCCGGCTGGGCTTTGGCAATAAGGATCGGTTTGTCGTCGCGAAGCTTTTGAAAGAGCATGTCTGCCTTCTCATAAACCGGCATGACTCGGCCCGAATAAGGCGCAGGCAAGCCTCCACGTGATGGCACCTGCAAGAAGGTGATCTTTTCGAGAGGGATATTCTTGAGTGCGCCACCGATTGCAACCATCGTGCCAAGGTCGGCGAGCGAGTTCGAAAGAGTCATGTTGCGCACGGCTGCATTGGCAAGCGAATAAAGCTTGATCGGGTTAGTCAGCACGCCTTCGCTTCGAACCTTGCGCACGAGTGAGGTGAGAAATACCTGCTGGTTTGAGATTCGGCTTAGGTCTGAACCGTCACCAACACCGTGTCTGGTGCGCAAAAACTGCAGGGCCTGCATGCCCTGCAGCACGTGCTTGCCTTTTTTGAGGTTTAGGAATGTATAGGTGTCGTGAATGTCTTTCGCGACACAAACCTCAACCCCGCCGATTGCGTTAGACATTTCGATAACACCGCTGAAGTTGATCATCGCTAGGTAAGGAATCGTAACGCCGGTCAACTTTTCGATTGTGAGGAGGGTGCAACCAGGGCCCCCGTTAGAGATTGTTGCGTTGATCTGGCCGAGGCTCTGTGGCAGGTAACCGCCACCGCCGCTGGTGCTTGGGCAGGCTGGCCAAGGCACCATAAGGTCGCGCGGAAAACTCATGGCGACAGCGTTTTTGCGGTCGGCAGAAATGTGCAAAAGAATGATTACGTCGGCAAGAACCGACTTGTCGTGACCAAACACGCTTGCTTGCCCGGCGCGCGAGTCTGAGCCGACAAGTAGAACGTTGATTGCGCCTTTTAGGTCGGCGGGCTTAATTTTCTTGCCGTTGGCGTCGACAAGCTGAACGGTGTTGTTGTTCAAAGTAGTTGTTAGGTTCAAAACCGTGATGCCGGCGAAGGCAATAATGCCGCCGAGAACTACAGCTAAACCTTTGAAGAAAAGACCCCAAATTGCCGACGAAACCTTTTGAGGAGCAATTTCACCATGGCGCGCGAAAGCACGACGGGACTTAAAAATCCCTCGGTTGTCGTGCTTGCTCATAATTTTCTTTCGTTGGGTGTTGGGGGAATCTCTAGTTTACCCAAGTGACTCGGTAAACAGAATGCCTTCAAAACCTGAGAGAACCCTGGCAACGCCATCGTCATCTACAGAAGAAGTTACCGCTGTGGCAGCGGCTTTAACCTCGTCGGGGCCTTGGCCCATGGCGAAACCGAATCCTCCACCGGCTTGGGCCCACTGCAACATGTCGATATCGTTTCGACCATCGCCGATTGCGATCAGTTTGCTTTCGTGCACCCCGAGGTTTTGGCGAATCTTCTCTAAAGCACTGGCTTTTGTGATTCCTTTAGGAGCGATGTCGAGCCAAGCTGTGTAGCCGATCGCGTAACTAACCGATTGCAAGCCGATCGATTCGACCTTGTCGAGGAAGTCCACGACGTCGTGGCCCGGGCTAAGCACAACAACTCGGCTGACCGGGCTTCCCATCAGATGCTCGAGCGGGGTTTCGATGTTTTCGTCGCCGAGCGCGTATTTCGGAAAATGCTTGTGAAAACGGTAGCTGCCGTCGGCGTCTTCGACAGCGAAGTGTGCATCTGGTAGCGCTTCAATCAACTTGCCGAGAACCTCGGTTGGGTCGAAGGTGATTACTTCTTCTTGAAGGTAGCCGCGCGGGTGGGAAGGGTCGACCTTCATGCGCACAGCGCCGTTGGATGCAACCGCGGGTCCGTGTTCGAAACCAAGTTGCTGAATAACCGGAATCGCGTTTGCTGCCGAACGGCCCGTGGCAACAACAATGTGATGACCGAGGTCGCGAACTCGTTTTACCTGTTCAACGACTGCCGGCGAAAGGTAACCGTCGTCGTGCACAAGAGTTCCGTCGATGTCGATGGCGATCAGCCAACGTTCTTCGGGAGCGAGCACTTTCAACTAACCGCGAGTCTTCGGCGTAATGAACTCGGCTCCGCCAAGGTATGGTCTAAGCGCCTCAGGAATCTTGACCGAGCCGTCGGCCTGCTGGTGGGTTTCGAGAATTGCGACCAACCATCGAGTGGTAGCCAAAGTTCCGTTGAGAGTTGCGGCGGTTGCGCTCTTGCCGTCTTCTTTGCGATAGCGGACGTTTAGGCGGCGGGCCTGAAAAGTGGTGCAGTTCGAAGAAGATGTGAGTTCACGGTAGGTGTTCTGGCTAGGAACCCATGCTTCTGAGTCGTATTTGCGGGCGGCGCTAGAACCTAGGTCGCCTGCCGCGGTGTCGATTACGCGGTAAGCCAGGCCACAGGCCTGAAGCATCTGCTCTTCGAGAGCGAGCAGCTTTAGGTGCTCTTGCTCAGCCTGCTCAGGCTCGATGTAGCTAAACATTTCGAGCTTGTTGAACTGGTGAACGCGAAGGATTCCTCGGGTGTCTTTGCCGTGGCTGCCTGCTTCGCGGCGGTAGCAGGTGCTCCAACCGGCGTAACGAATAGGGCCGTTCGAAAGGTCAATGATTTCGTCGCGGTGGTAACCGGCGAGCGCAACTTCGCTCGTGCCGGTTAGGTAAAGATCGTCGGCAGGCAAGTAATAGATCTCGTCTGCATGCTCACCCAAGAAACCGGTGCCGGCCATAACCTCTGGCCGAACCAGGGTTGGAGTGATCAGGGCGGTGAAGTCTGCCTTGGTGGCTAGGTCTAGGGCGAGGTTCATTAGTGCGAGCTCTAGGCGTGCGCCCATGCCCTTCAAGAAGTAGAAGCGGCTGCCAGAGATCTTGGTTCCGCGCTCAATGTCGATGATGTCAAGCAACTCTCCGAGCGCAACGTGGTCGCGTGGCTCAAAGTCGAAGGTTGCCTTAGTGCCAACTTCGCGAATTACAACAAAATCGTCTTCGCCACCCGCCGGTACGCCTTCGATGACGACGTTTTCGATCTTCCAAACCAGCTTGTTTAGCTCGTCTGAAGACTCGTTTGCGGCCGCCTCGGCGGCCTTTACTCGGCTGCCTAGCTCCTGTGCCTTGGCGACTAGAGCGCCCTTCTCTTCTTTCGGCGCGGTTGAAACCTCTTTGCTGAGGGCGTTTTGCTCAGCTCGAAGGTTTTCGAACTCAATCAGCTTTGCACGCCATGCGACATCTGCGGCAGCTGCGTCATCAACCAGCGACTCACTGGCTCCGCGAGCGCGCTGAGACGCTTTGATCGCTGCCGGGTTTTCGCGTAGAAGGTTTAGGTCAATCACCCTTCAAGGTTACGCGATAGCCCTAGCAACTAGATGTTTATTGATGATCTCGGCAGCCTGCGAAAGCTGGTGGCCCCCGTCGGCAACTCCCATGGTCAGTTCGTATGACGTTTTGTAACTCATGTAGTGCTGGTATCCGTTGATGAAGAGAAATGAAACCATCAACAACCAACCAGTTCGCTTGTTGCCGTCTATGAGTGCGTGGTTCTTGATGACTGATTCCAGTAACGCCGCCGCCTTCAGCGCGAGCGTTGGGTAGGCGTCCTCGCCAGAAATAGAGGTTTTTGGTCTCGCAAGGGCTGCCTCAAGCAGCCCAGCATCTTGAACGTGAAAACCCATTGCCTTCACCTGCATTAGCGCATCTTCGAGGCGCAGGTACTGAGTCACGAATCAGCCAGTTTCTCCATAAGTTCTTTGTCGTGTGAAAGCACGAATGCCATCGCTTCGGCTAACTGGTGTTCTCGAATCGACTTGGCATCGCTGAGCTCGATCGCGTGAATAACTGCTTGCTGCTTTGAAACACCAAGTTCGTTGGCAAGTCGCTCGAGCTTTGCGTCGAGTTCTTCGGTTAGTCGAATAGTCATGGCCATACCGTAATGGTATCAATCTGATACCACTACCCTCAAGATGTAACTTGTTGATAACTGACCTGTAACTGACGGCAAAAGACACCAAAATGGGCTTATGAACGAACGCGCGGGTCAGAAGGCCCAACAGAGTGACCTTGTAGATGTTGGCGCACTCATCGAGGCCTATTACGAGAACCACCCAGACGTCACGATCGCCGAGCAGAGGGTAGCGTTTGGCACCTCCGGCCACCGCGGCAACTCGTTCAACACCTCCTTCAACCACGACCACATCGCGGCGATCGCGCAGGCGATAGTCGAGTACCGTCGCAACGAAAACATCCAAGGGCCGATCTATGTTGGCAAAGACACTCATGCTCTTAGTGGCCCGGCCGAGCAAACCGCACTTGAAGTGCTTGCAGGCAACGGCGTCACGGCCCTGATTGATCTCGGCGAGCGCTACACACCAACCCCAGCGGTTTCGGTGGCCATCATCAACCACAACAAAGGCAAAGCCGAAAATGACTTTTCGCGCGCGGACGGCCTCGTTATCACCCCAAGCCACAACCCACCGACCGACGGCGGCTTCAAATACAACCCCCCTCACGGTGGCCCTGCCGACTCAGATGCAACCAACTGGGTTGCTGCTCGCGCCAACGAAATAATCGCAGGAGGGCTTCGAGAAGTTAAGAAATCAACACCCAAGGCCGCCCGCTTCGATTTCAAAGGAAACTACGTCTCGCAACTGGGAGCCGTGCTCAACCTGGAGGCAATCGCCGGCTCAAACGTTTCAATCGGCGCAGACCCCATGGGCGGCGCTTCGGTTGACTATTGGGGCGAAATCGGTGACGCCTTCAACTTGAACCTCACGGTTGTAAACCCAGACGTTGACTTTCAGTTCGGGTTCATGAGCCTCGACTGGGATTCGAAGATTCGCATGGACTGCTCGAGCCCTTATGCCATGGCCTCGCTCATTGCCGGCCGAGACCGCTTTGACATCTCTACTGGCAACGATGCCGACGCCGACCGCCACGGAATCGTGACCCGCGACTTCGGGCTGATGAACCCAAACCACTTCTTGGCAGTCTCGATCGACTACCTCTACCGCAACCGCCCGGGCTGGTCGGCCACAGCCGCAATCGGCAAAACCATGGTGTCTTCGTCCATCATCAATCGAGTCGTGGAGTCTCTCGGTCGCCAGCTGATCGAGGTGCCGGTCGGATTCAAGTGGTTTGTGCCAGGGCTTATCGACGGCGGCATCGGTTTTGGCGGCGAAGAGTCTGCTGGCGCTTCGTTCTTGCGCAAAGACGGCACAGCGTGGTCAACCGACAAGGACGGCCTGATCCTCGCGCTACTGGCAAGCGAAATCACCGCGGTCACCGGCAAGACGCCTTCGCAGCACTACGCCGAGCTAACCGAAACGTTTGGTGAGAGCGTTTACGAGCGAATCGACGCCGCTGCGACACCGGCCCAAAAATCCAAACTCGGCAAACTCAACACCACCGACGTTACTGCGGCCACCCTCGCAGGCGAGCCAATCACCGCGGTGCTAACCCATGCACCAGGCAATGGCGCGCCACTCGGCGGGCTAAAGGTTCAAACGGCGAGCGCTTGGTTTGCCGCAAGGCCTTCGGGCACCGAAGACGTCTACAAGATTTATGGCGAATCGTTCAACGGAGCAGAGCATCTAAAGCTGGTGCAAGCCGAGGCTAAGGCCCTGGTTGACGGGGTCTTGGGTTAGTACTTCGGCGAAGCCGGGTATTCCCAGAACCGCTCCAGAATTGTCTCGCCTGTCGAGTGCATCTTTGTGGTGAGCTCAGAGCCAACGAAGCGAATATGCCAAGGTTCGAACTGGTAGCCGGTGATTGGGTATGAGCCATCTGGGTAGCGAATGATGAAACCGTACTTCCAGGCGTTGGCCTTTAGCCACTTGCCAGCCTTGGTCGTCGAAAAGCAAACCCTGATTCGGCACCCCTGAGTTGGCGCCCAAACATCAATAGCCAAGCCGGTTTGGTGTTCACTAAAACCGGGACGCGCGGCCAGCTTTTCGCCTGCGATGAGACCGAATTTGCGAACGTCTTCGGCGTGAACTGCAACCTGGCGGGTGTATGAACGGTAGCCGCTCGCGATCGAAATTGAGCCTACCCCCGCCGCCTTGCCGGCTAGCGCGAGTTTCAAGAATGCGTCCGCCGCCGGCTTAGCTAGGCGCAACCCTCCGCCGTTGAACTGTTTCGGGGTAACCAGGTTGGCTGGAACGTATTGGATTGGGTTGAGTGGATGCTTTTTGTTAACCACAACCCATGGGGAATTCGCCGCGGTTAAAGAGTGTTGGGTTGTATCGAACCCGTCAACGGCGGTTGCTTGGGTGCTGGCGCTTAGAATTGAAGCCAGTGCTAATGCAGTGGCCATTGTCCCGAACGTTTTCTTCAACATGGCTTCTAGCCTAACTTTCGAAAAGAAAAGAGTTGCCCTTGTCTTCAAGTGCGAAAAAACCAGTTGCTGGCCAGATGTCTCACAAAGAGATCTTGCTCGTTCTAGTCGGCCTAATGGCTGGCATGTTCCTCTCGGCCCTCGACCAGAGCGTCGTTGGTACAGCAATGCGAACCATCGCAGACGACCTTAAGGGTCTTGAGCTCCAGGCCTGGGTAACCACCGCCTACCTAATCACCTCGACCATCTCGACCCCGATCTACGGAAAACTCGGTGACATCTTCGGACGTCGCCGCCTATTCATCATCGCGATCAGCATCTTCGTGTTCGGTTCGCTGCTTTCGGCGTTCGCAGGCACGATGTACCAGCTAGCGGCATTCCGTGCGGTTCAGGGTCTCGGTGCTGGTGGTCTGTTTGCACTGGCAATCACAATTCTTTCTGACATCGCCTCGCCTCGCGAGCGCGCCCGCTACCAGGGCTACATCCTCGCCGTCTTCGCAACCTCGAGCGTTCTTGGCCCGGTTGTAGGTGGCATGTTCGCCGGTGCCGGCCAGATTCTCGGCATCGCTGGTTGGAAGTACATCTTCCTAATCAACGTTCCACTAGGTGCCGTTGCACTGTTCCTCGTCTGGAAGTTCCTGCACGTGCCTCACACCCCTGTGAAGCACCGTATTGACTGGCTAGGCGCAGTGACGATTGTTATCGGCGTTGTTCCTATGCTCCTAGTTGCCGAGAACGGCCGCACCTGGGGCTGGGCTAGCGGCGGTTCGATCGCCATGTACGTAATTAGCGCCGTCGGTATCTTGGCCTTCGTGCTTGCAGAGCGCGCAGCCGGTGTAGAAGCGATTCTTCCGCTACGTCTATTCAACAACCGCACCTTCACCCTGACCACCATCCTCGGTGTCATCGTAGGTATCGGAATGTTCGGTGGAATGATGACGCTTCCGCTACTGCTACAGATTGTTAACGGAGTGACCCCGACCCAGTCGGGTCTGCTAATGCTACCTATGGTTCTCGGAATGATGACTGCAACCATGGTCAGCGGTCAGGTAACCAGCCGCACCGGTAAGTACAAGCCATTCATGTCGATCGGTACCGGAATGCTGATGCTCGGCTACGTGAGCCTCTTTGCCTACCAATACAACACCCCGATTTGGATCATGTCGATCTCGATGGTCATCATCGGTATGGGTCTTGGTCAGCTAATGCAGACACTCACCCTTTCGGCCCAGAACTCGGTTCCAGCGAGCGACATCGGTGTTGCGACCTCGTCGAGCATGTTCTTCCGTCAAATGGGTGGAACTCTCGGTGTAGCTGTCTTCGTTTCGATTCTGTTCAACAACCTGCCTGACAACATCAAGGCCGCTAACGACAACACTGACGTCAAGCGCGGCGTGCTAGCAGCTGGCAAGCAGTACCTGGGCGGGCTAATGACCGGAAAGTACACGGCGAACAACCCAAACGTTAAGTTCTTGGTCGAGGCGCAGAAGAACCCAGCTGCGTTAGGTGAAAAGCTCAACTCGGACTCTTCGTTCTTGACTCACCTTGACCCTCGACTTGCACGCCCGTTCCTAATGGGCTTCGCTCAGTCGGCTGTAACGGTTTTCGTATGTGCCGCAGCAGTGGTAGCAGTTGCATTCATTATTTCGTTCTTCATCAAAGCTGCAGTTCTTCGCACCAAGTCGGCAGCAGAAGAAGCAGCTGCAGCTGCAGCCGGGCACTAACCTAGTTCCAACAAGTTAATAAACACACGGGAGCTTTCGGGCTGAGAGGGTGACGCAAGTCACCGACCGTTAAACCTGATCCGGGTAATACCGGCGTAGGAAGGAGTTTGGAATGTTTCGTATTCCAAAAATCGCATACATTGCAACCGCTGGATTACTGCTTACGGGCTGCAGCGCCAAATCAAACAACGAAGTAGTTCTTGCCACCCACGACTCTGTCGTGATCACTAAGGCACTCATTGCCGATTTCGAGAAGTCGAGCGGGCTGAAGCTAACCATCGTTAAGGCAGGCGACGCCGGCGCGCTCACCAACAAGCTCGTGCTCACCAAAGACGACCCGATCGTCGACGCCGTTTATGGCATCGACAACACCTTCATTGGTAAAGCAACCGACAACAAGGTTCTCGACGATTCTTCTGTCCAAGCGATTGACTATGCCGACATCTGCTTCAACTACGACAAGAGTTGGTTTGAGTCGCACGGTGTCGCCGCGCCGACCTCGTGGCAGCAGCTCACCCTGCCGGCTTACAAAAACCTGACGGTGATTGAGAACCCAACGACGTCTTCGACCGGGCTCGGCTTCTTGGCTGCAACCGTTGCTCAGTTTGGCGAAGGAAAGTGGTTGCGCTACTGGAAGGCCCTCAAGTCGAACGGCGTGAAGGTTGATGCCGGCTGGGAAGACGCCTACTACACAGACTTCTCTGGTTCGGCTGGCAAGGGTGACTACCCAATCGTTCTGAGCTACTCGTCGTCGCCAGCCGACGAAGCCAACACGGCAGCCATCTTGGGCGGTTGCTTTAGGCAGACCGAATACGCCGCCACTTTGAAGGGCGCAAATAACCCGAGCGGAGCCGCAAAGTTGATCAAGTGGCTAACCGAGCTAAAGTTTCAAAACTCGATGCCTGCCTCGATGTACGTCTACCCGGTGAACAAAGGCGCAGCGATTCCTGAGTCATGGGCCACCAAGGCGCCGGGAGCAACTTCGGTACTCGGTGAGAACCTCAAGATCAGTCAGCACCGCGAGTCTTGGCTAAACGCCTGGAGCAAGCTCTTTGGCTAAAAGGCTAGCCTGGGCAGCCCCGATGGTTTTTATCGGGGTTCTGTTCTACTGGCCGCTGGTAACGATTCTCAGCAAGGGCTTCAGCCGCAATTGGATTCACGACATTCTCGACGCTCGTACTCTCGACGTACTGTGGTTCACGGTTTGGCAGGCAGGTGTTTCGACCGCAATCTGTTTGGTTCTAGGCGTGCCGGGTGCCTACGTTCTCTACCGTCGCAAGTTCAAGGGCCAGAAGATTGTTCGCGCGCTGATAACGGTTCCGTTCATGTTGCCGACAGTTGTTGTTGCAACAGCATTTAGTTCATTCCATAAATGGAATACAACTTATGCGCTTTGGATCATCGTTGCCCACGTGTTCATCAACTACTCGCTGGCTGTTCGAACCATCGGTGGCCAGTGGTCTGAGCTAGACCAGTCCACCGAAGAAGCGGCCGAGCTTTCAGGTGCCGGAAGATTCAGAACCTTCGTGAGCATTGTGTTGCCTCAGTTGCGCGGCTCGGTCATCGCCGCGACCGCGACCATCTTTTTGTACTGCGCAACCAGCTACGGAATCATCTTGATGGTCGGTGGTGGTTTGATTCACTCGCTTGAGACCGACATCGCAAATGCGGCCATTGGCATGCTTGATCTACCGCGCACATCTGCACTGGCACTGATTCAGACGCTGCTGTCGGTGCTGGCCTTCACAGTGAGTATTCGTCGCGGGCACCACGACATTGAGTTCGATGGCGCCGGCGATGGTGTGAAGCGCCTCAGGCTCGATAAACGTGACCTACCTGCCACCGTCACCACTCTCGTAATTGTTCTCGGGCTCTTGCTGGCTCCAATGATCTCTATCTTCTGGAGAGCATTCGACTCATCCAAAGGTGCGTTCTACTTTTTCACCTTGTTCGACTCACGCGGCTATCGCGAGGTGCTGAACGTTTCGATTGTGCAGGCAACCGAAAACAGTTTGAGAAACATGCTCGTATCGGCATGTATCTCTGTCACCATCGGTGTGCTCCTGGCATGGCTTATGGGTCGAGGCAAAAGCAACCGCTGGAGAAACGTGTTCGATCTATTGCTTCTGATGCCGCTAGGCATTTCAACAGTGGTGCTTGGCCTCGGCTACTTGGTCACATTCTCAACCCCTTGGTTTCCGCTTCGTGAAAGCTGGTTGGCTGTTCCGCTAATTCAGTCGGTGATGGCTGTTCCGCTGGTTATGCGAATCGTTCGCCCTTCCATCGTTGGCATCAACAAGGCGCAGCTAGAGTCTGCCGCTACAGAGGGCGCATCGCGCTGGCAGATCTGGCGAATGATCGAGGTGCCACTGATTCGCAAGAGCCTGGTGACCGCTGCAGCTTTTGCATGCTTGGTTTCGATTGGCGAATTTGGAGCCGCAAGCCTTTTGGCTTTCGGTGACCAAGCGACACTGCCAACGATTCTTTACTCGCTGATTTCGCGTCCGGGTGGCGACAACTACGGAATGGCGATGGCCGTTAGCGCACTGCTAATGTTCTTCACCTTCGCGGTGGTGTTAGCGGTTAGTCTCGAAACTCCACGTCGACGTTCGCGTCGGCAAAGCGTTTACGCATAACCACAAGCGCCTCGGGGTTTTGATCTACCAGGACGAACCTGCGACCAAGTTCGGCTGCGACCGCGCCGGTGGTGCCAGAGCCGCCGAAGAAGTCGAGCACCAGGTCGCCCTTTTTAGACGAAGCCTGAATGATTCGACGCAAAATGCCAACTGGCTTTTGGGTTGGGTAGCCGGTCTTCTCTTTGCCTGTAGGCGAGACGATGGTATGCCACCAGACGTCTGTAGGTAACTTGCCTTTGGCAACCTTTTCTTTGGTTACCAAACCAGGTGCCATGTATGGCTCGCGGTCGACCTCGGCATTGTTGAAGTAGTAATTCTCGGGGTCTTTCACATAAACAAGAATTGTGTCGTGCTTCGCCGGCCAGCGACCCTGAGCCTTGGCGCCGTAGTCATAAGCCCAAATCAGTTCGTTCAAAAAGCATTCGCGCCCAAACAGTGAGTCGAGAAGCACCTTGGCGTAGTGAGCCTCGCGGTAGTCAAGGTGAAGGTAGAGAGTGCCCGTGTTGTTGAGCAAGCGCCAAGCCTGCTCGAGTCGGGGCTCCAAGAACGACCAGTAATCGGCGAAGTCATCGTCATAGCTCAAAACGGTTTCTCGAACGATGTCATAGCGGGCGCCCTTGAAGCCGATTCGCCCCGTCTCGCTGCGCACGCTGGTGCTCTTGCCGCGGCTCTGCTTGCGACCGGTATTGAATGGCGGGTCGATATAAATCAGCTGAACCGACTCGTTGGGCATAGATTGAAGGTGTGCCAAGTTATCTCCGAAGAGGACGACATTCTTTTGTTTAGGCACAGAAAGAGATTAACAGCATGAACACCGAAGTAATTCACAACGAGGACCTTCACCGCTACGAGATCTTGCTCGATGGCGACAAAGTTGGCCATGCAGACTACAAAGTCGACGGCGATGTTTTAGTTTTTGATCACACCGAAGTCGATCCAGCTCAGCAGGGCAAGAACCTCGCCGGCATTCTTATGCGTGAAGCTCTCGAAGACGTCCGTGCGTGCGGATTAATGATGCGCCCAGTTTGTTCCTACGTGGTCAAGTTCGTCGAGCGATACGACGAGTTCGCTGACTTAGTCGCCTAGGTGCGTGTTTAGCCAATCGGCTAGATCTGCGAAGACCTCGTCACGGTTGGTTTCGTTGAAAACTTCGTGTCTGGCGTCATGGTAAACCACAAGTTCGATGTCTCGAACACCCGAGCGCTTGCGGTAGGCGTCAACCAGAGCCTTTGCGCCTTTCTCGGCACCGATCGGGTCGTCGCTGCCAACCATGACCAACATCGGCAGATTGTCTCGAACATCTTTCGATGGCTTACCGAAGAGTCTTAGCGAGTTGATCACACCCATTACCTTGGCGGCATCAGCATAGAAAGTCTTAGGGTCGGCAACAAAAGCCTTGCCGACTTGAGGGTCGCGGCTTAGCCACTCAAAACCGGTGGCATCGGGGCCGTCCCACTTCTTGTTAAACCCAAAGGCGCCCATGGTTCCTGGCATTGTCAGGGTGGTGCCGGTAAGAACGGCTAGGTCGTAGTCAGCCGAATAGCGGTTGAGCAGTTTTTGACTGATGAACGAACCCCAAGAGTGACCAATCAGAATCATCGGCAAACCCGGGTTTTCGCGCTTTGCCAGCTTTGTGAGTTCGTGCACGGCCTCGAAGGTTGCCAGCATGCCGCCTTCACCTAGGTTTCCGAGCATTTTCGTTTCGCCTCGGTTGACCTGCTCCATGCCTGTTTGCCCATGGCCTCGGTGGTCGTCGGCGTAAACACTGAAACCTTGACGGTTCAAGAAGCCAGCCAGGTCGTCGTAACGACGCGCGTGCTCACCAAGCCCGTGTGCCAGCTGAATAACGGCTCTAGGTTTAGCTGCCGGCCACTCGTAAAAGAACGACTCGATGCCTTGGGCATCCTTATAAGAGCGGGTGATGGGTAGCTGTGTCATGGTTTGAGATTACTCCTGCGCTCTCAGGAACGTTGCGCAAAACTTCAGCGTGCTCTCAGGAGGCTCACAGGAAACTTCGGCAGAGTAGAGGGTATGAACACGCAAGATATTCGGTTAGCCAAGCCGGCGGCGAAGATTCGCCTAGGCATTGGCAAGTACAACCGGGTTAAAAGAGCCCAGGACGTCGTAGAGATGGTCGGGTTCGCAACCGTAATCTTCGTGATCGCAAGCTTCCTGATTGATGGCGGCCTCGCCAACATCACAGACATCCCATCGGCTCTCGGCGCATTCAGCCGACTCACTGCACTTGTAGCCACCGACCTACTTCTTATTCAGATGATCCTCGTTGCTCGAGTGCCTTGGCTTGACCGCCTATACGGCCACGACCGCACGACCATCGCTCACAAAAAGCTCGGCAAGCCGGTTTTGTACATCATCATTGCTCACTTCTTGGCATCTTTGATTCAGTACGCCATGCAGGACGGCAAAAACATTTTCGCCGAAATCTTCGTCATGGCTAACCTGACCACCGACCTCCTGCTCTCGTTTGTTGCGCTTGCAGCGATGATCATCGTGGTAATCACCTCGATCAAGATTGCTCGCGCCAAACTGAGCTACGAGGCCTGGTACCTGGTTCACTTGCTTTCTTACGTTGCCGTCTTAGCCGCCGTGCCTCACGAATTCTCTGTTGGCCAAGATGTCGCCGGCAAGCCGCTGCAAAGCGCTTTCTGGATCGCCCTCTACGTTTTCGTTGGCGGCAACCTCGTCTGGTTCCGCTTTTTACAGCCAATCGTCAAGATGCTTCAGCACCGCTTCACCGTGACCAAGATTCACGCTTCGTCGAGCGACACCGCCTCGATCTACATCGGTGGCAAGAACATGCACGATTTGACCGCAAAGGCTGGCCAGTTCTACTTGCTTCGCATCATGACAGCTAAGCAGTGGTGGAGGCCTCACCCATTCTCACTTTCGGCAGCACCAAACGAAGACTACGTGCGCTTCACCGTTGGTGACCGCGGCGATGACACCGCGCTGATGCAAAACCTCAAAGTAGGCACCAAGGTGATGCTCGAAGGCCCTTACGGGGTCTTCACCGAAGATCGCCGCACCAAAGAGAAGGTCACCCTAATTTGCGCCGGCATTGGTGTTCCACCAATTCGCGCACTTGCAGAGTCAATGGTTGCCAAGCCTGGTGACATCACCATCATTTACCGAACACGCGACAACGACGATGCCGCATTGCTTCACGAACTCGACGCGATCTCAAGAGTCCGCGGCCACGAGCTTCGGGTTCTTGAAGGCCCTCGCGCTAACCCAAAGTCTTGGTTGCCGTCCGGCCACGGCAACATTCCCGACTTTCAGAGGCTTCGCCTAATCGCCCCAAACGTTACCGAATCAGATGTTTTCATTTGTGGCCCAGTAGCTTGGACGCGAACGGTTGAGAAGAGTCTGCACCAACTAGGAATGTCACCCAAACAAATACACGCAGAGGAGTTTGCCTGGTGAGAGTTGCAACCAAACTTGCTACCGGCCTGATGGGCGTCGGCGTCCTCGCTGTTTCTTTCAAGCTAGGTAATGTGCCTAACACCGGAATGTCGCTGACTGCGTCACAGTCAACCGCGGTCGCGCTGCCACCGGCAAACCCTGGCGTAATTACCGTTACCGACCCAAACGGTGGCGAAGATGGCGGCACAAACCCTATCCCTTCGCCTTCAACCGCACCGTCTAGTGCGCCTAAAGCCACAAAGTCAACTAAGGCGCCTAGAGCGACAAAGTCACCCAAGACGCCAACGCCGAAAAAAACCACCACCCCAACACCAAAAGCCACAACACCTCCGGCGAACACGGGTGGCACAACGCAGACTACACCTAGCCTCGCCGGCACAAAAACCGGCTCATTGATTCAGGAACCTCGTTGGGGTGGCTACGTTCAGGTTTCGGTCACCAAAAACGCAAGTGGCAAGATCATCGCAATCAATCTAGTTCAGTCCGCAGCAACGGGTGGACGCCAAGGGGCGTTCCCGGTGCTCCAGTCGGCAGCGCTTTCGGCTCAGGGTTCAAACTTCGGAAACGTCGGTAGTGCGACTTATACAACTCAAGCCTTCAAGCAAGCATTGGACTCAGCTCTTGCCAAATTCTAGCCAATACACCTTTCGACCAGTCAAGGCAAAAAAGACCGGCACAAAGAGCACTTTTCTGCTGGTCGCTGTGGCCGTTGGGGCTGGAGTCGTCTTTGGCATCAACCCAAATGGCGGTTTCGGAGCGTTGTTTCCGAAGGCGACCCCAAGCACCACGAGCCTGAGCCCAAAACCCACGAACACTTCGGTTGGCCCATCAAAGGCAAGTAGCGCGCCAATCTACTACCAGTTCGGCACCGTTCAGGTGACGGTAACCAAGGCGAACGGCAAAATCACCGCAATCGACTACCTGCAGTCGACGGCAAGCGCAGGTCGCGACCAGGCTTTCGGCATGTTGAGCACTGCGGCAATTCAAGCTAATGGATCCAACTTTGGAAACATCGGCGGTGCGACATACACAACCGACGCATTTAAGCAGGCGTTGGACTCTGCTCTAGCTAAACTGCCCTGATGCGCGAATTTGAGCACCACGAGCCTTGTATGGGCACGGTCTTCACTTTTCGCGGGTTGACTACTCTAAGCATCGAAGACCAAACCGAAGCACTTCTCAGCGCAACAAATGCACTCCACAAAGCCGACGCTATCTTCAGCCTCTATAAAGAGGAGTCGCCGCTTAGTCGTTTGGCCCGCGGCGAAACCTCGGTTGCCGACTGCCCAGCGGTGGTCGATCAGGTTTGGAACCTCTGCGAGCAGTGGGAGAAAGACACGGAAGGTTGGTTCTCAGCCTTCACTCCACAGCACACCTTCGACCCTTCCGGTCTAGTTAAGACCTGGGCTGCGAACTACGCGGCTCACAAACTCGTCGACGCCGGAGTCGTTGATTTCACGTTGAACGCCGGTGGCGACATCTTGATCACCGATCAGCAGTCTCGCGAAGAGTTTTGGCGCATCGGTATTAGCAAACCGGTTTCGATCTCAAGCGAAGACGCTGGTGTTCTAACGGTTCTTGATCTAGAAAACACAATCTTTCGCGCGGTTGCGACCTCAGGTTCTGCCGAGCGCGGAGAACACATCTGGAACCCGAAAGGTTCGGCGACTCAAAAAGATGTAATTCAGGTGAGCGTTATCGCTCGCGATCTGGTTGAGGCAGACGTTTGGGCAACAGCTGCCTTCGCCGAAGGACTCTCTTCGCTTGAGCGCATCAACGCCCTGCCAAACCTCGAAGCACTTTATGTTTTGGCAAATGGCGAAATCGCTGGAACCGATGGAGTCCTAGCGTTACTCGCTAAGCCCACTCACTAGGAGCGGCTTCGCGGCCCTTCGGTAGCCCAGCGGCGTTGTCCCAGTCGACTACCCACTTTGGCAGGGTCGGAACAGGTGCCCGCCATTCACCAAGCACCTCAAACATCTCTTCGGGGGTCGGTGTGCCTTTAGGGCTTTTCAAGAATCGAAGCTTCACGATTGCGCGAGCGTAGATTTCGCCTTTGACCACAAAGCGTTGTTCGATGAAAAACGCGATGTCGCTCCAGCCAATAACCTTCGACTCGATTGTGAACTTCTGGCCAAGGGTCAGCGACTTTCTAAAAGTAATGTTCTCGGCCACGACCACAGGGTGAATGTGCGCCTTCTTCATCAACTGCCAACCGTTTGACCGCTTGAACATGTCGAATCGGGCAACGTCCATCAGCGTCAAGTAGACGCCGTTGTTCATGTGCTTGAAGATGTCGATATCGGTTGGCCAAATTTGAAAATTGCGAACCGACACGTCCCAGTGGTTAATTCGTGGGCGAAAACGCCAGGACACATGTGCCCAGACAAGGCGGAGCCAAAGCTTCATTTGCTACCAGATCGAAACGCGCTTCTCAGGCTCGAGCCACATCTTGTCGCCCGGCTGAGTGTTGAAAGTCTCGTGGTAAACATCGAAGTTTCGAGCAACCTGGTTGCAACGGAACTCGCTCGGTGAGTGAGGGTCGGTGGCTAGGCGCTGTATCGCGATTTCTTCGCGGCTCTTCCCTCGCCAAATCTGACCCCAGCTGAGCAAGAAGCGCTCGGCGCCGGTTCGACCGTCGATAACCGGTGGCTCTTCGCCGCCGAGGCTCAACAGGTAAGCCTTGTAAGCGATCATGATGCCACCGAGGTCGCCGATGTTTTCACCGATGGTGAGCGCGCCGTTGACTTTGAACTCGTCGCTTAGGCCCGCAGGGGTTAGCTCGTCGTACTGAGCGATTAGTGCCCTGGTCAGGTTTTCGAAAGCTTCGCGGTCGGCGTCTGTCCACCAAGAAATAAGTGCGCCGTCGCCGTCGTACTTCGAACCCTGATCGTCAAAGCCGTGGCCGATTTCGTGGCCGATAACGCCACCGATGCCACCAAAGTTGACTGCTGCGTCTGCCTCAGGGCTGAAGAACGGCGGCTGCAGAATTGCGGCAGGGAACACGATCTCGTTGAAGCCCGGGTTGTAATAGGCGTTCACGGTCTGAGGGGTCATGAACCACTCGTCACGGTCTAGAGGTGCACCAATCTTGGCTGCCTCTTTGTCGGTGCCCCAAGCGCTTGAACGGCGGACGTTGCCAACTAGGTCGTCGCGGTCGATGGTTAGCGACGAATAGTTCTTCCAGTTCTTTGGGTAACCGATCTTTGGGTAGAACTTTTCGAGCTTAACCAGAGCCTTCTTCTTGGTCTCTTCGGTCATCCAGGTGAGGTCCTTGATCGAAACCTCGTAGGCCTTGATCAGCCACTTGACGAGGTCGTCCATCTGAGCCTTGGCTGCTGGCGGAAAGTGCTTTTCGACATAGATCTTGCCGACAGCTTCGCCGAGCGAACCCTCAACGAGCTGAACGCCGCGCTTCCAGCGAGCGCGCATCTCTGGCTGGCCGGTCAGCTTGGTGCCGTAAAAAGCAAAACGGGTGTTTACGAACTCATCGCTCAGGTATGGAGCCATCGAGTTGATTACCTGCCATGAAAGCCAGAGGCGAACCTCTTCGATGCGTGCCTCGTTGTAAAGCGATACAAGGCCCTCGAAGAACGAAGGGGTCATGACAACAGACTCGAAGAGCAGGTCGGTCGAAACCTGGCTGCCTTCAAGGAACTTGCGCCAAGAAATCGTCGGGGTCATGGCCTGAAGCTTGTCGAAGTCATAGAGGTTGTAGGTCTTCTCGGCGTCGCGGGTGGCAACGACGTCCCAGTGGTGGGTGGCTAGTTCGGTTTCGAACGCCATGATCTTGTGCGCAGCGGCGAGCGCGTCTGCCGACGAGTAGCCGGCGTGCTCAAACATTGAGGCGATGTATGGCACGTAAGCGTCTCTGAAGTCTGCGTACTTCTCTTCGCGGTAGTAAGACTCGTCAGGCAAGCCAAGACCGCCCTGGTACATGTTCAACAGGTAACGCTCAGGGTTGCCAGGGTCGTTGTTTACATACATGCCGAAGAAACCGGCAATGCCTTCACGTGAGAACTTGCCGAGCAGGTGGGTTAGACCCTCAAGGTCTGCCTCCTGAATTAGTGCGAGGTCGCCGGCGATTGGCGCAGCACCTAGCTCGTTGGCGCGAGCCTCGTTGAGGAACGACGCATACATGTCGCCGATCTGCTGGCTAACACCGGCAGAAGGGTTGGCCTGTGCCTCTTCAAGAATCTGCTTAACAGCCTCTTCTGAAGCGTCGCGCAACAGGTAGAACGAGCCGTGGACGGCTTGGTCTGCAGGAATCTCGTAGGTGTCGAGCCAATGCCCGTTGGTGTAGCGGAACAGGTCATCCTGCGGGCGAGTGCTGGTGTCGAAGTTGTCTACGTCTAGTCCTGGCTTAAGAGTCATAGGTTCATCCTAAGCCTGTCGCGCACACCTTTTCGGGCGTAAAATTGGGCTCGTGGAACTTCAGAAGATCATCCTTTATTACGGCTTCGCGCCGATTGCCGACCCAGAGGCCGTAAAGCTCTGGCAGAAGACTCTTTGCGAGTCTCTTGGCCTCAAAGGACGCATCCTGATTTCTAAGCACGGCATAAACGGCACCCTCGGTGGCGACATGTCAGCCCTAAAGAAATACGTTCGCCAAACCAAAGAATTCGCCGGCTTCAAGAAGATCGACTTCAAGTGGTCTGACGGCACCGGTCAGGACTTCCCTCGCCTGCGAGTTCGCACACGCTCAGAATTGGTTGCCTTCGGCGACCCAGACGCGGTTAAGGTTGACGCCAAGGGCGTTGTTGGCGGGGGCAAGCACCTAAAGCCAGCTCAGGTTGATGCCCTGGTTGCCGAGCGCGGCGATGAGGTCGTCTTCTTCGACGGACGCAACGCTTACGAGGCTGAAATCGGCAAGTTCAAGAACGCGATAATTCCAGACGTTCAAACCAGCCACGACTTCATCGCCGAGATCGAGTCGGGCAAATACGACGACATTAAAGACAAGCCAATCGTCACCTATTGCACCGGCGGCATTCGCTGCGAAATCTTGAGCGCGATCATGGTCGAGCGCGGCTTCAAAGAGGTTTACCAAATCGAGGGTGGAATCGTTCGCTACGGCGAAAGCCAAGGCGACGAATCTCTTTGGGAGGGCTCGCTCTACGTCTTCGATGACCGCATGAACGTGAACTTCACCGACAAGGCAAAGACGATCGGCAAGTGCGAAAACTGCTCCGGCCCGACCTCGCAGTTCAGAAACTGCGCCAACCTCGGTTGCAAAGACTTGATCCTGCTCTGCGACGAATGCGCAGCTGCCGAGGTCAACCTTGAGTGCAAGCCGACCCACACCAGAGGTCGCCGTAGAGAGTCTGTCGGTTAAACTCTTAGTTCACTAACAAAGGGCGCAAATGGGCTTTCTTGACAGGTTCGAAAAGAACCTTGAACGCCTCGTCAACGGCGCTTTCAGCAAGACCTTCAAGAGTGAGCTTCAGCCGCTCGAAATCGCCTCAGCCATTAAGAACCAGATGGACTCTCACGCATCTGTGGTTAGCCGCGAGCGCATCCTGGTGCCAAACCACTTCAAGGTCACACTTTCTTCGGCAGACTTCAACCGTCTTCGTGCGCTTGGCGATCAATTACTTGAGGAGCTCAACGACTCGGCCAACAGGCACGCGGCTAAACAGAAGTATCAGTTCGGCAGCGCACTCAAGATCGACATCGCAATCGACCAAGCTCTCGTGGTTGGTCAGCTCAACGTTTCTAGCAGCACGGCGAAGGTTGACGTTGAATGGACGCCGGCCCTAGAGATTGATGGTCAGCGATTCGTCATCAATCAAGAACGCACCACCGTTGGGCGCGACGCCGCGGCCGACATCACGGTCAACGACGCCCGCCTCAGCCGCACCCACTTTGAGATTCTCTGGGACGGCAAGAATGCTGGCCTTCGCGACCTCGGCTCTACCAATGGCACCAAGGTTGGCGGCAAAACGGTTGCCGAGACTGCCCTGCCTGCAGACAGCGTTATTTCAGCAGGGGCAAGCCAGTTCGTGTTTCGCGTGATAGCTAAGGCGGTGGGCAATGAGTGAGTTAGCTCTCTTTCTGGTTCGCGTCGCCTTCGTTGGCGTGCTCTGGATTTTCATTTTCAGCATCATTTCTGTGATTCGGGCAGACCTGTTCGGCCAAAGAGTTGTTTCTAAGGTCACCGAAGAAAACTCGCCAACCGTGGTTTCGAAGCCGATTGTTCCGGCAGCTCCTGCGGCACCGATTCGCGTGTTGGCAACCTCAGATGCTCCGGCTTCGGCAGGAGCCACAAAACTTGTGATTATCGAAGGCGAAAACCTCGGCTTCGAGTTGCCGCTAACCGGCCGCGAGGTCACGATCGGTCGCGCTGTTTCTAGCGACATCGTCATCACCGACGAGTATGCGTCCACCCAGCACGCCAAGCTCGTGCTCATGAACGACGACTGGTTGATTCAAGACCTCAACTCAACAAACGGCACCTACCTTGCCGGCACCCGAGTCGGCACTCCCGCTGTTGTGAAACTAAACACCCCGGTCAAGGTCGGCAAAACGGTTTTTGAGTTGCGAGCCTAAAAATGGCATTCAAGCTGGTTAGCGCGGCGGCCTCCCATGTGGGTAGGGTTCGCTCGTCGAATCAGGATTCCGGTTACAGCGGTTACCAGTTGTTCTTTGTTGCCGACGGCATGGGTGGCCACGCTGGCGGCGAGTTTGCCTCGGCACTTTCTTCGCAACGCATCGCGCAGATAGACGCCAACTACGCAACGTCAGACGACGCCGGGGCGGCGATGCTCAACGTCATTCTTGAGGCAAACCACACACTCACCGAAACTGTCGCCAACCACCCTGAGCTTTCTGGAATGGGCACTACGTTCTCTGGTGTGATCTTCGTTGGCGAGCAGGCGATGGTTGGGCACATCGGCGACTCGAGGGTTTACCTTTACCGCGACGGCTCACTGCGCCAGATCACCAAAGACCACACTTTCGTGCAAAGGCTGGTTGATTTAGGTCGAATCACGCCCGAAGAGGCTCTGGTTCACCCGCGCCGCAACGTGATCATGCGCGTGCTTGGCGACACCAACGAAGTGCCGCAGCTCGATGCCGAGGTGCTCGATGTTTTGCCTGGCGACCGCTGGTTGCTTTGCAGCGACGGCCTCTGCGGCTATGTGAGCGACGAAATCGTTGAGCGCAACTTGGGCTCAAGCGAGTCGGCCGAAGAAATCACCGACGTCTTGATTGGCGAAGCCCTCGAGGCCGGGGCGCCAGACAACGTGACAATTGTGATTGTCGATGTGTTGTCGGATGCAGGTGAAGTGGCTGCAGAGCCAGTAGCGAAATATGTTGGTGCTGCCGAAAACGAGATCGTGATCGAGGAGCGCAAAGGTCGCAAGAGCCTCGGGCTTTTGAACCCGCGAATACTCGTAGACATTTTTAGGTCGAGCGAAGAGGCAACAGACTTTCAACCCGAATCAGAAGCGTTGCTCGACAAGTTTCAGCGTGAGACGGTCAAGAAGCTTCGTTGGCGTAGAGTGCGCCAGTTGGCTACCGTCCTAGTTTTGGTGGCAATGGTTACCGGTGGGCTTTACCTTGGCTACCAATACACCCAGACCAAGTACTACGTTGCCGAAAACAACGGGCACATCGCAATCTTCAAAGGCATTCGCGAGCAACTCGGCCCGATCAAGTTCTCTCAGGTTTACCAAGAAACCAAATATTCGGTTGCCGACCTGCCCGCCTACCAGCAGGGGCAAGTGAACAACTCAGTCTTTGCCACCTCGGTTGATGACGCGAATCGCATCATCAAAGAGATTTTGAAGGCGGCCGCAAATGGCTAGGTCGCTTGGCATCGCTCGGGTGATTCCGCGCAACCGAAACATTGAGGCACTACTCCTGCTTTTCGCACTTGGCGTTAACGCGTTCGAGATCGCGCAAATACAGCTCAGCGTGCTCGAGGTCATCAACGGCGACTTCATGACCTATTGGGCGCCGATAGCGGTCGCGGCTTTTGTGTTTCACCTGATACTGCGCTTCAAGGCGAAAAATGCCGACTCACTTATACTGCCTCTGGCCGTTTTGCTCAACGGCTTAGGCGTCGCGATGATTTATCGCCTAGACCTTGCCAAAATCGCCGATGGGGCCACCGACCTTTTCGCGTACAAGCAGGTGATTTGGACTGTAGTTGCAATCGCCGCCGCGGCAGCTGTTGTGCTCTACGTGCCAAACCACTTGTTCTTGCGCAAATACGTCTATGTTTCTGGCGCAATCGGTCTAGGGCTATTGATTCTGCCAGTAGTGCCTTTTATTGGCCGCCGCATCAACGGTGCTTCGCTCTGGATCGGCATCGGCAACTTCACGTTTCAGCCTGGCGAGCTTGCCAAGATTGCACTAACGGTGTTCTTCGCGGGTTACCTAGTGCAGCGCAAAGACTCACTCTCGGTGACCGGGCGCAAAATCATCGGCGTTCAGTTGCCTAGAGCCCGCGAACTTGGCCCGATCTTGGTCTTCTGGCTTGCAAGCATCATCGTTCTGGTTCTCGAAAAAGACCTAGGTACCTCGCTGTTGTTCTTCGGCTTGTTCTTGGTCATGATCTACACGGCTACCGGTCGTGCCATCTATGTTGCAGTCGGTTTGGGCATGTTTGTGGTGAGCGGCCTTTTGGTTGCTCAGCTCGGTGGTTATGTTCAGGGTCGCATCGACTCTTGGCTGAACCCGTTCGATAACGCTCACTACGACGCGATTGGTGGTTCTTACCAGCTCGTCCAAGGTTTGTTTGGGCTAGCTCACGGCGGCCTAACCGGAACAGGTTTGGGTGGCGGAATCCCACAGCTCGTGCCACTTGCCGAAAGCGACTTCATCGTCACCTCAATCGGCGAAGAGCTCGGCCTCATCGGCTTGTTTGCCGTGTTCGCTGTCTACATCTTGTTTGTTGCCCGCGGCATTCGCATTGCCGTGAACCACACCGACGACTTCAGTCGCCTGCTCGCGGTTGGCCTGTCTTTCGTTATAGCGCTCCAGTGCTTCATCGTTATCGGCGGCGTGACCCGAGTTGTTCCGCTAACCGGCCTAACCACACCGCTGCTCGCGGCAGGTGGTTCGAGCCTGCTAGCCAACTGGATCATCATCGGTTTGCTGCTTCGAATCTCTGACTCGGTGAGAGCGGAGGCGGGTTGAGAAAACAACTCGGACGCGTGAGCGCCACCATTTTCACCATGTTCCTTTCACTGCTAGTTTCGGCAACCGTGATTCAGGTGATGAGCGCAGACACGCTAAACAACGACCCGCGAAACGTGCGCCCGGTTTATGACACCTACAAGATCAAGCGTGGGGCGATCTTGGTCAACGGCCAGCCGGTGGCTCAGTCGCTGCCAAGCAAAGACGGCTACTCTTACCAGCGCAAATACTCGGGCAAGCAGTATTCAGCAGTCACCGGTTTCTACAGCCTCTACCAGGGTGCCACCGGCATCGAGAGCGCCAGCAACGATTACCTGACAGGCAAAAACTCGTCACAGTTCTTCGAGCAAATCAACGCGTTGTTCTCAGGAAACCCGGTGACCGGCGGCTCGGTCGAATTGACCATTGACCCGAAGGTTCAGAAGGTTGCCTACGACGCCCTCGGCGGGTTAACCGGCGCTGTGGTTGCAATCGATCCAAGCACGGGCAACATTTTGGCTATGGTTTCGACCCCTGGCTTCGACGCCAACAAGTTGGCAGTTCACGACGGCAAACTTTCTGGCTCCAACTATCAGAAACTGCTCGATGCCAAGGGCGACCCTCTGATCGATAAGGCGATCAGCGGCAGCCTCTATGCGCCAGGCTCGGTGTTCAAGCTCGTAGTTTCGGCTGCCGCAATCGAGAATGGCGACTTCAAGCCAGAAACAAAGATTCCCAACCCGAGCAGGTTCACTTTGCCTGGCACAACCACCGAGATTCAGAACTCTGGCGAAGGCAAGTGCGGCGGCGGTTACACAGTGAGCCTTGCCGATGCGCTAAAGCTGTCTTGCAACATTCCTTTCGCTCAGGTTGGCATCAAGCTCGGCCAAAGCAAGATCGGCGACATGGCTGCCAAGTTTGGCTTTGGGAAGTCGATCAAGTTGCCCCTGGTCGCAACCCCGAGCATTTACCCAACCAACCTAGACGCCGCCCAGACGGCACTCACCGCTTTTGGTCAATACGACGTGCGCGTGACGCCTCTACAGATTGCGATGGTTTCGGCAGCAATCGCTAACGGTGGCACCTTGATGCAGCCAAACCTTATTCGCCAGGTGCTTTCGTCAAACCTCGCACAGCTCGCCAAGACAACACCATCGGTGTTCTCAAACCCGATCAGCCAGTCAACCGCAGCCAAGCTCACCGAGATGATGGTCGCCGCCGTGAACAGCGGTGTCAGCAGCAACGGCAAGATCAAGGGCGTCGATGTTGCAGGCAAGACCGGCACAGCCCAAAACGGCAAGAACGCGCCTTACACGCTCTGGTTCACCGGTTTCGCGCCAGCAAAAAACCCTAAGGTCGCCGTTGCCGTTGTAGTGGCCGACGGCGGCGGCATGGGCCAGAGCGGTCGAGGCAACACGCTCGCAGCTCCAATCGCCCGAAAGGTCATGGAGGCGGTGTTGAACCGATGAAGCCAGAAGTAGACATGGTTTATGGCGGTCGCTACCGCCTAGTGAAGCGCATCGCAATCGGCGGCATGGGTGAGGTTTGGGAAGCCAAGGACGACGTGATTTTGCGTAGCGTCGCAATCAAGATTTTGAAGCCCGAATACATGGGCGACCCTGGGTTTCTCGAGCGGTTCAGAACTGAGGCGCGCCACGCGGCCAAAGTGAATCACGAAGGCATCGCAGATGTTTATGACTACGGCGAAGACTCCGGCAATGCCTACCTGGTTATGGAGCTAGTGCCAGGTGAGTCGCTTGCCACGATTCTCGAAAAAGAGAAGTCGCTCGCGCCAAACCGCGTCCTCGATATTGTGGCTCAAACCGCTCGCGCGCTTCACGAGGCCCACATTGCTGGCCTGGTTCACCGCGACATCAAGCCGGGCAACCTCCTGATCACCCCGACTGGCGAGGTCAAAATCACCGACTTTGGCATCGCCCGCGTCGCCGACCAGGTTTCGCTGACGGCAACCGGTCAGGTCATGGGCACTGTTCAATACCTCGCACCAGAGCAGGCAACCGGCAAGCCGGCAACCCCTTCGACAGACGTTTATTCGCTCGGTGTCGTTGCCTACGAAGCAATCAGTGGCAAGCGCCCGTTCAGCGGCGAAACTCAGATGGCAATCGCACTCGCGCAAATCAACGAACCGCCGCCGCCACTCGATGAATCGATCGATGAATCGATTCGCACGCTTATTTTTGATTGCTTGCAGAAGCGACCGTCTGAGCGCGTCGCCAGTGCCCTAGAGCTCGCTCAAAGAGCAGAGGAGCTGCTTGGCAAACCGGCAAAGGGCAGAGCCAACACGCGCGTTATACAGGTGTTGCCAGAAGAGCAAACCGAAACAACAGCCATAGATATCGACGAGCCAGAAAAGCCCGCACTTGTCTGGCCTTGGATCGCTTTGATCGTCGCTCTAATCGTGACTGCGTCCGTGTTGATTTTCGCAATGGTCACAAAGCAGAACCCAGCGCCATCTCCGAGCCCGAGCCATAGCTCTAGCGCAAAGCCAAGCACGTCACCCACGCCGAGCGATTCGCCAACCACACCGAGCGATGTTGTCGTTCTTTCGAGCGAAGTTCTAGGCCTAAACAAAGACGAGGTGCAGGTTACCCTCGAGGCCAAGGGCTTGGTTGTGAACCTTGTCGCAGGCACGGCTCTTCAAACAGGCGACCCAAAAATCAACACAATTTACGCAGCCATGCCGCTTGGCACCATGCCAGAAGGCAGCATAATCAACCTCACCTACTACACCGAAACCGCACCGCCGGTCGACCCGGTTGGCTAGGCGCGGGTTTTACACTTGAAACAAGAGATGGAGCAAAGTTTTGTCTGAAAACCAGCGCGTAATCGCCGGCCGCTACACCCTAGGTAGCCTCATTGGTCGCGGCGGTATGGCCGACGTCTACGAGGGCACCGACACCATTCTCGGTCGCAAGGTAGCAATCAAGCTACTAAAGGCCGACCTAGCGGCAGACCCCAGCTTCGAATCCCGCTTTCGCGAAGAAGCTCAAGCTTCGGCTCGCATGGCTCACCCAACCATAGTTCGCGTTTACGACACGGGTGAAGAGTCGAGCATCGACGAAAACGGCACCGAGCGTCGCACCCCATACATCGTCATGGAATACGTTCGCGGCACTCTGCTTCGCGATCTAATGCACGAGCGCAAAATCAGTACACCAGAGGCTATAGGTTACGCCGAAGGAATCCTGACCGCACTCGAGTTCTCGCACAAGGCAGGCATAATTCACCGCGACATCAAGTCGGCAAACATCATGATCACCGACACCGGTGTGGTGAAAGTCATGGACTTCGGCATCGCCCGCACGATGAGCGACGGTTCTGCGACCCAGGCACACACCAGCGGCATTGTTGGCACGGCGCAGTACTTCTCACCAGAGCAAGCGCGCGGCGAATCGGTTGACGCCCGCACCGACCTATATTCAACCGGTGTTGTGCTTTACGAAATGCTTGCCGGCAGGCCACCATTCACAGGTGAGACCGCCGTTTCTGTCGCCTACCAGCACGTAAGCGAGGCGGTCACTCCACCATCGGTTTACAACCCCGAGCTTTCGCCTGCGCTCGATCAGGTGGTGCTTCACGCCCTGGCTAAAGACCGCAACGAGCGCTTTCAAAGTGCCGAAGAGTTCCGTGAGCACCTGCTCGTGGCGAGCCTCGCGCCAAACACCGTGGCTGCACCGGTGGTTGCGGTTGAAGAGTTAGCGCAGGTTGAGGAGCAGGCACCAGCCCGTGAAGAAGAAGCTCTGCCTACCTTCGAAGACCTGCTTTCTGAAGAGTTTTTCAGTGAACAGGTTGTCGAAGAAACCGTAGCGGCGCCGACCGAGGCATTCACCCCGAGCACCGACACCAACCCGTTTGCGACTCTGGGTGTCGAATTCGAAAACATCGAAGATGGCGAAGAATACAAACCCGTCAAGACCAAGACCAAGTCGTCAAGCCAGAAGCCTTCACCCGGCCTCCTTTGGGGAATCGGTTCTGGAGTCACGGTTGTCTTAGTCGGTCTTGTTGTTTGGCTACTGGCCTTTGGGGGCGGCGGCCTAACGAACTTTCACCCAACCGAAGGCGGCAACGCTGTCTTCGACGTGACTGGGATGACCTTTGCCGACGCCAAAGCGAAACTTGCGACCCAGAATCTTGTGGTTTCGGAGCAGTTTGAGGTGAGCGAAACAGTCGACCCAGATTCTGTGATTCGCACCGACCCGCCTTCGGGAACAAAGGTTGCCGACGGCACCATGATTGTTCTCTATGTTTCATCTGGCAAGACGCAGACTACAGTGCCTAATTTGGCAGGCATGACCGAGGCCGAAGCTCAGCTCGCGCTCGAAAACGCTCACCTGGCGCTAGGAACCATCACCGAAGGAACCAGCCCAACAGTGATCAAGGGCCAAGTGATCTCAACCGATCCGGCCTCTGGTTTGCAGGTTGCCCAGGGCGCGGTTGTAAACCTGCTGATCTCAAACGGTCAGGTAATGGTTCCAGATGTCACCAACAAGAACCTCAGTGATGCCAAGCGCATTTTGAGCGGCCCTGATGTTGGTCTTTTGGTTGATGTTTCGTCGGTTCAGCCTTGCACCAACGGAGCAGCCCCACTCGGCGTGATCGTTCGTCAGCAGTCGATTCCGGCTGGCTTGGTTGACGCAGGTTCGCCAATCACGATCTACGTTGACTGCACGCAGTAACTAAAGATTTACCAGCGGGCTTAGGCTCTTTGCCCGCTCCGCAGAGCCTTTTAGCCCGATCGACTCGAGCCAGTTACCAAGCATTTGGTAGCCACCTTGAGTAAGCACGCTTTCAGGGTGAAACTGCACCCCATAAATCTTCTTTGATACATGCTGCAAACCCATGATTACCCCACCAGCGGTTCGGCTTGTAACGACTAGCTCCTCTGGCACCGTCGAATCGACTACCGCGAGCGAGTGGTAGCGCGTCGCAGTGAAAGGTTGGGGCACGTCCTTGTATATCAGGCTCGAGTCATGCTCAACCAGCGAAGTCTTGCCATGCATAAGTTCTTCTGCCTGCGAGACTATTGCGCCAAGAGCCTCCGCGATAGCCTGGTGGCCAAGGCAAACGCCAAAAACCGGAACATCGTTGGCTACCGCGTACTTGACCGTCGCAATAGAGAGACCAGCGTCAGCTGGGGTGCCCGGACCTGGTGAAATCAAAACGGCGTCGAACCGCGAAATCAACTCGCCAAGCTCAGCTTCGCTAACGACATCGTTTCGCAACACCTCGGTTTCGGCGCCCAGCTGCTGCAGGTAACCGTTTAGGGTGTAGACGAACGAGTCGTAGTTGTCGAGTACAAGAACCTTAGTCATGAGGAGTTAAGCCTAACTTGGTTTAGAATTGCCGCATGTCTGAAAAAACTGACCGCAAGTTGAAGCCAGCCAAGCCTGCAAAGGTTTCTCTCGAAAAGGCCACCAAGGCCAATAGAGAAGACCTGCCAAACCCTGTTTGGTTTAAGCCGATCATGTTCGGCTTCTTTCTGCTTGGTCTATTCTGGATGGTCGCCTACTACGTGACCCAGGGACTACTGCCTCTTGGTTCGGCTTTCCCAAGCTTCAACCTAAAAGACGCCAACATCTTGATTGGCTTCGGCTTGGTCATGGTTGGCTTTGCCATGACCACGCGCTGGAAGTAGTTCTTTAGCCGATCACCGGCAAGAGCGAAGCTCCATAAATAGTTAACGCAAGCAAAGCCGTCAGTATCGCCCCAACGTAAAGTTGCTGCTTAACTTTGTCGTTGGCAGATCGAGTTTTCGCATAAACGAATGCAACCAAACCGCCGACAATTAGACCGCCAACGTGCGCCTGCCAAGCGATGTTCAAGCCGGGCAAGAAGCCAATAAGAAGGTTGAAGCCGATGATGGCGGTAACCTGCCCACCACTTTGCCCGAGACTGCGAAGAATTATGAAATAGGCGCCCATTAGGCCAAAGATTCCGCCTGAAGCTCCGAGCACCATGCTTATCGGGTTATCGAGAAGTAAAACCGCGACCGACCCCCCGAATATGGCCAGCAGGTACAAAGCTAAGAATCGCAACTTGCCAAGCAAAGGTTCAAGAACAGAGCCCAAAATATAGAGCGAATACATGTTCAACGCGATATGCATGAACGAACTCTCGCTGTGCAAAAATCCCGAAGTGAGCATTCGCCAAGGCTCAGCCTTGGTTAGAAGTGGGCTGTAAACCAGTGCGTTTGTCACACTTCCGGCGCTGGTCAGTTGGCCAATGTAGATGAGAACGTTAATCAAAATCAGCGAGATTGTGATCGTTGCTCGAGAATCGTTTTTGATGCGGGTGACCACCGGCACCCGGCCGTCCTCCGGGCAGAGGTAACCTACGGCGTTAGGAATCTGGCACTGCGGGCAAATGTATCGCCCACAGCGCTGACAGCTAACGCCGGTTTCACGGTCGGGGTGCCGATAGCAAACCATTAGACAGTTTCGATGGTTACCGAGTTCATAACGACGTCTTCGTGTGGCTTGTCGTTGTGATCGGTCTTAACCTTTGCGATTGTGTCGATAATCTTCTTCGACTCATCGTCGGCAACCTCACCAAAGATCGTGTGCTTGCCCCAGAGAAACTCTGTCGGAACAACGGTGATAAAGAACTGCGAGCCGTTGGTGCCCGAGCCATCAAACTTCTTACCAGCGTTAGCCATGGCTAGTTTGTAAGGAGCGTCGTAGTGCAGCTCGTCGTGCGGCTCGTCGTTGAAGTCGTAGCCGGGTCCGCCGCGGCCGGTGCCGGTTGGGTCGCCGCCCTGAATCATGAAGCCGTCGATGATGCGGTGAAAGATGACGCCGTCGTAAAACGGCTTGCCAGTCTTTGTGCCATCGGCAAGCTCAATAAAGTTCTTGACCGTAACAGGGGCGTGCTTGCCGAAGAGGTTGATTCGGACATCGCCGTGGTTGGTGTGAAGGGTTGCAATCGCAGTAGTAGTACTCATGCTTTCAATTCTCGCACGAGCCAGCGCTAAAGGGGCAGGCGTGCCTTGAGCGTTGTAAGCCGACCAGAGCGCTCCAGTGACCAATTCAGAGTGATGTCGTCGAGCATTCTCGACCCGATTCCTTTTTTACGTCGCTTCGAAGGAGCGCTGCCGTCGTTTTGTATTTCAACGTCAATGAAGTCGTCCTCTTCGCGAGTGATATTCACAAGCACAGCCGTAGCCGAGCCGTGCCGAACCGCGTTACCGATGGCTTCTTTCAAAATCTCGTTCACACAGAACGCGCTGCCCTGGTTGGTTACGAGTGCGCGTGAGGCACGCATATCGACCTTGAGAGTGATTGCGCAAACACCCGCCCACGACTCAACAAGTTCTTGAGCCGCCTTCTCGAAGTCGATTTCGTTTGATGGCAACGACTGAAGAGCCTTTTCTGCTCGTTCGAGGTCGGCTTGCACGAGGTTCACCTGATAAGGGTCGCTCTCGGCAAAGGTTTGTAGGCGCGTCAGGGCAGCCGTGAGAGCGCTTTGAACCGTGCCGTGCAGCATGAACAACCAGCGTCGCTTGAAAACCCAAAGCTTTTGTTCGAATACCGCAATTTCTTTGGCCAGTGCGTCGTTTTCTGACTCAAACAATTTCTCTAGCCGGCGACTCTCGGTGTCCAAAAGAATGATGGGTGAAAGAACCACCACCGTAAAGATGTAGATCAACCAGCAAATAAAAGGCACCAGAACACTTTGGTGGGAGTTCATCGGCAATGCCCCACCAATTACATAGAGGCCAACCACTGGGGCGAGTATGGCAGCCCCGGTCAACATCGCGTAACTCACCACCCTGTGCGTCGCCCTGCGTGGCAGAACTACCGCCTTGAACAACCACATGAAGCCTAGATACATCACAGTTGAAACGGCGCCAAACAAGGCGCCATCAAAACCTTGAAAGTAGAAGGTGACAATGCTCACTGCCGGCAGCGAATAAGCCAAATACGTCAGCGGTTTGATCAGGTCTCGAGCCACAAAGTGCCGCGGCGTTTGCACGAGACCGGTGATCGCCGCCGTCTGCGTCGTTTTTGGGAGGCCGGAGTTTGCGCTTAGTGCAATCTCGTCCATCAACGGCCGCACCCGAGTCGACACCGTTTCGCTAATAGCGGCAGCCACCATCGACGTCTCGGTTGCCGATTTGAGCAATGCCGAAATTTGCTCGATTTTTGGAAGCACTGTTTGGCGAGACCGTTCGACCAGTTGTTCGAGCTCATCAGCCAAAAGAACATCGAGGTTTTCCTTTGAACCGAGAAGATCGTTTCGAATGGTCGACAATCTTTGAAGTGCCTCGGCGTGTGCCGCCTTTGAACCCGTTATGGCCGCAAAAAGGGTGATGATTGCGAGGCCCATGGTTATGCCGCCAACAAACCTGAAAAGAAGCTCAATGCTGACCTCGAGATGCAGAGCGAGAGCCATGAGCCCGACCGAGGTGTTCTTTATGCCACCGGCAAAGGCCGCCAGCACCGTATTTGCAAGACCGCGTCTGGCCACAGAAACTCTTGGCAAAAACCACTTTTTTCCGGCCCAAGCAATAGCGACTGCGATAGCAAGCGATGCACCGTATGTGATTGCCCAAAGCCACGATCCATTTTCGGTTCGCAGATAGTCCATCAAATAGGTGGCGACCGCCGTAACCACCGCAACGAACCAAAAAAGGCCCCAAGACCAAAGGTCGGGTGATGAGAGGCGAGCCCAAGTCAACGCAAGGTTGCTCGGTGTGCTCGTCTTGTGTCTAGCCATCAAAGTAAGTCTGCCATCTCGGCTCGATTACTTAGACTCGTGGTTATGAAAAACAAGTTTGGGCTGGTCAGAACCCCTGGTTTCGCGTGGCTTTGGGGCGGTCAAACTTTTAGCGCCTTTGGTAGCCAGATTGGCTCTCTTGCTCTGGCCTTTATAGCCGTCAAGCTCCTTGACGCCGGTCCACAAGAAATGGGTGTGCTTTCGGCTGCCGGAACCGCTTCTTTTCTACTGGTCGGATTGGTTGCTGGAGCGTGGGTTGATCGCTGGATCAAACGCCGCGTAATGATCATCGCCGACGTCATTCGCATGGTTTGCGTCGGGCTGATTCCTCTTCTCTACTTCACCAACCACCTCTCTGTCTGGGTGGTCATCGTGATCGCTTTCGTAATCGGTCTTGCCACCGTGTTCTTCGACGTGGCTTACCAATCATTTGTTCCGGTGATTTTGCCGAGCGACAAAATTGCCGCGGGTAACGCCGCACTCGAAACCACGAATCAGATTTCGGGAATTGCTGGGCCAGGAATCGTCGGATTCCTAATCGATCTCTTTAAAGCTCCGGCGCTTTTGATTGTTGACGCGTTCAGTTATCTGGTTTCGGCTCTGACCCTCGGCATGATCAAAGACACCGAGACCCCTAAAGCCAAAGAAGACCGCAAGCCCCTCCACGTTGAGATTCGCGAGGGGCTTCGTTTTGTGGTTCGCCAACCTCTGATTCGTCGCATCTCGCTAACGACCTCGGCGAACAATCTATTTACCAGCCTGATGTACTCGATTTTTGCCCTCGTCTTCTTGGGCTCCCAATACCTGAATTTCGGCGCTTCAGCGCTCGGCCTCCTGGGTACCTTTGCCGCAATAGGTGCGCTGCTTGGCTCATTGGCCACGACAAAACTCATTAAGTGGGTAGGCGAAGGCACCTTGATTAGCCTCTCGGCCGTGGTTAGCGGGTTGAATGTTTTGCTCGTGCCGGTCGCAGTGACGCTTCATAACGAAGCAACTCTGCCGCTGCTTTTGGTGATGGACTTCGTCAACGGATTCGCCGTCCTGGCCTACAACATCACTCAGGTATCAGCTCGCCAGCGACTCTGCCCGCCTGAACTCCTTGGTCGCATGAACGCATCTATTCGCTTCTTTGTTTGGGGCGTCATGCCAATCGGTGGGTTAATCGGTGGCGCAGTCGCTTCTGCTTACGGCGTCAACACTGCGCTCTGGATCGGAGCCATTGGTGGAGCATTCTCGTGCGTCTTCGTGCTGTTCAGCCCACTAACGACCATGCGCAAACTGCCCGACACCGCAGAGGCCCACTAGTGGTTACTTGGGCAGAGATCGAAGCGATCATCGCCACCTTTCGCACCTGCGTGCCAGTTGCCGGCGATCAACGCGAATGGTGTGTGAACAAGAAGGCGATTGCCTGGGAGCGCCCTTTGAGCAAGCGCGACATGGCTGCCCTTGGGGTGAACGCGCCCGAAGGCGACGTAATGGCTGTCCACCTCGAAAACCTCATGACCAGAGACGCCTGGGTTCAAACCGTGCCAGGCCCTTGCTTCGTGAGCCCACACTTCGCGAATTACCCGGCTGTGTTGATTGATCTCGAAAAGGCCGACCTCCAACTCGTCACCGAAATCCTCAACGAGTCTTACGAATTCCTTTTAGCGCGCTAGGACTACTACTGCGAGTGTCACGAAGATGCCCGCCACGATTCGATTCACGAGGCGCTGATTTTCTCCGCGAGTGATCCAGCCTCGAATCTGCTGAGCGAGGCCAATATAGAAACAGCTCACCAAACCAAAGCCGATGATCACGATTGCTGCCAAACCAAAGACCGAGGTTTCGCGGCTAACCTGAGGCACAACGGCCATGTAAAACATGAGAGCGGTCGGGTTGCTCGCCCCAATTACAAACGCTGCCCCCAGCCCAGGCCAAAAACCGTCACGTGTTTTGCCAGCGACAGCCGGCCCAGCGTTCCAAGACTTGTAAGCCCGCCAAACGAGAACCAAAGCGCCAAGCACTTTGAGAACGAAGAAGACCTGCGGGCTAGCGGCCATGAGCGCTGTGAGCCCGAAATACGAAACCGCGACCATGATCATCTTGGCTAGGGCAATACCGATCGAGTAAGGCACAGCTGCCTTCCAACCAGCACCCAAGGCGCGGGTCAAAAGCGTCATTGTGTCGACGCCGGGTGTTGCCGCTGCACCGATATAAATCGTGGCGAAGAGCAGATAGGCGTTCATTCACTCAAGCCTAAAGATAGATTGGGTTAGTGAGTAAATCTGGAGCGCTGCGATCGTTCAAACATCGCAACTTCAGGGTTCTATACCCAGCCAGCGTTGTCAGCAATATTGGCACCTGGGCTCAACGCGTCGCCCAAGACTGGCTCGTTCTCGAGCTCACCGGTAGCGCAGCCGAACTCGGCATTGTCACCGGGCTCCAATTTTTGCCAACCATCTTCTTGAGCATGTGGGGAGGGGCGCTTGCCGACCGTTTCAACAAACGCAAGCTGCTCATGCTCACTGCGTTCGGTGGCGGCATAACCTCCGCTCTTCTCGGACTTCTTGTAATTACAAGAAACGTTCAAACCTGGCACGTTTATGCACTCGCCCTGATTTTCGGCATCTTCAGCGCCATCGATGCCCCGATTCGCACCTCGTTCAACTCTGAGTTGGTCGGCAAAGCCGACATCGCCAACGCGGTTAGCCTAAACGCCACCAACTTCAACATCGGCCGAATGGTTGGCCCTGCTCTTTCTGGCTACCTGATTTTGTTGTTCGGCACCGGCTGGTCGTTTCTCATAAACGCCCTCTCTTACCTGTTCATCATCATTGCTCTAAACCGTATTCGTCCCGACGAACTTCACATCACTCAAAAACCCGATAGGGCCGCATCGATCAAAGATGGCGTGCAGTTCGTTCGTGACAACCTTCAGGTTCGCCTCGTCATGATCACTGTGTTTTTCGGCGCAACCTTTGGTCTCAACTTTCAAATCTTCAATGCACTCATGGCCCGAAAAGAGTTCGGTCTTGGGCCAGCCGAGTTTGGTGGAGCAGGAAGCGTCTTGGCTCTGGGAACCCTGACAGCTGCATTAGTGGGCACAAGGCTTGAAAACGCGCGCGTGCCAAAACGAATCATGATTGGAGCGATGCTTTTTGGTTTGCTGGTGGCAGCGCTCTCATTTGCCCAAAGTTACGTTCAATATCTTGTAATTCTCCCTTTCGCAGGAGCAGTTGCCTTGACTACCTTCATCTTCGCGAACTCATACGTCCAAACCACTACACCTGCTCATTTGCGTGGGCGAGTGATGGGCATCTATCTGATGATCTTCATGGGTGGCACGCCACTTGGCTCGCCAATAATCGGCTGGGCTGCCGGAACTATCGGCATCAGGGCAACCGTTCTTACCTGCGGTTTGATCACCACGGGTGCCGCGGTATTCGTTTTTCTACGCCTAAGAAAAGCGATAGAAAGCAAGCGTCAGAGCGACGCCGAACATAACAGCGGCGATGGTGCTGTCGAGAACTCGCCAGAACACCGGTTTTGACATCAGGCGCGAAGCCGCCTTGGCGCCGTAGCCAACCGAACTAAACCAGAGCACACTTGCCAACGAGGCCCCAGCGGCAAAGAACCATTTGTTTTCACCAAACTGGTTGCCGATGCTCCCAACCAAAATGACGGTGTCCAAATAAACATGTGGGTTCAACAGGGTTAGTGCCAACACCGTGGCGACAACCTTCGAGCGTGATTGCTCGGCAGCGCCGGCAGCGTCCAATGATTCGTTCTTGAAGGCAGCTCGAGCCGACCTAAAGCCAAACCAGCTGAGGTAGGCAACACCAAACCAACGAATGACCTCCAGCAGCCATGGCAAACCAGTGATCAACGCACCCAAACCGCCGATGCCCAAGCAGATGAGGGCGATATCAGCAATCGCGCAAATGGCTACCACCAAGAAAACATGAGAACGAGTGAGGCCCTGGCGAATAACAAAGGCATTCTGAGCCCCGATTGCCACGATTAGTGACAAACCGGTTAGCAAACCGGGCAGAAAAGCCAACAACTACTTAGCCTTTTTCTTAAAAATCAATAATGAAGCACAAACCAAGAGGGGAATCGTTGGCCACATGCCAAGCGGCACAGAGACGCTGTAGGCCCACACCGTAACCAACAAGAGCACACCGGTAACCGAGTAACCCCAGGCTTTGTGCAGCTTGCCCGACCATGAGAGCACGCTCAGTGTCACGGCAACCCCCGAAAGTAGCAAGATGCCGATGAAGATGCCCATGACCAAAAACGCTAAAGATTCCATAAACCCATTCTGCCAACACGCTCCCCAAATAAATATCGAAAATATGTTGTATTTGTGCTACACAGCATTTATGCTACAAACATGGGTAGGCAACCGAAGCAAGACAAAGACCAACTGATCAACCATGTTGAGTCTTTCAGAACCAACCTTGGCCTGAGCCGGCAACAACTAGCCGACACCGTTGGGGTTCACCTACAAACCATCGGCTACATCGAGCGCGGGGAGTACGCCCCCACCCTGGCTCTGGCCCTTCGCCTAGCCAAGGCGCTTAACTGCACTGTCGAAGATCTCTACCAACCGAAAGAGAGCAACTAATGAGTTCAAAGCCGAGCGCCATGGCGCTCTATCGCTCAAAGAGAATCCAAAGAGTCCTTTCGGCCCCAACCAACAGGGTTCTGGATGAACCGGCGGTCAAGAGAATCCTGAGCATCATCACGATTGCTGGCTCATACATTTACTTCGCATCATTGCTGGTTCCTTATTCGAACAAAGGCCTAATTCTCCTCAAGCTCATGTTCGTCGGCGGTGGTCTGCCTTGGTGGATGATTGCTTCCTTCGTATTGCTACGAAGCTCGATGCGCCGAATTACATCACTACCAGATGAATACTTGGACGAACGTGAAATAGAGTTGCGAGATTCTTCATTCAAACTCGGCTACCTGGTTGTCAGAAGAATCGGGTTGGCACTTAGCGGCCTAATCATCTTGGTCGTAGGAGCCACCTGGGTTATTTACTACCTGACACCTACGTCTTACACCTACAACCCAGTTCAGGAGGTGACTTGGTATGAGGCTGCTTTCAAGGCAATCAATGCCTATGTAACCGATGTTCTAGGAGAAGCCCCTGTGCTTACCCTAGGTTCAATGGTCATTCTGCTCACCTATGTTGCCTACTCGTTCCCGCTGATCATCTTGGCTTGGCGAGACGCGCGAATCAAGCGAGAAGTTGTTGAACTGCCGTCGCCAGAGGTGAAGATCACTTCGCTCTCGGAACAGTTTGAAAAGACATCAAAGGTCTATTTCAGGCTGCTTATCGGAGTAGCAATTTCGATTCCGGTTGCGATCTTGTCAGTCATGCTGATGTTTGTGTTGCCGATTTTCGGCCTAGTGACCGTCGCCGCCTTCGCTTTCGGGCCCTTCGTTTACCTTTGGGCCGAGATCAAGTTGATTATGGCAATCTTTAGCCTGAAGTTTCAAAACCTGAACCTTCCTCGCCGCAAGCAACTAACCCGCCTAGCTTCGTTTGCTTCAATCTCGGGTGCAGTTGTGCCAGCGTCGTTCGTTGTTGCAATCTTCAATAATCAAAATGCTGGGCCAAGCTTTTGGGTCGCAATTGCCGGCGGCTTTGCAGCAGTCGGCTGTCACGTCGCATCATTTATTACTTTGCGACTAACCAGCGTTGAGCTCGCTAGCGGCGAAACCAGTTCTTCTTAGGTTTCTCAGGTTCAACATCGACAAAGACAAGTGTGTCTTCGGGGTCGCCGTCAGTTGCAAAGACGCTAAAGCTCTCGCCGTGGTTTGGCTTGGTGACCGACTGAACTCCGCGAGGTGTGTGCCAAATAAGCTCAACTTCTTCGCGAGCAAAGCCGTCGAAACCGTCACCTGACTTTTCAGCACTAAAAAAGGTCTTGCCGTTGCCACGAAGAAGCTTGAATTCAGTGCGCAGGCGTTTGCCTTCATTCGCTTCGAAGGTTAGGCCGTCGTCCTCTTGCAAAAGCGAGTAGTACTCGGTGTCACCTTGTGGCACGAACACGTGAAACTGCAGTTTCTTAGGTGCGAAGTCTTTGGTGTTTAGCGGCGCTTCTTTGAGCATCGGAATCACTGCACCGGCACGAACGAATAGCGGGATTCGATCAATTGGGGCGTCGGCAACGATGAATTGACCTTCGCTAACGTAGTGCTGGTTGGTGTAGAAGTCGAACCACTCACCGCGCGGAAGATAAACCGAACGTGAGGTTTGGCCGGCTTCAATGATTGGGGCAACCAACAGGTTTGGGCCAAACAGGTATTGGTCGTCGATGTCTCGAACATTTGGGTCCCACTGGTCGTTGTAGATCAGAGGCTCTTGAACCGGGGCTCCGGTTTCAGAAGAAATGACAAACGATGAGTAGATGTAAGGCAGCAGTCGGTAACGCAGCTTGAGGGCTTCGCGGGCATAGCCGAGAACCTCTTCACCGAACGACCAAACGTATTGGTCGATTGTGTTGATTACCGAGTGGACGCGCGCAAAAGGAGTAAGCGCTCCGTACTGAATCCATCGGGTGTAGAGCTCGGCGTTGGTGTCTTCGGCAAAGCCACCGATGTCTGCACCGACGAAAGACTGGCCAGAGATTGAGAGACCTGCGCCCATCGGGATGCTGAGCCACAGGTGATCCCAGCGTGACATGTTGTCGCCCATCCAGTTCGCTGCGTAGCGCTGAATGCCGGCGCTACCAGCTCGACTGAGCACGAAGGTGCGCTTATTAGGCATGGCCTTCAGCAGACCTTCGGTGGTTCCCATAGCCATGAGCATCGCGTATTGGTTGTGGAATCGCTCGTGCTCGAATTGCCCGCGGTCAAAGCGCATCGGCAACGGGTCTTTATCACCCGTGGCGGGTTCGTTCATGTCGTTCCAGATGCCGGCCAGGCCGCTCTTGACGTGCTCGGCGTTTCGCTCGCCCCACCATTCACGAGCCTGCTCGTTGGCGAAGTCGGGGAACGCGGTGTCGCCTGGCCAGACCTGGCCGATGTACGTGTCGCCTGCTTCGGTGATCGCAAAAATCTGCTTCTCGAGTCCATCGTCGTAAACCTCATAACCCGGGTCTTCTTTAACGCCTGGGTCGATGATGGTGATCACCTTCACGCCCTGGTCTTCGAGGCGCTTTAGCATCGCAGGGGCGTCTGGATACCTGTCTTTGTTCCACGTGAAAACGCGATAGCCATCCATGTAATCGATGTCTAGCCAGAAAGCGTCAAGAGGCACATCAACCTCGCGATACTTGGCGACTAGGCGCTCAACATCGTCTTGGTTATAGCCGAACCAACGGCACTGATGAAAACCGATAGACCACAACGGTGGCAAAGCTGTTCGGCCAGTCAAGGCTGTGTATTCGTTCAAAATCGTTGCCATGTAAGGGCCTGCGAAAACGTATTCGGTGTACTGACCGCCGCCGAAATGAATCGTGTACTCGTCGTCAGCACTGAAGTTGTAATAGCCGCGATAACCGTTATCAATGAACGAGGCACTGATGTCGCCTTCGTCGGCATCTTGGTGATAGAAAAAGGGGATGCTCACGTAATAGGGGTCAAACTCGGTGCTCGTGTTGTCTGCTCGTGGGTCACCCTTGGCGTATTGCTCGGTGAACTCGCCCGAGGCCGTCGGGTTCAAAACATCCGTGTTCCAAAGAGTGAAGTCTCGACCTCGGCGGTTGAATGTGCCAGTCTTTTCGCCAAGCCCGTAAATCGGGTCGTTCTTTCCAAGCTTTCGGCGAATTACGAACGATTCACCTTCGGTGGCATACGACCAAGCACCCGTTTCGTCACGCAAGGTTTCGAAAACCGTCGAGCCGTCTTCGCGATATGCGTCGATCGAGAAAGGCTGGTGGGTTAGCTGAATGGTCAGAGCGCTACTTGCGACCTTGGTCACGCCGTTCGACTCGGTCACCTTGAACGCAATGCGACCTAGGAGGTTCAGCTCCTCAACTAGAGCAAAGGTTGGCTTCTCGTCAAAGCGACCGCCCCGGCTGATCTTGATTCGAGCCACATCGTTGAAAACGAAGTCGATACGAAGTTGTTCGTCGCCCAACTTGGCAATGATGCCGTTCTTGGTCTTTTCGACTTGGCCTAGAGCGCCAGGGAGTTGGTAACCGTCGAAGTTCATTCTTAGAGCGTAACCAACGCGGCGAGACTAAGCAGCCGACTCGGCCGCCTTTTCGTCTGCAAAAGCTTTGCCGAAGCGAATGACATCAGGCGCAAAAATCAAAACGATGACGGCCGAGAGAATCGCGCTCACAAACAAAACTGGGCGAACGGTGAACGCGGTTATGGCAATACCCGAAAAAACAATGCCAAGCGTGCTGCCGGTCTGAATGATTGCTCCGATGGCGGCGTTCACACGTCCGAGCATTTCTTGAGGTGCGCGGGTCATGATGATGCTGATCGCGTAGGCATTCAAGATTGAGTTGCCAACACCGGTGACAAAAGCCAGGGCGATGGCCACCCACCAGTGCGGGGCCAGTGAAAAGCCGAGAATGGCGAGCACGAGAATCGAAATACCCACAATTACCGCCATGGCATGAAACTTTTTGTTCAGTTTGATCGCGGCGGTCAGTAGAGCACCAATGATGCTGCCGGCTGCAAACATCGCTCCAACGATTCCATAAATCAGGTCGCTGGCCTTCAGTTCATCTTTAACCAAGAACACTTCGCCAACATTGAACGAACCGAGCGCGATGATCAAAACACCAACTAGGACAACAAGCGCACGAATTAGTCGGTCGCTAAAGACAAAGCGCAAACCGGCCATGGCACTTAGTTTTTCACCGGCCTCGTGCTTCACCGCTGGGCGATTGAGGTTGATTCCCACAAACACCATCGCGAGCAACCAAAAGCTGAACGCGTCGATGATGAATGGCCAAAAGTAACCAGACGTCGAAACCAGGATTCCGCCAAGCGCAGGGGCAAACAATGTGCCAAATGAAGCCATCGACTGCATCAAACCGGTGACCCGTGGCAGGTCTTCAGGAGCAGTGAAAGTTACTTCTACCGCCTGCATTGCTGGGCCAACCAGGGTGCCGGCCGATGCGGTGATCAAGAGGGCAATCGGAGTCCACCAAACGGGTAGGTGCATGGCCAAAGAAGCCGAGCTGAGTCCCATGACGGCAAGTGCTGGAATAACAACTTGGCGCGAAGAAAACTTGTCGGCAACCAAGCCAGAGATCGGTGCCATGAAGATGCTCGGCAAACCGAACGCGAGAAGATAAACCGAGACTCCGCCAGCTCCAACGCTGTCTTTATCGCGCAAAATCACCGCAAAGGTTGTTAGCGCGCTACCCAGCCACGAAAGCGCGCCGGCAGTCGAAAGTACATAAAGTTTGCGCCAAGGTGTTTTCATCTTTGGTTAGCCTATCGGCAGTTACATTCCGTACTGCGGGTTTAGAAATTGAAAGAACATGTAGCCAGCGAATCGGCCACTGGGTTACCTGTTTGTTGCTTCACGACCAAGGTTGGTGTCGGCGTTGCAGTCGGTTTTGTTACCGGTGCTCCGGAGCACCCAGCCAGCAACAAAGATGTGGCGGCGATGGTCGCGAACTTTCCCCAAATCATGATGAAAGTCTAAGACCCAGGGCAAAGAAAAAGACCAGCCATTTCTGACTGGTCTTTCTCCTTTGTGGAGACTAGGGGGGTCGAACCCCTGACCCCCTGCTTGCAAAGCAGGTGCTCTACCAACTGAGCTAAGTCCCCTTGATTGATTGCTTTCGCAATCTTTCGTGGGCCTAGGAGGACTTGAACCTCCGACCTCTTCATTATCAGTGAAGCGCTCTAACCACCTGAGCTATAGGCCCTTAGAGCCTTTTCAACTTTACGCGAATATTGGCTTCGGTTCAAACCGAAAAATGATATTCGTTTAGTTGTTGGTGAAACCTACAGCCAAACCGCCAGTGATGCGGGCGATTGCGTTGTAGATCAGTGCAAAAACACCACTGAGAATGGTTCCGGCGAAGATGTTGATCATGGCGATTATGAAACCGTAGGTGATCATCTGGGGAAGGCTGATTAGCGAACCACCCTCACCGACACCGACCTGGCTGAGCAGGCTGTTTACTGCGCTGCTCGAAAGAACAAACCATAGGGCGGCGAAGCCGATGATTACGGCGATGCCTAGACCAAGGTTGATCCAGAATCCCATGCGAACGGCCGACCAAAACTCGATTTGAACGAGCTTTAACTTGACCTGCTTGGTTGGTGTTGAACTTGAGCTTTTGCGGCTGAATCGGCTCATTCTGCTGACTCTCCTTCTGGGGCAACTTCGGCAACTTCAGTAGTTTCTTCTGCAGTTGATTCTAGGTTTCGCTCTGAGTTCTTGGCTAGACCAAGAACCGAGTCTTCGTCGTCGAAACGAGCAAAGACAACTCCCATGGTGTCGCGACCCCTGGCTGGGACCTCGCTCACCTGAGACCTGACAACTTTACCGCTGTTTAGAACAACTAAGACTTCGTCTTCATCGTTCACGATCAAGGCACCAACAAGGTCGCCACGCTTCTCTTCGAGTTTGGCAACCTTGATGCCAAGGCCGCCGCGGTTCTGTGGTCGGTATTCGCCTACTGCCGTGCGCTTGGCGAAGCCACCTTCGGTCACCACAAAGACGAAGGTGTCGTCGGCATCGTTGATTACGTCTGCGCTTAGCAGGTAGTCGCCTTCTCTAAAGTTCATGCCGATAACACCAGAGGTGTCGCGACCCATCGGGCGCATGCTTTCGTCGTTTGCCGAGAAGCGGATGCTCATGCCCTTGTGGCTGACAAGTAGCAGGTTGTCTTGCTCAGAAACCAGCATTGCGCTCACCAGTTCGTCACCCTCGCGAAGCTTGATTGCGATGATTCCACCGGTGCGGGCGGTGTCGTAGGCATCGAGGGCGGTCTTCTTAACGAGACCTTCGCGGGTGGCGAGAATCAGGTAAGGAGCCGCGTTGTAGTCCTTCATGTCGAGAACCTGAGCTACCGACTCGTCTGGCTGAAGCGAAAGCAGGTTCGCTACGTGTTGACCCTTTGCGTCACGGCCGGCTTCTTGAACCTCATAAGCCTTGGCGCGGTAGACGCGACCCTTGTTGGTGAAGAACAAGAGCCAGTGGTGAGTTGTGGTGACGAAGAAGTGTTCGACAACGTCGTCGGCTCGAAGGCTCGCGCCCTTTACACCCTTGCCGCCGCGGTGCTGCGAACGGTAGTTGTCGCTCTTGGTGCGCTTGATGTAACCACCGCGAGTTAGCGAGATGACCATCTCTTCTTCAGGAATCAGGTCTTCCATATTCATGGTTCCGTCGCCGGTGAACACGATCTCGGTGCGGCGGTCGTCGCCATGACGCTCAACGACTTCGGCAAGCTCTTCGCTGATGATCGAGCGCTGGCGAACCGGGTCGGCGATGATCGCCTTGTAGTCAATGATTTGTGCTTCGAGTTCGGCGGCTTCGTCGATGATTTTCTGGCGCTCAAGAGCTGCCAGCTGGCGAAGCTGCATGTTCAAGATGGCTCGGGCTTGAAGCTCGTCGATCTTGAGCAGGTCGATTAGGCCGTCTCGGGCGTCGTCGACTGTTGGGCTCTTGCGAATCAACGCGATCACAGCGTCGAGGGCATCGAGAGCTTTTAGGTAGCCGCGAAGAATGTGGGCTCGTTCCTCGGCCTTGCGAAGTCTGAACTGGGTGCGGCGAACAATCACTTCGATCTGGTGCTCGACCCAGTGGCGAATGAAGCCGTCGACGCTGAGTGTGCGTGGCACGCCATCAACCAGAGCCAACATGTTGGCTCCAAAGTTTTCTTGCAGCGGGGTCATCTTGTAGAGGTTGTTTAGAACAACCTTGGCCACTGCGTCTTTCTTCAAGACAATAACCAGGCGCTGACCGGTGCGACCAGAGGTTTCGTCGCGAATGTCGGCGATGCCGGTGAGCTTGCCTTCTTTCACTAGCTCGGCGATGCGCTGGGCAAGGTTGTCTGGGTTCACCTGGTAAGGCAGTTCGGTGACCACTAGGCAGGTGCGGTTGTGTAGTTCTTCAACGTTTACAACTGCGCGCATGGTGATTGAGCCACGACCGGTTGTATAGGCGTCGATGATTCCGCGGGTGCCAAGGATCTGGGCACCGGTAGGGAAGTCCGGGCCCTTGATTCGCTGCATCAGCGCGGCAAGAAGCTCTTCTTGCGATGCGTTCGGGTTCTCAAGGAACCACTGGGCGCCAGAGGCCACTTCGCGCAGGTTGTGTGGCGGAATATTGGTGGCCATACCAACCGCGATACCAATCGAGCCGTTGATGAGCAGGTTCGGGATTCGGCTAGGCAGAATGGTTGGCTCTTGTGTGCGGCCGTCGTAGTTGTCTTGAAAGTCGACGGTTTCTTCGTCGATGTCGCGAACCATCTCAAGCGCAAGGTTGGCCATGCGGCACTCGGTGTAACGAGGGGCGGCAGCCGGGTCGTTACCCGGTGAACCGAAGTTGCCCTGGCCAGAAACTAGCGGATAACGAAGAACCCAGTCTTGAACCAAACGAACGAGGGTGTCGTAGATCGCGCCGTCACCGTGCGGGTGAAACTGACCCATGACGTCGCCGACAACACGCGAGCACTTGCTGAACTGCTTGTCTGGGCGGTAACCACCGTCGTACATCGCGTAAAGCACGCGGCGGTGAACTGGCTTTAGGCCATCGCGGACGTCTGGCAGTGCTCGTCCGACGATAACGCTCATCGCGTAGTCGAGGTATGAACGCTGCATTTCGACCTGAAGGTCGACCTGCTCTACGTGGTCGAAGGTGCTTGGTGTGGTTGTTTCGTCAGCCATTGTTTTCTTCTCTCTGGCTTAGATGTCTAGGAATCGAACGTCTGCGGCGTTCTGCTGAATAAAGGTTCTGCGGGCCTCAACGTCGTCGCCCATCAGGGTTGAGAACGTGTGGTCGGCTTGGGCGGCATCGCTCAGGGTCACCTGAAGCAATGTTCTGCGCTCTGGGTCCATGGTGGTGTCCCAAAGTTCGGTGTAGTCCATCTCACCAAGACCCTTGTAGCGCTGGATAGAGTTTTCTTTCGGAATCTTGCGGCCAGCCTTTGCGCCTTCTTCGAGTGCTGCGTCACGCTCTGCGTCTGAGTAGACGTATTGGTGCGGGGCATTCGACCACTTGATGCGGTAAAGCGGTGGCTGAGCGAGGTAGACGTAGCCGGCTTCGATTAGCGGACGCATGTGGCGGTAGAGAAGCGTTAGCAACAGGGTGCGAATGTGCTGGCCGTCGACATCGGCGTCGGCCATCAAAACGCACTTGTGGTAACGAGCCTTTTCGATGTCGAACTCGTCGCCGATCGAGGTACCAAACGCTGTGATTAGCGCCTGGACTTCGGTGTTGGCGAGCATGCGGTCGAGGCGTGCGCGCTCCACGTTGAGGATCTTGCCGCGGAGCGGAAGAATCGCCTGGGTCTCTGGGTTGCGGCCACGCATGGCTGAGCCACCTGCCGAGTCGCCCTCAACGATGTAGATTTCTGAGACCTTAGGGTCGCGGCTTGAGCAGTCACGAAGCTTGCCCGGCATGCCGCCAGATTCTAGAAGACCCTTGCGGCGAGTTGCCTCGCGAGCCTTACGGGCCGCCTGGCGAGCAGTTGCCGCCTGAATCGCCTTGCGAATGATTTCTTTGGCAACGTTTGGGTTGCGGTCTAGCCAGTCCCCGAACTGCTCGTTTACAACCTTCTGAACAAAGGCCTTGGCTTCGGTGTTGCCGAGCTTGGTCTTGGTCTGGCCTTCGAACTGCGGCTCACTCAACTTGATCGAAATTACGGCGGTCAAACCTTCGCGGCAGTCATCGCCCGAAAGGTTTTCGTCTTTCTCTTTGAGCAGGTTCGTTGCACGTGCGTATTTGTTTAGCAGCGTGGTGAGTGCTGCGCGGAAACCTTCTTCGTGGGTTCCGCCCTCGTGAGTGTTGATGGTGTTCGCGTAGGTGTGAACGCTCTCGGTGTAGGCGTTGGTCCACTGAAGAGCCAACTCAACCGACATGTTCTTTTCTTTGGTTTCAGATTCGATCGAGATGATCTCTTCGTTGACCAGTTCGCCCTTCTTCGAGGCGTTCAGGTATTCGACGTAGTCGATCAGGCCCTTCTCGTAGAGGTAGGAGTCTTCGCGGCCTGAGCGCTCGTCTTTAAGCGAGATGGCAAGGCCCTTGTTCAAGAAGCACATCTGCTGGAATCGCGCACGAAGGGTTTCGTAGTCGAACTCAACTGTTTCGAAAATCTCTGGGTTCGGCTCAAACTCGATCATTGTGCCGGTGGTTTCGGTCGGCTCGGCCTTTGCCAGCGGGGCGTCTGGCACACCGATTTGGTAAGACTGGGTCCAGAAGAAACCTTCGCGACCAACCTTTACGCGCAGCTTTGTCGAAAGCGCGTTAACTACCGATGCACCCACGCCGTGCAGACCACCCGAAACCGCGTAGCCGCCACCGCCGAACTTACCGCCGGCGTGAAGAATGGTTAGAACAACCTGAACGGTTGAGATGCCCTCGGTTGGGTGAACCGAGACTGGGATTCCGCGGCCGTTGTCTTGGCAACGAATCCAGCCCTCTTTAGTGATGGTTACCTGGATCTTGTCGCAATAACCGGCAAGGGCTTCGTCGACAGAGTTGTCGACAATTTCATAGACGAGGTGGTGAAGACCACGTGGACCGGTGGAGCCGATGTACATACCAGGGCGTTTGCGAACCGCCTCTAGACCCTCAAGAACCTGAATGTTTCCTGCGTCGTAACTGTTTTCGGGTGTAGACATATGGCCTGGTGCTCCTTTTATACCGGGTTAGGCCCTTAGAAAGGCGCTCCGTTGAGCGACTGATATTCGGGGTAGCTAACGGCTAAATTCTACCTTTTCGCTCCGACATTCCTCGGTTATCCATAGGTGTCGCGAGGACCTCTTCCGGGCACAGATCTAGGTCCCTTTTTCCAGCTCGGGGCTGCTGGACCGAGCATCTTCAAAGTAGTTACCCCGAGGTCTGGGTAGGCATCGTTTATGCGCTCCAAAATAGTGCCCTGCATGAGTCGCAACTGGGTGGCCCAGGCTGTCGACTTGCAGCGAATGGTGAGCGTGCCATCAATCAAAGTTTCGGGGGTCGAGCTTTCGGCGGTTTGCTCGCCAACCAGTTCTGGCCAGCGGTTGAAAAGGTCTGCCTCGGCTAGCTCGCCGTTCCAACTGAATTCGCTAAAGAGGGCGTCCACGGTGGCAAGAGCGCTGACCGGGTCGCGGCCATTTTCGAACGGCTTTGAACCACCGCGCTCTTTGCGCTCTTTGATGCGCTTGGCATCGCGGCTGAGGCGACCGGTCACGGCTTCGCGCATGCGCCAATAAAACTCTTGGGCAAAATCACTCGCCATTTTCGATCACCCCGTTTTCGACACTAAACATCTTCGCATTGAGCGAATCCGGCACGTCTTCGGCGACGGCTGCCGTAATTAGTACCTGTTCATTATCGGCGACCAATTCGGCGAGTCTGGCTCGTCGCCCGGCATCTAGTTCGGCGAAAACGTCGTCGAGAATAAGAATCGGGTCGCCGGTGCGGGTTTCTTCGCGAAGCAACTGCATTGACGCCAACCTAAGCGCGAGAGCGTAAGACCAAGACTCACCGTGGCTGGCATAAAGTTTGGCGGCCTTGCCACCTAGAAGAAGCACAAGGTCGTCTCGGTGCGGGCCAATCAACGTGATGCCTCGTTCGAGCTCTTTTGTTCTCACCGAAGCGAGCTTTTCGCGATACATGGTTTCAACGCCGGCGCGCTCGGTGAACGAAAGGTAGGGGAGTTCTTCGTCTTCGTCTAGAACCTGCGCACCAACCAGGCTTGAGCGAACCATGATGGTCGGTTCGTTGTTGCTGATTGCGATGTCTTGGTAGGCCTTGGTCAGAAAAGGGCGAAGGCGCTCAATCAGATCGAGGCGGGCGTTGACTATTTCTGAACCGAGTCGCACCATCTGGTCATCCCATGCATCGAGTGTGCTGAGTGCGTTGCCGCGAGTGCCGGTTTGTCTAGCCGTTCGGAGCAAGGTGTTGCGCTGTTTGAGCACGCGGTCGTAATCGCTATAAACGCCGGCGAAGCGCGGCCAGACCTGAACCACCAGCTCATCGATGAAGGCCCGTCGATTGCTCGGGTCTTTTTTGACAATGTCTAAATCTTCTGGCGCAAAAACCACGGTGTGAACCACGCCCAAAACATCTCTGACGCGCTTCGAATCGGATTTGTTGATGCGTGCGCGATTAGCGGTGTCTCTGTTGAGCTCAACTTCAACCAAAACGTCACGGTCATCATGTGAAACAAGCGCGCGAATGATGGCCTGCGGCTGATCATGCTGAATCAGCGGTTGGTAGCCTGCGACGCGGTGTGAACTGAGACTCGCAAGGTAGGCGATTGCCTCGACGAAGTTGGTTTTGCCTTGACCATTGAAGCCGACGAGAAGGTTTACCCCAGGGTGAAGAGCCAGGTCGGTTGCCGTGTGGTTTCGAAAATGCGAAAGGGTGAGGTGTCTAACTAACATCTCACCCTCTCGACTTGAATTTCTTTGTGCTTATTCGGCTTTCTTAACCGCGTGACCACCGAACTGGTTACGAAGAGCAGCTACTGCCTTCATAGCCGGTGAGTCGTCTTGACGGCTCGAGAATCGAGCGAAAAGCGATGCGGTGATTGCTGGCATTGGAACAGCGTTGGCAATTGCCTCTTCTACTGTCCATCGGCCCTCACCAGAGTCGTCCACGTATCCGCGGATCTTGTCTAGGTGGGTGTCTTCTTCTAGGGCGCGAACCATAAGGTCGAGGAGCCACGAGCGAACAACGGTTCCGCGCTGCCAAGCCTTGAAGGTTCCTGGAACATCCTTGATGATTTCTTTCTTTTCAAGAAGCTCGTAGCCCTCTGCGAAAGCCTGCATCATCGCGTATTCGATGCCGTTGTGAACCATCTTTGCGTAGTGGCCAGCACCGTGGTCGCCAACGTGCACGAATCCTTCGCTGACTTCACCCTCTGGGCGAAGAGCATCGAAGATCGGCATTGCGCGCTTAACTAGGTCTTCTGGGCCGCCGACCATCAGGCCGTAACCGTTCTGCAGACCCCAGACACCGCCCGAGACGCCACAGTCAAGGTAGCCAATACCCTTTTCGGCAAGTTCTGCTGCGTGACGAATGTCGTCTGAGAAGCGTGAGTTACCACCCTCGATGATCAGGTCGCCTTCGCTTAGTAGGCCAGAAAGCTCATCAATTACCGAGTCGGTTGGTGCACCGTGAGGAACCATAACCCAGACAATCTTTGGGCTAGGTAGGGCGGCGACCATGTCTGCAACACTTTCGACGTCGCTGACGTCGCGACTGCGGGCATAACCGGTTACTTCGATTCCGTTATTGCGTAGACGGGTGCGCATGTTGCCACCCATTTTTCCTAGACCGATTAGTCCAATGTGCATCTTTTTGCCTTTCGGGTTTTCGCCTAGCGAGCCAGAGGGCTGCGTGGCTGTAGCAGGTAACGGAAGTTGTCTTCTTCGGTCTTTTCTTTAGATCCGTGGCTAGACAACAAGACCGGTCCTGGCTTGTTTGGGTTTTCGCTGCGAACAAAGGCCACCTTGACGAACTCGCTGTGAATGCCGGTTAGACCGTCAATCAACAGCTGTGGCTTTAGCTCAAGAGCGATTTGGTCACCAGAAAGTTCGGCGTTGATGCTTTCTGAAGCTTGTGCTGTTTCGTTTCCGGTCGCCTCAAGAGTTAGCGAGCCGTCTTCGAAGATGAAACGAATAAAGTCGTCGCGCTCAAGAACAAGCGATACTCGGCGAGCCGAATCAATGAGTTCTTGGGTCGAGACGATTGAGAAGTTTGGAATCTCGTCTGGGAACAAACCGCGAACGGCTGGGAAGGTTCCCTTGAGTAGGAGCGAGGTGACCGAACGGTTGCCGGCCCTGAAGCCGATCATCTCGCGACCCTCAGTTTTGTTGATTGCGATGGTGATATCGCCCTGGTTTGCGAAGCTCTTCGAAACCTCGCGAAGGGTCTTTGCCATAACAAGTGAAGACGATGAACCGGTTGAAGCATCTGAACGCCAGGTTAGATCTCGCTTGGCGATGCGGTAGCGGTCGGTCGCCATCATGGTGATTGTCTTGTCTTCTGTCTCAAGCAGGATTCCGTTGAGCTGAGGAGTCGAGTCTTCTTTCGACGCTGCGGCAACAACCTGGTTGACGGCACTCTCAAAGTCGTCTGCCGAGACAACACCAGATGCGGCTGGCAGTTCCGGAAGGTTTGGGTACTCCTCGACTGGCATGGTCAGAAGTGTGAATTTAGCCTGACCGCACTTGACCGTCACTTTGTTTGCGTCTAGCGACATGTCGATCGGAGCGTTTGGCAACTTGCTGGTGATGTCGCTAAGTAGGCGACCTGAAACTAGTGCTCGGCCTGAGGTCTCAACCTTGGCGACGATCTCCACACGAGCCGATACTTCGTGGTCGTAGACGCTTAGGCGAATGGCGTTTGCGTCGGCCTCGATGAGAATGGCGTTAAGGATCGGGAGAGTCTTTTTCTGAGGAAGCATGCGAACAGCGAACGAGACTGCTTCGCTTAGTGCGTCTCTGTTTACCTGGAACTTCATAATGTCCCCTGTCTTTAGTGGCTTGGCCTGAATGTCAATCTTGCCATAAACGGGCAGAGGTTCAGTAATTCGTTATGGGTGAGCTATTTAATCTTTTCTTTTTAACAACATCATTAACCCTTGTGGAAACTGTGGACAAATCGCTCTTCACCTTTGGTTTTATGGAAACTACATCGGTGAAAGTTGTTTACACAACTGTGTGTAAGTCTGTGGATAACCCTGGTACCTGTGGATTAGAAATTTGGAGTACACAGCCCGTTTACCGCTTATTCACTGATATCAGGCACTTATCCCCAGTTATCCACAGGGTTGTATACAGGTGGATTATCGCTGATCGGCGCGAATTCGACCAATAATGTCGGTCACCTGGTTGTAGATGTACCTACGGTCATTCATCATTGCGGTGATCTTGCGGGTCGCATACATGACTGTTGTGTGGTCGCGACCGCCAAAAATCTGACCAATCTTCGGCAGCGACAGTGGAGTCATTTCGCGGCAAAGGTGCATGGCAATCTGCCGGGCCATTGCAATTGCTGCTACGCGTGAGTTGCCGTAAAGGTCGTCCGGGCTGATTTTGAAGTAATCACTCACCGCTCGAATTATGTCGGCCGCTTGAACACTGGTGTCTTCAGAAACAGATGGAACATTCTTTAGAACGGTCTGAACCAGTTGCATGTCGATTTGGTGTCTCGAAAGGTTTGCGAAGGCAGTAACGCGAATCAGGGTTCCCTCAAGCTCGCGAACGTTGCTCGAAACTCGCTCTGCGATGTATTCGAGAATATCGTCGGTGACTCGAACTTTCTCGGTTTCGGCTTTCTTTCGCAAAATTGCGATGCGTGTCTCTAGCGCCGGTGCCTGAATGTCGGTCTTTAGACCCCATTCGAATCTTGAAAGCATGCGATCTTCAAAGCCAACCAGCTGGCTAGGCTGCACGTCGCTGGTGATCACTACCTGCTTGTTGTGGTTATGGAGTGCGTTGAAGGTGTGGAAGAAGGCTTCCTGGGTCTCTGATTTTCCAGAAAGAAACTGGATGTCGTCAATCAACAGAATGTCGACATTTCGGTATTCGTTGATGAATGCGTTCGAGTTGTTGTTTCGAATGCCGTTGATGAAGTCGTTGGTGAATTCTTCGCTAGAAACATAGCGAACCTTGAAGCGTGGGTAGAGGCTCATAGCCTCGTGGCCGATTGCGTGCAAAAGGTGAGTTTTACCCAGACCTGACTTGCCGTAGATGAAGAGCGGGTTGTATGCGCCAGCCGGCTTGTCGGCAACCGCGAAAGCGGCCGATCTAGCCAAAATGTTGGTCGAACCCATCACGAAGTTATCGAAGGTGTATTTCGGGTTCAGGCGAGTTTCGAAACCAGAACTGTTTGGGGTTCTGGCCGGTTCGAAAGTTGGGGTCGGGGCGACGACCTCATCGAACTCCGAAGGATTGTTTGTCGTGGAACCAAAAACCGGCTCAATGTCTGGATTGGTTGTGACGCGAAAATTTGAAATCCCGCCGTTGTCTGGGTTGGCCCTCAAAAGCTCTTCTATGATCGGGCGAATGCGCTGATCGAGCATCGACCTAGCCAGGTCATTTGGTACCTCTAGGTAGATGGAGTCACCGATCGCACCCTGGACCTCGGCAAGCTCCAAGAATCCCTGCATCGCAGGGCTCACTCTTTCATCCACAGCCAAGGCGGCACGCGTGCTGGCCCAGAGGGCAGCAGTTACGCCGTCTTCAGCCATGTTGGTTCCCCTTGCAGATTTTGAATGAATAGTTTTCCACAGGCTAAGTGATTTGTGCACAACTGTGGATAACTCGATTTTGGGTTGTGGAGAACCTCGTGGGTAGATGCCACTGAGGTATTCAACCGAATATCCGAATGCAATTGCAAATCGTATCGGCGTGTCTAAACCAAACTGTTACAAATGTCTGTGCGAGGCTGTTGGGTTGAAAAAATAATTTGGCAAAGAACTTGACCCAGAGGCCCCCGATGCCATAGGTTTAACAGGTTGCTTTGCCTTGGATCGGTGAAGCGGCTAAATCGGCGGAATCATCCGCTACCAACCAAGATCCAACAATCAAGCTTTGGAGTGATCACCAATGAGCAAGCGTACCTTCCAGCCGAACAACCGTCGTCGTGCAAAGACCCACGGTTTCCGCCTTCGCATGAAGACCCGTGCCGGCCGCGCCATTTTGGCTGCGCGTCGCCGCAAGGGCCGCGTAGAGCTTTCGGCCTAAACAACTAACCTGGTGCTCGCACGCGAGAACCGCCTCACTTCGGCAGACGACTTCAAGTCGACGATGAAGGCAGGCAACAAGCAGGTAAGCGACCACTTAATCATCTACCTAAAGCGGGATGAGGCAAGGCCTCATGCCCGCTTTGGTTTTGTAGTGGGCAAGCCTGTTGCGGGCGCCGTAGGCAGAAACCTTGTGAAGCGACGTCTTCGAAGCGTCGCTGCCGAAATTCTCAAACAAAACCCAAGCGAATACTCTGCAGTTATGCGGGCGTTGCCCGGTGCCGCGGAGCTCGACTGGAATAGACTTCGTGAAGAGGCTTTGACCGCGTTCGAAAGAGCAATGAAGAGAAAGGCCAAGGCGTGAAAACCTTGGCGTGGATCTGGTTGGCACCTCGAAACGCAGTGATCTTGTTCTTAAAGGGCTACCGAAAGTTCATCTCACCGATTTACGGCGATGTTTGTAGGTATCACCCGACCTGTTCGGCCTATGGGCTCGGCCAGGTTCAGCAACGTGGCGTTGTTGCCGGTGTGGTTCTAACCACATGGCGCATCCTTCGCTGCAACCCCTTCTCTAAGGGTGGCGTCGACCCAGTCAAACCGGGTTCGGGAGTCTTCTTAGTAAAGGACAACGGATTTGTTACACCCCAACCAAGGAAGGGCTAAACCAGATGCCTGATATTCTCTGGCCCATTAAGTGGCTCATTGAGCTGATTCTTACGGCTTTCCACACCGCTTTCACTGCCATTGGTCTTCAGTCCAATTGGGGCGTGACTTGGGTTCTCTCGATCGTGTTCCTTGTACTCGTTGTGCGAACCGCACTTATCCCGATTTTTGTTCGTCAGATCAAAAGTCAGCGAAACATGATGCTCGTTCAGCCGGAGCTCGCCAAGCTGCAGAAGAAATACAAAGGCAAGACCGATCGCGAATCTCGCGAAAAGTTTGCTCAGGAGCAAATGGCCCTATACAAGCGCACCGGTTCTAACCCGCTGAGCTCATGCCTGCCAATGTTGATGCAGATGCCAATCTTCTTCAGCCTCTTTAGCACCCTCCAAACCGCCTCGCGAGGCCAAAAGGGTGTTGGAGTCATGAGCGAAGAGTTGTCGAAGTCTTTTCAGGAGTCAAGCTTCTTAGGTGCACCTCTAAAGCACTCGTTAAGTACCGCCGAGGGAAACCCAGCGGTGTTCATTCTCGGTATCACCATGATTGTCCTAATGACTGCATCGCAGTTCATCACCCAGAAGCAGATCATGGCTAAGAACCAGAACGCTGCCACCCAAACCAGCCAGTACATGCAGACCCAGAAGATCATGTTGTACGCGTTCCCGCTTATCTTTGCGGTTTCGGGTATCGCGTTCCCTCTAGGACTCATGTTCTACTGGCTCACCTCGAACTTCTGGACCATGGGCCAGCAGTACTTTGTTATTCGCCGCATGCCAACCCCCGGTTCTAAGGCATTCGAAGAACGCCAGCAGCGCCTTGCCAAGAAGGGCAAGCTAACCGAGGTTATTGAAGAACTCGAGAGCGAAGCCGAGACCATCGACATCGTTCGCGAAAACAGCCAGCGGGCCCAGCCTGTAAGTAAAAAGCGCACTAAGAAGCGCAAGTAGGAGAGAAATGTCTGAAAACGAGACGCCAGACGTAATTGAAGAAGTTGTTTCCGAAGAAGCTTCGGAAGCAACCGATGTAAAGGCTCTAGAGGCAGAGGGCGACATTGCCGCCGACTACCTAGAAGAGTTCCTTGACATCTATGACCTAGAGGGCGACATCGACATCGACGTTCGCCAGGGCCGCGCCTACCTCGAGATCAGCGCCGAAGAAGACAGCAACCTGCGTCTTATCTCGGAGCCTGAGACCGTTGAAGCGCTGCAGGAGCTCACCCGTCTTGCCGTCCAGGTAAAGACAAACAGCTTCAGCCGCCTGATTCTTGACGTGGGCGGTTCACGCCAGAAGCGCGTAGACGACATCACCCGCATCGTGACCCGCATCATCGACAAGGTCAAAGACCTAGGTGAGGCTGTTCCGATGAAGCCGATGTCTTCATACGAGCGCAAGATCGTTCACGACCTAGTAGCCGAGGCCGGCCTCGTCTCTGAGTCTGAGGGCGAAGGCAAGGACCGCCACATCGTGGTCAAGCCCGCCTAATAAGCAACTGAAACTGGCCGGGGCTAAAACCCCGGCCTTTTTCATTGTCGATGTTTCACGTGAAACATGGAAGATTGGTAGTCATGGCACTAGAAAAAGAACCGGCAGTCGCGAAAGAGATTTTCAGCGACCGAATCGACCTTGCCCGGGCATACGCTGCCGCGCTCGCCCGCGACTCAGACACTCTCGGCCTACTTGGTCCTCGCGAATTAGAGATCCTTTGGTCTCGGCACATTCTCAACAGCGCCGTTGTGGCGCAGCTCGTAGCCGAGGGAAAGACGGTGGCCGACGTAGGTTCAGGCGCTGGGCTACCGGGAATCCCAATGGCCATTGCGCAGCCAAACGCGCATTTCACCCTCATTGAACCGATGGAACGCCGTTCTGACTGGTTGAAACTGCAGGTCGAGGAGCTAGGGCTCACCAACGTAGAAGTATTGCGAGCTAGAGCCGAAGAGGTCGGTCATGTCTATGACATTGTCACCGCAAGAGCGGTCTCTAACCTCTCTAAACTGCTGCGTTTGACCATTGACCTTATTCGTGAAGGTGGCGAACTACTTGCCCTCAAGGGGTCAAAGGCGGCCGACGAGATTGCCGAAGCCCAGAAATTGGCAAAGAAAATGAAGATCGCTGGCTTTGATTTGCTCACAGTTGGTGCAGAACATCTTGCTGACCCTACAACTGTGGTCAGAACTAGGCTAATCTGAACCTTTGGAAACTCACCGGAGAGCAAATTTGAGCACCTACGAACTGACCGCGGCAGAAGCCTCATCGGTCACTAAGCCATCAGTGGTAGCCGGTTTGGGCTATCCTGCGGGCCGCGAAGAGGCAAGCCCAGAGGCAACCGGCTGGCAGGAGGTTGTTTCACGTGAAACATCCCGATGACCTAGGCACCCCACTTGCTCGCGAACTCTATGAGAATGCCGAGCGACTTGCTAGCGCAGACACTCAGCGGCTCCCGCGACCAGCTAAAACACGAATCTTCACCATTTCGAACCAAAAAGGTGGCGTCGGCAAGACCACCACTGCTGTGAACATTGCTGCCGCGCTGGCATCCAAGGGCCTGCAGGTGCTGGTTATTGACCTCGACCCTCAAGGCAACGCGTCCACCGCCCTTGGAATCGAGCATCACGCCGCCGTAGAGAGCATTTATGAAGTGCTTGTCGCCGATGTGCCGCTCGAAAACGTGATCAAAGTCAGCCCAGAGATGCCAGGACTCACCTGCGTGCCGGCCACAATCAACCTCACCGGTGCCGAACTTGAGCTTGTTTCGATGGTTGCTCGCGAACAGCGCCTGCGCACAGCTATCGAAACCTATCTCGAAACCACGATGTCTCCGCCGGACTACATCTTCATTGACTGCCCACCGAGCCTTGGCCTGCTAACAATCAACGCCTGGGTCGCCGCCAAAGAGGTTCTCGTGCCTATTCAGTGCGAGTATTACGCGCTTGAGGGCGTTGAGCAGCTCGAAAACTACATCAACATGATCAAAAAGCAGCTGAATCGCGAACTTGTGATCTCTACCGTGCTGCTGACCATGTTCGACAGCCGCACAAACTTGGCGATGGACGTCGCAAACGAGGTTCGTAATCACTTCAAGACCGAGGTGCTAAACAGCGTTATTCCTCGCTCTGTTCGAGTTTCTGAGGCCCCAAGCTACGGCAAGACCGTAATTTCTTACGACAGGCGTTCTCCTGGTGCGATTTCGTACCTCGAGGCGGCCATCGAAATCGCCAACAGAGGAGCACAACTTGGCAGATAGAAAAAGCGGTCTAGGCCGCGGCATCGGCGCACTTATTCCGACCGAGCCTGCAGAGCGCCCGATTGACGTGTTTTTCACCGACGGCGGCAGTCAGGCCGACAACCTTGTGCCTGTGCCAGGCGCCCGCTTTGGCTACCTCGACCTAACCGCGATCGTTCCTAACGCCAAGCAACCGAGAAGCGTCTATGAGCCTGAGGCTTTCGCCGAACTGGTGCACTCGATCAAAGAACTCGGTGTTTTGCAGCCGATCGTCGTTCGTGAGCTTGCCGAGGGTTCATACGAGCTAATCATGGGTGAGCGCCGCCTGCGCGCGTCTAAAGAAGCCGGCCTGAGCAAGATCCCGGCGGTTATTCGTGAGACCGCCGACGAAAACATGCTTCGCGATGCTCTTCTCGAGAACTTGCACCGCAGCGATCTGAACCCTCTAGAAGAAGCCAGTGCATACCAGCAGTTGCTCGAAGACTTCGGTATCACCCAAGAAGTGCTCGCTGAGCGCATCGGACGTTCGCGGCCACGAATCACCAACACCATTCGCCTGCTAAAACTACCTACCCAGGTGCAGCGCAAGGTTGCTGCCGGCGTTTTGAGTGCGGGTCACGCCCGTGCACTGCTCGGGGCTGCCAGCGAAGAGCGAATGGTTGAGCTAGCCAACAAGGTAATCAACGAGGGACTTTCGGTTCGCTCGCTTGAAGAGTTGGTTGCGATTGACCGCCCGGTTACCAAGCGCGGCACGATTCAGCCTGGCAAGCGCCAGGATTCCCTCAAAGGCATCGCCGAACAGCTTGGCGACAAGCTTGGCACGAGCGTGCGAATCAGCATCGGCAAGGCCAAGGGCCAGATTGTGATCGATTTTGCTTCGGTTGCCGATTTGAACCGCATCATTGCCGAAATGAATATCGAGCTCGACCCTCACTAAATCGTTTGGGTCCTAATGATTAGGGCTACTTAGCCGCGTGAGCGCAGTGCAGCCTCGGCGAGCGAGTAATAAACCTCACCGAGCGAGTGCCCTGCAGCGATAACCGCTTGCGGCAGAAGCGAAGTCTCGGTCAGCCCTGGCAGCACGTTGGCCTCCAAGAACCACGGGGTGCCCTTTTTGTCTACGATCATGTCTACTCGCGAAAGATGGCGCAGACCGAGTGCGTTATGGGCCTTAATCGCCATTGCGGCGGCTCTCTCGGCCACTGCCTTGGTTAGTCGTGCCGGAACGTAGTAGTTCGTTTCACCAGCCGTGTAGCGCTCCTGGTAGCCGAAATGGCCGTCCAACGGCTCGATTTCTACCGCGGGTAGCGCAATGGGCCCAGCTCCGAGGTCGATAACGCTTATTGCGAGTTCGGTGCCCTCAACCATCTTCTCGATAATCGCCACATCGCAGTAAACGTAGGCATCGATCATGGCTTTCGAGAGTTGATCTACCTTGGTAACCAAGGTCACTCCCTGGGCAGAGCCTGAACGAGCAGGTTTCACGACCAGAGGGAGCGAAAGTGCGTTGGTAATTGCCTTCAAAACACCTTCGGCGTCGAGCTCTTTGAACGTTTCTTTAGGCAAAGTCACCGAAGGAGGGGTTTGAATGCCCTGACCGGCAACCAAAATCTTGGCAATTGACTTATCCCAAGCCAAACGTGCCGCCTGAGGGCTTGCGCCAACGAATGGCACACCAGTTAGAGCCAAAATGTCGCGAAGTGCGCCATCTTCGCCGCTGGCGCCATGCAAAACAGGCCAAATGACGTCTGGCTTGTCTTTTTTGATGTTGGCGAGCAGGTTTTCGTCTGGCTCACGAATCTCAACGCTTGCGCCATGCTCAATGAGAGCGTCGGCCACACGTCGGCCAGACTTTAGCGAGATATCGCGTTCATGCGAAATACCGCCCGCAAGAACCATAATGCGAAGCTTGCCGGTCTGTTTTGGCTTTGGAATCACTTTTTGCCCTTCTTACCGAAAGTTTCGAGAAGCTCAGCCTGTAGGTTGATTACAGTTGAAAGCCTCTTGATTCCGAGGTTAATGCGTTCTGGCGTCGGGTACGAGTAGCAGATGCGCAGTTTGTTCTGGCCTGTGCCATCTCCGTAGAACGCGGTGCCAGGGGTGTAAGCGACCAACTCCTTCACGGCAAGTGGCAGCATGGCCTTTGAGTCTATGCCTTCGGGTAGGGTCACCCACAGGTAAAAACCGCCATCTGGGCGCGTGGTTTCGAGGTTTGGCAGGTATTCGGCCATTGCATCCAAGGCCGCGTCGCGGCGTTCGCGGTAAACCCCGCGGAACGTTTCGACTTGACCTTGCCAGTCGGCGTGTGCCAGATAAGACGAAATCATCATCTGGCTGAACGAAGAAGGGCACAAAATGGCCGATTCGTTGGCCAAGACGAGCTTGTCGCGTATCGCTGGCGGGGCTAGGACGTAGCCAACACGGAATCCTGGAGCCAAAATCTTTGAAAACGAACCCAAATAGACGATTCCGTCTTCATCCATCGATCGAAGCGCGTCTGGCACCGGCTTATCGAAGTAGAGCAGTCCGTATGGGTTGTCTTCGACAACCAGGATGTGGTTTTTCTTGCAAAGTTCGAGAATCTTGGCACGACGAGCCTTGGCAAGAGTCACGCCAGAAGGGTTGGCGAAGTTCGGCACCAGGTAAAGAAACTTGATTTTGCGCGACTGGGCCTTAAGTGCCTTGATTTTGGCCTCAAGCGCCTCGGGGATCATGCCGTCGTTGTCGGTCAACACGTGTTCCACGTGAGCTTCGTAGTGCCTGAAAATGCCTAGAGCGCCCACGTATGAAGGGCCTTCGGCCAAAACTACGTCGTCTTTGTCGAGAAACAGGCCGCTGAGTAGCTCGAGACCGTGTTGTGAACCCGTGGTGATCACAATGTCTTCGACCGATGAGCGAATGCCTTCGAGGGCCATTAGTTCGCGGGTCTGATCGCGCAGCTTGAGGTCACCCTGGCCGCCGCCGTATTGAATCGCAAGGTCGCCGTGCGACTTCATCATGGAGTCGTATGCGTCGCGAAGAAGATCTTTTGGCAGAGCCGAAACAAATGGCATTCCGCCAGCGAGCGACACAACTTCGGGGCGTGAAACAACGGCAAAAAGCGCGCGAACCTCAGAAACAGAAAGGTTGTGGGCGCGGGCAGAGTAGGCGTCTAACCAAGAGTCTAGGTTTTTGCGCATGCGGCCCCCGTTCAGGCGTGTGTCAGTTCAACACGCCATTGGGTTTGTCTATAAAGACTAGCCGATGAAGTCGGCGAGGTCCTGAAGCAATACTGCCTTAGGGCGTGCGCCAACCATCTGCTTGACCAACTGGCCACCTTGGAATACCTGGAGTGCAGGGATTCCGGTGATGCCGTACTGCTGTGCAAGCCCTGGTTCGTTGTCTACGTTTACCTTGACGACCTCAAGCTTGTCGGCGTACTCGGTGCCGATCTCGTCAACGATTGGCGAAACCTGGCGGCAAGGGCCACACCACTCGGCCCAGAAGTCAACGAGTACAGGCTTTGAGCTCTCTAGTACAACGCTCTGCCATTCGGCGGTGGTTACGTGCTTGGTCATTTGGATTCCTTCTTTATCTAATTAGAAATTTAGTGGGCGGTTAGGTAGTGCTCTGCGTCTAGCGCTGCGACACAGCCAGACCCGGCAGCGGTGATTGCCTGGCGGTAGGTCGGGTCGATTACATCGCCGGCAGCAAACACGCCTGAGAGGCTGGTCTTTGAAGAACGACCTTCGACGTGGATGAACTTTTCTGGGGTGAGTTCGAGCTGGTTTTCGACCAACCAAACTCGTGGGTCGTTACCGATCGCGATGAACAAGCCGTCTAGGGCTAGTTCGCGCCTTTCGCCGGTAACGGTGTCTTCGAGGGTGACTCCCTCGAGCTTCATTTCACCATTAAGCTCAGCAACGGCCGAGTTCAAGATCACTTCGATCTTCGGGTTGTTGAGTGCGCGCTCCTGCATGATCTTCGATGCCTTGAAGCTGTCGCGGCGGTGAATCAGGTAAACCTTGTCTGCGAAGCGGGTCAGGAAGTTCGCCTCTTCCATGGCAGAGTCTCCGCCACCAACAACGGCGATAGTCTTTTGCCTGAAGAAGAAGCCGTCGCAGGTTGCACACCACGAGACGCCGTGGCCCGAGAGCTCTTTTTCGCGTGGCAAACCCAGTTCGCGGTAGGCAGCGCCGGTTGCCAAAATGACAGCCTTGGCTTCGAAGGTTTTGCCTTCGCCGGTCTTGATTACTTTGACGTCGCCGCGAAGGTCAACTTCGATTACGTCGTCGAGCAGAATCTCGGTTCCGAAGCGCTCGGCCTGAGCCTGAAAGTTTGCCATCAGATCTGGACCCATGAGTCCGTCTGGGAAGCCTGGGAAGTTTTCGACCTCGGTGGTCTTCATTAGCTCACCACCGGCTTCTACAGAAGAGGCGATCAGTAGCGGGTTTAGGCCTGCGCGAGCCGTGTAGATGGCTGCGGTATAGCCGGCTGGGCCGGAACCGATGATGATTACTTCGCGCAAAGGGGGTCTCCTGTTAGTTACACAACTAATAGTCGATTTTATCGGCGGATTATTCCCCTAATGGCCTTCAGCGCGGTGTCGGCCTCAGGAACATTTAGAAACTTTAGAACGGCCGCATACACGCCAACCATGATCAGAGCCACGACGCCAGAAGAAACGATTGCGCCAACCACTGTTTTGAGGGCAAACGATGTGACAACGAGCCCACCGAACAGGTTCATGGCCAATAGGCCGACGCCACCTGCAAGGGCTGCGGCTAGCACCATCGACACCAGCGCCCCTGAAAGCTTGAGACCTTCGAATGCTCCGATGCGCTTTCGAAGAACTCGGTAGGCGATGATCGCCTGCACGGTGATGCTCACGCTGTTGACCAGTGCCATTGCGGCAACCAGCCACTGCGCCTGAACCGTGAACGCAACCGTTATTGCCCCCGCGATGAAGAGCGTGACTTGCGCCATGGTGAAAAAGAATGGGCTTTTGGTGTCTTCGAGCGCATAGAACGCGCGCTGCAGCATGAATACAAAGCTGAACGGAATCAGGCCAAACATCATTGCGATCAGGACGTTGCCTAGAGCGACGGTGGAAGGATACTCACCCACGAAAACGCGAGAAATGGGGTAGGCGAGCACCATGAGCACGGCTGTCGAAAGAGCACTGATGGCGAGAATCGCTCGAATGCTCTTGCCTAGGTCTGCTTTTAGTTCTTTGAATTTCTTGGCAGCCGCATGCGTCGAAATCTTTGTGAACGAGGCGGTCGCAATCGAAACCGTTGCAATCGAGTGGGGGAGCATGAAAATCAACCAAGCAATCGAAGACGCCGCCACCGACGCTATAGCTATGCTTGGGTCGGCATTTGTTTCACGGTGACTGACAGCCTGTGAGGCGATGATGGTTTGCACGAGTCCGCCGATTTGGGTGATCAGCACCATGCCGAGAGTCCAAGTCGCAGCCTTCATTGCTGGGCGCAAACCAACCCCGCGCCAACCGAAGTTGAGTTTGAACTTGAGGCCGATGCGCTTCCAGAACGCGAACAGAATCACGGCTTGTGCGGCAACACCGAGGGTCGCCGTGCCAGCTAGCAGCGCGATCTCGCCAGGCCCCCACATGGTTACGACCCTGAATCCGGTTGGGTCCGCTCCAAAAATGACGATGAAGGCACCGAGGCCGGCGATGGCAACCAGGTTGTTTAGCACCGGAGCCCACATGAACGGGCCGAAGGCGCTTCTCGCGTTCAGCACTTCGCCAAGAAGCGAATAGAGCCCATAGAAGAAGAGTTGCGGCAGGCACCAGTAGGCAAAAGCGGTGGCAAGCGCCAACTGATTGCTCGACCAACCGGCCGTGTAGAGACTAACCAGCAGCGGGGCGCAGGCGGTTGTGATGACCGTCACGCCAAAGAACATGGTGATGATCAGGGTTAGCAGGCGGTCGATGTAACCCTTACCGCCATCTTTGTGGCTGCGCGCTCGAACAATCTGCGGCACGAGCACGGCATTCAGAACGCCGCCGACAATAATTGCGTATACGTTGTTTGGCAGCTGGTTGGCAACCCCGAAGGCGTCGGCAGCGTTGGTGGTTACACCGATGGTTAGCGCGAGCATGACGGCGCGAACAAAGCCGAGGATTCTCGACACGATGGTGCCCGAAGCCATGATCATCGAAGACCTTGCGAGGCTCAAGCGGCGGCCTTCTTTTTGCGTAGGGTGCGAACCACACCGGCGACACCGAGTAGAACAACCAAGACCACAAAGCCGCCGATCAAAACGACTTCTAGGTCTGAGTTGATGTGCATGTTTAGTTTCACGTTTTTCGTTAGGCGAACACCGGTCGTGCTGGTCAACCAAACCTCAAGTTCGACGTCGCCACTCGAAACCGCCTTCACAGGCACCTTTGCCGTGTAGGTGCTGAAACCGGGGACTACCGCAGCGGTCGCCTCTGGCAACGTCACCTTCGAATTGTTTGCGCTCACGTGAATCAGCACGCGGGCCTGACTGTCGTAATCGTTTCGAATAATGATCGGTAGGCGCGAGTCCTTGGCAACCATGTTGATATCGCTGGCGTTCACGATTTTGATGTCGTAACTGTCGGCTGCAGTTGCCGGGTTTGCGGCTAGCAAACCCAAAGTTACGAGGAGTGCGGCGAGAATTCTCTTCATCGATTTCGCTCCACCCATTCGATGACTCCGCGAGCCATCCTGCGTTCGTTTTCGTGGGCAAGAATACCCGAGAGGTCATCGAGGGCAACCCACTTGATGTCGACAGCTTCGTGATCTGGGTCGTTGTCGACAGTTAGTTCGCCGCCGAGTTGGCGCATCAAGAAGTGGTGCACGGTCTTGTGAATCAACTTGCCACTCGCCTGAAACTTATAGTCGATGACGCCAAGCGGTTCGATGATCTCGCAGATCAAACCGGTCTCTTCGGCAACTTCGCGAACCGCAGCCTCTTCGATCGACTCAGAGCCCTCGGGGTGGCCTTTGGGAACACACCACTCCAGCCGGTTGCTTCGGGTCTTTCGGCCAATCAATGCAACCCGGTTTCCGCCATGGGCGGCCAACACAAACCCACCGGCAGAGGTCTCTTCGACCTGCCGACCTCGTGGCTGCATTGGGTTCGGTTTCATTAGACAAAGCCTAAACCCGCAACCCTGTGGCACACTAAAAGCCATGCAAACGGTTGCCCAGGCGCTCGCCAATCTTGAGCGCATTACGAACGAGCCGTTGTTTGTCGAACTCGGCAAACGGTTCGGCGAAGCCGGCTTCGAGCTGTCGCTCGTTGGCGGCCCTGTTCGCGATGCATTCTTGGGGCGCAAGGCTCCCGACCTCGACTTCACCACCGATGCCCGACCAGACGACATAATCAAGGTGCTCAAGGGTTTCGTTGATTCGCACTGGGACATCGGGCGCGAGTTCGGAACCATCGGTGCGAGAGTCGGCAACGACCAGATCGAAATCACCACCTACCGTGCCGACAAATACGAGCCCGAGAGTCGCAAACCAGAGGTTGCCTTTGGCAACGACCTAAACGAAGACCTTTTTAGACGAGACTTCACCATCAACTCGATGGCGCTGCGCCTACCTTCGAAGGCATTTGTCGACCCTTTCAACGGTTTGCAAGACCTTTTGGCAGGTGTGATTCGCACGCCTGGCAAACCCGAGGACTCATTCAGCGACGACCCACTGCGCATGATGCGTGGCGCCCGCTTCGCCTCGCAGCTCGGGTTCGAAATCGAACCGGCAACCTTCGATGCCATGGTTGCTATGGCCGCGCGCATCGAAATAATTTCTGCTGAGCGCGTCCGCGATGAAATCGTGAAGCTAATGCTGGGCGCAAACCCGCGCAAGGGGCTCACCGCTCTGGTTGAGTCAGGCCTTGCCGAACTTGTTTTGCCCGAACTGCCTGCGCTTCGGCTCGAGGTCGACGAACACCACCACCACAAAGACGTCTACGAACACACACTGACCGTTGTTGAGCAGGCGATTGACTACGAAAAGAATTACGGGCTAGAAGGCGACTTCGTGCTTCGCTTTGCTGCTTTGCTGCACGACTGCGGCAAGCCGAAGACCCGCAGGCTCGAACCCGGCGGCGGCGTGAGCTTTCACCAGCATGATCTTGTTGGCTCTCGCATTGCCAAAAAGCGCATGCAGGCACTCAAGTTCGACAACGAAACCATTCGCGCTGTGGGCCGCCTGATTGAGCTTCACCTGCGATTCTTTGGCTACGGCGATCAGGGTTGGAGCGATTCGGCCGTGCGACGCTACGTTCGCGACGCCGAAGACCTACTCGAACGCCTTCACGCGCTAACCCGAGCCGATGTGACCACGCGTAACAAGCGCAAGGCAGACCGCCTATCTTTTGCTTACGACGATCTAGAGAACCGAATCGCGACCTTGCGCGAGCAAGAGGAGCTTGATTCACTGCGACCAGACCTTAGCGGCGAAGAGATTATGGCGATCCTCGACCTCAAACCGAGCCGCGAGGTTGGCGAGGCGCGAGCGTTTCTCATGGAACTTCGCCTCGAAGAGGGTTCGATCGGCTCAGAGGCCGCAAAAGAACGCTTGCTCGCCTGGTGGTCTAGCAGGTAGAGTAGAGAGGTTGCCCATATCTTTGGGTAGCGATGCTTATTTACCCTCCTGTTATGGAAATCCCATAACCGTTTAGTCCGAAGGAGGTGGGTTAGTTATGCATCCATACGAGCTCATGGTTATCCTCGACCCGTCAGTCGAAGAACGTACCGTTGCTCCAAGCCTCGACAAATTCCTTAACGTAGTTCGCAATGGTGGAGGCACCATCGACAACGTTGAAATCTGGGGAAAACGTCGTCTGGCCTACGAAATCAACAAGAAGACCGAAGGCATCTACGCCGTCGTGAACCTGAAGGCAACTTCTGCCGACATTCTCGAAGTAGACCGCCAGCTACGACTTTCAGAAGCCGTTATGCGTACCAAGGTTCTTCGTGCAGACGAAGCTGTCGTCAGCATCAAGCCGATTGATGTTCCAGAGATCACTGCTGCAGAGATCGCTGACACCAAGCCTGCTCGTGCTCCGCGCAAGCCAGCTGCCAAGAAGGACGCTGAGTAGCCAAATGGCCGGCGAACTAAACGTAACGATTGTTGGCAACCTTGCCGACGATCCAGAGCTGCGCTACACCCAGGGTGGAGTAGCGGTTGTAAGCGTTCGTGTGGGTTCAACCCCTCGCACCTTCAACCGTCAGACCAACGCATGGGAAGACGGCGAGACCGTGTGGGTGCGTTGCACCGCATGGCGCGAGCTAGCTGAAAACGTTGCTCAGTCGCTTACCAAAGGCACCCGCGTTATCGTGACCGGTCGACTAAAGGCCCCTTCGGCCTATCAGTCGGCTGCTGGTGAGGCTCGCGCCTCGCTTGAGCTAGACATCGACGAAATCGGTGGCTCGCTTCGCTACGCAACTGCTTCAATCACCCGTCGTGCCCGTGAGGGCGGCGCAGTGGCCGAGACCCCTTGGGGCGACTCGGGTGCTGCCAAGGCACCTAAGGCAGCAGACGACTGGGCAAACCCAGGCGCAGCTGCCGGCGCAGACGACACCCCGTTCTAATTCGAAAACTTTAGGAGTATCAAATGGCTGCAAAGTCCACCGACACTCGTCGCAAGCCAAACCGCAACGCAAAGAATGCGAAGCTTGCGCCAGTGAAGTCAATCAAGGTTGGCGTTATCGACTACAAAGATATCGCTACTCTTCGTAAGTTCATCTCGGACCGCGGAAAGATCCGCGCCCGTCGCATCACCGGTGTTTCTGTTCAGGAACAGCGTCTAATCGCCCGTGCCATCAAAAACGCTCGCGAAATGGCTCTTTTGCCATACTCGGGCGCAGGCCGCAACTAAGGAGTAGGAAGATATGTCGAAGGTTATTCTGACCAACGAGGTCTCCGGCCTTGGTTCTGCAGGCGACGTCGTTGAAGTAAAGAACGGTTACGCTCGCAACTTCTTGATTCCAAAGGGCTTTGCAGTCGTTTGGAGCAAGGGTGGCGAGAAGCAGGTTGAGTCGATTCGCGCAGGCCGCGAAGCTCGTGCACTTGCAACCGTTGAAGAGGCACAGACCCTCAAGGCTCGCCTTGAAGAGAAGCCAATCCGCATCAGCGTTAAGGCCGGTAAAGAGGGTCGTCTTTTCGGCGCCGTCAAGACCGCCGATGTTGTTGCCGCTATCGTTGCCGCTGGTCTTCCAGAGGTCGACAAGCGCAAGGTTGAGTTTGTTGCTCCAGTTCGCGTAACTGGCAACCACGAGGCCACCGTTCGCCTTCACGGCGACGTAGTTGCTACCGTAACCCTTCAGGTTGTGGCTGCAAAGTAACCAGATCCAATAGGGCGGCGCCGGGTTTCGACCCGGCGCCTTTCCTTTTACCCTGTGGATAACTTGTGTATAACCCGGTCTCTGGCGTGTCGGAACCGGGCGAGTCCACAAGCCTCAGCCTGAAGTTTAGACTTTGCAGAAATTGTTTTTCCACAGGCTAAATCCCTTTTGTTTACTGGCTTCCCAGATAGTTATGCACAATTTGTCCACAAGTTTTCCACAGGTTATGCACAGTTAATACGGCGTGTCTCCACAGTTCTCCACAATTTGTCCACAACTCCGGTTCGCTTTAAAGGTGTCCATGGTGAATGCTAGACAAGTCGTAGTGCGCAACAGGAGGTAGCCATGGCTTTCACACCAGCCCCAAAGGGTGATCAAATCGGTGCGGTTGACCGCGTTTTGCCTAACGACCAGCAGGCAGAACAATCTGTGCTCGGCGGTATGTTGCTCTCTCAAGACGCCGTTGCCGACGTCTTCGAATACGTTGGCTCGCACGACTTCTATGCACCAAAGCACGAGCTGATCTTCAGCGCTATCTACTCTCTATACGGCCGCGGCGAACCAACCGACGTAATCACCGTCACCGCCGAGCTAACTCGCACCGGCAACCTGGTTCGCGCCGGCGGTGCCGACTACCTGCACAGCCTAACCAGCGTTGTGCCAACTGCTGCAAACGCGGGCTTCTACGCCAAAATCGTGCAAGAAAAGGCCGTGCTTCGCCGCTTGGTTGAGGCCGGCACCTCGATTGCAGCCATGGGTTACACAAACGAAGGTGAAGTCGAAGACCTCGTCAACCAGGCTCAGGCCGAAATCTACGCGGTCGGTTCATCTGCATTCAGCGAAGACTACGTGCCTCTAAACGTCTCGCTCGAGGCTGCCGTTGAAGAAATCGAGCTAGCCCAGAAGCGCGGCGGCGAGATGTCTGGCATCTCAACCGGTTTCTACGAACTAGACAAGCTCACCCACGGCCTACACGGTGGCCAGTTGATCATCCTCGCCGCCCGCCCGGGTGTTGGCAAGTCAACCCTTGCCCTCGACTTCGCCCGTCACGCGGCAATCAAGCAGAAGGCACCGGTGCTCTTCTTCTCGCTCGAAATGAGCCGCGCCGAAATCGCACTTCGCCTACTAAGTGCCGAGGCAGATGTTCGCCTGCAAAACATGCGTGGTGGAACCGTTGGTCAAGACGAATGGAAGAAGCTGGCCCACGCCCGTGGCGGCCTAAACGACAGCCCGCTGTTCATCGACGACTCGGCAAACCTCACACTCGTTGAGATTCGAGCCAAATGCCGCCGCCTGGCCTCAAGCCTTGGCCTCAAGTTGATCGTCATCGACTACATCCAGCTCCTAACCTCCGGCAAAAAGGTTGAATCGCGCCAGCAAGAAGTCTCAGAGTTCTCACGCTCGCTGAAGCTTCTTGCCAAAGAACTAAATGTTCCTGTCATCGCGATCTCTCAGCTAAACCGAAACTCTGAGCAAAAGACCGACAAGAAGCCTGAAATCTCTCACCTTCGTGAGTCTGGCTCGCTTGAGCAAGACGCCGACGTCGTGATCTTGCTTCACCGCGAAGACATGGGCGTAAAAGACAGCCCTCGCGCCGGCGAAGCCGACATCATTTTGGCGAAACAGCGCTCTGGACCTACCGACACAGTCGCAGTCTTGTTCCAGGGCGCGTACTCTCGTTTTATGAACATGAGCAAAAAGACTCCAGAGTAATGAACAAGCTTCAAGCAGGCAAAGCCCTTGCGGCCGCGGTAGGCGCATCTGGCGCAATCTTCAACCGAGGCAACTCGGGCGTTGCAGTCATCGCCGTTTTGGTGTTCGCCGTCCTGGTTTTTGGCATAGAGACAGTCGCCAACCGCCACCGCGGTTTCGTGGCCTCGCTAAACCTTATTGGTTTGGTGCTCGCCATCACCTTCGCCTCGCTAATGGGCAAACTGCCTAACCTCGACGACGCCTTCTACATGCTCGTGCTGATTGCGACGCTCTTTCAGTTGCTCTCAGAAACCGCAGTCAACTTTCGCAACGGCTGGTTTAAGAAACAAAACACCAGCCACATCATCAACTGGTCACTTCACGCAGTGGTTTGGTCGCTATTCGCATTCGTCGGCCCAGACACAATCGGCTCGATCGGCATCTTCGGTGCCTACTGCGGAATCCTGGCAGTTCACTGGGGCATCGATGCCACCGGGCCCAAGCCACTAAAACAGGATTAGGCTAGCAACATGGCCCCCATCAAAAAGCTTCTCGGCGTGCGCGTCTACCTAACCCTTTCGGCAATCGCTGGGGTAATAACCGGCTTCATCGCTTGGGGCGGCTTGCGCGATCTTGGTAAGTCGCTGATCGCTGGCGGCCTCGCCTTCATCGTCGTCTTGGTTGCAATCGCAACCCTCGACCTGAGCATGCGTGGGGCTGAGCCTCAAGACCCAAACGAGCCTCGACTTAAGTAGCCATTATGCAGCAGCGGCTGGTAATCGCCGGTGGCTCTGGAGCCCTCGGCCAAGGTGTGGCAAACCACTTCGCTACGCGAGGTTACGACGTAACCATTCTGACCCGCAAGATAAAACCAATCTCACGATTCAAACAGCTCGTTTGGAACGGGCGAAGCGTTGAAGCGTCATGGGGTCGATCGCTAAAAGGCGCGATTTTGCTGAACTTAGCTGGCGAGCTTGTAGACAAAGTGCCAACTATCAAAAACGTTGACTTGCTGGCAAGCTCACGCGTTGAACCAACCAAAGCCCTCGTGCATGCTGCTCGAAAGTTTGGCGCCCCAAAGCTTTGGCTACAGATGAGCACTTTGGCAATCTATGGCGATGCCGGAAACCTAGAACTAGACGAAACGGCTCAACCAGCTAGCGGCCCGCGCCAGATGGCGGGGGTGGCTCGCGCGTGGGAAGCTGCGGCTAGTGGGTCAGGCAGCCAACGTGTCGCAATTCTCCGCACCGCAGTTGTTCTGCAGCGTCACACGCCCGCCCTAGATCGTCTTGTTAGGATCACCAAACTCTTTCTCGGCGGCAGGGTTGCCTCTGGCAAGCAATGGGTTTCGTGGATCCACTTCGACGACTTCATTGGTGCCCTAGAGCACATCATTGGAGACGAGACGATTTTCGGGGAGATTCACCTGACCAGCCCAAACCCGGTCACCAACGACACCCTGATGAAAACATTAAGGTCGCTGCTCCATAGACCTTGGACGCCGCCAACACCTGCAATGGCAATTCGAATCGGCGCTTGGTTGCTATTTCGAACCGACCCCGCACTTGCCTTAACCGGTCGCAGAGCAGTGCCCACGAAATTACAGAAAAATGGGTTTGCTTTTCAATACCCAGAACTTGAGGCGGCGCTAAAAGACTTACTTAGCGCCGAAGCGCGTAGCTAGTTCGGCAGCAAGACCGGTGTACGTGTTTGGTCGCAAAGCAATCAGACGATCCTTCGCCTCCTGCGAGATGTCTAGCCCGGTAACGAACTCAATCAACTCTTGGTGACCAATACGCTTGCCGCGGGTTAGGTCTTTTAGAAGAGCGTACGGGTCGGCAATCTGCGAGCGACCAGCGGCAACTTCGGCACGAATCACGGTCTGAATCGCTTCGCCGAGAACCTCCCAGTTGTCGAGCAGGTCTGATTCGAGGGCGCCCGCCGAAAGCTCGACTTCACCCAAACCGCGGGTCACATTGTCGAGCGCCAACATGCTGTGGCCAAAGCCGAGGCCGATGTTGCGCTGCGAAGAGGAGTCGGTGAGGTCACGTTGCAGGCGGCTGGTCACCAAGGTTGCTGCGAGCGAGTCCAAGATTGCGTTCGAAAGTTCGAGGTTTGACTCTGCGTTTTCGAATCGAATCGGGTTGATCTTGTGAGGCATGGTCGAAGAACCGGTTGCGCCAGGCTGAGGGATCTGCTTGAAGTAGCCGACCGAGATGTAGCTCCAGATGTCGGTGCAGAGGTTGTGCAGAATTCGGTTGAACAGGGCAATGCGAGAGTAAAGCTCGGCCTGCCAGTCGTGTGATTCAATCTGGGTGGTTAGCGGGTTCCAGGTCAGGCCAAGAGCCTTCACGAAGTCTTGTGACTGTTTGACCCAGTCGACATCTGGTGCCGCAACAACGTGGGCCGAGAAGGTGCCGGTGGCTCCAGAAAACTTGCCAAGGTATTCGCTGTTTTCGATGCGAGCAATTTGGCGGTTTAGGCGGTGAACGAAAACGGCAAGCTCTTTGCCCATCGTTGTTGGGGTAGCCGGCTGACCGTGGGTGCGTGAAAGCATCGCTGCGTCAACGTACTTCTTAGCGAGCTCATCGAGCTTGGCGACCATGACCTTAGCTTTTGGCAGCCAGACGTTATTAACGGCGTCTTTGACGGTTAGGGCATAAGAGAGGTTGTTGATATCTTCGCTTGTGCAACCAAAGTGGGTCAGTTCGTGAAGGTCTTCGCGGCCCAGCTTGGTTAGGGCGTTGCGAATGAAGTACTCGACGGCTTTGACGTCGTGCTTGGTGACAGCCTCGGTGGCGGCTAGTTCGGCAACGTCTTCGTCAGAGAAGTCGGTGGCCAGCTTGCGCAACTGCTCTGCCTCAGGCACAAGAACCGGGTTGGCAGTGCCGAGCAGGGCGCGGTTTGCTAACTGGATCAGCCACTCAACTTCAACGTGAATGCGGGCGCGGTTTAGGCCGGCCTCGCTCAGGTATTCGCCCAAGGTTCCGACCGCAGAGCGGTAACGGCCATCGAGCGGTGAGAGTGGTTGCGGCGAGAGATTGGTCACATAACTATTTTGCCCTAGTTATCCACCAGCCAACGGGTTTGGGTGCAGTTGGGCCTAAAACTCGGCAGTCTTTTGCGCATGACACTAGTGGATCAAGAACTCGTTTCTCTCATCGCAAAACTTCACGGGGCTCTGCCAGAGGCACACCTGTGGAGGGGTTCGGCGGCGAGAGCATGCCAAGCAGAAATACAAAAACTCGTGGACGAACTGCACAGACTTCGTGCCAGCCTGATCGCGTTGCCGTGGCTGGGTTAGTCGGTTACGGGGGAGACCCAGCGGTGGTTGCCAGTAGGGCCGAGATTGATCGGGTTGCCGGCCAGCTGGGTGCGGTGGGCGACGAACTCTTTGGGCGAATTTTGCACCTGCTGCCTAACCCAATCGAGCGAGCGCAGGTTGACGCAGCGCTGCCAAGCATCGAATACCGCATCCACAAAACGCGCCTCGCGCTCGCCTTCGCTGCCGAAAACTATTTCAGCGCCGATGCCAAGGTGGCGCACTCGCTTGAAGCTGTTGGCCATGCCTTGCGAGACCACCCTTGGCTTCTCAGGCTTTTACCCCAGGTGACTCTGGACCAAATTAGAACCGGCGGTTTTGTCGCCTTCGGTTTGGCGCAGTTTGCACCAGGCGACTTTGGTTCGCAGTCGACCCTCTTGCTCGCGTCGAGCACCGACCTTGGCAAGGTTGCCGACTCAGCCCAAAACCTTGGTGCCTTGAAAGACAAAAAGGTTGGTTATCGCCTGCTACCAACACTGCAGAGACAACCGGTCAAAACGCTTTCCGAAATCGGATCGAGGCTTTACGAGGTCAACGAAGCCAAAAAGCAGATTCGGGTTGAAACCTATTTAGCTGGCAATGGGCAGCGAACCCTCTTGGTTTATCTGCCAGGCACTCAAAGCCTCTCGCCAATCGCGGGCGAAAACCCTTTCGATGCCACCACCGACATCGCTCTGGTTACCGACCCCAAACATTCGCAACTACTCAAGGCAATCACCTCGGCGCTCGACCAAGCCGGCGCAAAAGATTCCAACGTGATCTTCGCCGGCTATTCGCTCGGCGGCATCGCCGCGGCTCAGCTCGCGGCCCAAGGTGGCTTCGATGTTTCGGGTGTGATCACGATCGGCTCACCGGTTGGTCAGGTTCATGTTCCTGCGGGCGTCCCCGTTTTATCGATTCAACACAGCAACGACCCGGTGCCTGCGGCGACCGGCGAGAGCAACCCGTTGACTCAAAACTGGGCGACGGTTTCGCGCGAGGCGAGCCTGCCAGTCGGGGCACCGGCACTCGAGGCGCATGAGCTAAGCCGCTACTGCGAAACCTTGGCAATGGTTGACGGCACACAACTCAAAGGAGTCAGCCGCCTGCGCGAACTTATACTCGGTCAATTCTCGAACGGAAGTCTTGTGAAGGCAGAAACCTTCGAGTTCACTCGCTAGCTTGCGCTTGTGGGCTTCTTCTTGGTGATCGACTTTGCAATCATCGAGAACACGCTCATGATCAGCGAACCAAGAATCGCCCAACCGAGCGACTGAATGGTTAGCCCTTCGCGGGTGAAGCCATCGATCGTGAAAACCTGTTCGGCGAAGAGGCTCGAAAGCCAAGCCACGAAAAGTAGCAGAGCGCCGTTGATCACAACCGAAATCAAACCGAAGGTCAGTAGATAGATCGGGAACGCCACCACCTTGACGATTGGTCGAATGATTGAGTTCACAAGGCCAAAGATTGCAGCGACCACAAGGAACGAGCCGATCTTGGCCCAAAGGTTGGCGCCGCCGTAAGGCACAAGGTGAATTGCTGGAATCAGCAAAGTGACCACGTAAAGGCCGATTGCATTGACCACAGTCGTAATAAGAAAACGCTTCATATGAGCATTGTGCCACTAGACCAAGTAAATTGGTCTTCGTGACCGCGCAAGACTCAAACAGCGTTCCCATGGTTCAGTTTCTGAACCCTGAGGGAGAGTTCGGTGTGCCCAAGGGCCTAGAAGCCTATGGCAAGTACCTCGATGCCCTAACCGAGGCCGACTATCTAAAGTTTTATCGCGACATGGCTCGCATGCGTCGTTTCGACGTAGAAGCCCACGCACTTCAGCGTCAGGGTCAGCTCGGCCTATGGATTCCGGCCATTGGCCAGGAGGCAGCTCAGATCGGCTCGGGCTACGGAGTGCGCGGCAACGACCACATCTTCCCTAGCTACCGCGAACATGGTGTAGCGATCACCCATGGCATCGAGCTGATGTCGATTCTGAAAATGCTTCGCGGTGTGAACCATGGTGGCTGGAACCCAGAAGAGACTCGCTTTCACCTTTACGCAATCGTGCTTGGCACCCAGACCTTGCACGCCACCGGCTATGCCATGGGCGTCGCCTTCGACGGCAAAGTTGGCACCGGCAATAAAGAGGAAGACCTCGCCGTGATCACCTACGTTGGCGACGGCGCAACAGCCGAGGGTGAAGTTTCTGAATCGTTCCTGTTTGCCGCAAACAACAAGAGCCCACTCGTCTACTTCTGCCAAAACAACCAGTGGGCAATCTCAAGCCCAAGCGCTTCGCAAACCACCGTGCCTCTTTTTAAACGCGGGGCCGGCTTCGGTGTTCCTGGCGTTCGCATCGACGGCAACGACGTCCTCGCAAGTTACGCGGTAACCGCGAAGCACATGGACGACGCCCGCGAAGGCAGCGGCCCGTTCTTTATCGAGGCACTCACCTATCGAATCGGTGCTCACACCTCGAGCGATGACCCGACCAAATACCGCGACCAGGCCGAGGTTGACCATTGGGTTGCCCGCGACCCGCTGAAGCGTTTCGAAAAGTTCCTTCGCCGCCAAGGCGTTGGCGAAGACTTCTTCGCCGAAGTTGAGGCAGCCGGTGAGGCCCTGGCGACAGAGATTCGCGACGCAACTTTCGCACTAACAGAACCTCCGCTTGAGAACATGTTCAATCACGTTTACTCTGAGCCGCACCCGCGCATTGATGAGCAGTTCGAATGGCTCAAGCGCTACGAAGCATCTTTCGGGGAGGGCAACGAATGAGCAACATCGTTGAACTCTCGATCGCTAAGGCAATCACCGCGGGCCTTCGCAAGGCGCTAACCGACAACGAGAAGGTTCTCGTGTTTGGCCAAGACATTGCCCAGCTTGGTGGCGTTTTTCGCGTTACCGAGGGCCTTCACGCAGAGTTCGGCCAGAAGCGAGTTTTCAACTCGCCAATCGCCGAGGCCGGCATCGTTGGCACGGCGATCGGCCTGGCAATGCGTGGCTACCGCCCGGTTGCCGAGATTCAGTTTGACGGCTTCATTTTTCCGGCCTTCAACCAGATCACCAGCCAGCTTGCAAAACTTCAGAACCGCTCAGAGGGTTACATGACTATGCCGGTGGTCATTCGCGTGCCTTACGGCGGCGGCATCGGCGCGGTCGAACACCACTCTGAAAGCCCCGAAGGTTACTTCGCCAGAACCGCCGGTCTTCGAGTGCTCACCCCGAGCAACCCAAACGACGCCTACTGGATGATTCAGGAGGCAATAGCCTCGACCGACCCGGTTATGTTCTTCGAGCCGAAGCGTCGCTACTGGCAGAAGGGCCCGGTAAACCTCGACGCCCCGCCTCAGCCGACCTACCAGGCCCGCGTTCTTCGCGAAGGCACCAACGTGACCCTCGCCACTTATGGCCCGATGGTTGCTACCGCCCTTCAAGCAGCAGAGCTTGCGGCCGAAGAAGGCACCAGCATCGAAGTCATCGACCTTCGCTCGCTCAGCCCAATCGACTTTGGCACGATCATCAACTCGGTTAAGAAGACCGGACGCCTCGTCGTCGCCCACGAAGACAGCACCAACCTCAGCATCTCGAGCGAAATCTCGGCACGAATCACCGAAGAGGCTTTCTACCATCTCGAAGCCCCTGTGCTTCGCGTGGGTGGCTTCGATGTTCCTTACCCTTCTGCCAAGCTCGAAGAGATGTTCCTCCCCGACGCCGACCGCATTCTCGAAGCCGTCGACCGAGCATTGGCTTATTAGGAGTCTCGATGTCAACTATTGCTAACTTTCCGCTACCAGACGTCGGCGAAGGCCTAACCGAAGCCGAGATCGTTTCATGGAAGGTGAAGCCTGGCGACACCGTCAAAGTGAACCAGATCATCGTCGAAATCGAAACCGCTAAGTCTCTCGTTGAGCTCCCTTGCCCTTTCGCCGGCACCGTCTCAGAACTCCTTTATAAAGAGGGCGACACCGTCGAGGTTGGCAAGCCGATCATCAGCGTCACCGTTGCCGATGGCGCTGTAACCAGCGCGGTTGCAGTTGCCGAGCAGGCAGCCACCGCTCACCAAGCCGTTGCCGACACAGCGGCAAGCGTTAGTGCCGAAGAGAAGCAGCCAAACCTGGTTGGTTACGGAGTCGCTCACTCGCTTGGTGGCACCCGTCGTCGCCGCGGCGATGCAGCTGCGCCCGCCACCACCGCGATTCCTGTGGTTTCAACAACCCAAGACGCCGAGCCCGTCTATTACGACAAGGTCATCGCTAAGCCTCCTGTTCGAAAGCTTGCAAAAGACCTCAACGTCGACCTCACTCAGGTGACCGGCACCGGCCCTGCCGGCGAAGTCACTCGCGAAGACGTCGTTGGCGGAGCCTCGCAGGCCAAGGTGTTCAGAAACCTCACAACGCCGGCGCCTCCGAGCGAGCGCGAAGAGCGAATCCCGGTTAAGGGTGTTCGCAAGGCAATCGCCAACGCGATGGTTTCATCAGCTTTCACCGCCCCTCACGTGAGCATCTTCGTCGACGTCGACGCCACTCGAACCATGGAATACGTCAAGCGCCTCAAGGCCTCGACCGACTTCGCCGGCGTCAAGGTCACTCCGCTACTAATCATGGCCAAGGCAATGATTTGGGCGATTCGCCGCAACCCGATGGTGAACTCGACCTTCACAGCCGAAGAGATCATCGTTCACAACTTCGTCAACTTCGGTATCGCCGCTGCAACCCCTCGCGGCCTGATTGTTCCGAACATCAAAGACGCCGACAAGATGTCGATGCTCGAACTCGCGAAGGCGATTGAGCAGCTGGCCGCAACCGCCCGTGAAGGCAAGACCACTCCTGCCGACATGAAGGATGGCACAATCACCATCACCAACATTGGTGTTTTCGGTGTCGACACCGGAACCCCGATCTTGAACCCAGGTGAAGTTGCCATCGTTGCCCTCGGCTCGATTCGCCCTAAGCCTTGGGTGGTCAACAACGAGATTCAGGTTCGCCAGGTAACCACAATCGGTGCAACCTTCGATCACCGTGTAGTTGACGGCGACGTTGCCTCGAGATTTGTTCAAGACGTCGCATCTGTAATCGAAGAGCCAGCGCTGCTGCTCGACTAATTAGTTAATCCAGGGGGAACCATGAGAGCAATAAAACAACCACTACTTTTCGTGTCGCTTCTTCTGCTCGGGGTTAGCGCTTTGCTCTCTTGGGATAACGCGGTGCGAGCCATCTACCTTCTCAAGTATTTTGGCCAGATTTCTGCCGATCTGTATGTGTTGTTAACGCTGGATATTGTTTCCAGATTCGTTGTCGTGTTCGTCGCCCTTGCTGCCGTAGTTTGGGGTCTCGCCAGTTCCAATGCCCGCAGCGCCAAGTGGATCGTGTTTTTTGTAGGGCTCTTTGGCCCTCTTGTGTCTTTGGGTATCGGGGTTTACTGGATGACGCAGGGATCTAACTTCGTGAATGCGTTTTTCCCAGCTGAAAGTGTTTGGGCGATGGTCGGTGACATCGCTGTGTGGTTTGAACTCCTCGCCGTCATTCTTTTTTCGATCGGACTTCTTGTTCACAAGACATCGGCCGCACCTCAGCCAGAAACGCGCCAGCCGCGCTTTGACCCGATGACCGGGCAGCCAATCGCCGTTTCTTCAGCGCCGTCAGCTACCCCGGTGAACGTCGGCGCTTTGAGCAACCTGCCAACGATCGCTCTGGTGCTGGCTTTCTTTGTGCCTCTTGCTGCAGTAATTGTTGGGCACATCTCGCTGAACCAGATGAAGCAGGGCCTTATTTCTTCGGTGAACCAGAGCACGGCTAAGGCTGCAACGATTCTGGGCTACGTATTCGTTGGCCTGGGTTTCATTTTCGGGATCATTTTTGCCGTGGTTTACGGCATCTTGCTCAGCAACATCTATCGCTAAAACTTATTGACACTCATTATCAATAAGGCGTAGTCTGGACGCGTGTTCAGAAAAGTCGCGATTGTCTTAGCCGCAGCCCTGCTGCTTGGTGGTTGCACGAGCGTTGAACCGAAACCTTGGACGGCCGGCACCGGCCCAATCAAGATCGTTGCCAGCACAGACGTTTGGGGCTCGGTGGCCAACCTGGTAGCCGGAAACACTGCAACGGTTACCGCGCTGATCTACAACGCCAGTCAAGACCCGCACTCGTTTGAGCCATCGGCTCGCGACCAGCTTGCAATCAACAACGCAGACATCGTGATCATGAACGGTGGCGGCTACGACGACTTCATCGAAAAGATGGTCAACGCCGACCCAACCCCAGCGATCCTCGTGAATGCCTACATGGCTTCGGGTGACGACCAAACTCGAAACGAACACATTTGGAATGACGTTGACCAGGTTGGCGATGTTGCCACTGTGATCGGCGGAGCAATTGAGGCCATAGACAAAACTAAGTCCGAGCAGGTTTGGGCATCAGTTGATTCATTCAAGGCAAAGCTGTCTGCGTTGAAAACTCGACTCGATTCATTGAAGGCTCACAAAACCTGTGGTCGAGTTTTCGCAACCGAGCCGGTCATCGACTACTTATTGGCCGATGCTGGCTGCCAAAACGTGACGCCGGTTGCCTTCTCCAGGGCAATCGAAGAAGAGCGCGATGTTCCGCCCGCCGTCATGAAAAAGGCAAAGCAGGAGCTTGCCGTGCCGGGAACCATTCTTGTTTCGAACATTTCGGTCACTTCGAGTCAGATCAGCGAACTTGAGTCGGGTCATATCGGTGAGTTCGGTTTTGGTGAGCTGCTGCCACAAGACTCAGACACCGGTTCATATGGGGGGAATTACCTCGACATGATCGGTGCTTCAATCACGATGTTGGGATGGAAGCGATGAGCAAACCTGTACTAAGCGTGAAGAATGCGTCGTTGGCCTTTGGCGAGAAGGCACTTTGGCACGGCCTCAACCTCGATGTCGCGCCTGGCGAGTTCATCGCTGTTCTTGGAACCAACGGTTCGGGCAAGACAACTCTGATGAAGGCGATTCTTGGGCAGCAAAAACTGAACTCGGGTTCGATCGAGATTGCTGGCAAACCGGTGAAGCACGGTTCGCGCGATGTTGGTTACATTCCTCAGCACCGCGCAGTCGATGCGTCAACCCCTTTGCTTGCTCGTGACCTGTTAACCCTTGGGCTAAGCGGCCACCGTTACGGAATCCCGCTGCATGCCAAACGCGACCGCGCGCGAGTCGAGCACATCTTGGGTTGCATCAACGGGTTCGACCTGGCCCGCAAACCTATTGGTGAACTCTCTGGCGGCGAATTACAAAGATTCCGCGTTGGGCAGGCTGTGATCAACGAGCCAGACCTGATACTTGCCGACGAACCTTTGAGCGCCCTAGACCCTGCTCAGCAAAAGATCGTTGCCGACCTGCTCGACCAGGAGCGCAAAGAGCACAGCGCTGCGGTTTTGTTTGTGACTCACGACGTCAACCCGATACTTTCGATGGTCGATCGCGTGCTCTACCTCGCCAACGGCAGCTACCGAATTGGTACTCCAGACGAGGTGATGCGTTCAGAGGTTTTGAGTGAGCTATATGACACCGAGATTGATGTGGTTCGAAACCAGGGACGCATCGTTGTGGTCGGCACAACAAACCATGACCACCACCATGAAGAGGAGTGGACATGATTTTCGACTTCTCAAACTATGATCAACTGATTCCATTGGTTACAAACTCTTTGATCGCCGCCGCACTGCTCGGTTTGGTCGGTGGTCTGATCGGTATCTTCGTGATGACGCGCGACATGTCGTTTGCGGTTCACGGCATCAGCGAGCTGTCGTTCGCTGGCGCATCGGTTGCTCTTTTGGTCGGCATGGACGTCGTCGCCGGATCGATCGTGGGCTCACTGGTTGCCGCACTAATCATCGGCGTGCTTGGTTCTAGAGCAAAAGACCGAAACTCGATCATCGCGGTGCTAATGCCTTTTGGCTTGGGCCTCGGAATTCTCGCTCTTTCGCTCTACCCTGGCCGCGCCTCAAACAAGTTCGGTTTGCTCACCGGGCAGATTGTTTCGGTTAACGGAACATCGCTCGAGTGGTTAGCGGGCATCGCGATTCTTGTAGTTATCGCGCTCGCCGTGATCTGGCGCCCGCTGTCATTCGCCTCACTCGACCCTGAGGTTGCCGAAGCTAGAGGCGTGAAAACCGGCACACTGTCTATCGTCTTCTTGGTTCTTTTGGGTCTAGCAGTCGCAGCGAGCGTCCAAGTGGTTGGTGCTTTGCTGGTTCTTTCGCTACTGGTGACCCCGGCGGCTTCAGCACTGCGCGTAACCTCATCGCCAAAGCTTGCGCCAGTTCTCAGCGTGGCCTTCGCCCTGACGGCATCGGTCGGGGGAATCCTGTTGGCTCTCGGTGGCGGCTTGCCGATCAGCCCATACATCACCTCTATCTCGTTCTTGATCTACCTGAGCTGCCGGCTAATCGCCTACTTAAGAAGGGTGAGAAAGTGACGGTCAAGAGAAATACCTGGCAAAAGGACGCCGTTCGTCACGCGCTTAGCGAGGCAATCGGGTTTGTCAGTGCCGGGCAGTTGCACCTAGTGCTCAAGAACCACGGTTCAACCATTGGGTTGGCAACGGTTTATCGCGCGCTCGCCGACCTGGCCGCCAGCGGCGAAGCAGACTCGCTTCAGTCGCAAGAAGGCGAGCTGCTTTACCGCGCCTGCACCACCGAACACCACCACCACCTGATCTGCAAGACCTGCGGCAAAACTGTCGAAATCGAAGCGCATGAGGTCGAAGCGTGGGCCGAAAAGGTGGCAAAACAGCACGGTTTTCGTGAACCAAGCCACACGGTAGAGATTTTTGGCATCTGCGAAGACTGTTAAAGAAAACTAGGACTTGCTTAAGGGTTGTTTTCTCGCCTAAACTTGAGCAGTTGCCTAGTGCAACCAATGATTTCATCCAAGCCAAAAGCGAATTCCTCATTCGAGGCGCAACGTGGCTTGCCTAAAGGAGAAAAAATGGCAGCCTACTGTCAGGTGACTCAGACTGGCCCTCAGTTCGGCCACGCTGTTTCGCACGCTCAGAACAAGACGAAGCGTCGCTTTAACCCGAACATCCAGAAGAAGACCTACTTCGTTCCTTCACTGAAGCGCAACGTAACCCTCAGCCTTTCGGCTCGCGGTATCAAGGTCATCGACGTGCGTGGCATCGAGGCAGTTGTTGCCGAGATCCTTGCTCGCGGCGAGAAGATTTAAGGAGGCCAGCTAAATGGCTAAGAAAGACAAGGACATCCGTCCGATCATCAAGATGAAGTCGACCGCAGGTACTGGCTTCACCTACGTGACCAAGAAGAACCGTCGCAACGACCCGGACCGTTTGGTTCTGAAGAAGTACGACCCAGTAGTGCGCCAGCACGTCGAATTCCGCGAGGAGCGTTAATCCATGGCTAAGAAGAGCAAGATCGCTAAGAACGAGCAGCGCAAGGTTATTGTCGAGCGCTACGCAGCAAAGCGCCTCGAACTAAAGAAGGCCCTCGTTGACCCAACCAGCACCGAAGAGCAGCGCGAAGCCGCTCGCCTAGGTCTACAGAAGCTTCCTCGTGACGCATCGCCAGTTCGCGTTCGCGGACGCGACGCAATCGACGGTCGCCCACGCGGTTACCTCGCCAAGTTCGGCGTATCGCGTGTTCGCTTCCGTGACATGGCTCACAAGGGTGAGCTACCAGGCATCACCAAGTCTTCTTGGTAACAGCTTTCTGAAAGAACCGTCACCTTCGGGTGGCGGTTTTTTCTTTTATGGGCATAATATTTATTGCAGGGGGATTAATTGATGGTTAGAAGACTCGTAGGTGCTTTATCAGCCTTGATTCTGCTGATCGGCTTGTTTGCCCCGGTGGCGAATACCACGCTGGGGCCAGTTCGATACTCCCTGCTTGCGGAAGTAAATTTCAAATACCTATTTTTTTACGCGGTTTTAGGCATTATCTTAAGTCTTTTTAATTCTGGCTTGTGGCCGGCCGTTCCTGCTGGTTTGGCTCTCATTCGACTTTCGTCCGATTACTATGACAATTTCCTGAGCCACGCAAATGGTGGGATACTCCAAGCGGTTTATGACAAAACGCTTGGGTGGGAACCTAGTTACGGTTGGCTACTAATGTTTGCTGGAGCTATCGCTCTAGGTATTTCTCCGTTTTTGCCGTCAAGTTCTGATTGAGCTCACGTTTCACCTTCGACTATTGGACTTCTAAAAACTCTTCTTTGCATGTCTGAGGGGTCTCGTATGGTTTACGAATGTGGTTTTTTCGCTTCTTCGGTTTCGAGCACGCCGACTTCAAAATTACGACCGAGCGTCTTGGCATCGCCATCTTTTGCGCAATTCTCACAGTTGGTTCAACATTTACCCCAGTCATCAACACACCGCACATCTCGCTCACCGATTACCCTTCTGACTTATCGAATAGTCGCGGGTTTCTATTGATGGTTGAGGTTTTGAGCATCGGGTTGAATCTGATAAACCTGCGCCGTTGGGCAGGCGCGTGGCTAGGCATATCTCTGATAACGCTGCTTACAGACTTGTATGCGGCTTTCGAAGTCACCGATTCAATCAATGTTTACTTTGCCAAAGACCCGACACTTCACTACACCCAGCACGCCGGCTTGGCTTGGGGTTGGTGGTTCATTATTCTGGGCCCAACCATCATGACGTTGGTCTGGGTGCGCGATTTCATTCGCGAAGAGCCCTAAAACCGTTATAAATAAGGGTCGCAACACGCCGAAACAAATGAACCCCTTATAAATACAGGGGTTTATCGTTATAGGCGACACAACGTCAATACATTTACAAGTCCAGGAGGACAAAAAATGGCTAACACTCTAAACAAGGGCGACCTAGTAGCTGCTATTGCTGCACACACCGGTGAGTCACAGGCAGCCGTCAACCGTGTTGTTGACGCACTGTTCGAGACCATCGCAAAGACCGTTGCCAAGGGCGACAAGGTCACCATCCCAGGTTGGATCTCTGTATCGAAGGGCCACCGTGCCGCTCGTCAGGGCCGCAACCCACAGACTGGTGCAACCATCCAGATCGCTGCTGCCAACACCGTAAAGGTCTCGGCTGGCGCAAAGCTAAAGGCAGCCGTCAAGTAGTCTTTGACCCAAGCCTGAAAGGCGTCGACTTCGGTCGGCGCCTTTCGCTTTAACCGCTAGCCTTTTGAACATGACCGACAAACAGCGAAGCAACATCTTTGTTGCCACCCAGTTCGCGCTGCTAGCGCTTCTAATGTTTTGGCCAGATCAGCAAGGTGGTTGGGGAATCATCGACTTACCGGTGACCCTCGTGGGCGTTGCCTTAGTGTTGGCCGGTTTGATTGTCTTGCTACTCTCTGGGATTAGCCTCGGACGCTCTCTTACCGCATCACCGATTCCTAAGGCCAAAGCCGAATTGGTTCGTCGAGGTTTCTATAAGTACTTCAGGCATCCGATTTATACGGGCCTACTTTCGTTCGCACTTGGTATTGGGCTAGCAGCTGGGCCGGCTCCTCATATGTTGTTTGTTATTGCTCTGTTTGTTCTGCTCAATTTCAAGGCTCGATGGGAAGAAAAGCTTTTACTGGCGACTTATCCGGATTACAAGGACTACATGTCAAAGACGGGAATGTTTCTGCCTAGGCTTAACGGGTGAACAAACCCAAGTCTCTTGTAGCGATCGGCGTTACCCTTGCCGGCATTCTGCTGGCCATTTGGCTTGGCATGACGTTTTCTGGAGCAGCGGCACCGCTCGCTCTAGCTGACCCAGGCCCTTTTGTGCGTTGGGCTGCGCCGCTTGCTAAAGGTGTCACAAATCTCGCGATGGCCATAACTGTCGGAACCCTAGCCTTGGCTGCTTGGGCCTTGCCAGAGGGCTCTAAGCAACTCAAGAAGGCTCTCGAGGTTGCTGGGCTGAGTGGAATCGCTTGGGTGCTCTTTGGTTTCTACGACATCGTCTTCAAATTCTCTTCGATAACCGATTCAACAATCGACCCCTCGGCAAGGTTTTCGGCTGGGCTTTGGCAGTTCATCACCGAGGTTCCGCTAGGGCAAGCACTCGCCATTTCGCTTTGCATCGCTGCGGCCGCTGCAATCGGTTCGCTTATGTTGTCGTCGCTTAGGTCCACGTTGTTTTTGGCTGCGATTGCCGTTGCTGCGATAGTCCCAGTCGCACTCACCGGCCACGCTTCAGGCCAGGCCAACCATGGCACTGCCGTGAACGCAATTGGCATGCACTTGGTTGCCATAACCATTTGGCTTGGCGGCTTGATTGCCGTTCTCATTTTGCGCAGCAAAGAGAATGACAAAAACTTCGAGTTAGTTTCGCGCTACTCGACACTCGCATTTTGGGCTTTTGTGATCACCGCAATCTCAGGTGTTGCTTCAGCTTGGGTTCGACTAATCAAGTTTGAGAACCTATTCACAACTTATGGTGCCCTTATTCTTTGCAAAGTTACGATTCTTGTGATGCTCGCCGGCTTCGGGTTTGTCTATCGACGCAAGGTCATTGCCAAGGTGAAGGCCGGTGGAACGGCGCTTTTCACCAAGCTGGCTCTTGTCGAACTCGGCTTCATGGGCGTAGCCGCTGGTTTAGGCACGGCGCTTTCGGTAACTGCACCACCTGTCGGTTCAACAACCGGCGGTGTGATGACCCCCGCTCAGATTTTGACTGGCGAGGTCTTGCCACCTGAACTCACTGCATCGGGGTGGTTTAGCTCTTGGTCGATCGACATTCTTTGGTTGACGATTTGCCTGGCACTTGCCGCGTTCTATCTATTCGGGGTTTACCGCCTTCGCAAGCGCGGTGACGCATGGCCGGTTTATCGCACAGCTTCTTGGCTAGCCGGTTTGGCTTTGCTTTTCTACATCACAAACGGTGCAATGAACGTCTATGAGCACTACCTGTTCAGTGTTCACATGATCGCCCACATGATGCTGACCATGGCGGTGCCAATCTTCTTGGTGCCAGGTGCGCCCGTGACCCTGCTTTCGCGAGCAGCGGCGAAGCGCCACGATGATTCTCGCGGTTTGCGCGAGTGGGTGCTCTGGGCCGTGCACACGCCTTGGGCTCGCTTCTTTGGCAACCCGCTGGTGGCTGCCACGATGTTTGCCTCATCGCTGATCGTGTTTTACTTCACGCCGATTTTCGGTTGGGCAACTCGCGACCATCTCGGCCACGAGTGGATGATCGTGCATTTCTTGATTACCGGCTACCTGTTTGTGCAGTCGCTAATTGGCGCAGACCCCGGGCCTAAACTTGCGAGTTACCCGATTCGCCTGATGGTTTTGATTCTTACCCTGACTTTTCACGCCTTCTTCGGTTTGGCTCTCATGCAGGGTGAAACCCTGTTGCTAGCCGACTGGTTTGGCGCAATGGGCCGAACCTGGGGCGATACACCTTTGGGTGATCAACAAACTGGTGGCGCAATAGCGTGGGGTATCGGCGAAATACCGTCGGCGGTGCTTACCATAATCGTCTCAAGGCAATGGTTTAAGGCTGACACCCGCGAACAAGTTCGCGCAGACAGAGCATCAGACCGCACGGGGAACCAAGACATCGAAGATTACAACGCAATGCTGGCTAAGCTGGCGGGTCGTAAAGAGGAACGTTAGTTTGCAACAGGTAGCACTTTCGGCAGAGCAGTTGGCGCTTTACGAATACATCGAAAACGAAGACACCAACATCTTCGTCACCGGCCGCGCAGGCACGGGCAAGTCGACGCTGCTCACCCACCTCGTTGAGAACACCAAAAAGAAGGTTGCCGTGGCTGCACCAACCGGTGTCGCCGCCTTCAACGTCGGAGGGGCGACGATTCACTCGCTGTTCGGTATTCCGCCAGGCCTACTCGGCAACCAAGAGTTGAAGCACCACCTCGGACACCGAGCGCGTGAAGTTCTAAGGGCCATCGACATGCTCGTAATCGATGAAGTCTCTATGGTGAATGCCGACCTCATGGATGCCATGGAGACGATGCTCACGCTAGCCCGCGGAAAATCCAAAGGCCCCTTTGGTGGTGTCCAAGTTGTCTTGTTCGGTGATCCGTACCAGTTGGCTCCCGTGCCACCGAATGACCCAGCAGATCTCGTGTATCTGAATGAGAAATATCGCAGCCACTGGTTCTTCGATGCTCACTGTTGGGACAAAGCGCCTCTTGAGCGTTACGAGCTGCACGAGAACTTTCGACAGAGCGACCCAGAGTTCATCGAAATTTTGAATGCGATTCGCGACGGCTCCTGCACACAAGAGATGCTCGATACCCTGAACGCGATGGGCAACAAGTACCCAAAGGACGAAGAAACCATTCGGCTGGTCACGCTCAACAGCACGGTGCAAAAACACAATGCCCAACGCCTAGCCGCGATCCCTGGTATGCCGTCGAAGTTGCCAGCCGATGTGCCCATCGGTGAACTCAAGAATTTTGGCAAAACACCTCCCGGCGAACCTGAGCTCGTGCTCAAGGTGGGCGCTCAGGTGATGTTCATCAAGAATGACGACCAAAACACCAAAAAGAACGAAGGGCCGATGGTTCGCCGTTGGGTCAACGGCACTCTCGGCAAGGTTGTCGCTATCAAGAACCAAGATCACATCGTGGTCGACGTAGATGGCGAAGAGTTTGAGGTTGGTCGTTCAACCTGGGAGAAGATTCGTTACGAGCTTTCTGAAGAGTTTGACGAAATCACTCAGCGCTTCAAAGAAACGCTGTTGCCGGTCACTACTGCAGAGTTTCGACAGGTGCCCCTGCGACTAGCCTGGGCAGTCACGATCCACAAGTCGCAAGGCCTCACCTACGACGAAATCGTTGTCGACATGGGCAGCAACGCCTTCAGCCCTGGCCAGACCTATGTGGCACTGAGCCGCGTCAAGTCACCGGCCGGCTTGCACCTAACTCGCAGAATTCAGATGACAGACGTCATGGTCGACAAAGACGTAGTGCGGTTCATGACAGAGGGCCGTGGCCCTTCGTTTGACAAGCTCATCTAGAGCGAGTTCAACCACCAGTTGATTGGGTGTTCAACGCGCCCAGCCCACCAGTTTTCGTTGTGACCAGTCATCGGGTAGATGGCGCCGACAAAGTTCTCGGTTGGCATCTTCGAAACGAAGCGGGCGTGGAACGGCGCGTATTCGGCGTCGAGTTCAACGGTTCCGGTGTCGCTCCAAACTCGGTGCTTGCCGTCCATTGGTAGGTTTTTGACGAACCAGTCGACCATCGCGTCGCCACCTATAGTCCAATGGGTCGAGAAGGCGAGGGCGTTGCCATAAACCTTCGGGTATTTCACCATTCCATACAGCGAGGCGAGGCCACCCATGCTCGAGCCGGCGATTGCTGTGCGAGATGGGTCTAGCTTGATCGCGTAGAGGTCACTCAAAACCGGCAGGATCTTTTCGGCAATCAGTGCCTGGTAGATGTTGCCCATTTTCGAATAGCCTTCGCGAGGCAGCATGTGGTCGGGGATTTTTGCCAGAGCCGAAGGCGTCTCGGTAAAAAAGTCTTCGGGGCCAAGCTCAAGTGTTCGGTCATCGCTTCGCCCTTGCCAGACGCCGATGATCAAAGGCTTGTTTGCCGACTGCACGCGGGTGGGCATCGCGTCGATTACGCGCCAGGTTGCGCCATAGCTGGCATGTTCGGCACGAAATAGGTTGTGGCCATCGTGCATTACGAGCACAGGCGTTTCGGCGTTCAGTGTTGGCGGCACCCATACGTCCACTCGGTGGCCGTCGAATTCGTACTGATCAAGGCGACCGCCGGCGAGAGCTTTCTTTTCGAGTAGATGCGCGCGGATTGCCAGAAACAACGGAAACACGAAAGCGAACGCGGTTACAAAACCAAGGGTGACAAGTAGTGGCCACCATTTGAAGCCAATCTTGCGGCTTTCGACAACCATAAATGTCATGCCGGCAAAACCCCCGATGAGCAGGTCTAGCGAATAAACCCAGTCAACCGGGCTGGTGAAGCCGTCGGCTAGGTAGTTGCCGTTGCTGAGAACTGCCTGTGAGTTAAACCAGAAGGCTGTTCCGAGCCCAAACACTGCGAAGATGGAGTAAAGGACTTTTTCAGAGCGTGCCGTTGTTGTCATGTTGGTAATCCTTACACAATGAGAGACATCACTTGAAGCGCTTCGCCCCACTAGTAATTAAATACGCCAAAACATCGCTTTTCGGCTTCATCGCCTTAGCCGCAATCGCCACCGCACTTGGCCTTCAGGCCTTCTCTTCACTCGAAGCGGGGGGTTACGAAAACCCTAAGTCTGAGTCGACCAAGGTCACCAAGATTCTCGCGAGCGAGTTCAATCAGCAGATCCCAGAGATTGTCGCGGTCGTCGACTTCGGCAAGCCGGCTGCTAGCCCTTCAAGCGAGGTTAAGGCCGCCGAGCTTCTAACCAAAATGGAGTCGACCGACGGAGTCGACAAAGTCACCTCTTACTTCACCCTCGGACACCCCGCGTCACTGGTCTCCAAAGACGGCAAGGCCGCCTACTTCTTCATTCAGTTAAAACCAACGGCAGTCAAAGCCGATGTCGCCGCAAACTTCGAAACCGATTACGCCAAGGGCTTCGATGGAACGAAGATCTATCTGAGCGGTTCGGCAATCATTACAAGCGAAATCAACGGGACGATAACTAAAGACCTTTCGAACTCCGAAATGGTGGCTGTGCCAATCGTCATTATTCTCTTGCTCTTCGTCTTTGGCTCACTTGTTGCCGCCGGGCTTCCTCTGCTAATCGCCGGTCTCTCGATTGGCGGCTCCCTGTTCTTCGTATGGCTTTCGACCCAGGTGACCACCACTTCGGTTTTCTCGATAAACCTGATTACTGCAATGGGTCTCGGCCTCGGCATCGACTATTCGCTGCTAATGGTTAACCGCTTTAGAGAAGAGCGCAAGCTGGGCCACTCGGTTGAGCAGTCGGTTGAGAATACCGTTGCCACAGCCGGCAGAACGGTTCTTTTCAGCGGCCTAACCGTCTCAATCGTCACCGCGGCCATGTGGTTTTTTCCGCAGACCTTTCTTCACTCACTCGCCCTCGGTGGCGTCGCCGTAGTTGTTGTTTCGGTTGCCGCTGCGCTGATTCCACTACCGGCAGCACTGAGGCTCCTCGGTGACCGAATCAACAAGGGGAAGGTACTCAAGGGTGACCTTGCGCCGAAAGACGTGGGCCTGTGGAATTCGATTTCTCGTTTCGTAATGAAGCGCCCAGTTGCAGTCCTTGTAGTTACGGTTCTTGCACTTGGTGGTTTGATGACCCTCTCGAATGGTGTCGTTTTCAGCCAAGTTGACGACCGAATTCTCGCCAAAGATTCAAGGGCGGTTATCGCCTCAAACCAGGTGCGTGAGCGCTTCGCCGGTCGCGAAGGTTCACCTGTCGAAATCATCGTTAAGAGTGGCAACGAAGCAGCTGTTGTGAAGTACGCCGAAAACCTTTCGCGCCAAGCCTCGGTTGAGCGCGTGCAGACCGCTTCGGGCATCGCCGTCAGCGGCCACAACGCTGAAACCTTCGCCCCAATGTTTGCCGACTACATCAAGGGCGAATACGAACGCATCGTTGTGATTCACAACGTCGAACCGCGCTCTCCTGCGGGCTACGACTTCACGGTCAAGGTGCGACAGCTCGCCCACCCTGGGCTTAGCAACGTGCTCATTGGCGGCAGCGCAGCAATCTACACCGACGCCCAAAAGGGCATCGAAGACAACCTGTTGCCGGCCGTTATTTGGATCGTGCTCGCGACACTCGTATTGCTGTTTCTCTTCACCGGCTCGGTTCTTCTGCCAATTAAGGCGGTTCTGCTCAACGTGATCTCACTTGGCGCAGTGCTTGGCGTGCTCAACTGGGTCTTTGGCAAAGGCAGCCTGCCTTGGCTGACAGGCAACTTCGTCAACACCGGCACCATCGACACGTCGTCGCTGGTTCTTCTAGCGGTCATCGCCTTCGGTCTCTCGATGGACTACGAGCTTTTCTTGCTCAGCCGAATCAAAGAGCAGCATGAACACGGCCTCTCGACAACCGAGTCGGTGGCTCTCGGACTTCAGCGCTCCGGACGAATCATCACCGCGGCAGCCCTCGTGCTCGCGGTATCGTTCGCAGCTTTCGCGTTCGGCGGCGTGAGCATCATGAAGATGCTCGGCGTAGGCATTTCGCTAGCCATTTTGATCGACGCAACCATAGTGCGAGCACTCATGGTGCCAGCACTCATGCGCCTGTTTGGCGAATGGAACTGGTGGGCGCCTAAGTGGCTAAAGGTCGTCTACGACCGCTTTGGTCTAAAAGACTAAAGCCAACCCAAGCGGGCTCGAACAACCTCTGCCTGAGCTTCTTGCTTGTCGCTAAACCCTCCAAGCCCGAGCACAAAGTCGAGCTGAGCGCGAGCCGAGTCTTCGACGGGCAACTGCAGAATGTGGTCGAGCCTGGCACCCTCGGCAGGGTATTGCTTCTCAACGCGGCGAAAGCGATCAAGGTTGTCTTCGATGCCCTCGGTGCCGGCAACCGGAGTCAGACGGTCGCGAACAAAACCTAGGACGTGCCTCATCATGTATGAACGAATCGCTTGCCCGGCGATCAAAACTTCACCGCGACGGGCGCGACCAACCGCGATCAGTATGTGAGCCAAAAACAGCTCCCACTCTTTTTCTTCTTCAAACTTTCCGCCGACGGTCTTCTTCTCTAGCGCCTCGACTCGTGCGGTGATGTTGGTCTTATCGACCGGCACAGCCCAGTAGTTCACCGAGGCCATCTCTAGCTCGCGATCATCGAAGACCGCAAACTCCAAAACGTGACCATCACGATAAACGACCTTCAAACCGTGGTCGGTTTCGCGCGGGCGAATCACAACATCGCCGGCGTCTGGCAACCAACTCAGGTCTTGCCTAAAACTCTCTGCTGTTCCATCTTTAACAATCAAAAAGAAGTCGTGATCAGACCACTCGTCAACTCGCCCAGTGTCGGCACCCGAACCAACCAACACCAAACCAACAACGTCTGGGTGGGCTTCGGCATTAGCGGTTAGTCGCTCGGAGTATTCGAGAAAACGGCTAAGGGTGTGTGATGAGGTCATGGCTTAAATCTAAGCGGTAACCTTTACTCATGCTTATGTCAGACCGCGATATCCGCGCATCAATCGAAGCCGGCCAAATCGGCCTCGAGCCACTAGACATGGGGCTTTTGCAGCCTTCAAGCTTCGACGTGCGCCTCGACCGCTTCTTCCGTCTTTTCGACAACCACAAGTACGCCTACATCGACCCAGCCGAAGACCAGAGCGACCTAACCCGCTTTGTGGAGGTAAGGGCCGACGAAGCTTTCATTCTTCACCCTGGTGAATTCGTCCTAGGCAGCACCTACGAGTTCGTGAAGCTGCCAGACAACATCGCTGCTCGCCTCGAAGGCAAGTCGAGCCTCGGACGCCTCGGTCTACTGACCCACTCGACCGCAGGATTCGTCGACCCTGGCTTCAACGGTCACGTCACCCTTGAGCTCGCGAACGTCAGCAACCTACCAATCAAGCTCTGGCCTGGCATGAAGGTTGGTCAGCTTTGCTTCTTCCAGCTTTCGAGCCCGAGCGAAACCCCTTACGGCAGCGAGAAGTACCTAAACCGCTACCAAGGTCAGCGCGGCCCAACAGCCTCACGCTCGTTCATGAACTTTCACATCACGAACGTTGGCAACGAACCGCTAGACCAGCGCGACTAGTTTTTCTTTTTGTCGACTCGCAGCAACAAGAAGAGCCCGACGGCAAGCACGAGAACGATCGCCAAGATTCCGTAGATTGTGGTGTGCTTCACGCCGAATGCACCGGCAATCGAGAGTGCTGCAACCCAGAGCCCTGGCGCGATGTATGAGCCTGCTTCGCCTGTGGTTTGGTAGAGGCCAAACATTTCACCTTCGCGACCCTTTGGTGCGAGTCTCGCCATGTAGGTGCGGCTTGATGCTTGAGCTGGGCCAACAAAGAGGCAAAGGGTGAGTCCGCCAATCCAGTACGTGATTTGGCCTGCGCCTGCGAAAACAAAAACTGCGCTGCCTGCGACAAGCAGACCGATCAGGGCGGCTACGATTGTGCGCTTGGTGCCGATTTTGTCGTCGAGGATTCCGCCGAGGACGGCGCCGATGCCGGCGACGACGCTAGCTGCGATCCCGAAGAAGATTGGCTGGTTGCCGGTGTACCCAAAGGCTGCAGTGCCGAGAATCGCGCCGTAAGTGAAGACGCCGGCAAGGCCGTCGCGGTAAACGGCCGAGGCAATCAAGAAGCGAAGAGTTTCGGGGGCAGTTTTGCGAAGCACGCTGATTTGGCGAAACAGCTCGCGGTAGCTATCGGCAATGCTCAACTTGGTTTGGGCTTCGCCTGCCGAAACCTCGGGCATCCAGATCATCATCGGAATGGTGAAGATTGCCATCCAGGCGGCCGAGAGCAAGAACATCATGCGAATGTTTTGAGCTTGGTCGGTCGAGCCGAACCAAGGGTGAGCCGGTAGGTAGAAGCCAACCAGTGCGATCAGCAGCATCACGATGCCACCAACATAGCCAAGGCCCCAGGCGAAACCCGAAAGCTTCGCGATGGTTTTTTGTGTGCTGACCTGCTTAAGCATCGCGTAGTAGTTGACCAAAGCGATCTCTTGCACGATGAATCCGAGGGCGTAAAGCACTAGACCGAAGACGAAAAGCTTAGGGTCTGGCAGCACCCAGTAGGAGGCGACCATGATCGCAATCAAAATGCCACTGTTTACAAGAAGCCAGAATTTGCGACGACCAGAGCGCTCCGAGCGTTGACCAATTACTGGGGCGATAACTGCCACGACGAGACCCGCGATACCTACGGCAACACCGAACCAAAGGGTCAGGTTGTCTTGGCTCTGGCCTTTTAGTAAGAAGGCGGGTGAGACGATGTAGGTGGCGTAGATAAAGGTCTGAACGATTGTTGGGTACGAGTGTTCGCCCCAACCCCAGAGGGCCCAGGCCCAAATGGCGCGCTTGCGTCGAGTCACTTCGATATTGGTCATGGCTAAAACCCTAGCCATTGGTCGGCGATAAATCGCGAAATAAGGGTTTCAAAAGCGCAACGATAAAAGTTGAGTCATTCACACTCAACTCTCAGGAAACAGGCTTGACTTTTTTTCGTCAATGTCTCAAACTTGAGTCATCAACGCTCAACTTTGAGTTTTGAGTTACAACAGACAAATTGCGGGCCCAAGGGGTCGGATTTATAAGGAGAAACAAACATGGCACGTGCAGTAGGTATTGACCTCGGCACCACCAACAGCGCGGTTAGCGTGCTGGAAGGTGGC
>CAIRNX010000027.1 GCA_903880095.1 uncultured Micrococcales bacterium | reverse complement strand
TGAGTCGCTGGGTTTCCCCGCTTGGCGGGTTTCCCCTCCCTACTGAAACTAGGGGTCTTTTTGGCTTATTCCCAGCAAGCGGAGTGGTTCAATAGCGACATGAGTGAAACCACTTCGAACTACGGCAATTCTGAGCTTGGCCACATCGAGCGAGCCCACCTCGGTGGCCGCGATCTCGTGATCTGGGTGCCAGCCAAGCTGGCCCCGCACACCCCCATCCTGGTTGCTCACGATGCACAGAACTACATGATTCCCGCCGACGAGACCTGGAACGGCCGCAACTGGGGCGTCATCGAGGCGCTCGAATCTGGGCGAATCAAACCAACCAAGGATGGCCTACTGCCGCTTATCGCCTCAGTCGTGCTGCTCGACACCGCCCTGCGCGTCAACGAGCTGATGCCCGAAGACTTCGTGCACGCGCATCCTGGCTTCTGGGATGACCAGACCAGCCCACGAATGACCGAAAGCCGCGCCCTGATGGGCAATGCCTATGCCGACGCTGTCGCCTTGGATGTGATTCCGGCCCTTTGTGAACGCTTCGGCATCGAGCACGACCTCGATCGCACCGCGATTTCGGGCTCAAGCATGGGTGGACTGGCCTGCCTTTATGCGGTTGCCCGTCATCCTGAGGTTTATGGCACCGCCTTGGCCTATTCGACCCACTGGCCAATCGGTGGAAACGACCTGGTCGACTACCTCATCGACGCGCTGCCAAACGACTCAAAGCACCACTTCTATATAGACGCCGGCGACATCGAGCTCGATGCCTCCTACCCGCCTTTCCTTGAGCGAGCAACCGAAAGGCTTCTAGGCCGGGGGATGCACCGCGAGCGCGATTTCGTGACCAAGGTGATTCCCGGCACTGGCCACAACGAGACCTACTGGTCTGAGCGCGTGCACACCGTCACCAACTGGTGGCTGGCCCAGATCTAAATTTTCGTGACACGCCGCGCGACACGCCCAGCCAATCCGCAGGTTTTGCACCAAAAGGAGCAGAATTGGCGAGCAACACGAAAAAACACAAGATACAGGTGCTTTTTCGGCTTTTGGCACTACATCTAGTGGTTTTCGTGCTACTGTGAACGAGCGTCAAACGCAAAGAATTCAAAAAATCAGCAATTTCGGGGGTTAAAAGCCCTCGGCACTCACAGGAGAGCGTCAAATGTCAGAAGTAGTCAAGGTCTACAGCCTTCCATCATGCGTACAGTGCGAGAGCACCAAGCGCCTGCTGAAGAGCATCGATGTCGAGTTCGAAGAGGTCGACATGAGCCAGGATCCTGTAGCCCTCGAGATGGTCAAGTCTCTTGGCTACGCAGCTGCCCCGGTTGTCATCGCTGGCGATGAGCACTGGAGCGGCTTCCGCATGGACCGCATCAAGGCCCTCAAGACCGCCTAAGCACCACCGTGTACGACGTCGTCTATTTCTCGAGCGTCTCTGAGAACACGAAACGACTCGTCGAAAAACTAGGTCTCACGGCAGTGCGGATTCCGCTCAAAACCGAAGAGGCCGAACGCTTTACCTATGACCGCGACAGCGTACTCATAGTCCCGACTTACGGATCAGGCGAAGAGAAGACCACCGTTCCAAAACAGGTGATCAAGTTCTTGAATAATCCGGAGAATCGGAAACACATCAAAGGTGTTGTTGCAACGGGCAACACCAACTTCGGAAGCTCATACGGGCTAGCCGGAGTCATCGTGTCAGAGAAACTCGGTGTGCCGCTCATCCAGCGCATCGAAATCTTGGGCACACCCGAAGATATAACGCAGTTAAAGGAAAGGCTGACAAAGCTGTGGGAACTCAGGTAGAAGTACTAGACGAGAACGGTGTAGCAACCGGTTCGAACGCAATCGAAAGCGCACTCAGCTATCACGAGCTGAACGCGATGATCAACCTCTGGGATGAGAACGGAAAGTTGCAGCTTGATAAAGACAAGCTCGCAGCGAAGAAGTACTTCCTCGATCACGTCAACCAGAACACCGTGTTCTTCCACAGCCTTCGCGAACGTCTCGACTACCTGGTTGAGAACGAGTACTACGAGAAGTCAGTTCTCGACCAGTACCGCTTCGAGTTCATCGAGCAGCTCGAGAAGTTTGCCTACTCGAAGAAGTTCCGCTTCGAGGCGTTCATGGGCGCATACAAGTTCTATACCGGCTATGCACTGAAGACCTTCGACGGCACTCGCTACCTGGAGCGCTTCGAAGACCGCGTAGTCATGGTTGCTCTCGCGCTCGCAGAGGGCAAAGAAGAAATCGCAACCAGCCTCGTTGAAGAAATCATTTCGGGTCGCTTTCAGCCAGCAACCCCAACCTTCCTCAACTGCGGCAAGAAGCAGCGCGGCGAGTTCGTCTCGTGCTTCCTGCTTCGCATCGAAGACAACATGGAGTCGATTGCTCGTGGCATCAACTCGGCACTGCAGCTGTCAAAGCGCGGTGGCGGCGTGGCACTCAGCCTGTCGAACATCCGTGAATATGGCGCGCCAATCAAGAAGATCGAGGGCCAGAGCTCGGGCATCATCCCAGTAATGAAGCTGCTCGAAGACTCGTTCTCATACGCAAACCAGCTGGGTGCTCGTCAGGGCGCCGGTGCGGTTTACCTGAATGCTCACCACCCAGACATCATGCGCTTCCTCGACACCAAGCGTGAGAACGCCGACGAGAAGATTCGCATCAAGACCCTGTCGATCGGTGTGGTCATTCCAGACATCACCATGCACCTGGCCAAGGCTGGCGAAGACATGTACCTGTTCTCGCCATACGACGTCGAGAAGGTTTACGGCATTCCATTTGGCGACATCTCGGTCACCGAGAAGTACCAGGAGATGGTTGACGACCCACGCATTCGCAAGTCGAAGATCAAGGCTCGCACCTTGTTCGAGCGCATCGCAGAATTGCAGTTCGAGTCGGGCTACCCATACATCATGTATGAGGACACCGTGAACAACGCAAACCCAATCGAGGGTCGCATCAACATGTCGAACCTCTGCTCGGAGATTCTGCAGGTCAACACTCCAACCACCTACAACGAAGACCTCAGCTACAACGAGATCGGCAAGGACATCTCTTGCAACCTCGGCTCGCTGAACATCGCAATGGTCATGGATGGCCCAGACTTTGGCAAGACCATCGAGACGAGCATCCGTGCTTTGACCGCCGTGTCAGACCAGAGCGACATC
>CAIRNX010000026.1 GCA_903880095.1 uncultured Micrococcales bacterium | reverse complement strand
GAGGGATTCGAACCCCCGAAGGCTGAGCCGTCTGATTTACAGTCAGATCCCTTTGGCCGCTAGGGTAACTAGCCAGTGCGCCTTGGTCCACCTGTAATCAGCTGAGCCAACGCGCTTGGTCAAGAATACCCGAACTTTCGCATAAGTTACCAATCAGACTAGATTTGTAAGACGCTTACAATTTTCTCTTGCAAAAATATGAGGTTTACATGGTTGGGATCCAAGAAGTCGCTGCCCTTGCAGGGGTCTCGACTGCAACCGTCTCACGTGCACTTCGCGGCAAGGAGCATGTAAGCAAAAAGGCGCAAGAAAAGGTTGAGGCTGCTGCAAATCAGCTCGGTTATGTTGCTTCTGCAAGCGCCTCGCAATTGGCGTCGGGCCGAACATTAAATATTGGCGTGGTTTTGCCATTTATCGATCGATGGTTCTTTTCAGTTGTTTTGGAAGGAATCGAAACAACGCTCATCGAACACGGCTACGACCTCACTCTCTACAATCTTTCTGGCGGCAATGAGCAGCGAAAAAAGATTTTCAACGAGTTCTTGCTTCGCAAGCGCGTTGACGGCGTGCTAACCGTTGCCGTCAACCCTTCAGAGGCAGAGCTGCACAGCCTAAGCCGAATGGGTAAACCGATCATCGGTATCGGTGGCCCGATCAGTGGCGCGCGAGCCCTGACCATGGACGACACCGCCGCTGGCAAGCTCGCGACCGAGCACCTTCTTTCGCTCGGTCACACCAAGGTTGGTTTCATTGGCGGAATCCCCGGTAGCGACACCGAGTTCAACCAGCCAGACCTTCGAGAGGTTGGCTATGTTGAAGCACTCCAAGCCGCAGGTCTACAACTAAAAGACAACTGGATCGCGCAAGCCAACTACACGATTGAAGGCGCCTACTGGGCAGCCAAGCAGATGCTCGGCGACCCACGTCACGCGCCAACAGCAATCTTCTGCGCATCAGACGAAATGGGCTTCGGCACCATCATGGCCGCCAAAGACCTGGGCTTGCGCGTGCCACAAGATATCTCGGTAATCGGTTTGGACAACCACGATATGTCGGAGTTCTTCGGGCTCTCAACAATTTCGCAGTCACCTCGCCAGCAGGGTCGCAGAGCCGCAGAGATGCTTCTCACCCTGCTCGCAGACCCAGACCTAAGTAATCATGTCAACATAGAAAAGACCACGGACTGGCCGGTGCAACTTGTGGTTCGTTCGTCTACCGCACGCTCATCTACGCCTACGCGCTAGTAAACTTCTGGCATGGCTGACTCATCATTCGACATCGTCTCTAAAGTAGACAAAATGGAGGCGGACAACGCCCTCAACCAGGCTCAGAAAGAGATCGAGCAGCGCTACGACTTCAAGGGCGTTGGTGCTTCGATCGATTGGTCTGGCGACAAGATCCTAATGAAGGCTTCTAGCGAGGAGCGCGTGAAGGCAGTTCTAGACGTGTTTCAGTCGAAGCTGGTCAAGCGCGGCATCTCGCTTAAGAGCTTCGACGATGGCGAGCCTTACCCATCAGGCAAGGAATACCGCATCGAGGGCAGCCTCAAAAACGGTATTGACCAAGAGAACGCCAAAAAGATTTCAAAAATCATTCGCGAAGAAGGCCCTAAGTCGGTCAAGAGCCAGATTCAGGGCGACGAGCTTCGTGTGCAATCAAAAAACCGTGACGACCTTCAAGAGGTCATTGCGTTGCTGAGATCAACCGATCTACCGATCGACGTTCAGTTCACCAACTACCGCTAAGCCTTTTTCTTCGACTTTGGCGGAGTCTTCACTCCCGTTGGGAGCACCGTCATGCCCTGCAGGCGACGAAGTGCTTCTTCGGCCGTGGCCAGATTGCCATCGATAAAGATCGTATTGCCGGCGCCCTCTTTGGCTGCGTCTCTAATGGTCTCTGTCCACATCGAGAAAGCGATGATTGCCGGGTCTAGGCCGTGTTGGGCCAGCAGCTCGGCGGACTCACCAAAACCTTCGGCAAGTGCCTTACGGAAGGCAGCGAGGCCCTCACCGCGAAGACGCGCGGCGGTCGCCTCGTTTTCGGCCGAGATGCGAATTGCCGCGCCCTCAGCCTCTGCCTCTTTGGTGCGGGTGATCAGCAGCGCCTGGCCTTCGGCCTCGGCAGCAATCTTTAGGTTGGTAGCCGCCACTATGCGAGACATCGAGTCGGTGACCGCTTCGTCAAACGAAAGTTCGGTTACCTGAAGGTCGACGACCGTGTAACCCCAACTCGAAAGCTGTTCATCGAGGGTGTGCTTTGCGTGGCTCACAATCTCGGCACGCAGCCCAAGAACTTCGCTCTGCTTGCGAGTGGCAACGAACTCGCGAACGCTTGCCTCAACCGCGCTCTTGAGTGCGACATAGAACGACTCGTCGTCGATGAACTTGAAGGCAACCAGTTTCACCGTTTCTGGGTCGTGGTCGCTCACGGTGAAGATGACAGTAGTGGTGAAGTGAACCATCGCTTGGTCGTTGGTGATGGTGGTGAACTTGAGCTGTTCGGTGCGGTTCTGAATGTAAACCGTGCGGTTGATGCTCTCGAAGACCGGAATCAAAAAGTTGAGGCCTGGGCTTAGGATTCGACGGTACTTGCCGAAGCCGGTGACCACGGCGACAGTGGATTGACCCACGGTGCGAATCGATAGAGCCACGATTATGAGTACAACGCCAGCGATTACGCCGGGGATAATGAAGTCCATGTTCGAAAGTTTACGCCCAATAATTAGGCGTCAATAGACGAGATTGGCCCCGTTGGCGGGTAAGCGGTTGCGCTCTCCTTGGCTTGGCGCTTGGAATGGTTTGCGACAACACTCGAGACCAAACCGGCGATGAAAAACATCGTGATCGGGAACACGAACGCCCATTGCAAACCGAAGCCCTGAGCGAGGCCACCCATGAAAACCTTGGCGATCATGACCACGAGAGCGTTAACCAAGCTGATTCGGCTTAGTGCCTGAGGGGTTGAAAGACCACGGACGTTGCCGGCTGCCGAATAAGAGGACGGCACCTGGGGCGCTAAACCGAAGCCGGCCAAGCCGAAGAAGACGCACTGAATGACGAAGCCGCCAGGAATTAAAGAACCGAGCACGCCTAAGCCCATGGCAATCGAACCGAAGATTCCACCCCATTTGGCAAGAGTCGCGAGGTGGTAGCGCTTGGTTAGTGGGGCAATCGAGAACCGGCCGATAACCATAGCGGCGCCAAGCACCGCATAAGGCACACCGGCGAGGCTGGTGTATTCGTTGCCGTAAACCTTGCGAACGAAAAGCGACGACCAGTCCATCACTACGAGCTCTGGCCACATTCCAGCAAAAAGCCCAATAGCTAGCAACCAAAGATAGGTTGGCGACTTGAGCCAAGAAACCTTCTTGCCAGGCTTCGAATCTGCGCCACCTTTCTCTTCTTCGAAGGTGAGAAGCTTCGAGCCAGCGATCTGAAACACGATGAGGCAAAAAATCGGTACAACGATCATCTGAATCTTGAAGTCCAAGGCGAACGAGATCAACCAGCCGGTGAAGGTCGTGGTTAGTGCCGCACCAACACTCCAGGCTCCGTGCAGAGTACCGAGCACCACGCGTCCGAGCTTTTTCTGAAACGCTACGGCTTGAGCATTGAGCGCAATGTTGAACGTACTGAACATCAGAGCCTGCGCAAGGTAAACAAAGAACATGAGTGCAGAGTTGGTGATCCACGGAATCGAAAAGAGCGTGAGCGAAATGCCAAAAGCCGAAAGCCTGATCACAATCGAAGTGCCGAAGCGGCTAACCAACTGGTTGGTGAAAGCCAGTGGCAGAAGCGAACCGATGCCAGAAAGGCCGATGATCAAGCCCCACTCGGCAAACACCACGTTGATCTGCTGCAAAATCTCTGGAATTCGCGGGAGGGTGCTCATCGCAGCAAACCCTTGAGTGAAAAAGATTGCTAAGAGCGCTGTTTGAGCTGTCTTGGCTCGCTTGGCTGAAATTGTTGCCACGTCGACCTACTTATGACTTGGCAACGCGCAAAAAGTCTTCGCGCTCAACAAGCTTCACGCGTTCGCGACCTTGAGCCTCGCCTAGCGAAACCTCATGGGCGTCGATCTTGAGCCACTGCGGCCAACCAACATAATCGACTCCGCGACTCTCGAGCAACTCAACCACCGACTCCTCCGAAGGAGCGGTTGGCTGCCACCAGGTTGCCTTGTCGTTGATCAGATTGGTGATGGTTTCTAGAGCGTCGCTCTTGGTGTGGCCAATTAGGCCAACCGGCCCGCGCTTGATCCAACCGGTCGCGTATACACCTGGGGCTACACGCCCGCCATCGTTTGGAATCACACCGCGCTTTGCGTCAAAAGCAACCTCAGGCAGCTCGCTACCAAAGTAACCAACGGCACGATAGACGGCTTGAACCGGTATCTCGCGAAACTCGCCAGTGCCACCAACGCCCCCCTTGCCGTCAAGCTTGGTGCGCTCAATCTTTAGAGCTGCAACCTTGCCGCCTTCACCTAAAACTTCGGCGGGCGAAGAGAAAAAGTGCAGGTGCAGTCGACGCTTTGCGCCGGTGTTCTGTGGCTCCTCACGAAGGGCTTCGAGAGTATTGACCATTACGCGTGTCTGGTTGTTCGAATCGATTGCCTCACGCGATGCGTCGTCGTACTGGAAGTCCTCGTCGTAGACGATGCAGTCGACACCTTCGATATGAGTGGCTTCGCGAAGTTCGAGCGGCGAAAACTTGACCTGAGCCGGGCCGCGGCGACCAAAGACGTGAACGTCGGTTACGGGCGATGCCTTGAGGCCCTCATAAACATTTGCAGGTATATCGGTTTCGAGCATCTGCTCAGGCAACTTTGCAAGCACGCGAGCCACGTCGAGGGCCACGTTACCATTGCCGATTACCGCGACCACCTTGGCGTTTAGCGGCCAGGTGCGGGTGAAGTCTGGGTGGGCGTCGTACCAGTTGACGAACTCGGCAGCACCAAAAGAGCCTTCGAGGTCGATGCCAGGAATGTTGAGGTCGGCATCTTTAACGGCACCGGTTGCAAAGATGACTGCGTTGTAGTGCTGTTTCAATTCGTCGAGTGTGATGTCTTTGCCATACTGCACGTTGCCAAAGAAGCGGATGTCGCCTCGGTCGAGCACCTCGTAAAGCGCACGGATGATGCCTTTGATGCGTGGGTGATCGGGAGCAACACCGTAACGAACCAAGCCGTAGGGCGCAGGTAGAAGATCGAAAAGGTCGATCGACACATCGAAGTCGCGAAGCTCCGACTTGATCAGAAGATCGGCTGCGTAGATGCCGGCCGGGCCGGCGCCAACGATTGCAAGTCTCAACTTAGACATGTGAACCCCTGTTAGTTGTTGCGGTCGACCACGGCGGCAGCGAAGACGGTTAGCGCCTTCTTGACCGGGCCATCTGGTAGTGGTGCAAGCGCGGTGACGGCGTCGTCTGACCAGCGCTTGGCTTCGAGATAAGAAAGTTCTGCGACCTCGTGCTTGCGGAGTCTGGTCAAGGCCTCATTCAAGTCTTCATCGCTCTCAAGCCCGCCATCAATCAAGGCCACAAGCGCTGCGGCTTCGGCATCGGTTTCGGCCCGCTCGCGAAGAAGAAGCACAGGGAGAGTTGGCACACCGGCGCGAAGGTCGGTGCCAGGGGTCTTGCCTGAAGGTCCGGCTTCTGAGATGTCGATGACGTCGTCGATCAACTGAAAGGCAACGCCGATCTTCTCACCAAACACGCGAACTGGCTCGTCGAACTCGGCAGGGGCGCCAGAGAAAAGGATTCCCATCTGAGCTGCCGCCGCGATCAGCGAACCAGTCTTGTCGGCCAAAACCTGAATGTAATGCTCGCGCTTGTTCACGCCTTCGCTTGGGCCAAGCGTCTCGTGAAGCTGGCCGAGGCAAAGTCGTTCGAAGGTGTCTGCCTGAAGGGTCAGTGCACGAACTCCAAGCTTCGAAACCAACTGTGAGGCTCTCGCGAACAAAAGGTCGCCGGTAAGAATCGCGACGTTGTTGCCCCAGATGTTTTGTGCGGTAGCGACTCCACGACGGGTTGGGGCGTCGTCCATCACGTCGTCGTGATACAGGGTTGCGAGGTGGGTGAGTTCCACTACCACTGCGGCGTCGATGACGTCTTGGCTGGTTGGGTCGCCAAACTGCGCGGTTAGCAGCACCAGAACTGGGCGCAGGCGCTTGCCGCCAGCCTCGACGAGGTGGCGAATCGACACTTTAGCGATTGGGTCGGTGTGCTCTGTGGCTTTCAGAAGCCCCAGTTCTACGCGCTCTAACCCGGATTCAATCTTCGAAAGTAGCTCACGGTCAGCTACCCCGCGAAGTTGTTTGGGAAGTTTGATGCTCACTTTTTTGCCTTCACTGGTTTGAAACCGATGTGCAAGGCGACGATGCCTAGAGTCAGGTTTTTGTATGAAACGTTTTCAAAGCCAGCGGCCTCGACCTTCGCGGCGAGCTGACGCTGGTTTGGCCAAGCAATGATCGACTCAGAAAGGTAGCTATAAGCCTCTGGTGTCTTGCTGAATAACCCCGAGAAGCCAGGCAGGAGCTTGCCGAGGTAGAAGTTATAAAAAGGGCGCAGCAAGCCAACAGGCTTTGAGAACTCGCAAATTACTATTCGGCCGCCTGGCTTGGTGACTCGAAACATTTCCGAAAGAGCTGTGTCGACGTCAACGACGTTTCGGAGCCCGAATGAGATAGAAGTGGCGTCGAATTCGGCGGCTTTGAAAGGCAGCTTTGTGGCATCGGCAAAAACGAATTCAAGCTCCGGGTGTCGCTTGCGGCCAACAGCGAGCATGCCTTCGGAAAAGTCACCGGCCACAACCCGCACGCCTTCTCGAGCGAAAGCGACTGATGACGCGCCGGTCCCCGCAGCTAAATCGAGTATGGCTTGCCCTGCCCTCGGGTCAACCGCTTTGGCAACTTTCTTGCGCCAGCTTCGGTCTTGGCCAAACGACAGTAATGCGTTGGTTAAATCGTAGGTTGGGGCAACTTCGTCGAACATTGCGGCGACCTCGGCGGGCTTCTTGGCCAAGGTTGCTTTGCTCACTAAGAAAGTCTAACCGCGCGCCTCTTCGGCGCATTCCTGCGAATTAGTCGCCGTAGAAATAGTCGGCTTTTGCGCCAGCCTTGCGTGACCGAATTGCGCGGACTCCGACCATCGCACCGAGGCCGAGAGCGCCGGCACCGACGGCACCGAGGCCAATAACGGCGGTGTCAACAAAAAGGTCGGTTGGGGTTTTGGTTGAAGGCTGAACCTTGTCGACCTGAATCGGGTGGTTCTGCGGAAGATCAACTACAGGCTGCGTCTTTGAATCTACTTGGGTAGTTTTGCTTGGAGCTTTACCAAGCGGGTTGGTCTTTTTCGCGGCAGGGTTTACAACCACCGGCGGCACGACGAACGAGTCATCTTTGTCTTTTGGATTGGCAGGCGTGGTATCTGGTGCAGTGAAAGTGCCGCCACTGTTGCCGTCAGCTTCACCACCATCGCCGCCGTCGTCGCCGCCATCGTCTCCATGCTCGGCGAAGATAGCTGCGGCTGCATAAGGTTGAGCGGCCGGTGTCGCTGCCTTTGCTGCAACCGGTAGACCAAACATAGCGACCAAAACTAGCGCTGCAGAAAGCTGAGCCTTAGACACTTGATCTCCTTTTCGGTTACTGGCTAACAATGACTAGGTTAGAACTTGAGACTTCGGCGAAAAAGCCTTTTTGCCATGTTCACAGACAATACTCAGGTCAGGAACCCTTTGCTGAAACTAGTCACCGTCGAGCTGCCAGAGGCGCTTCGCGGACCCCTAGTCGAGCTGCTCCCAGAGTCACCGACAGCCTTTATTCGCAATGGTGGCGGCATTATCGGTTTTGGTGAGGCGCTTCGCATTACCGCCAAAGGCCCTGACCGAATCGCAACTTTGGCGACCAAGTGGCGAGCCGCCGTTGCCGACTCTGTTGTCGAAGATTCGGTCAACCTGCCGGGCACCGGACTAGTCGCTTTTGGCAGCATTGCGTTTGCCGATTCTTCGGCTTCTGAGAGCGTTTTGATTGTGCCCGAGGTGCTGATTGGCTCTCGCGACGGACGCATGTGGCTCACGAGCGTTGCCGGTGCGCAATGGCCAGCTAGAACTGCCTATCGAACAAATGAAGCGGTCACGCTAAAGCCTGGTCGGCAGAGCCGCGAAGGCTTCGAGGCTTCGGTGCAGAGTGCAATAGACGCGATCTTGGCTGGCGAGGCTGCAAAGGTGGTTCTCGCACGTGACCTTGTGGCTTCGGTTGAGTCAGCTTTCGACATTCGCCCGGTTTTGGCCAAACTTGCCGAGCGCTACCCGAGTTGTTGGGTTTATTCGGTAGACGGCACCTTCGGCGCCTCACCCGAGTTGTTGGTTCGCGTGGCTCACGGTCAAGTCTCGGCGCGCGTTCTTGCAGGCACCGCAGGGCGCGGCACAGATCCAGAAGTTGATCAGGCGATCGCTGCTGCCCTTGCTGGTTCGAGCAAGAACCTTGCCGAGCACACATTTGCCGTCGACTCATTGGTTCAAGCACTCGAACCTTTCTGCGATCACGTAGACGCAGACTCGGAGCCCTTCAGCCTTGCATTGCCAAATGTTTGGCACCTCGCCAGCGATGTTCACGGCGTCTTGAAGCAGGAGTCCTCTGTTTTAGATCTTGCCGACGCTCTGCACCCGACGGCTGCTGTCGCAGGCACACCGAGGCGCGAAGCTCAGCAGTTGATCGAGCAACTTGAACCGTTTGACCGCGGGCGCTATGCCGGCCCAGTCGGTTGGATTGGAGCAGACGGCGATGGCGAATGGGCAATCGCGCTTCGCGGTGGTCAGCTTGGGAGCCATGAGGTTAGGGCTTTTGCGGGTTGCGGAATCGTTGCCGAATCTGAGCCGAGCGCAGAACTTGCCGAAACCGATCTGAAGTTTCAGCCAATCAATGGCGCGCTAGCCTAAAGCGCAACCTCAATAACGACTCTGCCCTTGAGTTTTAGGGCATTTGAAAGCTGGGTTTCGTTGCTAACCGGAACATGAAGCCAGCCGTAAGCCGCCGAGAGCGTCGCAATATTCACGTTTTGCGGTGTTCTAAAAAGTCTGTCGAATTCTTTGTCTTGAAGACTTTGACGCATCTCGAGTGACTCAAAGATTGTTCCTCCGCCGTCGTTGCCAACAATGAGTTGAATGTCGAGTTCGGGGCCTTGAGGGTCGATCGAAAGCGACGAGGCATCGTGCAAGAACGTGAGGTCGCCCATCAGCGCACGGGTTTGCAACCCGGTTGCAATCGCAATGCCGGTTGCCGTTGCAATGGTGCCGTCGATGCCGGCCAGCCCGCGGTTTGAGAATACGTTTACCGGCTTGGCAGGTGCCCAGGTTTCGGCCTCGCGAATAATTCTCGACGCTCCAAGCAACAGATTTTCTGCTCCTGCGGTCGCTGCCCAAACCTGCTCGACAAGCTCACGACGGGTTAGTTCGCCGCTGACTGGCGCCGCTAGGCGAAGCTGCTGATCTGCAATGCGCCAGCTCTCAAGCCAATTCCCTTCGGGCTCGCTGCTAACTGTTACCTCGTCAACAAACGCTGAGGCTCGGCCACCAACGTTGAAGTGGCCCATGGTCTTTGAGCGCACCACGATGACCTCGACTCCGTCTCGGTAAAGCAGCCCGGTGATCTGGCGGCTCAGAGTTGGCTTGCCAAACACGATAACCCGGCCGATGTTGTCGGCGAGATCACGGCGTTCGCTGATCACCAATCGGTAGCCGAGGATTGCGTTTTCGCCGAAGCGTGCGCCCGATGATGGTTCTGCAAGAAGTGGCCAGCCAAATGCCTCAGCTAGTTCGGTTGCCTCTGGCCCAGCCTCGGCGCCAGCCACTACAACCGTTGGCACAATGCCATCAAGCAACGCGAATTCAAACTCGGTAGGTGCTGGCTCGACTTGAATCGGCTCAAGGTTTAGTGAGGCGGCGTTTGGTTCGGAGCCAGAAAGTGGCTCTCTGAAGGCCAGGTTGATTTGCACCGGGCCTGGCTGACCACCCGTTTCACCCAACGCCGACGCGATTGCGCTGGCGACTACGTAACGAACCTCGTCGACGGTTGGTGATTCGGCAGTTGGCGCCTCGAGGTCGAAACAGGTGCGCACGGCATCGCCAAAGATGCCAACCTGATTGGTGGTCTGGTTTGCGCCAACGCCACGAAGCTCGTGGGGTCTGTCGGCGGTTAGCAAAATCATCGGCACACCAGAGTGACTGGCCTCAAGCACTGCGGGGTGAAGGTTCGCTACAGCCGTGCCGGAGGTAACAATGAGTGCGGTTGGCTGACCAGAGGCGAGAGCCGCGCCAAGTGCGTTGAAACCGAGCGAACGCTCATCGAGCCGCACGTGAAGTTGCGCGCGCTTGGCATCGGCGAGTTGAAGTGCGGCAACCGCGAGAGCCTGGCTGCGGGCTCCCGGTGCGAGAAAAATGTGCTCAACACCGCTGGCTGTTAGCAGCGCGAGAAGTTCGGCGGCAACCCTTTGGGCAGGGCTAAACATTTGACCCTGGGTCTTCGTCGTTTCTTAGGCGCTCGGCAAGCTTTCGCAAGAATTCCGGGTCGTCGTCTGGGGCAAGAGTCGTGGTTTTAGGTGCCTTGCCTGGGCCAAGCGGGCGGCCGAGGGTTAGATAAAGCAGACCACCAAAAGGAGTAATGACCACGCAGAGCAGCACCCAAACCCACTTGGGGATCAGGCGAACCTCGCGTTTGTCAGCGCTTGCGGCGAACACCGAAACAAATACGGTGAATATGATTAGCGCGCCTGCGCCGTAAAGCAAAAACTTCATAACTCCACTCTAGCCAGCCCTCCTTACACTTAAAGAGTGAAGAATCCTTGGGCATACATTGTTTTGCGAATCATTGCATTCGCGCTACCTCTCGCCGCACTGCTCTTGTTGGGCTTCAACCAGCTCTTCTCGGCGATTGTTGCAACAGCAATTGGTGCAACAACTTCAATTCTTTGGCTAAGCCCTTCACGCGAAGAGCTAAGTAAAACCTTGTTTGAAAAGTACAACAGCGAATCTAAGGCCGCGAAGGCCGAAGACATCGAAGACGCCGACTAGGCGATAACAACCATTCCGTAAGCTAACAAAACCGCATAGGCGAGTGTCGCGTAACTCGTTAGCTTGAGCGCCAAAATGTATTCTCTACTCGATTCTGCTGTGATCACAATCAGAGTTAGAGGCAGAATCAAAAGCAAAACAAAGTAGGCGAAACCTGCGCGCTGGAACACCAAGATGTATGGGAACAGCAAAACCATGGGCGTCCAGATGAATGCGAGGTAGAAAGCCTTGGCCCACTTGCGACCAACGCGAGCGGCGAGAGTTTTCTTACCAGCTACTCGGTCGGTGTCGATGTCGCGAATATTGTTGACCATCAAAACCGCAGACGCGAAAAGACCCATGGCTACAGCGGCACCGGTCGTCCATATCAAGCCGTCTGCGCTTAAGAAAAAGTTTTTAACCTGAATAGCAACAGTGCCGAAGGTGGCTACCAACCCGAAAAACACGAAAACGAAAACCTCGCCAAGACCGGCGTAGCCGTATGGGCGCTTGCCTCCCGTATAAAACCAGGCGGCAACGATGCAGGCTGCGCCAACAGCAATTAGCCACCAAAGACCGCTTTGAACTACGAGCAGCAAGCCGGCTACCCCTGCTAGCCCGAAGAATGCGAAGGCCGCGTTGCGAACCTTTTTTGGCTCGACCGATCCAGAAGCAGTCAGTCGCATTGGGCCGACACGAAAGTCATCGGTGCCGCGAATGCCATCGGAGTAATCGTTCGCAAAGTTCACGCCCACCTGCAAGAACACCGAAACGGCGAGCGCTAGGAGGGTCAGCGCGATGCTTGCTGACTGCATCACGCTGGCTATTCCGTATCCGACGACCACCGGGGCCACCGCGAGCGGTAGCGTACGAAGTCGCGCGCCCGCGATCCAACTTCTAATGGTCGCCTTTGGTTTAGTTCTCTTCGACATTTCCCTGCCTCACTTGTTCTTGAAACTCCATAAAGTTTTTGCGTAGCGACTCTAGGTCTGGCTTGCCGTTCGGCAGCATTGGTATCGCCTGAAGCGAGGCCCAAACGGCCGTAGATGCGGCTGGCCCAAACTGCCGAATCGCATCGTCTGGGTTGACCGGGGTTGCGTCATCACTGCGATAAACAACGTACGCCAAAAAGCTTTGCCCGAAATGCGGGTTTTCTAGCGGCATCACCACCACATCTTTGACTTGATGGTGCGCGCTAACCCACTGCTCTACCCAATCGAGAGAAAGCTTGAGGCCACCCGAAATGATCACTCGGTCAACTCGTCCAAGCACCACCAAACGTCCCTCGTCGTCAAAGGCACCCAGGTCATTCGAAAACCAGTCGCCCTCGATCCCGTTGGCAAGAGTCGGCCCGCTGATTGCGATCCGTCCGTCATCAAGCAAACCAATACCAACGCCTTTTAGGGCGACACCGTCGTAAACGCAACCGCCGGAGGTTTCGGTTGAGCCGTAGGTAACTACGACGTTCACGCCTTGGTTGCGGAGCACTGCGACCATGTTTGGGTTGGGCGCTTGGCCGCCGACCAAGATCGCATCGAAGTTGCGAAGCTGCTCGAGAACGAAGTCGTCAACGCCGACTGCCGAGGCGAGACGCCCAAGTTGGGCTGGCACAAGCGACGTGTATCGGCGAGTGCCTGTCATCAAGCTGGCGGCTCTCGCAAAACCTTCGGCAGTGAAAGGCATTGCCGTGTTGGTTAGCACCGGCTGGGTGTCGGCAAGAAGTGAACGAACCAAAACCTGGATGCCGGCGATGTAGGTGATCGGTAGGCAAAGAAGCCATTGGCCGGGGCCGCCGAGAGCCTCCTCGGTCGCTTTGGCGCTTGCCAGCAAGGCTTCGGCCGAAAGCTCAAACATCTTTGGCATGCCAGTTGAACCGCTCGATTCGACAAGCAGCGCAACGTCGTCAGCGAGTTCGCTAGGCAGGTTGTCGTGCTCGCGGTCGCAAAGGTGAACTGCAACTCGGTTTTCTAGTGCCTCGCCGAGTGCCAACAGCGCCGCGACTGGGTCGGTCGAAGGCAACACCTTGAGCGGCTTAGACATTAGAAGTGCCAGGGGAACGCAGACCAGTTTGGCTCGCGCTTTTGCAAGAAGGCATCGCGACCCTCGACCGCTTCGGCGGTGCCGTAGGCGAGACGGGTTGCTTCGCCGGCGAGAATTTGCTGGCCAACCATGCCGTCATCGATGGCATTGAACGAATACTTGAGCATGCGAATCGACTGAGGCGACTGCCCAAGAATTCGCTCAGCCCAGGCAATGCCGGTGCTTTCGAGCTCTGCATGAGGCACAACCGCGTTGACCAAACCGATCTCGTATGCGCGCTTGGCGTCATACTCCTCGGCTAGGAAGAAAATTTCGCGGGCAACCTTTTGGCCGACCTGCTTGGCAAGGTAGGCGCTGCCATAACCGCCGTCGAAAGAACCAACGGTTGCGTCTGTCTGCTTAAACATTGCCTTTTCGCTTGCGATGCTGAGGTCGCAGATCACGTTGAGCGAGTGGCCTCCGCCGGCTGCCCAACCCGGAACTAGCGCGATGACAACCTTTGGCATGAAACGAATCAAGCGCTGAACTTCGAGAATGTGCAAGCGACCGGTCGCCTGAGTACCGTCTTCGTATTGGTAACCGTCTGCGCCACGAACGCGCTGGTCACCGCCAGAAGAGAAAGCCCAACCGCCGTCCTTTGGCGAAGGCCCGTTGCCGGTGAGAAGAACAACGCCAACGCGAGAGTCTTCGGCGGCATGCTGAAGGGTCTTGGCAAGTTCGTCCACGGTCTGTGGGCGAAAAGCGTTGCGCACCTCGGGGCGGTTGAAGGCGATGCGCACAACACCGAGCGTCATGTGCTTGTGATATGTGATATCGACCAGATTCGTGAAGCCGGGCACCTCGTGCCACACCTTCGAATCGAACAGCTCTGAAACCTCGTTAGACATGCTTCTAGACTAACAACGTGAGCCAACCAGACTTCAGCGAGCTTGCCGCCGGTGCGGTTGTCGTCTCGCTGCCCATGAACGTTCGGTTTCGCGGCATCACCGAGCGTGAAGCAGTGCTTTTTGAAGGCCCCAACGGATGGGCCGAATGGTCCCCGTTCGTTGAATACGAAGACGCCGAGGCGCGAATCTGGCTCAACGCCGCACTAGACCAAGCTTTCGGGCCTAAACGCCGGGTTGGCAAGGTCAACATAAATGCCACACTGCCGGCCGTTGCACCCAGCCAGGTTGCAGAACTTCTTGGCCAGTTCGACGAGTTCGACACCGTCAAGATCAAGGTTGCCGAGCCATCGCAAACCATCGAGGACGATCTTGCAAGAGTGGCGGCGGTTCGCCTTGCCTACCCGGAGGTGAAGATTCGAATCGATGCCAACGGCGGTTACTCGGTTGAGCAAGCCCTCGAGGTTGCCGGTCGGGTTGGTTCTCTCGACTACTTCGAGCAGCCTTGCCTAACGATTGGTGAGCTCGCCGAGTTGCGAGTGCAGCTGCGGGGTGAAGTGAGAATTGCCGCCGACGAATCTGTTCGCAAAGTCGAAGACTCGATGGCCGTGGTGCACGCGGGCGCTGCTGACGTCCTGGTTTTGAAGGCTCAACCACTCGGTGGCGTCACAAACGCTTTGGCGATCGCTAATGAATGCGGTCTGCCCGTCACTGTTTCAAGCGCGTTAGAAACCCGAATTGGCATGCAGGGCGGCCTAGCCCTGGCAACGGCACTAGGCGGCGATACCGCACACGGTCTCGGCACCGAAAGTTTCTTCGTTGACCGCGAACCCTTTGGTCAGTTAGCCGACCTAGAACGCCGAAGCTGGTGGTTGGAGCGCCTGGAGCGCGTCCTCGCTATTTAAGGCCTGAGTAAACGTGTAGCCCCTTGAAGAAGAGGTTCACGATTGTGAAGTTGAAAAGCACGGCAGCAAACCCAACCAACGACAACCATGCCGACCGTTTGCCAGACCAGCCGCGAGTTGCGTTGGCGTGCAGGTAACCGGCGTAGATGGTCCAGATTATGAACGTCCAGACCTCTTTGGTGTCCCAACCCCAATAGCGGTGCCAGGCGCGCTCTGCCCAAATTGCACCGGCGATCAAGGTGAATGACCAGAGAATAAAGCCGACCACGTTGAAGCGGTAGCTCAAGCGCTCGAGCTTTGCCGAGTCGGGGAACATCTTGAGAACGCGACGAACGAGTGAAGCCAGAACGTTTTTGCTCTTCTGCACCCAGGCCCATTCGCGAAGAAGATAAGCAACGGCAAGCGCGGCGGCGATGTTGAAGAAGGCGGTAGCCAACACAGCAACCGTCACGTGAATCACCAACCAGTAGCTCTGAAGTGCTGGCATAAGGGTCTTGATCTGCACGTAGAAAGTAGTCGTCGCCACACCCAGCACTAGAAGCGCAAACGCGTTGACGAATGCTGCGATTACTCGAATCTCTTTGACGGCTAGAGCGGTCATAAAGATTAGGACGATCAGGAACGAGCCAGAAATCGAGAACTCGTACATGTTGGCCCAAGGCACACGGCTCGCCGAAATGCCGCGAGTTGTCACTCCGATTCCGTGAGCGAGCGCGCCAATACCCATGACGATAAACCCTGCTCTTTGCAGGCCGCCGGAGGTGTCGCGAATGCTCTTCTTTTCGCTTGTCGCACGTGCGATGTGGAAAACGAAAATCAGAAACGAGATCGTGTAAATCGCCATCGCGGCGTATATGAAAATCAGCGACAACGAGGCCAGAGCCACGTCGAGTTTGATGGGAACCATTATTTCGCCTTCTTTTTAGGAGTCTTTATTGCAAGCTTCACCTTGAGCTCTTCGACGACCTGTTCGAGCCTTGCGTCGTCACCCTTAGCAAGAGCACCAACCTCAAAACCGCCCGCAACCTTCCGCACCCAAACTCTTCTTCTCGGAACAAGCAGCGAGGTGATCAAACCGGCCAGTGCGAGCATGGCAAACATAAAGATCCAAAGCTGAGCAGGGTTGTAATCGACATCCAGTGACGCGTAGCGCTTGGTGGAATCCCAGGTAACCGAGCCCAAACCGGCCGGCAGTTGAACAGTCTCGCCCTCTTTGGTTAGCTCAATCTTCGGGTGCTTTTTGCCGCCGGCCACCTGCTTCAGGCCGTGGACGGCTAGCGAGAACACGTTAGATGGCACACCGTTGTCGAGCCCAAGGTTGCCAACGTAAACGCTCATAGTGATCACGGGGTTTGCGTTGCCAGGGAACGCCGAGGTGAGTGCACCAGTCTGCAACTTGGCGACGGTTGGGTAGAAGAACGAGAGCACGCCAAACTGCTTCGGGCTGGCATCTGGCAGCTTGATGACGCCGAGTGATGTGTAGTTTGCGTCCTGCGGCAAATAAACGACCGGGCCGCTAAACGAAACATTGCCGCTGGCGTCTCTGAAAGTTAGCACCGGCGCGTAGCCGTTACCGGTTAGATACACGTTTGCGCCGGGGAGTTCGAGCGGCTCGTTCACGCGAATCACCGAGTTTTTTGGCTTTCCATTTACCGAAAGCTTCGAGGTTACGGTTGCCCTGAAATCGGTCGGGGTGCCAACGTTCACCTGCTGAAGGTCGAAGTCGGCTTCAAATTTTTTGAGAGTAAGCGAAAACGGAGTCAGCGAATCTTTTTTGAAGAAGGTGCCTGGCGAGAACGAGTCATAGCTGCCAAGGTTGTTCACCAGTGTCTCGCCCTCAATCAGGACGCGCTGGCCACTGTATGAAAGGCCGCCGCCAATTGCTACGGCAATCAGCAAACCGATCAGCGAGATGTGAAAAACGAGGTTGCCAGTTTCGCGAATATAGCCGCGCTCCGCAGCCACCTCGGTGCCGTTGCGAACTACTCGGTACCGAGCCGCTTTTAGTTCGGTGAACGCGTTGTCGAGAGTGTTCTCTGAACCCTCAAACTTTGCCTTTGCCTTGAGTCTGGCAAAAGTCTTTGGCGCGGCGGCAGGTGCAGAAACCATTGCCTTGGCGTGAACCAACGTTCGCGGCACCACGCAACCGATCAGTGAAACGAAAAGAAGAATGTAGATCGCCGAGAACCAGGCAGACGAATAAACGTCGAAAAACTGTAATTTGTCGAGCCAAGGCGCCAACTCTGGCTGAGTCTGAAAGTAGAGGGTCACACCGTTCGGGTCGGCAGAGCGCTGCGGGTAAATCGAACCAGGCACTGCAGCCGCGGCCAGTAGAAGAAGCAAAAACAGCGCTGTGCGCATCGATGTGAGTTGGCGCCAGAACCAGCGCAACCAACCCCTAAACCCAATATCGGGTGAGGTTACTTCTTCGGAGTCAACGTGATCAGATGGTCGGGTTGAACGGAATCCAGCCATTGACCACCTCCAGAACCTTGGCACTCATCCAGTCCCAGTTGCCGGTGACCATGATTAGGCCAACGCCGATAAGAAGTAAGCCGCCGATGATGTTGAAGGCCCGCATGTGACGCTTTACGAAACCGACCGAACGTGACATCCAACCGAAGCCAGCCGCGACAAGCAAAAACGGGACTCCCAGGCCAAGTGAAAAACAAACACCCAAAATCACTGCGTTGGCAGTTGCGCCTTGTTGCGTTGAAAGCATCATCACGGTGCCAAGGGTTGGGCCGATGCAAGGGGTCCAACCAAGAGCAAAAGCCATGCCCAAGAATGGAGCGCCCGCCAGTCCAACCTTTGGGCGCCAGCTTGGCTTGATGGTCTTCTGAAAAAAGCTACCCATGCCCATCATCACAAAACCGAGAAGCACAACGATGCCGCCAAAGATTCGGTTAATCAGTTCACGGTTGGCCTGAATCGAACCGGCAAAACCAGAAACCATGGTGAGCGAAACAAACACGATGGTGAAACCGAGAATGAACAGCAACGCACCAAGAAACACCTTCGAACGCGGTGCGGCGGTGCCCGAAACGTAGCCAAGATAACCGGGGACGACCGGCAGAATGCAAGGCGAGAAGAAGGTCACCAGACCCGCAAACAGGGCGATGGGCATAGCTGCAAGCAGCGAACCACTCATGATCACTTCGTTCATCGGTTAACCTCCGACTTGATTAGGGTTTCGAGAATGTCTGGCACGATGCGGCCAATTACGCGAGAGGCAACTCGCCCCTCTTTGTCGAGCACGAGGGTGGTTGGCACGGCGTCTGGGGTAACGATTCCGGTGTAGGCGAGCACCACATCGCCTGTGGCGTTGTCCATCACGCTCTGGTAGCCAATCTTGTGGGTGCGATTGAACGCGAGCGCGGTTTCAGGGGTGTCGCGAAGGTCAACGCCAATCACGACAACTCCTTTGCCGGCGTATTTGTTGGCAAGCTTGTCTAGTTCTGGAGTCTCGGCTCTGCAAGGAGCGCAACCGGCGTACCAAAAGTTGAGAACAACCACTTTGCCCAGCAGGTCTGAACTTCGAAGGTTTTGACCGCTCGCGGTTTTGGAGCTCCACGCGGCGCCAGATTTGCGAGAGGCAACATTACTGAACTCGGTTACGCTACCGTCACCGGCAATGTAGTTCTTGTTGTCGCCCTGCTTGAACTGGTTCGCGAGCGGGTCGTTGGAGCTGCAGGCGCTAAGCGAGAGAGCAGAACCGAGAACTAGGGCAACAGCAACTAGACGTTTCATACCGATCCCTTATCGATTGCCAAGAGACCCTCGGCTGGGCTTTCGTAGCCGACCTCAACGAGGCCGTCTTTCGTTACTTCAAAGGTAGTGATGCTCGAGAGCGAACAACGACGTTTTTGCGGATTATGGGCAAGCTTTAAGCCTTCGAGGTGGCGGTGCGTGATCCAAATAGGCAACTGGTGAGTAACTAGCACAAGATCGCCGCCCTCGGTCTTGGCAGCCAAATCGGTCATCGCCTCAACCATTCGGGCAACGATGGCCACATAACTCTCGCCCCAGCTAGGGCTATAAGGGTTTCGCAGGTGATAAACGAGGTGCGGGCGAATCGCGATGGTTCTCGCCGAAAGTTTGCGGCCTTCAAAGATGTTGTATGGCTCAATTAGGCGCTCATCGGTTTTGGCGTCGACGCCAAAACGCTGCTCGATGTGCCCGGCTGACTCCTGAGTTCTGAGTAGCGGCGAGGTGTAAATAGCACCAACCTTGACGCCGGAATCCTGTAGCGCTTTTGCGGCCAGCGCGGCCATTTCGTGCCCGCGTTCGCTCAACCTGAAGTGCGGGAGCCTGCCATAGAGAACACCACCGGGGTTGTGCACCTCTCCGTGGCGAACTAGGTGAATGCGGGCAGCAGGCATGCTCCCATTCTACCGCCCGCTAAACTTGACCCGAAGGGCGTGAGCGCCCACGAAAGCAAGGAAACCATGCGCGAACGCACACTCGTAAAAGACCTAGCAGCCAAGGCTGACGGCCCATTAGTACTGGGCGGTTGGGTTGAGAAGCTGCGCGATCAGAAGCGCATTCAGTTCATCATTCTTCGAGACGAATCAGGCGACGTCCAGGTCACCTACCCTCGCCCGGTAATCGATGAGCAGCCAGACGAGAACGACGCCTTGGCCGCCAAGGTTTCGACCCTGACCAGCGGTTCGTTCGTCTGGATCACCGGACGCCTTATTCACGACGAGCGCGTAAAACTCGGTGGCCTCGAGGTTCAGCTCGACGACCTAGAGATAGTCACCCTTGCCGACCCGATCAGCCCAATCGCCGAAGACACTTCGATCGACAAGCGCCTCGACTGGCGCTTCCTAGACCTTCGCCGCACCGAGATGAACCTGGTCTTTCAGATTCAGACCACCATCGAGCACGCTTGGCGCGAATACTGGGTCGAAAACAACTTCCGCGAAATTCACTCGCCAAAGCTCATGGCTTCACCTTCTGAGTCAAACGCCGAACTGTTCAAGCTCGAATATTTCGAAGGCCACGCCTACCTAGCCCAGAGCCCACAGTTCTACAAGCAGATGGCGATGATGGCAGGCTTCGGCAGCATTTTCGAAATCGGCCCAGTGTTTAGAGCCGACCCTTCGTTCACCTCGCGTCACGCAACCGAGTTTGTCTCGGTCGACATCGAGGTTTCTTGGATCGACAGCCACGAAGACATCATGGCCATTCAAGAGCAGCTACTAGTTCGCGCACTCAGTGCGGTTAAAGAGAAGCACGGCGACGACATCAAGCGCCTCTTCGACGTTGACGTAGTTGTGCCGACTGTTCCGTTCCCTCGCATTCCTCTAGCCGAGGCAATCGACATCGTTGCTGCTCGCGGCCACGAAATCGCTCGAGGTGGCGACATGGACCCAGAGGGCGAGCGTCAGATTGCCGCCCACGTGTTCGAGAAGTTCGGTCACGAGTTCGTGTTCCTAACCGACTACCCTTCAACCGTGCGCCCGTTCTATCACATGCGTCACGCCGACAACGATGCGCTAACCAACTCATACGACCTAATCTGGCGCGGCACCGAGATCACCACCGGTGCTCAGCGCGAGCACCGCGTAGATGTTTTGATCGAACAGATCAAGTCGAAAGGCTTGGAGCCTGAAGGTCTAAAGACCTACGTCGACTTCTTCCGTTACGGCGCCCCAACCCACGGTGGTTTCGGCATGGGCTTGCTTCGCGTAATCATGTTGCTTCTGCACCAGCCAAACATTCGCGAGGTCGGCTACCTGTTCCGTGGCCCTAATCGCCTGGAGCCGTAAAACTACTTGGCCCAGTTATCGAGTTTTAGGCCAGGCACACCTGCAAAGCCTTTGCGGTCATTGGTCACAAGGACTCTGCCTAGCGAAAGCGCGTGAGCAGCGACCAAGGTGTCAAACTTTCGAGCTAGTTTTGCACTTGTTCTGAGTCGAGCCGCTTGTTGCGCGGCTGCGCTATCGAACGGGTAGACCCTGATTCGGTCTAGTATCGCGATGCCCACTTGGTACTCCGGCGAATCGCCTGGCAAGCCCTCTAAACCGGCAAGAAACTCCAGCTCAACTATCGAAGAGATAGCGAATTGATCGTCTTCGAGCACATTCATTCGCTCATAAATTTCTCTACTGCCGTTTTGCAATTCGATCAGCACATTGGTGTCGAGCATAAACATGGCTAAGCCTCGCTCCAAGGGTCACGCCATTCAAAGGCATCTCGATCGGCACGGATTTTCTCCATCCATTGCTGAGCCTGCTCGTCTGTAAGTGCGCCTTTAATCTCGCCAGATATCAGCTTTTCGGCCAACTCAGCGAGACGATTCTTAGGCTTCTGGTCGCTAATACAAACCTCGCCGTTCGGGCCTCGGTAGATGCGTAACTCTGCGCCTTCGTCGAAGCGGAACTCAGCGGGGATTCGAACAGCTTGGCTGCCACCGTTTTGAAAGACCTTTGTCATGTATACCTTCATCTGTAACCCCTCCTGCAAGCAGTATAGATGCATGTATAGACAATATCTAGGGCGGGTTAAGACTCGTGCTGGGCTAGGTCGTCCAATGCCCCGCGCAAGCGGTCTGGGTCGATGCGCCAATAGTTGTGAACCTTGCCGTTGATTAGCAGCACCGGAATCTCTTCTGAATACTTTGCGGCCAGTTCTTCGTCGACCAGAATGTCGTGCTCTTTGTATTGAATGGCGATGTGCCGGGCTACCCCGCGGTGAATCGACTGAAACTCACCGAGCACGGCGTTGACGACCATCCGAGCATCGTCGCAAAGATGGCAACCGGCCTTGCCGATCAAGTCAATCTGGATGGTATTCAACACCGATTCATACTAGGCGCACCTCTAAACTTGTCTGGTGCCCACCCCTAAGAAGCCAGAGAAGAAGAGCGCCGCGTTCTTCGACCTAGACAACACGCTGCTGCGTGGTTCGTCTACCTTCTTATTCGGTAAAGAGGCCGTGAAGCTAGCGTTTTTCACCCGCAAAGATCTTTGGCGTTTCGGGCTTTCGCAGCTGCGATTTATCTGGCGAGGCGAATCGGCCAAGATGCTAAAACACATCGAAGACCGCGCAATGTCGTTGGCCGCCGGCCAAAATGCAGCCGAACTCGAAAAGCTAATCGACAGCGTTTGGCAACACCAGATTTCTAAGCGCCTTTGGCCTGAAACCGTTCGCATCGCCCAGGAGCACATCGCGGCCGGGCGTGAGGTTTGGATCGTGACTGCAAGTCCGGTTCAGATGGGTGAATACATCGCCAAAAAACTCGGACTCACCGGCGCTCTGGGCACCGTGCTAGAAATCAAGAATGGCAAACTCACCGGTGAATTCATCGGTCGCCCGCTGCATGGCAAGCGCAAGGCCAAAGCGGTTAGAGCGCTGGCCCAAGAAAAGGGCTACAGCCTACGCAAGTCTTACGCCTACAGCGACTCACACAACGACCTACACATGCTTACCCGCGTCGGCCACCCGGTTGCAGTAAACCCAGACAAGATTTTGACCAAGCATGCCAAGGCTGCCGGTTGGAAGATTTTCGACTTCAAAAAACGTGAACTAAAGCTTCACTGGGGCAAGTAACAAGAAACCCGCCAACAATTTGCTGGCGGGGTTTTTGTTTAAGTAGCGAACTACTTCTTATTGCGACGCTGGTGACGAGTCTTACGAAGCAGCTTGCGGTGCTTCTTCTTCGACATACGCTTGCGGCGCTTCTTAATTACTGAACCCACAAAAACCTCACATTGGTTGAAAGCTCTGTGCCGAGCACAAATACTCGCCTTAGTCTAGCCGAGTTTTCCTGCTCAAGCATCCCCAGATTCGGCGAGGGTTCGCAATACACTCAACCCGAGCCGGTTTTTCGATCGGCAAACAAAACGAAAGGCACGAAAGTGAATCTTCCACCGCTAGTTAGAAAGATGCTGGCTGAGTTTGTCGGCGTCATGATGTTCCTCACCTCTATCGTCTACTCCCAAAATTCGATGGTTCTAGCAATCACGCTAGGAATCATGGTTCTCTTGGTCGGCGGCGTCAGCGGCGGCCACCTAAACCCTGCCGTCTCGCTCTACTTCTTCTCACGCAAAGACATCTCTGCCGTCGACTTCATCGGTTACGTTGCAGCTCAGCTTCTCGGTGCCGTAGCCGGCGTGTTCTTGGGTACCTTCATGCACGGAGACAAGGTTCTCGGCTTCTCTACCGCAACAAACTCTGTATCTGCCGCCCCGGCCTTCGTCGGTGAGGTAGTTGCAACCGCTGGCTTGGTTCTTCTGATTGTCACTCTGATTCAAAACAAGCTCACCCACCTGATTCCGTTCGGTCTGATGCTCTGGGTTTTCGCAGCAGCAAACTTCACCCCAACCGGCGCTCAGGCAAACCCTGCCGTTACCTTCGGCCTCATGGTTTACGGCAAGGCTTCGGTGAGCACCGGTGCGACTCTGATTCTGGCCGAAATCGTTGGCCTACTGGTTGGCGTTGTCTTGAGCATGCTGCTCACCTCGGCAACCGCCAAGAAGAAGTTAGCTGCCAAAAAGAAGTAAAAATTTCCTTAACAAGGAGCCCCGAGCCAAAAAGGTTCGGGGCGTCCTTGTTTAATGGAGTTATGACATTCAAGGCATCGGTTCTGTTCGTTTGCGTTCACAACGCCGGACGCTCACAGATGGCTGCTGGCTACCTTCAGCACCTGGCCGGAGACCGGGTCGAGGTTCGTTCGGCTGGATCCGCCCCAGGCAACTCGGTAAACCCCGCAGCAGTTGAGGCAATGGCCGAAGAGGGCATCGACATCTCGGCTGCCACGCCAAAAATTCTCACCGACAGCGCGGTTGAAGCTTCTGACTACGTGATCACAATGGGTTGCGGCGACGCCTGCCCATTCTTCCCTGGCAAGACCTACCTTGACTGGGTGCTAGAAGATCCGGCTGGCCAAGGTGTTGATGCAGTGCGCCCAATTCGCGACGAGATTCGTGGTTTGGTTGAAAACCTTATTGCTGAAATTGACGCTAAGGCTTAGCGCTTAACCTTCGTAACAACCTTCTTGGCCTGTGATTCGGCCGATTGCTTGGCCTCGTGAAGTTTGCGTCCGAGCTCTTTGCCCAAAACAACAGGGTCGGTTTCGATGTTGACGCGAGTGGCTAACTGCTCGGCGATCCAAGAACCACCGATTGCGAATAGCTCGCCGAGCTTCTCGCCAAGAACATCGATGTCTTTGTCGAATGCGTCGTCGGCTCCGAGCGAGCGCAGCCAAAGAGCTGCCTTGCCAAGCGCTGCGGTCTTCACCGAGTAGAAACGGTTCTGGCCAGAAACCTTCACGGTTACAAGGTCGGCGTCACGAAGAGTCTTGAGATGCTTTGAGACGGTTGGCTGGCCGAGTTTGGTCAAAGTGACTAAGTCGCCAACAGACTGGCCAGGGGTCTTGGCGAGTGCCTCGAGAAGCTGGCGGCGAGTCGGGTCGGCTAGGGCTGCAAAAATGTCGGTCATGTTTAGAGGTTACCTTCTGCTATTTCTTTTGCGCGAGCGAGTGCTGCCGCGGTTGCCTTGTCGAATGTTGCCTTTAGGTTTGCTTCTTCGAGCACGGCAACTGCTCTCATTGTTGTGCCGTTCGGGCTGGTCACCTGGCGGCGAAGCTCTTCTGGGCTCTTGCCGCTTGCTGCCAACAACTCGGACGCACCCAGGAACGTGTCGTGAACCATCAGCGCGGCCTGTTCGGCGGTGAAGCCCATCGACACCGCAGTGGCAGTGAACTGCTCTATAAGAAAGAAAACATAGGCCGGGCCTGAACCAGAAATCGTGCTGAGCGCATCGATCTGTGATTCGGCGATTACAAGAACCTTGCCGACCGACTCGAAGATTTTGGTTGCGGTCGCTAGGTCTTGTGCGCTTGCCCGCGATCCCTTGGCAATGCCGGTGACACCTCGGCCAACCACCGAGGGCGTGTTTGGCATGGCACGAACAACCGGGTTCGAAACCGAAGTCTCCATTGCGGCGGTGGTGATTCCAGCGGCGACGCTGACGATTAGGGCATCGGCTGCGAGAGAATCGGCCACCTCACCTAAAACCTCAATAACATAGGCAGGCTTGACGCCGACAATCACAGTGTGAGCTCCAGAAACCGCTTGGCGGTTTGCGTCGGCGCTACTCTCAAGCGAGTAGGCACTAACACCGAGCTCGTCGCGCAACTTAGTCGCCGATGCTTCGCTCTTGGTGCTCACCGAAATGTCGGTTGCGTCAATGCCCGAGGCGAGAAGCCCGTGCAAGATTGCCCCGCCCATTGAGCCGGTGCCGAGAATTGCGATTCGATTGCTGTTCACAGTTCAAGTCTAGGTCGGTGGTGCTTGGTAGTTTTGAATCATGGCAACCGCAAAAACTACCTACGTATGCGCCGAGTGCGCTTGGGTCAGCTCGAAATGGGTTGGCCAGTGCGGCGAATGCCAAGCTTGGAACTCGATGCAGGAGGGCTCAGCGAGCTCGAAAGGGCTCGGTTCGGTTCGCTCAATCAAGCCGGCCAAGATCGTCGGTTCGTCAAGTGCTCGCCCGATCAGCGAAATCTCAACCGAAAACGTGACGGCATGGCCGACCGGGGTTGGCGAGTTCGACCGCGTTCTCGGTGGTGGTCTGGTGCCTGGCGCAGTTGTCTTGCTTTCTGGTGAGCCCGGCGTCGGCAAGTCCACGTTGCTTCTAAAGGTTGCCGCCAATGCCGCCAAGCGGGGCTTGCGAGTTCTCTATGTTTCAGGCGAAGAGTCTGTAGGGCAAGTGCGCCTTCGCGCAGAGCGCACAGGTGCCGTCGTTGACGGCCTATACCTGGCCTCAGAAACCGACCTAGCCAACGTTCTCGGCCAAATTGACTCGATCAACCCAAACCTTCTCGTGGTCGACTCGGTTCAGACCATTGCACACAGCGACCTAGACGGCGCTGCGGGCATGCCAGCCCAGATTCGTGAGGTTGCCAGCAACCTGATTCGCGTGGCCAAGGAGCGCGACCTACCGGTGATTCTGGTGGGCCACGTAACCAAAGACGGATCGATTGCCGGCCCACGAG
>CAIRNX010000025.1 GCA_903880095.1 uncultured Micrococcales bacterium | reverse complement strand
TCGAAGACCATCGCCGCAACTCAGATCCAGAAGGGCTCGGACGTAATTCTCCCAGTCGCTGGCGACCAGTTCGGCGCAGTCTCGGCAGCAATCACCGAAGCCGGTGTTGACGCAGTCATGATTGGTGTAGACAAGAACATTGCCAAGACCTCGCCACAGTACGCAAAGTGGATGCTCACCTCGGTTGAGAAGCGCATGACCAACGCTGTCTTCGACATCGTGAAGAGCCTCTCGGGTGGCGCGAAGTTCGACGGCAGCGCTTACCTAGGTAACCTGAAGAACGGTGGCACTGGCCTATCTGACTTCGGTGCTTTCGACAGCAAGATCTCTGCAACCACCAAGGCCGCTCTAAAGACCTTGACCGCAGGAATTGAAGACGGTTCGATCGACCCAACCAAGTAATAACAAGTTTCAAACGGAGGCCGCCAAGATTCGAGAGAGTCTTGGCGGCTTTCGCCTTTTTCGACACTGCCGACAGGTTAGATTGGGTGTATCGAACACCGTGAATGGAGCGTTTAGGCGATGAAGCTTGAACTTCGTGGCATCACCAAGCGGTTTGGCGCGCTTGTGGCGAACGAGAACATCAACATCACAGTTGAAGCCGGTGAAATTCGCTCACTGCTCGGCGAAAACGGTGCTGGCAAGTCAACGCTAATGAACGTTCTCTACGGCCTATACCAAGCCGATGAGGGGCAGATTCTGCTCGACGGCAAGGTTCAGAACTTTAAGGGGCCGGGCGATGCGATGGCCGCCGGCATCGGAATGGTTCACCAGCACTTCATGCTGATTCCGGTCTTCACAGTTGCCGAGAATGTCGTTCTAGGTAACGAACCGACCAACAAGATTGGCGCCCTCAACCTCGATGAGGCGCGCAAAAGAGTTCGAGAAATTTCTGATCGCTTCGGCTTCAACGTCGACCCAGACGCACTTGTAGCCGACCTCCCAGTTGGAGTGCAACAGCGCGTCGAGATCATAAAGGCGCTGTCGCGCAACGCTCAAGTATTGGTGCTTGATGAACCAACTGCTGTGCTGACACCTCAAGAGACCGATGAGCTGATGCAGATTATGCGCGAGCTGGCAAAAAACGGCACGTCAATCATTTTCATCACTCACAAACTTCGCGAGGTGCAAGCGGTTGCCGACCGGATCACGGTTATTCGACTCGGCAAGGTTGTTGGCGAGGCTAAGCCGACAGACTCAGCAGAGACTCTTGCCACGATGATGGTAGGTCGTGAAGTCGATTTGCAGGTAGACAAGGACGCCCACAAGGATGGTGCGGTCGTTTTGTCTGTGGATTCGATTTCGGTTCTTGACGATCGGCAACAGCGTGCAGTCGACAACGTCAGCTTCGAGGTTCGAGCAGGTGAGGTGTTAGCCATTGCCGGAGTCCAAGGTAACGGCCAAACAGAACTTGCCGAGGCCTTGCTGGGGCTTCGACCAACCACCAAAGGCAGCGGGTCAATTAAGCTCGGCGACGTGAACCTGATCGGCCACACCGTTCGCCGAAGACTCGAAGAAGGTATCGGCTACATTCCGGAAGACCGCAAAAAGGATGGGCTTGTTGCCCAATTTTCGATCGCTGAAAACTTCATGCTGAACGGTTCATACTCCGAACCATTTGCAAAGGGCCTAAACATCGACTTTGCAAAGCGCTCTGAGGTTTCGGCAAAGCTTATAGAAGACTTCGATATCCGAACTCCATCAGCCGAAACCCTGGTTGGCAACCTCTCTGGTGGCAACCAACAGAAAGTTGTTGTCGCGCGTGAGCTACGCCGAGACGTAAAGCTGCTGATTGCCGCGCAGCCAACGCGAGGGGTCGACGTTGGTTCAATCGAATTCATTCACGAACGCATCATTGCCGAACGCGACGACGGCAGAGCCATCGTTCTGATTTCTACCGAACTTGACGAAGTTACGGCATTGGCCGACCGAATCGCCGTGATGTACCGCGGTCGAATAGTCGGGGTTGTCGATTCGTCTGCAACTCGTGAACAGCTCGGCAAATTGATGGCAGGTATCACAGAGTGAGTAATCCGATAAGCAAAGAAGTCACCGAAACAAAGTCTGAGTCTTTGCTTCGCGAGATCATGTCTGGCACACCGCTGCGTATCGCGTTGTCTGCTGTGCTCGCCTTCATGGTTGGCGCAATTTTCATGGCGGCCTTCAATCAGGACGTTGTTGACAGCTACGCAACCTTCGGCAGCGACCCGATGTACACGTTGCAAACAGCCTGGGACACAATCGTTAACGGTTACACCAGCCTGATCACAGGATCTATTTTCAACCCGAATGGTGGCGACGCCGTTTCGATGTTTAGACCGATAACCGAAACATTACGTCTCGGTGCTCCGCTTATTCTTGCCGGACTTGGTATTTCACTAGGTTTCCGAGTCGGTCTCTTCAACGTTGGTGGCACCGGTCAGATTTTGATGTCATTGCTCGGCGTAACTTGGGTTTCGACCCGCTTGAGCATGCCTTTCGGTATTCACCTAATCGTTGCTCTACTGGTCGGTGTTGCACTGGCTGCCGCATGGGGCGGCCTGGTGGGTCTTCTAAAGGCTCGCACTGGCGCCCACGAGGTGATTGTGACCATCATGCTCAACTACGTCGCCCTTTACCTCTACACCTGGTTCTTGCGTCAACCAAACCTGCTGCTTGAGCACGGTGGTGGCGGCACGCCAAAATCGGACCCACCCGCTGTCACCGCACAGTTGCCTGGGATACTCGGCCCCTCGTTCAACTTGCACATTGGAATCCTGATTGCTTTTGCCGCAGTAGTTGTTTACTGGTGGCTCATGGAGCGCTCGACTATCGGTTTTAGATTCAAAATGGTTGGTTCGAACTTTCACGCGGCCAAGGCAGCCGGAATTAACATTGAGAGAACCTACATCTGGGCTCTTGCCGTTTCGGCCGCGTTTGTTGGCCTGGCTGGCGTGAATCAAGGTCTCGGGCAATCTGGTGGTTTGACAGCAAGCATCAACGGCAACATCGGTTTTGATGCAATCACCGTTGCGCTTTTAGGTGGTTCGCGTGCGCGAGGGGTGCTAATCGCCGGTTTACTTTTTGGCGCGTTCAAGGCTGGTGGCCCTTCGATGCAACTAGTTGGCGTTTCGCCAGAGATCCTGGGCGTAGTTCAAGCCCTTCTAGTGTTATTCGTTGCCGCTCCACCATTGGTGAGAGCAATTTTCAGGCTGCCTAAGAAGGAGGTCAAATAATGGCCAAGATCGTTGTAACTCCAGGCATGTTCTCTGGCGTCGAAGCAAAGGTGAACTGGAAGACTCCCATTGTCACAGGTGCTTTCTCGCTGCTGATCATCTTCGCATTCGGACTTTTCGGTAAAAGTGGAGACGTGACGTTTCAGATTAGCCGAACCAAAGACGCCTGGTTCGTGCCAAATGTGATTGTCTCTTCTGCGGGGTTCAGCCTCACTCTCGGCTTGCTAATGCTGGCTATCTCGGGTGTCTCGGTTTGGCTAACTTTCAAAAACTCTAAGACACCAGTGTGGTTGGTCTTGATTTATGGACTTCTTGGGGCGGTAGCGCTGCTGGCATGGCTCGCCGCTGGAGGGGTTGTGCCAACCGCATTTATTCTTGGCCAGGCAATAGCGCTTGCGGTGCCGATTATTCTGGGCGCCCTTGGCGGAGTTATGTCGGAACGAGTTGGCGTGGTCAACATCGCCATCGAAGGCCAGCTTCTTACAGGTGCCTTTATGGCGTCTGTGGTCGGCAGCCTAACCCACAATCTTTGGATTGGCTTGCTCGTTGCAATGCTTACCGCTGCTCTTCTTTCGATGGCGTTGGCTTCTTTGGCCGTGAAATACCTCGTCGATCAAATCATCATCGGTGTACTTATTAACGCGCTCGTAATCGGCATCACCAACTTCTTATATTCCGAGTGGCTAGCTGGTAGCGGTGACACTGCTAACTTTCCGGGCACCTTCCCTATTGTCAAGATTCCGTTCTTGAGCGAGATACCAGTCATCGGACCGGCACTTTTTGAAACCCGCGCAACCGTTTATCTAACCTTCGTTCTAGTCCCAATGGTCTGGTTCCTCTTGTTTCGAACCAAGTTGGGTCTTCGAGCCCGCTCGGTTGGCGAGCACCCAATGGCAGCCGACACCGTCGGCATCAACGTCGCTCGAACGCGGTTTTGGTGGGTGACTTCGGGTGGTGCAATCGCAGGACTCGGTGGCGCTGCATTAACCATCGGAAACGTCGGTGCGTTCGGCCGCGAAATGTCTGGCGGACTCGGCTTCATTGCTCTCGCCGTAGTAATTCTGGGTCGTTGGCAGCCATTTTATGTTGCGGCCTCGGCGCTACTGTTCGGCTTCGCAATCATCTTGAGAATCTGGGCAAACCAGGTGAGCCCAGGCATTCCGACCGACTTCATAACGATGATTCCGTATCTGGTAACCCTGGTAGCGGTAGCAGGCTTCGCGGGCAAGGTGAGAGCGCCGGCAGCTTCTGGTCAGCCCTACATCAAGGGTTAGCGGTTTCGTCGAATCAGTGCAAAGCCACTTAGGGCTAGCACGATCGATACCGGCACCATGGCCGCCGCGTTCAAGCCGCCGAAGGTGAACGCAGCCAATAGTGAACCAGAAACTGCGCCGCCGAACGCGCCCGAAAGCTGCATCGCTGAGTCACTGACGCCCTGAACGTTGGTCTTTTGGTCTGCTGGCAGGCTCGTGCTCAAAAGGGCAGAGCCCGCAACGGTTGCTGCACTCCAACCGAGACCAAGCAAGAAGAGTCCGGCGGTGATTTGAAAGTGGTTCATTCCGGCTGTGCCAGCCAAAATAAGGGCGGCCACGTAGATAACCTGGCCGGCGATAACAATTTGGATGCGTCCGAACTTGTCTGCCAACCAGCCAAAGACTGGTGAGAAGGCATACATGCCAGCGATGTGAAACGAGATCGTGAAGCCGACAAGAACTAGGTCGGCGCCGTCGTGCTTCATGTGCACCGGTGTCATGGCCATGACCGAAACCATGACCATGTGACTGAGGGCAATCGAAATCATCGCGTAGGCGGCAATTGGGTGGGCGGCCAGCGTTTCAAACGCCGACTTGATCGAAATTTTTCCTCGCGGGCCTCGAGCTTGGTCGAGCGACTGAGCTGTCTTTAGCGGGTCTGGCTTGAGGCCAAAGAAGAACACCGAACTTGCGGCCAGCTGAGCCGCTATGGTCAGCAAGAACGGTCCGGTCAAAGGTGGCATGTGCAACGCCTTGCCAATGATTTCGCCAGGGCCAAACATGTTTGGGCCAATCACCGCGCCAATGGTTGTTGCCCAGACCACAATCGAGAGGTCGCGCCCCGCCGTGCGTGTGCTCGGTAGGTCGTTTGCGGCGAATCGAGCCTGCAGCCCGGTTGCCGAGCCTGCGCCCAAGAAGAACAGCGCCACCAGCAAAAGTGGGAAGAACCTGATGCTCGCCGCGGTGATCACAAGCAGTGCGCCTGAAATTGCCAAGGTTGCACCAATGGCGAGTGCAACTCTGCGGCCACGAGCGTAGGCAAGGCGCGAAAGCGGAATGGCCCAGATCGCCGCACCGAGTGTCGAGAAGGTTGCCGCGGCCCCGCTCCAAGATTCGGTGCCCGAAAGGTCGGCTGCGAGGAGTGCGCCAATCGACAAAGTTGACCCAAGACCAAAGCCTGAGAGGATCTGACCTGTGGTTAGGGTTCGGATAGTTTTGCGCTGAAGCGTCTCGAGAGCGTCCTTGTTCACTCTGCCAGCCTAGCCGTTCGCGGTAAAATGAAGGTTCAACGCATTTGAGGTATGTAATGACACAAAATCCGCTGACTTTGGCCGAAAAAGTCTGGAACGACCATCTTGTAGTCAAGGGTGAGGGCGACGCGCCTGACCTGCTTTACATTGACCTCCACCTCGTTCACGAAGTCACCAGTCCGCAAGCTTTTGACGGGCTGCGCCTTGCCGGCCGCCCAGTTCGCCGCCCAGACCTCACGATCGCCACCGAAGACCACAACACCCCAACCTGGGACATCGACAAGCCAATTGCCGACCCAACCAGCCGCACCCAGATCGAGGCGCTTCGCCACAACACAAAAGAGTTCGGAATTCGAATTCACTCGCTCGGCGACATCGAACAGGGCATCGTGCACGTAGTTGGCCCTCAGCTCGGCCTCACAATGCCTGGCATCACCGTGGTTTGCGGCGACTCGCACACCTCGACTCACGGCGCGTTTGGCGCCTTAGCGATGGGCATCGGCACCAGCGAGGTTGAGCACGTGCTTGCCACGCAGACCCTGCCGCTCAAGGCTTTCAAGACCATGGCAATCAACGTTGAGGGCACCCTGCGCCCGGGCGTTACCGCGAAAGACATCATTTTGGCAGTCATCGCCAAGATCGGCACCGGTGGTGGCCAGGGCTACGTGCTCGAATACCGCGGTTCAGCAATTCGCGCGCTTTCTATGGAGGCCCGAATGACGATTTGCAACATGTCGATTGAGGCTGGCGCTCGTGCCGGAATGGTTGCGCCAGACGAAACCACCTACGAGTACCTAAAGGGCCGCCCACACGCACCAGAGGGCGCTGACTGGGAAGCAGCGGTTAAATACTGGAACACGTTGCCAACCGACGAAGGGGCAAAGTTCGACGCCGAAGTTTTTCTCGACGCCAACACTCTTGACCCATTCGTTACCTGGGGCACCAACCCGGGCCAGGGTGTTTCGCTCCTAGACAGTGTGCCAAACCCTGAAAACATCGAAGACCCGAATGAGCGCGCAGCAGCAGAGCGCGCACTCGAATACATGGATCTTGCCGCAGGAACCCCGATGAAGTCGATCAAGGTCGACACCGTGTTTCTTGGCTCATGCACCAACAGTCGCATCGAAGACCTCCGTGCGGCAGCGGCGATTGTCGAAGGCAAGCAGAAGGCCGAAGGCGTGCGATTCATGGTTGTGCCAGGTTCGGCTCGTGTTCGCCTGCAAGCCGAGGCTGAGGGCCTCGACAAAATCTTCAAAGACTTTGGTGCCGAGTGGCGTTTTGCCGGCTGTTCGATGTGCCTCGGCATGAACCCAGACCAACTTGCTCCTGGCGAGCGAGCAGCCTCAACCTCGAACCGAAACTTTGAGGGCCGCCAAGGCAAGGGTGCAAGAACCCACCTGGTCTCACCACTTGTTGCCGCAGCAACTGCAATTCGCGGAACCCTTTCGGCCCCGGCAGATTTGGAAGGCAACTAATGGAAAAGTTTGAAGTCTTTGAAGGCGTCGGTGTGCCGCTTCGCAGAAGCAACGTCGACACCGACCAGATCATCCCCGCTGTTTACCTGAAGCGCATTACCAAGACCGGCTTCGAAGACGCCCTGTTCGCAAGCTGGCGCAATGACCCAGAGTTCGTGCTCAACCAGCCTGCCTACGCCCATGGCGAAGTTCTATTTGCAGGGCCCGATTTCGGAACCGGTTCTTCGCGCGAACACGCGGTTTGGGCTCTGCGCGACTACGGCTTCAAGGCCGTGTTTGCGCCAAAGTTCGCCGACATCTTCAGAGGCAACTCTGGCAAGCAGGGCTTGGTGACCGGCGAAGTCTCTGACGCAGACATCGAGGCGATCTGGCAAAAGCTTGAGGCAAACCCCGGCGAAAAGGCAACTGTCGACCTTGTGGCCAAAGAAGTTCGAGTAGCCGACCTAACGGTTCCTTTTGCCATTGACGAATACACTAGGTGGCGTCTACTTGAAGGGCTCGATGACATCGGGCTCACCCTGCGAGACGAACAGTCGATCACCGACTTCGAGGCAAAAAGAGAGTCCTGGAGACCCAAGACTCTCCCAGCCAAGGGAGCCTAATGAGCCAGATCACAGTCAGAGGCGGCAAGCCGCTTAAGGGGCGAGTCGACCTCAAGGGCGCCAAAAACCTCGTCACCAAGGCCATGGTTGCGGCCCTTCTCGGCGACACTCCAAGCGAACTGCGCGACGTGCCGCACATCAGCGATGTCGAGGTTGTTTCTAATCTGCTCAAGCTGCACGGTGTGTCCATCGACTTTGCCGAAGACGGCACCATGAAGCTCGACCCAACCAACGTGAAGTCTGCTCGCATGGTCGACATCGACGCCCACGCCGGTTCTTCGCGAATCCCAATTCTGTTCTGCGGCCCGCTGCTTCACCAGCTCGGCGAAGCGTTCATTCCAGACCTCGGCGGCTGCCACATCGGCGATCGCCCAATCGACTTTCACCTAGAGGTTCTTCGAAACTTTGGTGCGGTTATCGAGAAGCAGCCAAACGGCATTCGCATGAGTGCCCCAGAAGGCCTAAAAGGCGCAAAGGTCAGCCTGCCTTACCCGAGCGTGGGAGCAACCGAGCAAGTTCTTCTCACCTCGGTTCGAGCCGAAGGTCTAACCGAACTCACCGGCGCAGCAATTGAGCCAGAAATCATGGACCTAATCGCCATCTTGCAAAAGATGGGCGCAATCATCTCGGTCGACACTGACCGCGTGATTCGCATAGAAGGCGTCAAGTCACTCACCGGCTACAGCCACCGCGCACTGTTCGACCGCAACGAAGCTGCCTCTTGGGCGGCGGCAGCGCTTGCCACCAACGGCGACATCTTTGTCGGTGGAGCCCAGCAGCAAGAAATGATGACCTTCCTAAACGTGTTCCGCAAAGTCGGTGGCGCATTCGAGATTCAAGACGAAGGAATCCGTTTCTACCACCCTGGTGGCGAACTAAACCCTGTTGTTATCGAGACCGACGTTCACCCTGGCTTCATGACCGACTGGCAGCAGCCATTAGTTGTGGCACTAACCCAGGCAAAGGGCTTGAGCATCATTCACGAAACCGTTTACGAAAACCGCTTCGGCTTCACCGAGGCTTTGGTTGAGATGGGTGCCCAAATTCAGATTTACCGCGAATGCCTCGGTGGTACCCCGTGTCGCTTCGGCCAGCGCAACTACAACCACTCTGCCGTCATCTCCGGCCCAACCAAGCTTGAGGCCGCAGACATTCGAGTACCCGACCTCCGAGGCGGCTTCAGCCACATGGTTGCCGCACTAGCTGCCGAGGGCACCTCAAACGTCACCAACGTTCAGCTGATCTCGCGAGGCTACGAGCACTTCTTGCAGAAGCTCGAAGACCTCGGCGCCGACTTCACCTACAGCGAGTAGTCATGGTTTCTCAGAAGCGCGCAAACCGCGAACTCAAGATGCCGAAGGTGACCGACGCCGATCGCCCATTTGGCATGCAGCTCGTTGCACGCGTCCTTGGAATGGTGATGCGGTTACTGTTCAACGTAAAACTTCTAAAAGGCAAAGAGAACGTGCCGACAACTGGCGCATACATTCTCGCTGGCAATCACGTGACCTACCTCGACGCAATCGCAACCGCCTACGTGACCTTCTTCAAACTCAAGCGCGGGCCGCATTTTCTTGCCAAAGGCCCGCTATTCAACGTGCCGCTTCTTGGCCCAATGCTTCGCGGTGTCGGCCAGATTCCCGTCTATCGCAACGGTCGCGTCAACGCAGAACCGATGGACGCCGCGAAACACTTTCTTGAAGCCGGCCGAGTCATCACAATCTTTCCCGAGGGCACGCTAACCCGAGACCCAGAGGGTTGGCCGATGAAGGGTCGCCCCGGCGCGGTTCGCCTAGCGCTCGAGACCGGCACCCCGGTGATTCCTTTCGGCCAGTGGGGCACCGAGGCAATCATGCCGACCTACGAAAAGAAGTTTCTACCTCAGCCTTGGCATGCCTGCCGTTTCATCATCGGCAAGGAGGTGAACCTCGACAATTTCCGTGGACGCAAACTCACCAACGCTGAACTTCTCGAAGCCACCGACATCGTCATGCAAGAGATCCTCAAACTAACCGCCGAGGTTCGCGGTGAAGCTGCGCCTAAGCAGCTTTATGACCCAAGAGCCGAAGGTCAAACCACAACGGGCAACTTTAAGAAGGGGTCCAAGAAGTGAGCAAGCTCGTAGTCATGGGTGCTGGCGCCTGGGGCACCACATTCGCCAAGGTTTTAGCCGATGGCGGCAATGAGGTAATGCTCTGGGCTCGTCGCGACGACGTTGCCGAAGAAATCAACAAGGTTCACCGAAACGGTGACTACCTGCCTGGCGTGCGTCTGCCTCACAACCTAACCGCATCGAGCGACCCTGCCGAAGCGCTTGTCGATGCCGAACAGGTTTATCTGGCCGTGCCTTCGCAAAACCTTCGCGAAAACCTCAACTCTTGGGGTCACATGATTCCTAAGGACGCCCTCGTGGTGAGCCTCATGAAAGGTGTTGAAAAAGACACCGGCCTTCGCATGAGCGAGGTTATTCACGAAATCCTCGAGATCGCCGAAGATCAGATTGTTGTTGTTTCGGGCCCCAACCTTTCACTCGAAATCGCAGCAGGTGAGCCGGCCGCCTCGGTTGCCGCCTGCTCGAACCGCGAAAATGCCAGTAAGGTTGCCGCGGTTGCCACCAACGACTACTTCACAACCTTCACCAACAAAGATGTTGTTGGCACAGAGTTTGGCGGAATCCTCAAAAATCTGATCGCCGTTGCTGTCGGCATCGTCAACGGCGTTGGTTACGGCCAAAACACCAAGGCCTCGATCATCACCCGCGGTCTTGCCGAAATCTCACGCTTCGCGGTTGCCTACGGTGCGAAAAAGAAGACCATGGTCGGCCTTGCCGGCATGGGTGACCTAATCGCCACATCTGAGTCGCCGCTCAGCCGCAACTTCAAGGCGGGTGAAATGCTCGGCAAGGGTTACACGCTTCGCGAAGTTACCAAGCGCCTCAGTCAAACCGCCGAAGGTCTTTCGAGCGTTGCGCCAATTCTTGCCCTAGCCGAAGCAAAGGGCATCAGCATGCCAATCGTCGAACAGGTGAAGCTCGTTATGGATGGCGAGATGAACCCTCGAGACATCGCCCCGCACCTAACCCACGAAACCGACGAACCTCAGGGCGAGTAATGGCAAAGTTGCGTGTCGCTCTCGTGTTTGGCGGTAGATCCTCCGAACACGAGATTTCGTGCGTCACCGCGGGCGGCGTTCTAGGCGCTATCGACCGCGACAAGTTTGAGGTAATCCCAATCGGCATCACCAAAGACGGAGTCTTTGTGCCAGCCGAAGACGACACCGAGAAGTGGGCGCTCAACAAAGAGCAACTGCCAACCGTCGAGTTTGAAGGCAAGACCGTCACCTGGTTGCCGAATCACGACATCGCCATCAACGGCCAAAATGCAGGCAAAGTCGACGTGGTCTTCCCTGTGCTTCACGGCCCCTATGGCGAAGACGGCACGATTCAGGGTTTCTTTGAACTCCTCGACCTGCCTTACGTTGGCAACGGAGTCCTCGCCAGCGCAGCCGGAATGGACAAAGAGTTCACCAAGGCCCTTTTCGAAGCCGCAGGTGTGCCGGTAACCCCTCACGTTGTCATTCGCAAGAACAACTGGCTACGCGACCCAGAAACCGCTCTAGAAGCCGTCAAAGCCCTAGGTTCCCTGCCTCTGTTCGTCAAGCCAGCAAGAGCGGGCTCGAGCGTTGGCGTTAGCAAGGTCAGCGACATGGCCGACTTTGGTAAGGCAGTTGAGAAGGCCTTCAAAGAAGACACCAAACTTGTTGTTGAGCGCGGAGTCGTTGGCCGCGAGGTTGAGGTTGCCGTGCTCGAAGGGCGAAATGGCGAACCAACAAGAGTCACCGTCGCCGGCGAAATCATCGTCAAAGGCCGCGACTTTTATGACTTCGAAGCCAAATACATCGACGAAGACAGCGTCGATCTGGTGATTCCAGCAAACCTCACGCCAGAAGAATTACAAGAAATGCAAGCCATCGCCCGCAAGGCTTTTGCGGCAATCGGCGGCGAAGGATTGAGCAGGGTCGACTTCTTCTTGACCAAAGACGGTTTCATCGTCAACGAGATCAACACCATGCCCGGCTTCACCCGCCTAAGCATGTTCCCGAGCCTCTGGCAGGCATCGGGAATCGACTACAAAACTCTTATCACCGAACTGATCGAGTTGGCGCTAAAGTAATTCGCAAAAGGGGGCTCTCTTGCTGAATAACCGAAATCTTTTTAGTCTCGCCGCACATGCTTTAGCGACGATTGTTTCCACCTCCATCGCCGTGGGGCTCATGTCTAAAAGCGCGGATGTATTCAACGCCGGTACCGACACCGTTGAATCCGGCGCGGGCATCTTCAGTTTGATTCTTTGGCTAATCGCTGCAGTGCTGTTTGCAATCGCGCTTATGCCGTTCATCACCGTCATCGTCGGTTGGTTCAGCTTTTTCGCCAGAATCCCGTGGCTAACCTTAACCGCCGCTATCTGCTACGCACTTGTGGCGCTGCTCGGTGCAAGCAGCGTCGAAAATCTTTACTTCTTGCCATCGGCAGCTCTAGGGTTTGTTGGATGGCTTCAAGAAAGAAAAACCAAGCTTTCGGATAACCCGAAAGCTAACTAAGAATTGCTCAAGAGCGGGTCGGGAAACCGGCCCGCTTTTGCTTTAACCGCAGGTGCGACTGCTTGGTAGGAATTGCACCGAAGGCGCTAGTGCATCGAGGACGCTTGCTCCAGAAGCGACGCGTGAGTCAACGATCACTTCTGCCGCAGGCTTTCTGCCGAAGGTTATGAATCGGTAGCTTGGCGCTTTGGAGTCGTCGACTAACCAATCAACGCCGCCCTGGCTCACGCACTGCAACTTGCTGGCATAAACCGGGGCTAGGCCACAGCGCAGAAGAATGTGTGCTGGGTCGCCCCAGGCGCCGGTGGCTTGCGAGCCGGTGACGCGCTTTTTCATGCCGTCAACATCGCTTGGCAGGCGAACTGTCACACTTGCGCAGGCAGGGTTGTTTGCATCTGGTGCGGCATCGATGTTGATCGTGCTCGAGCAGCCGCTCAGCATGAGCGTTGCAAGTGCCATTAACGCGATTTTCTCCATCAAGAACAGGCTACCTTTGGTTTGTGAGCAACATCCCCACCGTCGCCGAACTTGGCGAAAACGAGAGCCTTAGGCGCACTGTTTCGCGCCTGAACGGCAGCGACTTTGCGCTGGTTGGCTCGGGTGATGACTCCGCGGTGATTAAGGCTCAGGACGGCAAATTTGTTGTCACCACCGACACCATGATCGAAGACCACGATTTCAGACTTGACTGGTCGACTGGTTTTGATTTGGGCTGGAAAGCCGTTGCCACCAATGTTTCTGATGTTGCCGCCATGGGCGCGCGTCCGACTTCTTTGGTAGTTGCCATCGCCGTGCCGGGCTCAACCCCAATCACCTTTCTCGAGGACTTTGCCGACGGTTTGAAGGCAGCCTGCGAGCAGCTTGCTCCGGGTTGCGGTGTTGTTGGAGGCGACCTCGCTGCCAGCGACAAGGTTTTCATCTCGGTTACCGCTCACGGTGATCTCGAAGGTCGCCAGCCGATTCTTCGCTCTGGCGCTAAGGCTGGCGATGTTCTGGCAGTTGCCGGCACCCTTGGCAGGGCGGCCGCAGGTTTGGCTCTGCTTTTCTCGGGTGATGCCGATGCAATCAGTGCCTACGATGCCCTTGTAGGCGTTCAGAAGCGCCCTGAGCCGCCAATTGCAGCGGGCATTGGTTTGAACGCAACATCGATGCTCGACCTCTCAGATGGCCTTGCAAAGGATGCTGCTCGAATTGCCAAAGCATCTGGCGTGAAGCTGGTGATTCGCTCGCAAGATCTTCAAGGCTTTGACGCAATGATCGATGATGCAGCAATGCGTCTCGGGGTTAGCGCACGTGATTGGGTTATCGGCGGGGGTGAAGACCACTCATTGTTGGCTACCTTCGCGCCTGGTATTGAAGTGCCTAGAGCCTTCAAGCCAATCGGCTATGTGTCTTCTGGTTCGGGCGTTTACCTAGACGATTCGCCGCTCTCTGAAGCGGGTTGGGACTCGATTACCGGGTAACTTGCTTAATGCATACTAAGTATGTATATATTAACCCATGAGTGTTAGAGCCAGCATCCTCGCGGTGCTCACCCTGGGTGAGTGCCACGGTTATCAACTTCGCCAAGAGATCGAATCTCGAACCGGTGGCAGTTGGCAAATCAATATCGGCCAGATCTATTCGACCCTTGAGCGCCTAGAGCGCGATGGGTTGCTTGAGTCCGTTGGTTCGAACGGCCAAGGTCAGACCCGCTACCGGGTTACGCCAAGCGGTTCGGTTGAGGCTGAAGAGTGGCTGACAACTGCAATACCTTCAAGCCCCGAGGCGCGCAATGAACTCGCGATGAAACTGGCATTGGCCGTAACGATTCCGGGTTGCGATGTAGAAAAACTCGTTCATGCCCAGCGAGTTCAAACCATGCGCAACCTACAAGCCCTAACCGCGACGAAGCGCGATGTCGATCAGAACGACCCTGCTGAACTGCCTTGGCTGCTCGTTGCCGACCTGAACATCTTCAACTGTGAAGCCGAGCTTCGTTGGCTAGAGCACATCGAAGGCACACTTGCCCGAACCGCCGCAAGAGGTCTAAACCCAAACCAAACACTTTCAGAGCCGGCAAAACGCGGCCGCCCAACCAAAGCAAACTAAGGGGAATCATGAGCAAGGTGCTATTAGAACTGATTGATGTTCAAAAAACTTACGGAACAGGCGAGAACGAGGTTCACGCCCTTCGCGGAGCAAGCTTGCAGGTGAAGGCGGGCGAGTTGGTTGCCATCATGGGCGCCTCTGGCTCAGGAAAATCAACGCTTCTTACTATCGCCGGTGGGCTCGAGGTGCCGACAACGGGCGACGTGCGCATCATCGACAACAGCCTGCCAACACTTAAGCCAGCCCAGTTGGCAACCCTTCGTCGCCAAACAATCGGTTACGTGTTTCAGGACTTCAACCTGATTCCGTCATTGACCGTTATTGAGAACGTAGCTCTTCCGCTTGAACTTGACGGCGTGAAGGTTCGCAAGGCGCGCAAGGCTGCCTTGGACGCGCTAGAAAGCATGGACATCGGTGAACTCGCCGACAGGTTCCCAGACGAAATCTCTGGTGGTCAGCGTCAGCGCGTTGCGATCGCCAGGTCGTTTGTTGGCCCGCGTCAGGTTCTTTTAGCCGACGAACCAACTGGTGCGTTGGATTCGAAGACCTCAGAAGCGGTGATTCGGGCACTCAGAAAGCGCATCGATGCCGGTATTGCAGGCGTCCTGGTTACCCACGACGCCAAGCTCGCCGCCTGGGCCGACAGAATTCTTGTCATTCGCGACGGCCAGATCGTTGAAGAGATCAGCAACACAATCACCCCAGAACAGTTCGGCGCATAACCGTGGGCAGAATCACACAAAACGCGATTGCCCTCAGAATTGCTCGCCGTTCGGTGAAGCGCAATCGGCTTCAAAGCGCGCTGATCATCGCGATCATCGCGTTGCCGATGGCCCTGGCAGGTTTTGCACTCACCTATAGGGAGAGCACTCAGCCAACTGGTGCCGAGTTTGTTCACTACCAGCTCGGGCTAGCTCAAGCTCGTTATCAGGTTCAGGTACCGCCAAGTAAAGACCTTTGGCAAATGCCAAGTGACACCAACCTCTCGTACGCCAACGACGGTGAGCAAAGTTCACAAGGCCAAATCTTGTCAATGCAAGAAGTTCTTCCCCGAAAGGATTTGCTCGCGATTTCGAGCGGCGTTACAGATTTCAAAACTGCGACGGGTATCGGTGCAATAACGGTCGTCGTTGGTGAATCATGGAGCAGCGATTTTCTAGGTCAAGGGCCGGTAAGTCTCTTAAAGGGCCATGTTCCTTCAAGTCTTGATGAGGTTTTAGTTTCGAGCGATGCGTTAGATCGTTTTGGGGTAAAGGTTGGCGGCAAAATCCACACCGTCGCTGGCCAATCCTTCAAAATTGTTGGGGTCTTCAGCGAGGCCTCTCGTCGAAAACTTGAAGACGTCGTTTACCTCAAAACTGGCGCACTCGAAAACTTTCAGACAGGCCCGACCGAGACTATGTATTACCAGCTCGGGGGAGTGTCGCCGAAGTGGTCTGAAATACAAAGACTCAACAAACTCGGCGTTTTGGTGGTTGGTCGATCGGTCTTGTTGAACCCACCACCGGCAAATCAACTGAACTCCCAAGCAACTTTGTCGTCAATAGGCACGCTAATAGGGGCATTGTTTTTGGCGCCGCTAGTCCTATTGCCTGTGATCGTGCTCGCTGGATCAGCCTTTGCCTTTGGCGCAAGAAGGCAGACGCGCACTTTGGCGGTCTTGTCTTCGCTAGGTAGCAGCACCAAATTGCTCCGCAAGATTACTTTGGCCTCTGGTGTTTGGCTCGGCCTAATGGGTGGTCTTATCGGTCTCGGTTTAGGCGCAACATCCGCGTTTTTATTCGGCCCTAGCGTGGCTGACCTCAATTGGGGTGGTCGCAACTGGTTCAACTATCCGGCCTTCCACCTCCCGGCGGGCATGCTAGTGCTCGCATTATTGTGCAGTGTAGTTTTGGGCGCAATAACCAGCCTTGTGCCTGCTATCCGAGCAAGCAAAGTAAATATTTTGGCTACCTTGCGCGGAAGCCGCAGCGAAGGCCAAGTTCGGGCTCGTAGTGGCGTTGGGGCGATAATCCTCTTTTTCTCAGGTGTCGGAGCAATCATCGTTTCGCTGTTGGTTCTAATTCGTTCTGCCGCGACCGGGGGAGACTATCAAGTCAAGGCCGCGTTGCAGATCATCGGAGTGATGATCGGTTTAGCTGGTGCAGCCGTAACCGTAGTCTCGTTCATAGTTGGCACAGGCTGGATCCTCAAGGCAATTCGCGTAATCATGGCGAGATTTGGCAGCACAGCAAACTTTGCAGGTAAAGATTTGCTTTACAACCGCAAGCGCTACTCGCCGGTTATAGCGTCGGTCCTCACAGTGACCTTTGTGGCTTCGTTCGTTGCTTCATTCTTTTATGGGCCAACTAAATTTGGTTACGACAACTACGCGTATCAATACTTGCCGGGTCAGGCTGGTCTTGAGTTTGGTGTTACACCCACCGATTGGGACCCGAGTTCACCCACTCCGAAAGCAGTTTCGGCCGAGAACTTTTGGGCGAGTGTTCCGAAGCGTGAACTGCTCGAGTCTCAACGAAAACTAATCTTGGCCACTGGTGCATTTGACTCGGCCACAATCATTGATAGCACCGTTGATGTTATGAACTCTGGTGGAGTGAATAACACCGATGGCACGCTGGCAAGACAATTCGATGTGCCGGCACCAACAGTTATCTACAATCCAGCGAAGACTTGTTACTACACAGGGCTTTCGCCCAAGTCGCAGGAATGGATCCAAGCACACGTTTCGGGGATGTCCTCGAGTGACATGAAGTTGCCGGCGGGTTGCATAGGCGTCGATGACCCAAGGCGAACGATCGTGGTTGGCGATGCTAAAGAACTGAAAGCAATCCTCAAAGAGACCGATAAAGGCGCTCTGACGACACTGGAAGACGGCGGAGTCGTCTTGTTCAACTCGGTTTACGACTATTCAGGCAAGGCCAAGGTTAGTTGGTTGAAACCAAGCGACTACAGCTGGATTGGCCACCACCTCGACAAGGCAACCAAGACTGTTACTTTGCCGTCGCATGTGGTCTCTAAAATCACCAGCAACTCGTTCAACTATGCGGCAATGGTTAGCCGTGAGACCGCTGCGAGGCTTGGGCTTAAGGCATATCCGATGTCGATGGTTGTGAACTATGCCGGCGAGGTTCCGCAGGCTGCAACTGATCAACTTAACGGTCGAAATATTTACCTCTCTTACAGCAATGGAACAGGTGTGCTGAACCCAGAAAACTTTGCTTGGCTAATTATTTTGCTCGCTGCCTTGTTCTCGCTTGCGTCAACCGGAATCGCCCTCGGGCTCTCGCAGATAGAGGCTAGGACAGACAAGAGAACCTTGTCGGCTATTGGCGCGCCACGGTCGTTCAGAGCTCGTCTCGTAGCTAGCCAGGCCCTGGCATTGACGATGACCGGCTCATTGCTCGGAGCTCTGACCGGCTTAATGCTAGGGGCAGCCATGTTGAACGGCATGGATTCGTCGATGGCTCAGTTCCCATGGGTTCAGCTAGCAGCTCTCGTGTTCGGAGTACCGGCTGTGGCCGCAATCGCGTTTTGGTTGCTGACCCCGCGTTCGCTGAAATACGAAACGCGCCAGGCGCTCGACTAGAGGTTTTGCAGCGAGCTGTTGAGGGTTACGCCAACGCCTGAGCGGGGGAGAACCTCGACGCGGCCGGTGACAGAGTTTCTGCGGAACAGTAGGTTTGGCAGGCCGCTTAGGTCAACTGCCTTGACTGACCGTTCTGGTTGGTCGTCGATGATGGTGACCTTGGTGCCGGCGGTGATGTAGAGGCCGGCTTCAACGACAGAGTCGTCACCGATCGAGATGCCTACGCCAGAGTTGGCACCGAGCAGGGCTCGTTCGCCGATTCGCACGCGTTCGCGTCCGCCGCCGGAGAGGGTGCCCATGATCGATGCGCCGCCGCCGATGTCTGAGCCCCCGCCAACAATGACACCCTGCGAGATTCGGCCTTCGACCATTGCGGTGCCGAGGGTGCCGGCGTTGAAGTTGATGAAGCCTTCGTGCATCACGGTGGTGCCTGGGGCAACGTGAGCGCCTAGGCGCACGCGGCTGGCGTCGGCGATGCGAACCTTCTTAGGGGTTACGTAGTCGAGGAGTCGCGGGAACTTGTCGATCGCGTGAATCGTGATGCCTGCTCGCTGAAGGTGTGGGCGAAGGGCGTCGAGTTCTTCGATTGCTATCGGGCCGGCGCTGGTGAACGCGACGATTGGCAGGTTAGGCAAAAGGCCTTCGAGGTTGATGCTGTTTGGGGTGACGATGAGGTGGCTGAGCAGCTGCAGGCGCAGGTAGGCGTCGGCGGTTGAGGTAACCGGTTGTTCGAGGTCGGCCTCGGTGTGAACAACCTGGACGGTGACGTTGCGGCGCTTGTCGAAGCCAGAAAGGGCGTCGAACTCTTTAGGCACAACCCAGAGGGCGTCGGTCTTAGGGGCAGGGCCGAGCTGAGGGTTTGGGTACCAAGCGTCGAGCAAGGTGCCGTCGGCCGCTATGGTGGCTAGGCCATGGCCCCAGGCTTTGCCTTTGATGATGTTGTCGTCAGTCACCAGTCAAGGTTAACAGAGTAGGTTTGAAAGCATGTCTTTAGATTCTTCACTTGGCGTAATCGAGCTCACCGAGGCCATCTGCAACATCGAGTCAGTCTCGGGCAACGAGAAGGCTTTGGCCGATGCAATCGAGTCGGTTTTGCGCAGCGCTGCACACCTCGAGGTCATTCGCGACGGCGACGCAATCGTGGCTAAGACAAACCTTGGTCGCGCTCGTCGAGTTGTGATTGCTGGCCACATCGACACCGTGCCGGTGGCCGAGAATCTACCCGTTTCGCGTCGTTCGATCGATGGTGTCGAGGTTCTTTGGGGTCGCGGAACCGTTGACATGAAAGCCGGCGTTGCCGTGCAACTGAAGCTTGCCGTTGAAGTTGACGCTCCAAACGTAGATGTCACCTGGGTCTTCTATGACCACGAAGAGGTTGAGGCTTCGCTCAATGGTTTGGGGCGTATTTCGCGCAACCGACCAGAGCTCCTCGACGGTTCGTTCGCTGTTCTTTGCGAGCCTTCTTCGGCGCAGGTTGAGGGTGGTTGCAACGGAACCATGCGCGTTGAGGTTCGCACGCGAGGCGTGAAAGCCCATTCGGCCAGGCCGTGGATGGGCGAGAACGCCGTTCACAAGGCCGGCGAAATCTTGGCTTTGCTGCACGGCAACGTGCCAGCCGAAGTTGAGGTTGACGGGCTGGTTTATCGCGAAAGCTTGAACGCCGTGTTGATTAGCGGTGGCATCGCCACCAACGTGATTCCCGACGAAACGGTGATCACGGTGAACTACCGATTCGCGCCTTCAAAGAGCGAGTCTGAAGCGTTTGAATACCTGCAAGTGTTTTTCGCGGGTTACGAGGTTGAGCTTAAGGATTCAGCCGCAGGCGCTCGCCCAGGGCTCGACCTGCCAGAGGCTGCCGCCTTCGTTGAGGCAACCGGTTCGACCCCGAAGCCGAAATATGGCTGGACAGACGTTGCCAGATTTAGCGCGCTAGGCATCCCAGCAGTGAACTTTGGCCCAGGTGACCCAAACAAGGCTCACGCAGACGACGAAAACGTGCCGCTCGAGCAGATTACCTCTGCGTTCGATGCCTTGCGCAAATGGTTGACCGCCTAAAAGCTCGCTGGTGGTTTGCGCCACTTGCAATCTTTTTGGCAACCAGAGTTGTTACGACGATTCTGTTTTTGGTTGCAGCCTGGTTGCAGGGCACAAACTATTGGACTCCCGCCCACCCAGACTATTTTTCGTTTCTGAATATCTGGGACGTCGAGTGGTACGGACGCATCTTTGATGGCGGCTACCCGTCGGTGTTGCCAGTCGATGCCAGCGGTTTTGTGCAGCAAAACCCTTGGGCGTTCTTCCCGCTGTTTCCTTACCTCGTAAAGCTCACCTTTTTGCCTTGGGCAATCGGGGCACCACTACTTGCTACGGTGTTTGCTTTGCTCTTTGCGTTGGTTGTTCACCGGCTCTTTGTTCGAGTCTTGGGGGTTGGTTCGAAGGCAAACTGGGCGCTGACCTTTGTTTTGACCTGTGCCGCCAGCCCCGTGATGCAAACCGGCTACGCCGAATCGTTGAGCCTTTTGGGTATGTCTTTGGCGCTGCTCGGTTTTGTGTCTAAGCGCTATTGGTTGGTTTATGCGTCCTTGGCGGTTGTCGCCTTTAGTCGACCCGGAGTCTTAGCTTTTGCAGCCTTTTTTGGCATCGTGTTCTTGGTTCGGTTGTTTCAAAAGAACGCTGCCGAGCGGGCGCATTTGGTTTTGCTCACAATCTGGTCGACGGCTCTTGGCTTTGCTTGGCCGCTCATCGCAGGGCTAGTCACCGGGCGCTCAGACGCCTACTACGCCACCGAAATGGCTTGGCGTTACGGATACACGGGCAGCACCCATTTCACGCCGTTCTCGGGCTTTGTGGTGGCCTTTCAAAACTTTTTCGGTGGCCCAATCGGTGTTCTGATTTATGTGATCCTCGCCGCGAACCTGGTTTATCTTTTCTTCGCCAAAGAGGTTATCGCTCTCGGCGAGGTTCGCTGGTTCGCTGCTGGTTACCTGCTTTACCTTTTCGCCGTGTTCTACCCTCAGTCGAGCACCTGGCGCCTGCTGCTGCCCCTGTTTGTGCTCGCTGGAGCGCTGTCTTTGAAAGCCAAAGGGCTTTGGCGTTGGGCGATTCTCGGCGTTTTTGTTTTGACCCAGGTTGTCTGGATCTGGACATGCTGGATGTATGCCGCGCCAGATTTCACTCCGCCGTAAATCCTTGTTATCAACCCGTTATCCGATTTATTCACCTTCGGCTTTTTCGGCCCTTTTTGGCGTGGGATAATGGAGGTAGAGGGCGCTGACGCCCAAGCATCAAGGAGACTAGTTACACATGGCAGCAATGAAGCCACGCACCGGAGACGGCCCGATGGAAGCAGAGCGCGAAACCCGAGGACTAATCGTTCTTCGTGTTCCACTCGAAGGTGGAGGTCGCCTAGTCGTCTCTGTCAACGAGGCTGAGGCTAAAGAGCTTCACAAGGTTCTAGAAGGCGTAGTCGCTTCGAAAAAGTAGCGCACAAGAATTGAATCCCGGTCGATGAAAGTCGGCCGGTTTTCTTTTTTAACGCTTGGCAGCGAGAAGCAGGCCGTCACCCAGGGTGAGAAGCGAAACTACGAAGTCGTCGTGGTCGGCAAAGAAGCGAATGGCGTCGCGGTAGGCGACGGTTGCGTCGTCGCGCATGGCGGGGTCTGGCACGCGGTCGCGCCAGAGCGCGTGAACGATTGCGATTGCGCCGCCCGGCCGAAGAAGCCTTGCGGCCTCTGAAATCTGCTTCGGCAAAGTCTCAGTACCGGCGTCCAAAACAACTAGGTCATAGGCGGCATCGGCCATGTTTGACATAACTTCGTCGGCGCGGCCAGAGATCACTCTCGTGCGGTTTGGTGAGATACCGGCGTCGGCGAAAGCCAGTCTTGCCGCGGCCTGATGCTCGGTTTCTGAGTCGATGGTCGCGAGAGTCGCCTCGTTGCTGCCCTGAAGTAGCCAGAGGCCGCTTAGGCCGGTGCCGGTGCCAACCTCAACGATTGCCTTGGCACGCAAGCTTGCAACGGTGAAGGCTAGTTGAGCGCCTGTTGCTGGAGTGATGCATTCGACACCCATTTCTTCGGCGCGAATGCGGGCCTTGTGCATGGCTGGCGTCTCGTCGCTGAATTCTTCGACGAACTTCCAACTGGTGATTTTGTCTACCATCAAGGCCTCCTTCAATCAGCATATCAGCGAGTAACCTATAAGGGTGTTTGGTCTAAGTGGTGAAAAACTCCTGATTCTCGGGTTGCTCGCGGTGTTTATCCTCGGGCCCGAGCGTCTGCCTGGCTATGCCAAATCACTTGCAAACCTCGTCAAGTCACTTCGCAAGATGTCTGAGAACGCAAAGTCTCAACTCAAGGAGGAGCTTGGTGACGAATACGAAGAGGTGGATTGGCGCAAACTGGACCCTCGGCAGTATGACCCTCGTCGAATTATTCGCGAGGCACTGAGCGAAGAGCTGACACCGATAAAGCCAGGACGCCGACCGACACAGACCCACCTGAAAGCCGGCGAAGAAGCGCCTTTTGACTCGGAGTCGACCTAACCGACTTTGTTTAGGATCTTGCTGAGCAGTCGCAAAAGCGGCGCCATGCGGTTGTAGTGACGCCCGCGGCTCGGCAGCTTCAGCCAGGTGGCTGCAACTCCCACAGTTCTTTGATCGGTGAATCTAACGATGCCGGCCTTGCCGTTTCGGCGACCCTTGCCCGAGTGCTTCATGCCACCCATCGGTGAATCCATCGAGGCAAAGCTGGCCCTGAAGCCTTCGTTAACGTTCACCGAACCGGCATTGATTCTTGAGGCGACCAGAATCGCTTCGCTTTCTTTGCCAACCACCGAAGCGTTCAAACCGTATTCGGTGTCGTTGGCTAAGGTGACAGCCTCTTCGACATCGTCGTAACCAAACACCACGAGCACTGGCCCGAAGATTTCGTTGCAACCGGCAGGGGAGTCGTGGGCAACATCGGTTAGAACGGTTGGGGCGTAGAAGTATGGCCCGTGTTCTGGTAGTGCGATACCGCCGGCAACCACGGTTGCGCCAGCCTTGACGGCGTCGTGCACGAAACCGCTGACTCGGGCCAGCTGGTTTGCGCTGGTCAACGAACCGATGTCGACACTGAAGTCGGTCGATTTGCCGACAATAAGGCTCTCAACCTTTGAGCCGAGGACCTCGAGAAACTCTGCCTTGCGAGAGTTTTCAACATAGATGCGCTCAATCGAAACGCAAAGTTGACCTGCCGAACCGAAGCCGCCCGCAATCGCGAGCTCGGCGGCAACGTCAAGCTTGGCGCTCGGGAGCACGATCATTGGGTTTTTGCCACCCAGTTCGAGGCTGAAGCCGATGAGTCTTGCGGCGGCTCGTTCGGCAACCCTGCGACCGGTTGCGGTTGAACCGGTGAATGCAACGTAATCGCAATTGTCTGTGATTGCGTTGCCGACCTCGGCGCCATCGCCCACGACAATCGTCCAGGCAGCGGCAGGTAGGCCGGCTTCGATGGCGAGCATGCGGCAGAACAGGGCCGTCAGGGCAGTCTGGTTGTCTGCCTTCTGCACTACAGCGTTGCCGGCAGCAAGGGCCGGTAGCACGTCGAGAGTGGTTAGGGCCATCGGGTAGTTCCACGGCGTGATCACGCCGACGACACCGAGGCTCTGGTATTCGACCCAGGTCTTGGTTAGCACAGGCACGCCGGCGCGAGTTGGGGCAGGCTTCAGAAACTTTGCGGCCTTGCGACCGTAGTAGCGAGCTGCGCCTGCGGCTCCGGCGAACTCTTCAAAAGCGTGCGCGCGAGACTTGCCGGTTTCGAGTTGAAGAACATCGAGCAGCTTGCTCTCGTTTTCGAGCATGAGGTCGTGAAGTCTGGTGAGCACGGCCTGGCGTTCTTTGGCTGGAGTAGCACTCCAGCTTGACGCGAATGAGCGAGCCTTCAGCACCGCTTCGTGCACGTCGTTTGCCGACAGCTGGGGTAGGTCGAAAATACGCTTACCCGTGCTCGGGTTGATCACCGGCACTAGCGGTGCAACTGCGGGAAAGTGGCTTAGGAGGCTCTGAATGCTGGTATCGGTCACGTGCTCAGTTTAAGCCTGCGGCCGAGCAGTGGAGTCTTGGTTTTGGCAACGATTTCGGCAATAGTTTTTATCGCCTGAGCAGCCGAATCTTCTGGGTGAGCCTCAACTACCGGCTTACCCTCGTCTGAACCCTCGCGAAGCTTGATCGAGATTGGTACCTGGCCCAGAAGGTTTGTGCGCAGGCGATCGGCAACGAGTTGGCCGCCACCGGCTCCGAAAAGTTCGATGCGCTCGCCGTTTTGGTCGAGCCAAGACATGTTTTCGATCACGCCAAAGGTCGACTGACCGGTCTGAACACCGACCGAACCAGAGCGCTCGGCAACATCGGCAGCGGCGACCTGCGGTGTTGTCACAACAATGGTTTGCGCGTTTGGCAAGAGTTGGCCGAGGCTGATTGCAACGTCGCCGGTGCCGGGCGGCATATCGACGAGCAAGAAGTCGAGCTCACCCCAGTGAACATCGGTAAGAAATTGTGAGACGGCGCGGTGAAGCATTGGGCCGCGCCAAGCAACTGGGCCGCTCTCAGCCAAAAACATGCCGATCGAAATCACTTTGACGCCGTGTGCCACCGGAGGCAAAATCATGTCGTCAAGTTTGGTTGGCTTGCCTTCTATGCCGAGTTGGCCGGGAATCGAGAAGCCGAAGATGTCGGCGTCGATAAGCCCGACCGCAAGCCCTTTAGCGGCGAGCGCAACCGCGATGTTGGCTGTGATGCTCGACTTTCCAACGCCACCCTTGCCAGAACCGATCAAGTAAACCTTGCAAGGATTTTGCTCGTCAAACGGGTTTACGCGCGGTGCTCGGCCAGCGCGAAGTTTGGTTTTGAGTTCGTCGCGCTCGACCTGGTTCATCACTGTCATGATCACCTCGCGGTCGCCAACCACCGCTTTCACATCACGTTCGATGCTGTCGGCGGCTGGGCAACCGGTGATTGTCAGTTTGATCGTGACTGAGGTTTCGGTAATTTCACCAACCATGCCGAGTTCGGTGATTGGCAGGCGAAGCTCTGGGTCAATGACCTTGGCGAGTGCCTCGAGCATTACTTTTTCTTGGGTTCTTCGCGCAGCTCTGCGACCAGTTCGCGCATCAGGTCACGAAGCTCGTCTTGCACGAACTCTTTGGTTGCGAGTTCTTGAATCGCGAGGCGCAAGGCCACAACTTCGCGAGCGAGGTACTCGGTGTCGGCGAGGTTACGCTCGGCACGCTGACGGTCTTGCTCAAACTTCACACGGTCACGGTCGTCCTGGCGGTTTTGAGCCAAAAGGATCAGAGGCGCTGCGTATGAGGCCTGCATAGACAGAATCAGGGTCAAGAGCGTGAAGTTGGTGAGTCGTGGGTCAAACTGCCAACCGAGCGGAGCAAGGCTGTTCCAGGTCAACCAGACGGCGCAGAAGACGGTCATGCCGATTAGGAAGCCACCGGTACCCATTGCGCGCGCAAAGGCCTCAGAGGCGCGTCCAAAGCGCTCCTGATCGATGTTGAGGCGAGGGATAAAGCGCTTGCGGGTGCCAAGTGGTGAATCTAGACGCTCAGCCATCATGCGCCTCCCTTCTCGTCTTCGGTTCGCCAGTCTTCTGGCAGCAGGTGATCGAGCACGTCGTCAACGGTGACAACGCCGATCAGGCGGTGTTCGTCGTCGACAACCGGTAGCGCGACCAGGTTGTAGTTTGCAAGTGTTCGGTGAATCACCGAGATGTGCGTCGAAGCGTTTACCGGCTCGAGCTCGGTGTCGAGCAGCGTGCCAAGACGCTCGTGCGGCGGGTAGCGCAACATTCGCTGAAAGTGCACGACGCCAAGGTAGCGACCGGTAGCGGTCTCATAAGGCGGCAAAGTAACGAATACAGAAGCCGCGAGCACAGGCGAAACATTTTTGCGTCGAATGAGTGCCAGAGCTTCGGCGACTGTTGTGTCAGCAGCGCAAATGATTGGCTCGGTGGTCATCAAACCACCCGCGGTGAACTCGTCATACTGCATCAGCATGCGAAGGTCGTCGGCCTCTTCTTCATCCATCAAGCCAAGAATTGCTTCGGTTCGCTCTTCAGGCAGGTTTGCCATCAGGTCGGCAGCGTCGTCTGGCTCCATGAGGTCTAGAACCTCGGCAGCGCGCTCGTTGTCAAGCTCCTGCATGATCTCGATCTGCTCGTCTTCTGGCAGCTCTTCGAGAACATCGGCTAGGCGCTCATCGTCAAGTTCTTCGGCAACCTCGACCATTCGCTCGTCTGGTAGATCCATAAGTGCTGACGCAAGGTCGGCTGGGCGCAACTCGGAATATGTTGCGATCAGCTGCTGCGCGCTCTGAGCCTCGTCTGAGTCGGTCGAAGCGACCTTCTCCCAGGTGGTGAAAAGCGTCTCGCCTTTAGCGAAAGGTGAAACAGATGTCTTTGGGCGGCGCAGGAAAAGCTCGGTAACGATCCAGTCCTTGTTTTTGCCTTGCTCAACCGAAAGGTCTTCGATCTGAGCGGTGCCAGAACCATCGAGAACGGTGACTTTGCGGCCCAAAATTTCGGCAATAACTCGAACCTCTTGGCCACGCTGAGTGAAGCGGCGAAGGTCGATTAGACCGTTGGTGATTACCTGACCAGGGCTGATTGAGGTTACTCGGGCGATAGGCACAAACACTCGGCGACGACCGGTGATCTCGACCAGCATGCCGGTAACTTTGGGTGCTCCCGATTTACGGTATGCGACAAGGACGTCAATGACCTTGCCAACTTTGTCGCCAACTGGGTCAAAGACGCCACAACCCGCAAGGCGGGCTACAAACAGTCTTGTCGCACTCATACCTTCAACCTTAGACGAGGGCTTGTTATCGTGCCAGAATGGGCTTGTGAGCAACCCATTGAGATTCAACGTTCCCCAGCCCCCAGCCGGCGAGGTAGTCGCAACATTCACCACCTACGATTCGGCCGTAGCCTTCGTAGAAAACCTGGTTGCCAAAGAGTTTCCGCCAGCAGCCATCGCGATTGTCGGCAACGACCTTCGCTCTATTGAGCGCGTCCGCGGGCGTCTCAGCTACGCAACCGTTGCGGTTCGAGGAATCATGAACGGCTCTTGGCTCGGCTTCATCTTCGGACTTTTCTTCACCTCGAACATTCTCACCTCGGTGCAGACCATGCTCACCTGGGTTCTTTTTGGTGCTGCTGCCGGAATTCTGTTCAACGTCATTCGCTTCTCGATGGCGCGAAGAAAGCGCGGCTTCATCTCGGTTAGCCAATTAATGGCTAAGGAATACCAGGTGCAGATTCAGGGCGACCTAGTCGCCAAGGCAAAGCAAATTTCGGGTCTTTAGCGAGTCTTCGCGATCCAAGCTTCAACTTCATCAACCCTGCGCGGCAGCGCCGCGCTTAAGTTTTCGACACCGGTTTCGGTGACCAAAACGTTGTCTTCGATTCGAACGCCAATGCCACGCATTTCAGCGGGAACCATCAGGTCGTCTGGCTGAAAGTAGAGTCCAGGTTCGATGGTGAACACCATGCCGGGAGCCAACACCTGATCAAGGTAAAGGTCTCGCTTGGCTTGGGCGCAGTCGTGAACGTCGAGCCCCAGGTGATGGCTGGTGCCGTGAACCATCCAGCGGCGGTGCAATTGGTTCTCTGGTTTTAGTGACTCTTCGGCGCTGATGTCGATAAAGCCCCACTCCGAAACCGTTTCGGCGATCACTCGCATGGCCTCGGCGTGTAGTTCGCGAAAAGCTAGCCCAGGCTTGGCAATCGCGAAAACGGCATCGGCTGCCTTGAGGACTGCCTCGTAAACCTTGCGCTGAGGATCGGTGAATTTGCCGTTGACCGGAATCGTGCGCGTTATGTCGGCGGTGTAGAGGCTGTCAACCTCGACTCCCGCGTCGAGCAGAAGCAGGTCGCCGTCCTTTATCGGGCCGTCGTTGACCATCCAGTGCAGGATGCAGGCGTGGTGGCCGGCGGCGGCAATGGTCTCGTAGCCGAGGTCGTAGCCCTCGATTCGAGCCTGAGAGAAAAACGAGGTTTCGACAACGCGTTCCCCGCGTTTGTGCCCAACAGCCTTGCTCAGGTTTTTGGCAACCTCCTCGAACCCCTTTACGCTCGCAGCGATTGCCTTGCGCATCTCAGCAATTTCTTGCGAGTCCTTAACAAAGCGCAGCTCGCTTAGATATTCCGAAAGTTCATCATTTTCGAGCGTCAAAACATCTGAGTCGTGAAGCTCGGATCTGAAATCATCGAGGTCGCCAATTGGTTTGGTGTCGATGTCGAGCAAAGCTGAAACCTGTTCGAGGGTTGGGCGTGGGCCCAGCCAAAATTCACCAATTGCAGAGTTTGCAAAAAACTCTTCGCTGTTTCTGCCCGCGGTTTCACGAAGGTAAATGGTCTGGGTGCTGTGACGGGTGTCGATAACTAGGACGCTGTCTGGCACGGTTGCCGAGCCCCAACCGGTTAGGTGTGCGAAAGCTGAGTGCGGGCGGTAGCGGTACTCGGTGTCGTTCGAGCGGGTCTTCATAGCGCCAGCCTCGATCATGACAACCTTTCCAGCGAAGCGTTCGGCAACTACTGCGCGCCTGGCTTTGGCGAATGGGGCTGCCTCGGCGCGAGCCGGCAGAGTGTTGTCGCGATCGGCCCAGTTGGCCGAAATGTAGGCGAGAAACTTTGGTCCTTGCGGTCGGTGCGAACGGTAAGTGCCGCGTTCTTTGAGTGGGGCTTCTGCTGGCTTCTGATCTTCGTTGCTCATGGGTACATCCTGCCATTTTCGAAGCCTTTACGCTTAAGGCAACGAAAGGTCTTTCTTGAGAATCGATTTGCACGCGCACAGCACCCACTCAGATGGGCGTGAAGACGTTCGCACAATCTTTTCTGCTGCGAAAGCTGCTGGAGTCGACGTCCTAGCCCTAACCGATCACGACTCAACGGCTGGTTGGGCTGAGGCCGCCGATGTTGCTCGCGAATTGGGCATGGGTTTTGTGCCAGGCATCGAAGTGACGACCATGGCGCAGGGCAAAAACAAGCCGTTCAGCGTGCACATGCTCGCCTATTTGCCAGACCAAAACAACGTTGCCTTGCAAGAGGTTTTGCGAAACACCGTGGTCGCTCGCGAGCAGCGACTACGTGACATCACCGAACTCGTTTCGCCTGTGTGGCAGATCACCTGGGACGACGTGTTGGCGCAGCTTAGAGAAGGCGCAACCATGGGCCGCCCGGCAGTTGCCGACGCTTTGGTTGCCGCCGGACACTTTGTCGATCGTGGCGAGGTTTTTGCGAAGGTGCTTTTTGATGGCAGCCAGTACTACGTTTCAAACGAGTCGGCGCCAGATGTTCTTGAGGCAATCGATTTAATTCGAAGCGCCGGGGGAGTGCCGATCATCGCCCATCCACTCGGGCGTTCAGACGGCAACCACGCCCTGCCAGAAGCACACTTTCGCGCAATGATTGAAGCCGGTTTGGCCGGCTTTGAGGTTTATCACCGTGACGTGCCCGAGTTCGCGCGCGAATGGCTGCTTGGCTTAGCCAAAGAGTTTGACTTGATCGTCACCGGTTCGAGCGATTACCACGGGCTAACTGGCAAAGAGAATCGCCTTGGCGAAAACGTTACCGCGCAAGAGATGCTCGAGCGCATTTCGTCTCAAGGTTTTAGCGACGTAATTTACCCCTGAGAGCTACCGCGGGTGCGGCGACGCTGACGGTTCGGGTTTGCCTCGCGCGGAGCCGAGGCGGTGGCGGCAGGCTTATCGCCTTGAGGTCGGCGTGGACCACGGTCTCGGTTGCCCTCAGGCTTGCGGTCACCCTGCGGCTTGCGCTCCTCTGGCTTGGCCGGAATCAAACGACCCTTGGTGCCCTTTGCGATGCCGAGGTCGGTGAACAGGTGCTCAGAAGATGAGTAGGTTTCGAGTGGCTCAGGAACCCCTAGTTCGAGGGCGTCGTTGATGTGCTTCCAACGGTTAAGGTCTTCCCAGTCAACAAACGTGATTGCGATACCGGTTCGACCAGCGCGGCCGGTGCGGCCGGTTCGGTGAAGGTAAGCCTTCTCGTCTTCTGGCACGGTGTAGTTGATGACGTGGGTGACATCGTCAACGTCGATGCCGCGAGCGGCAACCTCGGTTGCAACCAGGATGTCTTTTTTGCCGGTGCGGAACGAAATCATTGAGCGCTCGCGGGCCTCTTGCGACATGTCGCCGTGCAGAGCGGTGGCCTTGAAGCCGCGCTCGGCTAGCTCATCGGCGACCTTGCCGGCTTGGCGCTTTGTGCGGCAGAAAATCACGGTCTTGCCGCGGCCTTCGGCCTGAAGGATGCGTCCAACACACTCGTCTTTGTCTAGGGCGTGTGCACGGTAAAAGAATTGCTTGATGTCGGCTTTGGTGTGGCCTTCGTCTGGGTCGTTCACGCGAATGTGTACCGGGCGGTTCTGGTACTTGCGGGCAAGCTGAACGATTGTGCCAGGCATGGTTGCCGAGAACAGCATGGTCTGGCGACCCTCTGGAGTGTAGGCAAACAGGCGTTCAACGTCTGGCAAGAAGCCGAGGTCGAGCATTTCGTCTGCCTCATCGAGAACCATGAAACGAATGTTGCCAAGGTTCAGCAGGTTTTGCTTGCTCAGGTCGATTAGACGACCTGGGGTGCCGACAATGATCTGCGCGCCGGCTTCGATCTCGGCAACCTGACCCTCGTAAGACTTGCCACCGTAGATTGCGGCAACCGTGGTCTTGCGGTTTGCGGTTGCGAGCACGAGGTCTTCGGCAACCTGAATAGCGAGTTCGCGGGTTGGCACCACAACAAGTGCCTGAGCACCCTTCGCAGGCTCAAGGCCAAGCGACTGAATGAGCGGGAGGCCGAAACCGAAAGTCTTGCCGGTACCGGTCTTGGCCTGGCCAATGATGTCCTGGCCGGTGAGAGCTAGCGGGATAGCCTGCTCCTGAATCGGGAAGGGCTCGGTAATGCCCTTAGCCTCGAGGGCATCCACGATGTCTTGATCGATGCCCAAATCTTTGAAAGTCAAAAAGTCTCCTATAGTCCTGCCAAGTCTACTTTGGCGCGAGCCCGCATGGCTCAGGTATCTTTGTATGGTGTTCGAATGGTTCAAGAAGTTACGCACGGTCGCTAAGCGATTCGCGCTGCCTGCTCGCGAGACTAGAGACGCTCCGAGAAGCAACGGCAAGATCGACCTTCGCCCATACACGCCGGAGCCAAAAGTATTTCTCGGCCAGCTCGCCTACCTAAAACTGACCCAGTTCGAGATTCTCACCAACGAACTAAAGTTTTCGCCGAACACGCATTACAAGGCAGAACTCGGTGAAGCAGCTGCTAAGAGTTTCGAAAAGTACCGCGCAATCGCGAGCATCTTGGCTAGTCAGGGAGTGGACGCCACCGACGCGATGGAGCCGTTCACCGAACGCATCGGAAACTTTCACTCGCGCACGACTGGTATCGACTGGTACGAAACCGTCATCAAGGTGTACCTGGTTTACGGTCTACTCGACGACTTCTACCGCAGATTGGCAATCGGCCTAACTCCGGCGCTGCGCAAGCAGGTCGAGGACGCGCTCGCCGACGACACGTTCGAACAGTTCGCCAAACGCGTCCTAATCGAATCGATGGGCGAGAGCGAGCAGCTAAAAAGCCGTCTTGCGCTCTGGGGTCGACGCCTCATGGGAGATGTTTTGCTCGAGCTGCGTGCCGCTTTCGACAACCGCAAGTTGGCCGGAGTCGCTAAGGGTGCAAAGTTGACCGTTGAACAGGAGCGCCAGGTGAACCTGTCTGCCTACTCGAAGTTGGAGCCGCTGGTAAGCGAAATGATTTCGGTGCACACCCTGCGAATGGACGCGCTAGGACTTTCGGCTTAGGCCTTTTTAGCTTCTTCGCGAACGCGAATGCGGTGAGCCGCCACACGTGATGAGCCAAAAATCATGAACACTGGCATTGCCACCATGATGATGATCCAGATCCAGGCGTCCTCGTATTTGAACCCGACCCAGGTGAGAATCACCCAGAGGGCCGCGCCACCGATGGCTGCGAAGGTTGGCGGCACAAGCACACCGTATTCGCCCGACTTGGTGGTCAGGTATGGAGCGACGAGTCCGAGGATTGCCGCGTAACCGAGAATGATCAGAATTTCCATTAGGCGATGAACCCAACTCTTCGGGACTCTTCTGCACCGCATTCCACGTAGCCAATTGAAGCTACCGGAACCAAGAACAGGCGTCCCTTGTTGTCTTTTAGTTTGAGAAGTTTGGCACCCGAGTCAATAGCGTGCGAGACCGCTGTCTCTACTTCGGCTGCGCTCTGGCTGCTCTCGAATGAGATTTCACGGGGGCTGTTTTGAATGCCGATGCGAATGTCCACGGGTACCTTTCGTTGTTGCGTCTCTACATTACGACAGACGAAGACCTAAAAAGTCGGAGGACGCCTGTATTGTCGCTTCCGATGGCAACTACTACTTTTCGCAAGCACGGTCTCGAGCACATCGAGTACCAGCTCTCGGCAACTCAGCGCGCAGTCGCAGAGCTAGCTGCCTCTGCGCGAGCGGTTGTTTATGGCGCTCCTGGCTCGGGCAAAACCACAGCGCTTAAAGCGCTTTACCTGAACCAGATCAAAAACGGACTTCAGGCCCACAATGTTTTGGCTCTCACAGCTAACCGCGATGCTGCCAACTTGCTTCGCGACGAACTCGCATTGGCCAACCAGGGCGCAACCGCAGGCCCGATGGCGCGAACGCTTGCCAGTTTCGCTTTCTCGATTTTGCGCCTAGATGCGCTCGAGATGGGCACGCGCTCGCCAGAACTAATTAACGGCTCCGAGCAAGACCGCATCCTCAAACAGTTGCTTGCCGATGAGGTCAACGCAGGCATATCGGCCGATTGGCCAAAACAGGTGGATGACAAAGTTCTCGCTCTTGCCGGTTTTAGAGCCGAACTTCGCGAACTATTCACCGTTTGCCTCGAGCGCGGGTTTTGCGCTGCAGAATTGCGCGAACTCGGTCACTCTCAGTCCCAGCAAATCTGGGTCGCAGCCTCGAACATTCTCGCCAAGTACCAAGAACACTTGGCAACACCAGCAAACGACAACCGCCACGACCCTTCAACGCTGCTGACAAAGGCAGCCGAGCTTCTCGAAACGAAGCCGTGGGCAGAGTTTGTTTCAGACATCCAGCTGGTGATTGTCGACGACGCTCAAGAGCTAACCCCGGGCGCTAAGCACCTGCTAAAGGTTCTCGTGTCTAAGGGCGCGGGTTTGGTTCTGCTTGGCGACCCAGACAGCGCAACACTTGGCTTTCGATCGGCCGACCCGCAGTCGATGCGTCTGCTTATTGACGACGTTGCGGGTGCCGGTGGCGCGAAAACCATAATGCTTGAGCAAGATCACAAGGTTCGCCCTGAAGCCGTTTCGGTCGCCATGGCAAACATCTCGAAGGCCATGCCGCCTGAGCTTGCTGGCCCGCAGCGCAAGGTGCACGGAGCAACGAATCTGATCCCCGGTAGCGAGGTAGAAGGCAAGGTCTTCGACACCGCAACCAGCGAGTCTGCCTGGGTTGCGCGTAGGCTCCGCGAGCTTCATCTCAATGACGGCATCGCTTGGGGTGAAATGGCTGTTGTAGCACGATCACGCAGTTTGCTTGAAAACTTTGGGGCCTCGTTGGCCGCCGAAAGCGTGCCATCGACAGTCTTGGGCAGCAAGTCAGCGCTTCGCGACGAATACGCCAGCGGGGCGCTGCTTCGACTCGCTCAATATGCAATCGAACAGCCCGAGATCGACTACAAAGGTGCCCTCGAACTACTTCAGTCGCCATTTTGCGACCTAGACAGCCTCGGCTTGCGTCGCTTCCGACGCCAGCTTCGCCAGGCCGACCTTCACGAAGGTTTGAACCGCACAGGTGACGAACTTGTTGTTGAACTTTTCAACAAGCCCGGCACCGTCGCAACTCTCGAAAGCAAAGAAGCCACCGCGGTCAACAACTTTATTTCGGCGCTTGAGCAGGGCAAGAAGCTTGTTGCAGATTCAAGCAAAACGGCTGAAGATCTGCTCTGGCACTTCTGGAATAACAGCAAACCGAAGCGAAACTGGCCCGAGCAGACCAAGAACGTTGGCGAGGTCGCTCAGCAGGCTGGTCGAAACCTCGACGCAGTAGTGGCTCTTTTTGCGGCCGCAAACCGTTACGTCGAGCGCAACCCGAACGGTTCGATTGCCGAATTTGTAAACGATCAACTCACCCTCGACCTACCTCAAGACACCCTTGCGGTAAACGCTCGAGACGACGAGCGCGTGCTACTTCTCACCTCGGCGGCAATGATTGGCCGCCGTTTCAAGGTGGTCGTGATTCCTCAGCTAATCGAAGGCGTCTGGCCAAACCTGAAGCCGCGATCTTCTCTGCTCGCCGCAACCACCCTCGATGAGTTGCTCACCAATAAACCAGATATCGATCGCACTGAGTTACCGCAAGAACTTCGCCTGCTAAACAAAGCGGTCGGTGCGGCTACCGAGCGAGTCATTGTGACCTCGGTTGATGGTGACGAAAGTCAGATTTCTCAATTCGTTTCGCTAATTCTCGGCTCAACCCCAGACACCGAAACCTACGGTGCACCTCGCTACACGCTGCGCGGAACCGTCGGTCGACTACGTCGAACCCTGGTTACCGCCGAATCCGAGGTCGAGCGCCTCGAAGCTGCCTACGGCCTCGCGAGGCTTGCCGCCGAAGGAATTCCGGGCGCCGACCCAGACCAGTGGTACGGCATCTTGGATCTCTCTACCGACGAGGCGCTTGTGCTTCTCGATGGTGAAAAGCAGGTTTACGTCGCACCTTCTCAACTAGAGGATTTCTTGAAGTGCCCACTTCACTGGTTTATCAAGCACCACGGTGGCCGCGAAGGCAGCTTCGAGGCTAACTTCGGAATACTCCTACACAAGGTTCTCGAAGAGACTTCAACCATCAGCGAGATCGACCTGTGGAAGGGCGTCGAATCGAAGTGGCATACCCTCGACTTCGAAGCCGAATGGCTTGAAAAGAAAGAAAAGCGCAAGGCTCGCAAGATGGTCACTCGACTAGCTAGCTACCTATCGACCCAAGACGCCGCTGGCTACGAAGTTATTGGCCGAGAGGTCAAGTTCAATTTTCAACTCGGTAACGCCTACGTTTCGGGAACCGTTGACCGCATAGAGCGCAACGCCGAGGGCAAGGTGATGATTGTCGACCTAAAAACCGGCAGCAAGATCGGCAAAGAAGAAGTCAAAACCCACCCGCAGCTTGGCCTTTACCAGCTCGCCTTCGAACAGAAGGCTTTTGGCGATCTCATCGCCGAAGGCGACACCCTCGAAGGCGCACGACTTGTATTTGTGGCAGAAGACAAGAGCGTTTACGACCAGGGTCCGATCAACGCCGAAGATGCCGAATTCTCAACCGATTATTTTGCGAAGCTCCTCGAAGAATCCGCCCAAGAGATGGCCATGGGAAAAAAGCTTTTCGTCGCCAACATCGGCAGCCACTGCAATAGTGACCGCTGCGGCGCCTGCACCCTCCAAGTAGTTCAGGCGGTCTCATATGTCGACTAACAAGTTCTCAGCAGACCAGGTATTCCTTGCCGTCCAGAGCCCAGAAAAACTTGCGTCCAACCCAACCATGCGACTTACCGACGAGCAGCGCGCAGCGGTTGAACTCGCGCCAACCGACGCGCCGAGCCTTGTCGTAGCCGGTGCAGGTTCTGGAAAGACCGAACTTATGTCGGTGCGCGTGCTTTGGTTGGTAGCAAACGGCTACGCCGAGCCTCACGAAATTCTTGGCCTCACCTTCACTCGTAAGGCTGCGTCAGAGCTTTCGAAGCGAATCAACAACGGCCTTCGCACACTTTCGCGCACCGAGTTTTGGCCCAAAGAACTAGCCGAAAAGCCTTTCGTTGCGCCAAACATCTCGACCTACAACGCCTACGCGAATTCCTTGTTTCAGGATTACGCACTCTCGCTCGGCTACGAGCCAGATTCGATTTTGCTCACCGAAGCAGCTCGTTTTCAGCTCGCCCGCGAAGTAGTGCTCAAGTACGGCTCTGCCGTCGACTCTAGAATCAACGACTACGAGTCATCGCTTACGACAATCGTTGGGGCCGTTCTCTCGATTGCCTCAGAGATGGCAGACAACGAAGTGAACGCCGACCAGATGAATGCCTACGTCGACGAGATTCGCAACCAGATCGCATCGATGGAGGCTCGAGGCAAGACCGAAGAGCAGCCTATTCCGACAACGCGCCTCCGAAACTGGCAGAGTTTCTTCGACTCCGGCCTCATCGCCAACCTCGCCCAAAAGTTTCGCGAAGAAAAGTTTTCTCGTGGAATGGTTGACTACAGCGACCAGGTTGCTCTTGCTGCCAAGGCTGTTGAACACATGCCTGAGCTAGTGGCCGGGCGTGAGCGCTCGTTATACAAGCACGTTTTGCTAGACGAATACCAAGACACCAGCACATTGCAAACCAGGCTTCTCAAGGGCCTCTTTGCGCAGCATTCGGTTTTTGCCGTCGGAGACCCGAACCAGTCGATCTATGGCTGGCGCGGCGCAAGTGCCTCAAACTTGCGCGAATTCATTACCGACTTCGGCACCCTAGATCGCGAAGTCGAGCAGTTCCCGCTGCCAACCTCGTGGCGCAACCCGAGCGGTGTGCTCAACCTTGCCAACCACCTGTTGCTCGAGCTGCAAGCCGAGCCAAGTTTTGTTACCCGAAACATGACAGAAGGCCAGTTGGCAGACTTCGAACACAACAAGGTGAAGGTGGTAAAGCTAACGCCGAGACCCGATGCGCCAACCGGTGAAACCGAGCTCGCCTACCTTCAGACACAGAGCGAAGAAGCCAAGGCCGTTGCCGAGTGGTACAAGCGCAAAATGGATGTGCCAGCTGGCACGAAAAAGCCAACCGCGGCACTTTTGCTTCGAACCAAGGGTTCATCAAACTATTACGCGGCGGCGCTTTCAGAAGCTGGCATTCCTTACCAAATCGTTGGCGTTGCCGGCCTACTCGAGATGCCTGAAATCGTCGACTTGGTCTCGGCGCTCAAGGTCGTGCACAACCCAACCTCTGGCGGCTCGCTTCTTCGACTATTGGCTGGGCCACGTTGGCGAATTGGCGCCAAAGACATTCAGCAGCTTTACATGTTTGCCAAAAAGATCTCTGGTTTCGACAACGAAGACGGCGTAGACCTTCAGGGCGAAGAAGTCGGCTTCTCAATCGTTGACGCACTAGACGAGCTGTTGGATCGAAAAGCGCTCAAGACCGGGATTAGCGAAACGGGTTTGATTCGCATGAAGGATTGCGCGAAGTTGTTCCGCAAGCTTCGCTATCAGACCGGGCTCGCTCTGCCTGACTTTATTCGAGTGGTCGAGCAGGAACTTTGGCTCGATATTGAACTCACCGCCAACCCAAACCGTTTGCAACCGATGGCAAATCTCAACTCCTTCGCCAACGTTGTCTCGAGCTACGCAAATAGTTACAGCCCGACCCTAGGTGGTTTCTTGGAGTGGCTGGAATTCGCCGCTGAAAAAGAGTCATTCGAGACTCCCTCGATCTCGGCGACACCCGGTGAAGTGCAAATTCTCACAGTGCACGCATCAAAGGGGCTCGAGTGGGATCTAGTCGCCGTGCCTCAGTTGCTCGAAGGCACTTTTCCTTCAGAAACTCAGGGCTTCAGGGGCTGGACTAACGGCAAATCGCTGCCTTACCACCTGCGAGGTGACGCGGATTCGCTACCTCGATTCGACATCAGCTCATTCACCAAGCAAACCGATGTCGACAAGTTCGAAGATGTCTTCAAGGGTGACGTCAAGGAATACAAGTTTCGCGAAGAGCGCCGCCTTGCTTACGTAGCCGTGACTCGTGCAAAGCACTCTTTGATGCTCTCGGCATCGGTTTACAAGGGAACCAACAAGACCGCTAGCGCGCCGTCTCCTTACCTTTTGGAGTTGGCAACCTGCGGAGAGCCGAGCCTCACGATTGTTGGGGGTTCCGGAAACCCAGAGTCTCCGCTACCGAGCCTGGAGTCGCTCGATGCCAACCCTGATGCGGCCGCAAACATCACGCTTGAGTGGCCGATGGACCCGCTCGGGCCTAATCATCGTCGCAAGCTCGAACAAGCTCGCGAGCTGATCGAAGGCGAAATCGAAAAACCAAACGCAGCCAAGGTTGATACCGAAATCGATCTGATGCTTGCAGACCAAGAAGAAGCGGTTGTTCGTGCGTCTCAAGCAAAGTTGCCCGTGCGCATTCCGGCTTCACGCTTCAAAGAGTTCTTGCTCGAAACCGACACAGTTGCCGAGCTGTACCGCCGGCCCGTGCCACGCGAACCATTCTCGGCGACGATGGCCGGAACCCTATTTCACACCTGGGTAGAGGAACGATTCGGTCTGTTTAGCCCGAAAGACGAACTCGACATTCAAGCAGAAGTGGTCGACGACAAGAACGATGCCCTAAACATCGACGACCTAAAAGAAATCTTTGAGCAGTCTCGCTTTGCGAGCATGGAGCCTGCCGACATCGAGTGTGAGATTCAGGTGACAATCAAGTCAAACACTTTCATCTGCAAGATCGACGCGGTGTTTGCAACCGAAAACGGTTTTGAGATTGTCGACTGGAAGACCGGTGTTGCGCCAAAAACGCCTGAAGATATTGCCGAAAAAGCCCTTCAGCTAGCCCTCTACAGAATGGCCTATTCGAAGTTTCATGGCATCGACCCAAACAAGATCGAAGTTTGCCTCTACTACGTAAATGAGAACCTAGAGATCAGGCCCGAGGCGGTAAAAACCTCGGAGGAGCTCCTCGAAATGTGGGGCAGTGTTCTCGAAAAGGTAACCGACTAAAAAAGCTCGTCGTCAGTCTTTTCTGGCAACTCAATTTCGCGAGTAGCGTCGTCGGCGTAAATCGCAACGTGCGGGTCTTGCACAACCTCTAGCTCAGGCTCGGCTGCTTCGGCTTCTTCAACGACTTCGATGAACAAGCCTGTTTGCTTAGCGAAAGTGCCAGCGGTCAGAGTCGGTAGATGGCCGCCGTTGACCTCCTCCACCAAAATGTTGAGCATACCTATTCCCTCTTGAACGATGCCTTCGTCACCGACGTTCAAACCGTGCTGCATCCAGCGGGCTGTGTGCATTTCTGAATAAAGGTGAGCGCGTTGGCTCAGGTTCGGGTCAATAATCTTTCGGGTGCCTAGGTAGGCAAACCGAACCGCGTCCATCAGCTCTTGATCTGAGTGACCCGCTAACCACGAAAAGTCTTCGGCTGGGTCGCCGATCTTTAAGCCGTTCCAGCCCAAGATTCCGCTCACAGCCCCGTCAAGTTCGAGCACATTTGTTGAGCTTAAGTTTGAGTTGACCACTGTTGGGGTGAATCGAAACAGGCTGACATTTTCGAGTGCCTCGCTCCAGCGGTCGAGTAGAACTTTAGGAATCTTGCCGGTGCCGGCAAGGCGATCAAGCTCGTTCAAGCGCTGGTTCACGGTTTCGATTGGCGAATACTCTGGGAATCCTCCCGCACGAAGCGGTTCGGCTTCGAGGTTGTGTAGTGCGGCGATGGCTGCCCCCATGCTGTCTGACATAGGATTTTCGGCGCTGGTGCGGCCCAGATCAACTGGCTTGCCATATACGTATTCGAAGACAACGGCCGGCCTTTGGCCCGGTGCGCGCGATTCTCCGAGCACACCGCTCACCTTGAAAGGCAGCTCAAGACCCGTGAGCGCCTTTAGTGCTGCAACCTCGGCGGCCAGGTCAAGAGCTGCAGAATCGGTTGCACCCTGGCGAACAACAAAGTGTTTGCCGTCTGCACCGGTTAGCAGGGCCGAGTTGATTGAACCACCAAGGTCACTTGTGAGTTCTTTGACGTCGCGAAAGCCGGCACCCGGAACGGCTGAGGCAGCTAGGGCGGCTAAAATCAAGGAGTTACGCATGGGTTTAGGTTAAAAGCAATCGCCGCCTGTTCCATGTATCGCCACGATTAGAGAAGGCACGCATGCTGTTTCGAGGAGGAGTCGCACTCGAGCTCCCGCTCGCGCGCTCGGCGGTCGACCGTGACTATTTGGCCAGAACCCGCCCCGAACTTTTCGACGAACTTTGGAGTGAACCCACCACTCGGGTTCTCGCGCTTTTCGAAGGTTCGGTGCTTCTCGAGGCTCAGTCACTCAAACTTTTGCCAGTCGAGAGCGTGCCGTCTGCCAACTACCGCGTTTATCTCGGTCGCGATTCTGTCGGACCGATTGTCCTCGCCGTTTTGAACGAGAACGCGGCTAAACAACTTGAACCGTCGGCCGAAAACTGGCATCACCTTCGCAAAACTGGCGCAGGCCTAGATGACCGTGACGCCGGCTTATTTGTTCAGGCGCTCGCGCTAGCCAACTGGCACGCGAACCACCAACACTGCCCTCGCTGTGGCACTCCGACGCTGGTTGAGGCTGGTGGCTGGGTTCGCCGTTGCTTCAAAGACGACAGCGAACATTACCCACGAACCGACCCTGCTGTGATCGTGGCAATCGTCGACGAGCAGGATCGCATTTTGCTCGGCTCGCAGGGCGCTTGGGAGAACAATCGTTGGTCGATTCTCGCTGGCTTTGTTGAGCCGGGGGAGAGCCTTGAAGCAGCTGTCATTCGCGAAATGTTTGAAGAGGCCGGAGTTGTGGTTGATGAGCCTAATTACTTAGGTTCGCAGTCCTGGCCGTTTCCGTATTCGCTGATGCTTGGTTTTGTCGCACGTGCGAAGACCACCGAACTTCGCCCAGATGGCGAAGAAATTGAGAAGCTGCGCTGGTTTAGCCGCGAAGAGTTGGCCGCCGAGGCGCCAAACCTTTTGCTGCCAAATCGCATTTCTATCGCCCGGGCAATTATTGAACTTTGGTTTGGCGGCGAACTTGTTTCAGCTTTGGAACAACGATGAACGCAGAGAAACTTCTCGAAGCTTTAGACCCTGAGCAACTCGAAGCGGCTACTGCCCTGGTTGGGCCGGTTTGTATTCTCGCGGGTGCTGGCACCGGCAAAACCCGAACCGTGACCCACCGAATCGCCTACGGAATAGCCAAGGGGTATTTTTCGGCGAACCGAGTAATGGCCCTCACCTACACCAACCGAGCAGCCGGCGAACTTCGCGCACGCCTCAGGGCGCTCGGGATTCCGGGCGTTTCGGTTCGTACCTTTCACGCCGCTGCGCTCAGCCAGCTCGAATACTTTTGGCAGCAGTACGCCGGTGTTCCGGCACCAAGGGTTCTTGAGTCGAAAGCAAAGTTGATTGCCCAAATCGCTGAGCAGCAGAAGCTTCACTTTGACGCAGGCACGATTCGCGATCTCGCTGCTGAAATAGAGTGGCGCAAATATTCGATGCTCAGCCTCGAGGATTACGAGAAAGCTCTCGATTCGAGACCGCCGGTTTCTGGTGTGAGCAAGCGGGCGAACATCGAAATCCAGGCAGCTTACGAAGAAGCAAAAATCAAAGCGCAGCGACTCGATTGGGAGGATGTCTTGATTCTGACCCTTGGTCTTCTTCGCGCCGAACCACGCGCCTTGTCGCATGTGCAACAGCAATACCGCTTCTACACGGTTGACGAATACCAAGACATCAGTCCGCTGCAACACGCTCTGCTTGACGCCTGGTTGGGTGACCACAACGACCTTTGCGTCGTCGGCGACCCGAACCAGACGATCTACTCGTTCACGGGGGCGTCGAGCGAGTTTTTGCGCGGATTCGCAAGGCGCTTCGAGGGTGCCACAGTGGTTCAACTGACTCGAAACTATCGCTCTACCGGCCAGATCATTGCCTACGCAAACCGCCTTAGTCGTGAGGAGTCCGGCGTTGAACCCCTTCAGGCGATGGCTGAGATCGGCCGCGCACCGAGCATTCAGGGTTTCGAAAACCCTTCAGAGGAGGCGAAGGCGGTTGCAAAGTCGATTCGCACTCGCATCGATCAAGGTGTTAAGCCCCACGACATCGCAGTGCTTTATAGAGTGAACGGCCAGTCCGAGGCGCTCGAGAACGCGCTGGCCGAGGTTGGCGTCGACGTCCAGGTTCGTGGCGGTGAACGTTTCTTCAATCGCCCCGAGGTGCAGAACGCGATTCGAGCGATTCGTTCAGAAGTTGCCATCGAAACCGATAAGCCTCTTTTTCAAACTGTCAGTGACATCCTTCGTTCGCTTGGTTGGTCTTCGGCAGAACCCGAGGCGGCTGGAGCTGGTCGCGACCGATGGGAGTCTTTGAACGCGTTGGTTTTGATTGTCGACGACATGCCGGCTGCGGCAACGTTGGCCGATTACGCGAATGAATTGGACGAACGCCAACGCTCGCAGCATGAACCTCTGCGAAGCGCGGTAACCCTTTCGACGATCCACGCGGCCAAGGGCCTCGAGTGGTCTGAGGTCTACCTAATTGGTTTGAGTGAGGGTTACCTACCAATCACCTACGCCAAGAGCGACCTCGAAATAGCCGAAGAACGCCGCCTCTTTTACGTCGGTATCACGAGAGCCAAGACTCAACTTTGGCTTTCTTGGAACAAGCCCGGCCAGCAGTCTCGGTTTTTCGCACAAATTCAGGGCGCGAACTAGCTGCATTCGCAGTCTGGGTGCGCGGGCCAGCTCCATTGTTCAACTTCTCCGTTGGCTACTCGAAGTCGATGCCCAATAAAGTCCGCCTCGTTTTTTGGTGTATCTATCGCTCGTAGGATTTCACCAACCGCCATCGCGGCCGCAAACAGAGCGCTTGTCGCATCTTCGAGGTAATCGGCTCTACCAACCAGTTGCGAGGCCAAAACCGGCCAGGTGGCGTCATTGTCGGCACGATGACGTTCAAGGCAACCCAAGCAGGGGCGCCCTAGGATTCGCGGGCTTACCGAAACCCAGTCGCTGCCAAACAAGACTGCGATGTGAGGCACTTTGCCGGCGACAAGTTTTCTATAAGCCGATGGCAGCAGAGCGTTTTGCCCGGTTATTACCCGCAGGCTGTGGCGCCGTTTTGCCGGCGTAAGCCCTTCGTAAAGTTGCACGACTGTTCCACCCGGACGAGCCCGAAGAAGCTCATTGACTGCCGCAATGCGTGACTGGTTTATGCTGACCGATGAGTACGCGAGTGGCCCAAGGTCGTGTTCGCCAACAACTTTGTCGTCGCTGGTGAATATTCGCCCGACACCAGCCGCGGCAAGCCCCAAGGTCAACAGCAGCCCACCGAGCCCGAGCGAATCAATGTGAACGCCCACCTTGGCTCGGTTCTCAAGAACAGCGATGCCGTCGAGGTTTGTTGAATAACTTGCCCTAATTAGTTCGGCAAAGGCACCGCGCACAAAATCACCGGTGAGCTGAGGTTTCGTCACCGAGCTTGAATTCAGCAGTGTCGGGCCAAGCCTTTCAATCAAGGTTCGATCTTCGGGCTCAACCGCTTCGTCGGCCACTCCGCGCTCAAGCAGCGAAAGCAGTCGTTCTTGTTCGACGCTCACGTCTTCAAGCACAACCGCGTTCTCGAGCCCCATTTGAAGCGTGGTCGGGTTGCGCCAAAGGAGGATGCGTGATGGGTTGATTCGAACGGTCATCGCATTAGTTTGCCAACAACCAAAGCGCCCTATCTGGGCTCTCCACAGACTTAGTCGAGTAGTTTGCGCAGCTCCGCGTCCATGGCGTCGTCGTGGGTGTCGCGAAGTTTCGAGATCAAGCCGCTCGGGTTGTCGATGTCTTCGCTTGTCGGCATGAGGTCTGGGTGATCCCACAGGTCATCGCGCTTTTGGGCGCCAACGGCCGTGGTCACGGATTGCCACATCGCAGCTGCTTCGCGAATACGCTTCGGTCGCAGTTCGAGTCCGAGAAGGGTCGAAAAGGTCGCCTGAGCGGGGCTTGCGCTTGCGCGGCGGCGGCGTTGAATCTCGCCAAGGGTTGCAGCTTGAGGCAGACGCTTTGAAGCCTCGTCGGTGACAGCCTCTACCCATCCTTCGATGAGCGCGAGGGTGGTTTCGATGTTTGCCAGAGCGCGCTTTTGGTCTTCGGTTCGTTCAGACAAAAGTTCGCCGTTACCGAGTGCTTCACGAAGGCGGTCTTGGTCGTTGAAGTCGAAGCCTTCAGCCAGGTCGCTCATGCGCTCGGCGTCGATGGTGATGCCAGAGGCGTAGTTGATGATCTGGCTGACCACGCTGTCGCGAAGCCATTTGCTCTGCTTGAACAGGCGTGCGTGGGCGAGTTCGCGAATACTCAAAAAAATGAGCAGCTGGTCTTTAGGAATCTCGAGGTCTTTCGAGTATTCATTAATATTTTGCGGAACAAAAACCGCTCGCTGTTCGGTGAAGAACGGCAGACCCAAGTCGCCGCCTGTCAAAACCTCGCGCGAAAGTTTGCCAAGAGTCTGGCCAAGTTGCATCGCGAAAATGGTGCCACCAGCCGAACGCAACATCCCGCCAGCCCCGGCGATCATTCCCGAAAGCTCTTCTGGCATGTTTTGCTCGAGGTTTTCGGTCAAGGCCTCAGCCATGCGCGAAGCAATCGGTTCGCTCAACTCTTGAAAAAGTGGCAAAGATTCGCCAACCCAGAGTTCGCGGGTTATCAGCTTCGGTGTAGATGTGAGTTGGGGGAGAACGGTCGATTCATCGAGCCAAAGCTCGGCGATCGAAATCGCACCAGAAATCGCCGAGCGGTCGGCATCGCTAACCGCAAACGCTCCATCGGCAGCGAACTTTCTCGACTGGTCGATGGCGAGCTTCCAGTTCACTCCGTTGACGACGTCCTTCGAGGTGGCTGCAAGTGACAGCTGAATCTGGCGCATCAACTCGGCGAGCGCCTTCGGGTCATTCGCCAAGCCGGCGGCGGCTGCAAGTTGCTCGGGGTCGAGCCCGTTCTGCTTCGACAAAAGCTCGCGCAAAAATTCGGCCATAGCCTCTGGATCAAAGTTTTCTTCGCTCACGCCTTTAGGTTAACGCGCCAAATCAAGAAGCGCTCCAATGTTCGCCGATAGCGTGGCATAGGCTTTGAATACTTATTGAGTTAGGGGTCAGCTTGTTGCGTCGAATCGTTGGTGCACTGGGCGCTTTTATTCTTTTGGCTAGCCTCGGGGTTCTTTTCATCGGCCGAGCGCCTTACGTAATAGATCAGCCAGGCCCTACATTCAACGTTCTTGGCGTGACTGCGGGCAAGCCGGTGATTATCGTTCACGATGCCAAAACCTACCCGGTCACCGGTCAACTAGACGCCTTGACTGTTCAAGAAGTCGGGCAGCCTGGCGATGAACCAACCTGGTTTCAGGTTTGGCAAGCGAGCATGGACCCATCAAAAGAGGTTGTGCCAATCAACGTTGCATACCCACCGGGCGTAAAAACTTCTCAGGTTTACGCCGAAGACGCAGCAATGATGCAGGCGTCGCAACAAGATGCCCAGGCCGCAGCTATGAACTACCTCGGCATCAAATACACGTCAAGGGTTTACGTGATTTCGATGATGACCGATAGTGCCGCGACCGGAATCATCTCCCCGGGTGATTACATTGACTCGGTTAATGGTTTACCGGTGGCCGACACGGACCTTTTGCGCAGTCGAGTTAAGAGTTGGGACCAAAAAGTCCCCCTAAAGGTAGGTATCACTCACAAGGGAGTATCGAAGGTTGTCGAGGTGACGCCTCGCAAAGTAAAGGGTGACTTCTACATCGGCGTCTATGTCGGCTTCAAGTACGAGTTTCCTTTCAAAATCGACGTTGACCTTGGCGACGTCGGCGGCCCGAGTGCCGGCACGATGTTTGCCATCGGAATGATCGATCGTTTAACACCAGGTCAACTTCTCGGCAAGAATCATGTCGCCGGTACGGGAACAATTGACCCGACTGGACAGGTTGGGCCCATCGGAGGCATCGTGCAAAAGATGTATGCGGCGAGAGACTCTGGAGCTAAGGTTTTTCTCGCGCCAAGCGAAAACTGCGCAGAAACCGTCGGCAAGGTGCCGAGCGGCTTGAAGGTTTACCGCATCAAAACATTGAAGCGTGCCGTTGAACTCTTGACTGCGCTGCAAAATGGATCAACTTTGAGTGGCTTTGCCACTTGTTCGAAGTAGAGGAAGCAATGAGCAATTCGACTAAAACCAAACGTTTCAAACCCGCCAGACTTTCGGCCCTGATTCTCCTCGTTCTCGGAGTCATCTTCGTAGCCTCTACCGGTTTCTACACAGACACACTTTGGTACAAACAGCTTGGCTTCTCGCAGGTGTTCTACACCGAGATCGGCTCTCAGACCTCACTGTTCTTGGCGGCATTCGCAACCATGGTCATCGTGGTTGGAATCAACTTGTTTGTCACCAACAAGCTTCGCCCGATTTACACCAGGCTCGGCGATCGTGACCCGTTTGCCCCTTACCGTGAAGGCCTTGAGAAGGCGCGCAAGGGTCTTCTTATCGCTATTCCGGTGGTCCTGGGTATCTTTGCTGGTGTTCTTTCGGCGCCTAACTGGCAAGACGCACTTCTATTTTTGAACGCAACGCCAACGGGATCGGCTGATCCGCAATTCCACATGGACGCGAGTTTCTACCTTTTCACCCTGCCATTCCTTTCGGCTTCGCTGGTTTTTATCACGTCTGTCTTTGGTATCAGCAGTTTCTTGGTGTTGGTCATTCACCTTTACAACGGGTCAATCAAGTTCAACGGTCGTAGCTCGACAATCTCTAAGGGTGCTCAAATTCAGATCGGCGTTAATCTAGCCCTGTTCTTCGTGGCTCTGGGTTTTGACATTTGGCTCGACCAGTTTCAGACCATGACTAGCCCTTCTGGGCTTTACACCGGCGCTACCTTCTCAGATGTAAACGCCTCGATTCCCGGGTTGCAGATCATGGCCCTGATTGCTGGAGCAGTCGCGGTGTTGTTCGTGACCTCCGCCTTCATCGGTCGTTGGCGCCTGCCGGTCATCGGCACATCACTGATGATTCTCTCTGGCCTGATTCTTCAGGGCGTTTACCCTTGGGCGGTTCAAAGCTTCCAGGTTGTGCCAAACGAGCGCACCCTCGAGTCAGAGTTCATCAAGCGCAACATCGAGGCAACGCGTCTGGCTTATGGGCTGGACAACGTCGAAACTATTGCCTACAACGCAAAGACCACGGCAACCGCGGCTGACTTGCGCAAAGATGCAGACACCACGGCCAACATTCGCATCATCGACCCTTCTCTGGTCAGTGAATCATTCAGACAGCTTGAGCAGTACCGCCAGTACTACGGTTTCGAAAACCTGCTGGACGTTGACCGCTACAAGATTGATGGCAAGACCCAAGACACTGTTCTCGCGGTTCGTGAGCTAAACCAGAGCGGCCTCGGAACCTCGCAGTCTTGGTTCAACAACACTCTCGTCTACACGCATGGTTACGGCATTGTTGCAGCATATGGCAACCAACGCACCGCCGATGGGCAGCCAAAGTTTTTGCAGTCTGGCATCCCTTCAACGGGCAGCCTCGGCACCTACGAACCCCGAATCTACTTTGGAGAGAAGTCGCCAGAATATTCGATTGTTGGTTCGCCTGCCGGAGCTACCCCTAAAGAGCTCGACTATCCTGGCGGCAAAGATGGCGCCGAGCAGACTTACACAACCTTCAACGGCAACGGTGGTCCGAAGCTAGACAACATGTACACCCGTCTTGCTTACGCGATTAAGTTCGGCAGTGAGCAGCTGTTGCTCAGCGACTCGATTAATAACTCTTCCCAGATTCTCTACAAACGTGACCCAGCCTCCCGCGTTGCAGCGGTTGCACCTTACCTAACGCTCGACTCCGACCCGTACCCAGCAGTTGTAGATGGCCGCGTCCAGTGGATCATCGACGGCTATACAACCTCTAGCCGCTACCCTTATTCGCGAGCCGAAAACCTTGGCACAGCGATAACCGACTCTCAGGGCGCTTTTGACGGCGCAGACATTAACTACATTCGCAACTCGGTCAAGGCAACCGTCGACGCCTACGACGGCAGTGTGAAGCTTTACGCCTGGGACACCACCGATCCAATTCTTAAAACTTGGCAAAAGGTGTTTCCGAACACGATCCTTCCGGTCAGCAAGATGTCTGCTCAGCTCATGAGCCATGTTCGTTACCCAGCAGACCTTTTCAAGGTTCAGCGCGGAATCCTGGGCCAGTACCACGTAACTGACCCGGGCGCCTTCTACTCGCAGCAGGACGCGTGGATGATTCCAAACGACCCCACCGCAGCAAACGGTGCTTCATTCCAGCCGCCTTATTACATGACGATGCAGGCGCCTGGGCAGAAGACCCCGAGTTTCTCGCTCTACTCGACCTTCATTCCGCGCTCAACCGGCGAATCTTCTCGAAACGTTTTGACCGGTTACCTGATGGTGAACTCCGATGCGGGCTCAAGTGCTGGCGAGAAGTCCTCGGCCTACGGAAAGTTTCGGTTACTTCAGTTGCCGAGCGACACGATCGTGCCAGGCCCGGGCCAGGTGCAGAACTCGTTCAGTGTCGACCCAGACGTTTCTCGCTTGCTGAACCTTTTGAGTCAAGGCTCGACCAAAGTGTTGAACGGCAACCTTCTTACCTTGCCTGTTGGTGGTGGCCTGCTCTACGTGCAACCGGTTTACATCAAGTCAACTGGCGAGACCTCGTTCCCGCTTCTCAAAAAGGTTTTGGTTGCATTCGGTGACAAGATCGCCTTCGAAGACACCCTCGATGGAGCTCTTACATCTCTGTTCGGTGGTTCTAGTACTGGAGGGGGCGTAATAACGCCACCAAAACCAGGCACCGCAAACGCCGCTCTTATTGCGGCGCTAAACGCCGCAAAGGCAGCAATGGCCGATAAGGCTTCGGCTTTGGCTGCCGGCGACTGGACAACGTATGGCAAAGCTGAAGCCAAGCTTAAGGCTGCGATTGATGCGGCTTTGGCGGCGTCTGGTAAGTAACGCTTTTTCGTGCTAAACTGGCTCTACCGACGCGGGGTGGAGCAGTTCGGTAGCTCGCCGGGCTCATAACCCGGAGGTCGTAGGTTCAAATCCTGCCTCCGCAACCATTAGAAAAACCGGTCTCTACGGAGGCCGGTTTTTCGCTTTTGTGGAGAACTATATTTCGAAGACGACACTCGGCTAGGTTGCTCGAATGCAAAGATTCCTGTCAGCCGCATGCATGGCCATTGTCTTCGTCGGTCAGGGCGTGAATCATGCTCATGCAATGAGCTGTGATAATCGGGGCGCCTCTGATCGGCTGCATTACGGTTCTCGTGTCGCTGGCGACCAGGTGACTATTTGCGCCGAGTACTGGTGGCCGCCAGTGGTTGGCAAGCCTGTGACACCGCCGGTGAAAAAGCCGCCAGTGAGTCAGCCCAAGGTAGACCCAAACTTTTTCGTTGTTACTCCGCTCAAACCGAGAGCCTTCAGTTCTTCGGCCCGACAGTTAGCCGTTGGGGAGGTCTTTGGCGTTGAAACTTCTGCGGCAACTCACCAGCGCAAAAACACCCTTCTTGGAAGACTCGCAATTGTTCGATTTACCCCCACCCGCACGAGCTGGGATTTTGGCGACGGAACAAAAGGTGTAGCGGCCACGCCAGTACACAACTTCAAAGCCGCAGGAACCTTCAGGGTTCGTGCCCTGGTTTATTTCGCCGTGAAGTTCAGGTTCGTGGGCTCAACGCGCTGGATCCTTGACCCACGCGGCATCGCACTTCAAACCAACTACCTGACCTTTAAGGTTTCAGAGTCGCTTGTAAAACCAAAGGCAGGCAAGCTGCTCCTAGTGCTTTTCGATTGCTTCGGCTCTCAGCGTAAGGGCTGCTAATTCTCAGCGCTCTCCCAGATTGAATCCTTAAACTATTCGTGCTCCCCCTAATTGAGGATCGAAAGGTTTCAAGTGTCAATCGATAACGAGAATCGTCAGTTCACCTTCGCCTATCAGCCACCTGCCGCCGCAGTGGCGCCCAAGGCTTCAAAGCGCGTATCTGCAGCGATCGTCGCCGCCATCGTTGCCGGTGTTGTCGCTGGTGGGGCTTCGGCTGCCACCATTTCGTTGCTTGGTCACAGTTCGACCGTCGTCGTAAACAACACCCAATCTGTGAACTGGGTTACCGGCGTAGCGGCAAAGGCACTGCCTTCTGTTGTCACCGTATCGGTTGGCTCGGCGAAATCTGGCGGTAGCGGTAGCGGCGTCGTGCTGACCTCATACGGCCTAATTCTTACCAACGCTCACGTAGTCACCCTCGATGGCCAGACAAATAAGGTTTCGATCGAGATCAAGACGAGCGACGGAGTTGTTTCTGCCGCGACCGTGGTCGGAATTGACCCAACCAATGATCTCGCAGTGATCAAGGCAAGCGGGGTGTTCACGCCGATGGAATTCGGGGACTCATCGAAGGTCAACGTTGGTGACAACGTGGTTGCCATCGGTGCGCCTCTAGGCCTCGAAGAGTCGGTCACCACCGGAATCTTGTCGGCTTTGAACCGCACAATCCAGGTCGCGTCCTCTGCCGTTCCAGACGGCAGTCTGCAACTTTGGAACGGCTCTGGAGCCGCCCCTGTAAGCCTGCGCGTGCTTCAGACCGACGCCGCTATCAACCCGGGCAACTCAGGTGGTGCGCTTCTGAACTCGAAGGGTCAACTAATCGGTATCAACGTGGCGATAGCCACGGCCAGCAGTAACACCGCAGGAACCCAGTCTGGCAGCATCGGTGTCGGCTTCTCGATTCCGTCCAATATCGCCAAGCGAATCTCAGACGAATTGATCAAGTCTGGTAAGGCAAGCCACGGCCTGCTTGGCGCTCTAGTAAGCGATGCCGTTTCGAGCAATTCAAGTGCAGCTTTCTCGGATGGCGCCAAAATCGTGAAACTCACGGCTGGTGGCGCTGCCGAAAAGGGCGGGCTCAAAGCTGGGGATGTTGTGGTGAAGTTCAATGATCAGACAATCACCTCTGCCTCAGATCTAACCGCCGCGGTGCGCTTAGAAAAGGCCAAAGCTAAAGCAACGATTGTTGTAGTTCGCGGAGGTCAAGAATTGACTCTTGATGTAACCCTCGGAGATGCCGCTAACGCAAAGTAGCGGTAACTCTGGCAGACTGAAGATATGTCAACGGCGCCTTCGGTTCAATATTCAATTACCATGCGCCTCGAGGCGCCGGCTAAGCCAACCACGGTTAGCGAGCTGACCAGTGCGATCGAGGCCTCTGGCGGTATCGTCACAGCTCTCGACGTAAACCACTCAGACTCAGATCGAGTGCGCGTCGACGTAACATGCGCGACTCGCAACTCGGAGCATGCCGAAGACATCGTCGACCGACTAAAAGGCATCGAAGGCGTTGTCGTCGGCAAGGTCTCTGACCGAACATTTCTCGCCCACCTTGGCGGCAAGCTCACAATAGAATCCAAACTGCCGATTCGAAACCGAGACGACCTTTCACTTATCTACACCCCTGGCGTCGCCCGAATCTGTGAGGCAATTGTCAAAGATCCGAGCGATGCTCGCCGTCTGACAATCAAGCGAAACACTATTGCTGTGGTAACCGACGGCTCGGCTGTTCTGGGTCTTGGCAACATCGGCCCGCTCGCTGCTTTGCCTGTGATGGAGGGCAAAGCCGCGCTGTTCAAGCGTTTTGCCGACATCGACGCGTTCCCGATCTGCCTTGACACCCAAGACACCGACGAAATCGTGCGCACGGTGAAGGCAATCGCGCCCGGGTTCGCCGGTATCAACCTTGAAGACATCTCTGCTCCGCGCTGCTTCGAAATTGAGGCAAGGCTTCGCGAAGAACTCGACATCCCCGTATTTCATGACGACCAGCACGGCACTGCGATTGTCGTAGTCGCTGCGCTTCGCAACGCCCTAAAGGTTGTTGGCAAAGAAATTGGCGACGTCAAGCTGGTAATGTCTGGCGCCGGAGCTGCCGGAACAGCGGTTCTGAAACTTCTTTTCGCGGCTGGCGTCAAGCACGCAACGATTGCAGATCAAAAAGGTGTCGTGGTCGAAGGCCGTGAAGACATCGAACCCGGCAGCACCCTCGAATGGGTTGCCGAGCACACCAACTCGGCGAAGTTCTCTGGCACACTCAAAGAAGCTATTGTTGGCGCAGATGTGTTTATTGGGGTCTCTGCTGGCAATCTCCTCGACGAGCACGACATCGCAAAGATGGCAGCCGGTGCGATTGTCTTTGCACTTGCCAACCCGAACCCCGAGATCGAGCCGAGTCTCGCGGCCAAGCACGCTGCCGTTGTGGCGACCGGTCGAAGTGATTTTCCGAACCAGATCAACAATGTTCTAGCCTTCCCTGGCTTCTTCAGGGGACTTCTCGATGCGGGCTCTAACGTAATCACCGAGAAGATGTTGCTCGCCGCGGCAACCGCACTTGCCTCGTGTGTTGAGCCGGGCGAACTAAATGCCAGCTACATCGTCCCGAGCGTTTTTCACCCAGACGTCACCTCGCGAGTGGCAGAGGCAGTGCGCAAGGCGGCAAAGTGAGCGAACAAACCGGCAGCCTCCTCGAAGAGGTAACCGCAGAGCAGGTTGAACCAGGCGATCACGAGCGTTATTCGCACTACGTGCGAAAAGAAAAGATTGTCGAGTCGGCAGTTATGGGAACACCGGTAATCGCTCTCTGTGGCAAAGTTTGGGTGCCTAATCGCGACCCTCAGAAGTTTCCTGTTTGCCCTGAATGTCAAGAGATCTATGACGGCTTGCGCGAACCTCAAGACGGCAAAGAATAAACTGAACCCCGTGAATGACGCGCCAATAGGCATTTTTGATTCGGGAGTCGGTGGGCTCACCGTCGCCCGTGCGATCATCGACCAGCTGCCTAACGAAAGCATCATCTACGTAGGCGATACCGCCAACAGCCCATACGGCCCAAAGAGCATCCCAGAGGTGCGCGAACTAGCACTTGACGTTATGGATCGCTTGGTCGATGAAGGTGTGAAGCTCCTAGTAATCGCATGCAACTCGGCATCGGCAGCCGTGCTGCGCGACGCTCGCGAACGCTACACGGCAGGCCGCGGAATCCCAGTGGTCGAGGTTATTCAGCCGGCTGTTAGGCGCGCTGTCGCAGCAACTCGCAATCGCAAAATCGGTGTGATTGGCACAAACGCAACAGTAACCTCGCGCGCCTACGACGACGCCTTCGCGGCGGCAGTTGACGTGCAGATCGAGTCTGCCGCCTGCCCAAGGTTTGTTGAGTTTGTTGAGAGAGGCATCACCTCGGGCCCAGAACTGCTGAAGGCCGCCGAGGAGTACCTCGCTCCGATCAAAGCCGCGGGGGTAGACACCCTGGTTCTCGGCTGCACGCACTACCCGCTGCTAACCGGTGCCATCTCCTATGTGATGGGTGAAGATGTCACGCTGGTTTCTAGCGCCGAAGAAACCGCAAAAGACGTCTACCGCACGCTTGTCGCGCACAACATTCTTCGCAATTCGGTTGAAAAGCCGAACTACCGGTTTCAGGCAACCGGCGAAACAGCTTCGTTCGGGCGTCTCGCTCGTCGTTTTCTCGGGCCCGAGGTTAACTCGGTCGAGAGCCTCAACATTTAAGGAGAACCATGACCCGTGTAGACGGACGCACCTCAGACCAGCTTCGCAAAGTAACCATCGAACGCGGTTGGAGCGAACACGCCGAGGGCAGCGCACTAATCACATTTGGTTCAACCAAAGTTCTTTGCACGGCATCGTTCACATCGGGGGTTCCGCGCTGGAAGACTGGCTCGGGTGAGGGCTGGGTGACCGCCGAATATTCGATGCTCCCACGCGCAACTCACACCCGCAGCGACCGCGAATCGGTCAAGGGTAAGCAGGGTGGCCGCACACACGAGATTTCGCGCCTGATTGGTCGAAGCCTTCGAGCAATCGTAGACGTGAAGGGCTTGGGCGAAAACACGATCGTTATCGACTGTGATGTTTTGCAGGCTGACGGCGGCACTCGCACCGCGGCGATCACTGGCGCATACGTTGCTCTTGCCGACGCAATCGCCTGGGGCAAGGAGCAAGGCTTTATTCCAAAGCGAAGCGAGCCACTAAAAGACAGCGTTTCAGCCATTTCGGTCGGCATCATCGACGGTGTGCCCTTTCTCGACCTGGCTTACACCGAGGACGTCCGTGCCGAGACCGACATGAATGTTGTCGTCACCGGTGCGGGTCACTTTGTTGAGGTGCAGGGCACGGCTGAGGGTGCCCCATTCAACCGCGATGAGTTGAATGCTCTGCTTGACCTAGCTCTCAAGGGCAACGCCGACCTCAAGGAAATTCAGGCGGCGGCACTGGCATGAAGCTAGTTCTGGCCACCCACAATCAGGGCAAGGTTGAAGAGCTTCGCGCCATTCTCGAAGCCCAGGTTCCTGGCCTCGAACTCGTTGGTTATGACGGTCCAGAGCCGGTTGAAGACGGTTTGAGCTTTCTCGAAAACGCAATGATCAAGGCCAAGGCTGCCTTCGAACACACTGGTCTTCCTAGCATCGCCGATGATTCAGGTCTCGCCGTTGAAGTCCTAGGCGGTTCGCCTGGCATCTTCACCGCCATTTGGGCGGGCGGCCGCGACAACGTGGCAAATCGCAGACTTCTTTTGGCTCAGTTGAAAGATATCGCCCCCGATCATCGCGCGGCAGCGTTCATTTGCACGCTTGCGCTTGTCGGGCCAAATGGCGAAGCATCATTCACCGGTATTTGGAGCGGCTCGATAGCAACCGAAGAGCGCGGGACCAACGGCCACGGCTACGACCCAGTTTTCATTCCAGAGGGTTTTGAGGTCACCTCGGCAGAACTCGAGCCTCAGCTAAAAAACGCCTACAGCCACCGAGCCCAAGCCCTGGCTCAGCTAAGCGCGTTTCTTGTTGCGCAAGGCCTTGAAAACCTCTAGAGCCAGCGGGATAAAAGAGATCAGAATAAACGCGATCGTCACGTAGGTAACGTGGTCGCTCACAAACTTGATGCCACCCAAGAAATAACCAAGCAGTGTCACTCCGGTTCCCCAGCCGAGCACGCCAATCAAGTTGTATGTGGTGAATTTGCGCCAAGACATCTCGCCAACGCCGGCAGCAACTGGCACAAATGTGCGCATAACTGGCACGAAGTGCGCCAAGATCACGGCCTTCGAACCGTAACGCTCGAAAAAGTTGTGAGCGCGCTCAACGTTTTTTTGACTGAAGAATTTGGAGTTTGGGCGGGTGAAAACTGCCGGACCAAGGCGTCGCCCAATCCAGTAACCGGTCTGGTCACCGGCCAGGCCGGCAACCGAAATTGCAAGGCAGGCCACCCAGATCGGCACGTCCTGCCAGATGCTCCCGAGGTTGAGGCCAACCAAAAAAAGGAGCGAATCGCCCGGCAAGAAGAAGCCAACCAAGAGACCCGTTTCGGCGAAAACCATAAGGCCAGCGACGAGTAGACCTAAAGGCCCGAGGGTGTTTAGAAATGATAGATCGATCATGCGCCCCTAGCAGGATTCGAACCTGCGCTTTCGCCTCCGGAGGGCGACGCTCTATCCCCTGAGCTATAGGGGCCTAGGGGTAATCCCTAGGTTACAGGGCATCAGCCTCAAACGAGTAGAATTGACAAGGCCGCCAAACACCACCCGATTAGGGCAAAAATTGACTCCTACAGACCTCTCAGCCGCGATTGCACGCGTTCTCAACGAACTCGTTGCAAGCGGCTCGCTCGCAGCCTTTGAGCTCGGTGAAGTCGTAGTCGAGCGCCCGAAGAGCCGCGATCACGGCGACTGGGCAACAAACGTCGCCATGCAGTACGCGGGCAAAGCTGGCCTAAAGCCTCGCGAATTCGCTGAGCTTTTAGCCCCCGCCCTCAGCTCGGTCGACGGAATCGAAAAAGTTGACATTGCCGGCCCTGGCTTTATCAACATCACCCTTTCGGCTGGAGCCGCTGGATCGATTGCCAAGCAGGTTGTCGAAGCTGGCGCTTCGTTTGGCGTTGGTGACGCTCTAAAGGGTCTAAAGATGAACCTCGAGTTCGTTTCGGCTAATCCGACTGGCCCGATTCACATCGGAGGCACCCGTTGGGCTGCTGTTGGTGACAGCCTCGCTCGAGTCCTTCAGGCTCAAGGCGCTGAGGTCACTCGCGAGTATTACTTCAACGATCACGGCGCCCAGATTGACCGTTTCGCCCGTTCGTTGCTTGCCGCCGCTCGAAAGCAACCGGCACCAGAAGACGGCTACGCCGGTGCTTACATCGATCAGATCGCATCTGCCGTCCTAGCCGGAACAGCAGAAGACATTCTTGCTATGCCAGATGAAGAGGCACAAGAGGCCTTTCGTGCCGCAGGTGTTGACCTCATGTTTGGTGAGATCAGAAGCTCATTGCACGAATTCGGTGTCGACTTCGACGTCTTCTTTCACGAAAACTCGCTTTATGAGTCTGGCGCTGTTCAAAAAGCAATAAATCGCCTGCGCGAACTCGGCCACATCTTCGAAGAAGACGGCGCGACCTGGCTGCGCTCGACCACGTTTGGCGATGACCGCGACCGTGTGATTATCAAGTCTGACGGCGAAGCCGCTTACATTGCCGGCGACCTTGCCTACTACCTAGACAAGCGCTCACGCGGATTCGATCGATGCATTTATATGCTTGGCGCAGACCACCACGGTTACGTGAACCGGATGATGGCAATGTGTGCTGCATTTGGCGACGAACCTGGCGTAAACCTCGAAATCATGATTGGTCAACTGGTGAACCTAGTTCGCGATGGTGAACCTGTTCGAATGTCTAAGCGCGCCGGAACCGTTGTGACTATGGAAGACCTCGTTGATATCGTCGGTGTCGATGCTGCGCGTTACGCGCTCGTCCGCTCGTCAATCAACTCGATGGTCGACATCGACTTGGCCTTGCTCGAGAAGAAGACCAACGACAACCCGGTCTTCTACGTTCAGTACGCACACGCTCGCACCAAGCAAGTCGCCGTGAACGCCGCGAGTCTCGGTGTCGACAACTGCGAGTTTGAGCCGGCGCTACTAAGCCACGTAAGCGAAGAAGAGTTGCTAGCCAAGTTGATCGAATACCCGCGAGTAACCGCGCTTTCGGCTGAGTTCAAAGAGCCACACAGAGTCGCACGCTACCTCGAAGAGGTCGCCGGCGCCTACCACCGCTGGTACGACAATTGCCGCGTCACCCCGCTTTCGGGTGGCGAAGTAGAAACCATTCACCGCACCCGCCTCTGGCTCAACGAAGCCGCCGGGGTTGTGCTGCGAAACGGCTTAGGACTCTTGGGCGTTTCGGCCCCAGAACGGATGTAACCATGGGGAACAAACTCGCACCTGAGTGGCTGAAGGAGCCGAAAGACGCAAATGCGTTTCCGGCAACGATCTGGCCACGTGATTCTCGCCGCACCGCGAACGGCGAACTCGAAATCGGGGGAGTCCCGGTCAGTGAACTCACTTCACAGTTCGGCACTCCGCTTTATGTGATTGACGAAGACGAATTCCGTGCCAGAGCCAAGTCGGTGCAAAAGGCTTTCGAAGACGCAGCCGTCAGAATCGGCTCGACCGCCAAGGTTTACTACGCAGGCAAGGTTCTCTTGGCTGGCGCAGTTGTGCGCTGGATCGACGAACTTGGCCTCAATGTCGACGTTGCCTCCGCAGGCGAGCTTGCGCTCGCGCTCGCCTCGGGAATAGACCCTAAGCGCATCGGGCTCCACGGTAACAACAAGTCCTTGACCGAGATTGGTCGCGCGGTTTCGGCCGGCGTTGGAGCGATCGTCGTCGACAGCGAAATCGAGATTGAGCGCATTGCGGCTGCCGCTGGCGCACAAGAGAAGGTTCAACCGGTTCGCATTCGCGTCAACACCGGTGTTCACGCCCACACCCACGAGTTTTTGGCTACCGCTCGAGAAGATCAAAAGTTTGGCATTTCAATTTCTGACGTCCCTGCGTTGGTCGCCAAGATTAGAGAGAGCAGCAACCTTGAATTCTTAGGTCTGCACTCGCATATCGGCTCGCAAATTTTCGCGGTCGAAGGTTTCGCCGAGGCAGCAAAGCGTTTGGTGAAGCTTCACGCAGAACTTCTAAACAGCGGCCCAGTTCCTGAGCTCAACCTCGGCGGCGGTTTCGGCATCAACTATGTCGAGTCAGACGATGCACCCGAAATCGGCGAGTTCGCCAGCCAGATTGCCGATGCGGTTGCTGCGGCATGCATTGAGCACGGCATCTCGGTGCCAACACTCGCCTTCGAGCCGGGTCGTTCAATCGCTGGCCCAGCAGGAGTGACACTTTATACGGTCGGAACCATCAAGGACGTCAACGTCGAAGGCTCTGTGCGCAAATACGTGAGCATAGACGGCGGTATGAGCGACAACATGCGCACGGCCCTTTACGAGGCGGCATACACCGTTCGCTTGGCTTCACGTGTTTCGAGTGCCGATCAAGCCCTTGTTCGGGTTGTCGGGCGGCACTGCGAGAGCGGCGACATCGTGGTGCGCGACGATTACTTGCCAAAAGATGTCTTAAACGGAGACACCCTAGTGGTGGCCGCAACGGGCGCCTATTGTTTCTCGCTCTCAAACAACTACAACTATCTGACCCGCCCGCCTGTTGTGGCGGTACGCTCGGGTAAGGCACGATTGATTGTGCGAGGCGAAACCGAAGCCGACCTTTTCGACAGAGACGTCGATCTACACGACAAATTTGCCTCCGCGAATAAGGACTCATATTGATCGAATACCGACCCCTACGCATCGCCCTACTTGGAGCGGGTTCTGTTGGCGCTCAGGTTGCCAGGCTTCTTCTTGAAAACAAAGACGAACTTGCTGCTCGTGTTGGAGCAGAACTAGAACTTACCGGCATCGCCGTGCGTGACATCAACGCCAAGCGTCCAGAGGGTGTTCCGGCAGAACTGCTAACCACCGATGCCGAAACTCTGATTCTCGGCGCAGACATCGTTATCGAGGTCATGGGCGGCCTAGAGCCGGCTCGCACCTACATTCTTCAGGCATTGAACTCTGGCTCAGACGTGATCACCGCAAACAAGTATCTTCTGGCAACCCACGGCACCGAGCTTTTTGATGCAGCCGAACAGGTTGGTGCGCAGCTTTATTTTGAGGCTGCCGTCGCCGCCGCGATTCCAATCATTCGACCGTTGCGCGAGTCGCTCGCCGGAGACAAGGTCACTCGAATCATGGGCATCGTCAATGGCTCGACGAACTACATTCTTGACCGCATGGACAACGCCGGGCTTTCGCTCGAGGAGGCAATGGTTGAGGCCACCGACCTCGGCTACCTAGAGGCCGACCCGAGCATGGATGTCGAGGGTTACGACGCGGCACAGAAGGTTGCGATTTTGGCATCGCTCGCATTTCACACCGAGGTGCCGCTCGAAAACGTTTATCGCGAGGGCATCACCAAGATCACTCGCGAACAGATGACAGCCGCCAAAGAAAACGGTTACGTAATCAAACTTCTAGCCATTTGCGAGCGCCTGGAAGAGGGCGTCTCGGCTCGCGTTTACCCGGCACTGATTCCTCGCGAACACCCACTTTCCGCAGTTCGTGGAGCATTCAATGCCGTATTCGTTGAGGCTGAGGCAGCCGGCGCACTGATGTTCTACGGTTCGGGTGCCGGCGGCACGCAGACCGCATCAGCTGTTCTCGGTGACCTCGTTTCGGCCGCCAAACGTCACGTCGCCGGTGGCCCTGGCCTCGCCGATTCGGTTCACGCCGACCTCGAGGTCTTGCCAATCGACCGTGTTCACACTCGCTACCAGATCACTCTCGAAGCAAAAGACCAGCCCGGTGTGCTTGCTTCTATCGCGGCAACATTTGCCGATCAGGGTGTTTCGGTTGAAACCGTTGAGCAGTCGATTAACCCGCGCAAAACCGCCACCCTTATGGTTGGTACTCACGAGGCAACCGAAGCCTCACTTCAATCAGTTGTAACAGCTCTCGCCGCCAGCGACGCCGTCGAGTCGATCACCTCAGTTATCAGAGTGGAAGGCATCTAATGGCTCACCAGTGGCGCGGAGTAATTCGCGAATACATCGACAGACTCGACATCGACTCGTCGTGCCCAATCATCACTCTTGGCGAAGGTGGCACCCCACTCGTTGAGGCACCTGCGCTGGCCAAGCTTGTTGGTGCTGCCGAGGTTTACCTAAAGGTTGAGGGCATGAACCCGACCGGTTCGTTCAAAGACCGCGGCATGACGATGGCTGTTTCTAAGGCCGTTGGTCACGGAGCCAAAGCTGTCATCTGTGCATCGACCGGAAACACCTCAGCCTCGGCTGCCGCTTACGCTGCTGCCGCCGGCATTCAGTCGGTAGTGCTTGTGCCAGAAGGCAAGATTGCGCTCGGCAAGCTCTCGCAAGCGGTTGCCCACAAGGCGCAGATTTTGCAGGTTCAAGGAAACTTCGATGACTGCCTCGACCTAGCTCGCGACCTTTCAGAGAACTACCCGGTTCACCTGGTCAACTCGGTTAACCCAGACCGCATCGAGGGTCAGAAGACCGGTGCCTTCGAGGTCGTGGAGCGCCTTGAGCGCGCACCAGACATTCACGTGCTACCCGTTGGTAACGCCGGCAACTACTCGGCCTACTTCAAGGGCTACCTAGAAGAGTTCAACCTCGGTGTAATCAAGAAGGTTCCGCAGATGTGGGGCTTTCAGGCCGACGGGTCAGCCCCGTTCGTCTACGGCACCCCCGTTCGCAACCCTGAGACCATAGCAACAGCCATTCGAATCGGTAACCCAGCGTCTTACGAACTCGCCTTGAGCGCACGCGAGTGCTCAGAGGGCATGTTCGGCTCGGTCACCGACGAAGAGATCCTCTGGATGCACCGCTTCTTGTCTCAGGAGGTTGGCGTCTTCGTCGAACCTTCATCGGCAACGGGTGCGGCTGGGCTTTTGAAGCAGGCTCGTGCCGGCAAGGTACCTGCAGGCTCGGTAATCGTCGTCACGGTCACCGGTCACGGGCTCAAGGACGCCCTGTGGGCGCTCAAAGACGAAAACGGCAACGAGATTCAGCCGCAATCTGTTTCGAATCGTGCCGAAGAAGTGGCAGAAAGACTTGGCCTAGCCTGATGTCAATCATTGGTCGCGTAGTCAGCGTCAAGGTTCCGGCCACTTCGGCCAACCTCGGCCCTGGTTTTGACACGCTCGGAATGGCTCTCTCGTTTTACGACGAGCTACAGGTTGAGGCCGTAGTCGGTAACGAAATCTTCGTTGAGGTGCACGGCGAAGGTGCCGGCGAGGTGCCAACCGACGGAACCAACCTGGTTGCCAAAACTATTGCCTACGTCTTTGATCGCTTCAAGCAGCCGCTACCAGGCCTCAAGCTCACCGCCCACAACGTGATTCCTCACGGCCGCGGCATGGGTTCATCTGGCGCTGCAGTGGTCAGCGGAATTATGGCTGCCAAGGGCTTGCTTGAAGGAATCGTCGAGATCTCATCTGGCGAGCTGCTCGACATCGCAACCGAACTCGAAGGTCACCCAGACAACGTGGCGCCAGCGCTTTTCGGTGGCTTGACCATTGCCTGGGAAGACGAGTTCGGCCCACATCACAAAAAGCTGTTCGTTCACCGAGGTGTTTCGCCACTCGAGCTCGTGCCGGCAAACAAGATGTCTACGGCACTGGCTCGTTCGCTTCAACCAGACTCGGTTCCGCACGACGACGCGGTGTTCAACGTGTCGCGTTCTGCGCTGCTTATTGCCGCCCTCACCCAGAGCCCCGAGCTCATGATGGCCGCCACCGAAGACAAACTGCACCAGGACTACCGTGCCGAAGCCATGCCAGAAACCTATGCTCTGATTCAGTTGATGCGCTCGCATGGCCACGCAGCAGTTGTTTCTGGCGCTGGTCCATCTGTGCTCGTCCTGGCCAGCGACCCGGCCGAACGCCTCGAAGCGGCGAAACTTGCCGCCGAAAAGTATCCACAATGGCAGGCGTTGCTTTTGGCTGTTGACTTCAAAGGTGCTACTGTTATTACGCAGCACAAATAAGTCGCATCAGCGCTTGTGCAGCCCCTCGCGAATCTAAAGCGAGAGAACAGTGACCGCCTCAAAAAGATTCAGCGGTCGCGCATAATCTCCAGAAAGAGACAAAACAAAAACATGGATGAAATCCAAGAGACTACGCCGGCAAAACGCCGCCGCGTAACTGCAGAAGCAAAGCCTGCAACCGAATCAACAAGCACCGAATCAGCAGCTTCGAGCGAGGCGCCAAAGCGTCGCACTCGCAGCGCAAAGCCAGCAACCGAAGGCTCAGAAGCACCAAAGGCCGAGAAGCCAGCTTCAGCCGAAAAGTCTGAAGGCTCAGAGCAGCGCGAAGATCGCCCACAGCGCGAGCGTTCAGAGCGCCCAGAGCGTGACGACGAGCGTTCGGGCGGCAACAACCGTAACCGTAACCGCAACCGTAACCGCAACCGCGGTGATCGTGATCGCAACCGCAACGGTGGCGGCGGCAACTACCGCGATCGTGACCGCGACCGCGAAGAGGCCGAGCCAGAGATCTCACCAGATGACGTCCTCGTTCCAGTGGCCGGTATTCTCGACGTCCTAGACAACTACGCCTTCGTTCGCACCTCTGGCTACCTGCCGGGCCCGAACGACGTTTACGTTTCACTCGGTCAGGTAAAGAAGTACGGTCTGCGCAAGGGTGACGCAGTAGTTGGCGCTATTCGCCAGCCAAAAGAAGGCGAAGGCCAGGGTCGCCAGAAGTTCAACGCGATCGTTCGAATCGACTCAATCAACGGCCAGACCATCGAGCAGGCCCAGGCCCGCGTGGAGTTCGGCAAGTTGACCCCTCTCTACCCACAGACCCGTCTGCGCCTAGAGACCGAGCAGAACAAGCTTTCGACCCGAATCATCGACTTGGTTTCGCCAATCGGTAAGGGTCAGCGCGGTCTGATCGTTTCGCCGCCAAAGGCAGGTAAGACTCTCGTTCTTCAGGCAATCGCAAACTCGATTGCCCAGAACAACCCAGAGGTTCACCTCATGGTTGTTCTCGTCGATGAGCGCCCTGAAGAAGTTACCGACATGCAGCGCACCGTGAAGGGTGAGGTTATTGCCTCAACCTTCGACCGCCCTGCCGAAGACCACACCACCGTTGCCGAGTTGGCTATCGAGCGCGCAAAGCGTTTGGTTGAGCTTGGTCACGACGTTGTCGTTCTACTCGACTCGATCACCCGTCTCGGTCGCGCATACAACCTGAGTGCCCCAGCGTCTGGCCGTATTCTCTCGGGTGGTGTCGACTCGTCGGCGCTTTACCCACCAAAGCGCTTCTTCGGTGCTGCTCGAAACATCGAAGATGGCGGCTCGCTCACCATCTTGGCAACCGCTCTCGTTGAGACCGGTTCGAAGATGGACGAGGTTATCTTCGAAGAATTCAAGGGAACCGGCAACATGGAGCTTCGCCTCTCGCGCCAGCTCGCCGACAAGCGAATCTTCCCTGCAGTAGATGTCAACGCTTCGGGTACCCGACGCGAAGAGATGCTAATGAGCCCAGACGAAACCAAGATTGTCTGGAAGCTTCGTCGCGCACTCGCAGGCCTCGAAACTCAGCAGGCTCTAGAGCTCGTGCTGAACCGCCTAAAGGACACCCAGAGCAACGTTGAGTTCCTAATGCAGGTTCAGAAGTCGATGCCAGTACCTGCCGGTTCTGACGGAGAGTAAATGCTCGACTCGGTAGCGCCTCTTCTTGCCGAGCACGCCGAGCTGCAAGTTCAGCTCAGCGATTCCTCGGTGCACGCTAACCCTGGCTTGGCAAAGAAGCTCAACCGCCGCTACGCGGAGTTGAGCGCGATTGTCGCTGCTTACAACGGTTTGAATCACCTAACCGATGACCTAGCCGCTGCAAAAGAACTTGCCAAAGAGGACGAAGCGTTCGCTGAAGAGGTTCCGGCTCTCGAAGAGAAGCTGGTTACCGCAACCGAAAAACTTCGCCGACTACTGATTCCTCGCGACCCAGACGATGGCCGTGACGTGATCATGGAAATCAAGGCTGGTGAAGGTGGTGCAGAGTCTGCGCTTTTCGCGGCAGATCTTCTTCGCATGTACATCCAATACGCCAACTCAAAGGGTTGGAAGACCGAAATTCTCGACAAAAACGAGAGCGACCTCGGTGGCTACAAAGATGTGCAGCTCGCGATCAAGGCAAACACCACCGACCCAGCTCAGGGAGTTTGGGCTCACCTCAAGTACGAGGGTGGCGTGCACCGAGTTCAGCGTGTTCCGGTCACCGAAACTCAAGGAAGAATCCATACCTCTGCAGCCGGTGTTCTAGTGTTCCCTGAAGTTGACGAGCCAGAAGAAGTTGAGATTCAGCAGAACGATCTTCGTATCGACGTCTACCGTTCGTCGGGTCCTGGTGGCCAGTCGGTCAACACCACAGACTCAGCCGTTCGCATCACACACTTGCCCACCGGCATCACCGTGGCGATGCAAAACGAAAAGTCTCAGCTGCAAAACCGCGAAGCAGCCATGCGTGTTCTTCGTGCTCGAATCTTGGCGGCTCAGCAGGAGGCCCTCGAGGCCGAACTCAGCGCAGCGCGCAAGTCACAGGTCAAGTCGGTCGACCGCTCCGAGCGCATTCGCACCTACAACTTCCCTGAAAACCGCATCGCCGATCACCGCACCGGCTACAAGTCTTACAACCTCGACCAGGTCATGGACGGCGCCCTCGAGCCGGTCGTGCAGTCGGCTATTCAGACCGATGAAGAGGCCCGCCTAGCCGCGCTGGGCAACTCTTAAATGTTGCTCTCCGACCTAATCGCTCGGGGTAAACAGGCCTTTGAGGCAGCCGGCATCGAGTCTTCGCTTGTTGACTCTGAACTTATCGTCGCTCACGTTTTGGGTTTGAGTCGCGGTGAACTTCAATCAAAGGTGATCATGGGGGAGTCTGTCAAAGATTCTTCGCAAATCGATGAACTTTTTGCGCGACGTGCCGCTCGCGAGCCTCTTCAACACCTCACCGGCGAAGCGTATTTTCGCAACCTAACACTCAAGGTGGGCAAGGGCGTCTTTGTACCTCGGCCAGAAACCGAGCTACTAACCCAGCTCGCGCTCGATGCCGCCGCAAAGTTTGACAACCCAAGCGTCATCGACCTTTGCGCCGGCTCTGGAGCGATCGGCATTGCCATCGCCACCGAACTGGCAAGCGCCAAGGTTTTTGCGGTCGAAAAATCCGAAGACGCCTTTGGTTACACGGAAGCGAATTACGCCGCACTCGCACCACACGCCACAGTGATTCTCGGCGATGCGTCCGACGCTTTTCAAGAACTGAACGGTCAGGTGCAGGTGGTTGTCTCCAACCCGCCATACATCCCTGCCGAGATGGTACCGATCTACCCGGAGGTTGCGTTACACGACCCAGCGCTTGCGCTCTATTCGGGAGATGACGGCCTAGACCTGATTCGAGTGATCTCGAAGCGCGCACTCGAACTCTTGGTGCCTGGAGGCACAGTAGCCATGGAGCACGCCGACATGCAGAGCGAAGCGGTGGTTCAACTACTATTGGCTGATGGGTGGCGAGAAGTCGTCGACCACAAGGATTTCAATGGCAGGCCGCGCGCGGTCACCGCTATCAAGTAGCTCGAGGAGGTGTCTATGGGTTCGGTTTTCGATTGCTCGGTAGACACGAGTCTTCTCGAAGGCATGCGCAAAGCGAAGCAGGCTCTAGCCAAGGGCGAGCTAGTTGTGGTGCCTACCGACACCGTTTACGGGCTTGCCGCCGATGCGTTTAGCGCCGATGCCGTGCAGGCACTGCTCGACGCCAAGGGCCGCGGTCGTCAATCACCACCACCTGTTCTGATACCTAACGTTGACTCTCTCTATGCACTTGCCGAATCGGTGCCAGACCTTGCCCTGAAACTGGCTGAAAAATACTGGCCAGGCCCGCTCACCATCATTCTTCGCGCTCAACCTTCGCTGCAGTGGGATCTTGGCGAGACCAAAGGCACGGTTGCGCTCAGAGTGCCAAATCAAAAGATCACCCTTGCGTTGCTAGCCGAGTCGGGCCCGCTCGCAGTTTCGAGTGCCAACCTCACCGGCGAACCAGCGGCTACAACCGCAAAGCAGGCCGACGATTACCTAGGCGAAAAGGTTGCCGTCTACCTCGATGCCGGCGATGCCGAGCTTGGCGTAGCCTCGACGATTCTTGATTTGACCGGTGCAAAGGTGAGAATCGTGCGCGAAGGCGCCGTCAAACGTGACGAGCTTGCAGAGCTTCTCGGCGAAGATTTGAGCGAAGACTAGTGCGCGCATATCTGCTAATCGCTCTCGTCACGGCAATAGTCACCTTCGGCTCAACATGGGCCGTTTTGAAACTGGCACTGAAATACAAGATCTACCCAGAGATTCGTGCTCGTGATGCCCACACCACACCGACACCGCGACTGGGTGGCTTGGCGATGCTTGTCGGGCTTTTGGTTGGCACAATTACCGCCGCTTCTTTTGGCTGGTTTAGGTCGGTTTTCGATTCGCCGATGCCAATTATCGCGATTTTGGCCTCTGCCACCTTCATCTCGGTGCTCGGCCTGCTCGACGACCTTTACGACCTCGACTGGACGCTCAAACTTGCCGGTCAGTTCATCGCCGCCGGTTTCATGTCTTGGCAGGGCGTTCAGATTGTGTCGCTGCCAATTGGGGGAGTGACCATTGCCTCGTTCGGAATGTCTTTCGTGGTGAGTGTTTTTCTAACCGTTCTGATCATGAACGCGGTCAACTTCATTGATGGCTTGGACGGCCTGGTGGCGGGCGTCGTGCTGATCGGCACCACCGTGTTCTTCATCTACACCTATCTGCTTGCCCAGCGAACAGACCCAACGAACTACTTCAATCTCGGTTCAATGGTCTCGGCAATCGTGATGGGCATGTGCCTTGGCTTCTTGCCACTCAACTGGCACCGGGCCAAAATCTTCATGGGCGACTCCGGAGCCCTATTGCTCGGGCTTCTGATGACAGCTGGTGCGCTTTCTGTGACGGGTCAGATCGACCCGGCTACGGTGAGTGACAGCCAGGCGATACCCGCTCTCATGCCGCTAATTTTGCCCCTAGCCATCATCATGGTGCCGCTACTCGACTTCACCCTCGCCGTTGTCCGTCGGCTCCGTGCCGGCAAGTCGCCTTTCACCGCCGACCGCAAGCATCTTCACCACAGGCTGCAAGACTTCGGCCACGGTCACCTTGGTACGGTCCTAGTTTTCTATTCGTGGACTGCGTTGATCTCGATCTCATGCCTTCTGATGTTCTTCATGCCGATGTGGGCCGTCGCCCTGTTTTTCGTGTTCGGCTTCATTGCCTGCATGGGCTACACACTAAAACCGCTCATGAAGCGAAAGGCAATCAGATGAAGTTTGATAACCCGGGAACCATCTTCAAGAAGGTAATAAGCCGAGGAAGCATTTTGATTGCCGGTATCGCGGTGATTGGCGGCCTCGTCGGCTCACTCGTTGCCGGCACGCCTGGTCTTTTTAGCGCGCTAATCGGTGCCGCCATGACCCTGTTATTCGTTACGCTAACCGCAACAACCGTTTGGCTCGGTGCGAAGCTTTCAGTGGGCGGTTTCTTCGGTGTTGTGATGGGCACCTGGCTAGTCAAATTGGTGCTGTTTATCGTCTTGGTAAAACTGCTTCTCGGCGTCAAGGAGATCAATGGGCCTATCTTGTTTTTCACCCTTATTGCCTCGATCATGGGCAGTTTGGTTGTCGATGCCCTCGTTGTCACCAAAGCTCGCATGCCAATAGTCGAAAACTAGCCAAAACAGCCGAAAAGCCCGCCTGTTTATTGTTAGGATTGACCTAATCTTGCCTCGCCCCGAACTAGGAGCCCGTGCTGTTATCTAACGCCTTGAACCTCGCCGCCAATGCGGTAGGACTAAGCACGTCCGGGGACCAATTCGACCCGCCATCAATCGGCGAGTTCTTTCCGCAAGCGGTGCTGTTTCCAGGCACCATCTTTGAGATGAACCGAATCATGATGATTCGTATCTTGATCCTCGTGCTTCTTCTTGTGATTTTCAGCCTCTGGACCTCAAAGTTCAAGAAGGCCTACAAGAATCAGCAGTTTGTTCCGAGCCGTTTTCAGCTCATGGGCGAAATTTCGCTCAACTTCGTGCGCAAATCAATTGCTCACGAGCAGCTTGGCGAGAAAGACGGCGACCGCTTCTTGCCGCTTCTCGCGACAACATTCTTCATCGTGCTCGGCATGAACATCACAGGCATCATTCCTTCCCTCAACATTGCTGGCACCTCAGTTATTGGCTTGCCAATCGTTCTCTCGGTTGCGGCCTACGTAACCTTCATCTACGCGGGCATCAAGAAGCACGGCGTCAAGTTCTTCAAGTTCGCGCTGCTACCTAGCGGTGTGCCAAAGGTCTTCTTGCCGCTCGTGTTCTTGATCGAGCTTCTTTCTACTTTCATTCTTCGCCCGGTGACTCTCGCACTTCGTCTCACGATGAACATGGTTGCTGGTCACCTCCTGCTGGTTCTCTGCTTCTCGGCAACCCAGTTCTTCTTCTTCTCAACGATCGTCGAAGGTTTCACCAAGGCGTTCGGTGTAGGAACCTTCCTGTTCGGCTTCGTCTTCACTCTCTTTGAGATCCTGGTGGCGTTCCTGCAGGCTTACGTTTTCACACTTCTGGCAACGGTCTACATTCAGTTGGCCTTGGCAGATGAACACTAAGGGTTTTAGCAACCGCTAAAACTCAAACTCGGAAGGGAAACACAAAATGGCAGTTCAAGAATCAGCTCTTGCAATCGCTCACCTTGGCGCAATCGGTTACGGCCTCGCCGCAATCGGCCCTGGCATCGGTGTCGGTCTAGTTGTATCGAAGACCATCGAATCGATCGCTCGTCAGCCAGAACTTGCAGGCCGACTACAGGTCACCATGTGGATCGGTGTCGCATTCACCGAAGCACTAGCGCTTATCGGTATTGCAACCCCATTCATTTTCCAGTAACCCAGAGCGGATCTAAATCATGATCTCAAGGATCATTTTCACCGAAGCAACAACACAGAACCCTTTGGTTCCTGCGACTCCTGACCTAATTTGGTCGAGCGTTGTTTTCGTGATCCTGCTCGCTTTCTTCTGGTTCAGAGTTCTACCGAACTTCAAGAAAACCTTGGACGCACGCACCGACGCCATCGAGGGTCGCCTAGCCGAGGCAGAGCGCATCTCTGCCGAAGCCGCTAAGCAGACCGCAGCCATGGCATCGGCACAAGAGGACTCTCGCGCCGAGGCAGCAGCCTTGCGTGAGCAGGCTCGCGTAGAAGGTTTGGCGATCATTGCCGAGGCGAAGGAGCAGGCTCAAGCCGAACAGGCTCGAATTTCTGCAACCGCCAAGGCTCAGATCGACGCCGAAGTTCAGGCTGCTCTGGTAACTCTTCGCACCGAGGTTGGCACTCTTGCCATCGACCTCGCTTCGAAGGTTGTCGGCGCCAGCCTGCAGAACGACAAGACAGCAACCGCCGTGGTCAACGACTTCATCTCTGACCTCGAGGGAGGCAAGAAGAAGTAATGGCAAGCTCCACCAGACAGGCACTTCAGGCCGCTACAGCAGCGCTAACCCCGCTGCTTAAAAAGGCCGACCTGAAGTTCGCCGAAGAGCTCTTTTCGATCGGTGTCGCACTTTCGACCTCGATTCAGCTGCGCAACATCCTCTCGGACCCTTCCGGAGCAGAGAAAGCAAAGCACGGAGCTCTAAACGCTGTGTTCGGCAAGAAGGTTTCGAAAGAAGCCGTTGCCTTCGCACAGACCCTGTCTGGCTTGCGCTGGTCGAGGGGCGGCGACCTAGTCACCGCTTTCGAGCAGCTCGGTGTCTACACCGTTGCTTCGATTGCCGCTGCCGATAAGGATCTCTCGACTCTCGAGGGTGAATTGTTCAGCGTTCAGCAACTAATCGACTCAGACGAAGACCTGCAGCAGGCTTTTAGCTCGCGCCAGGCTTCAACCGAGTCAAAGGTTGAGCTAATCAAGAAGTTGACCGGCAAAAAGGTTTCGGCTAATACCGAGCTTTTGGTCCGTTTCGCAGTTGAGGGTGCCCGCCACCGCCGCCTAAGCCTCGTGCTTGAGGGTTACGGCAAGCAGGTTTCGGCTGTTGCCGAGCGCCTGGTGGCCACCATCACCGTGGCAGCTCCACTAGAAAAAGCTCAGCTCGAGCGCCTCGAAAAGGTGCTCGCCAAGACTTACGGTCAAGAACTCAACTTGAACGTGGAGATCGACCCAAGCGTCCTCGGTGGCGTGAAGGTTCAGGTTTCCGGAGAGATCATCGACGGCAGCGTTGCTACCCGTCTAAACCAAGCAAGGATGCAGCTCGCTTAGGGCTGCAGCAAAGAAAAAGAGGAAGAACGAGATGGCAGATCTAAAGATTAGCCCGAACGAGATTCGC